>NZ_JBICXA010000019.1:0-274668 GCF_043200035.1 Streptomyces sp. NPDC048504
CTGCAGGGGGGACCCTGTGGGAGAGTAGGACGCCGCCGAACAAATATTGCGAAAACCCCTGTACCGTTTATTCGGTACAGGGGTTTTCTGCGTTTAAGGAGTCCTGGATTCTGTAAAGGGCTCTGCCTTTTCAAGCAGGGCCCCGCCGTATTACAGACGGCCCGCACTCTTGAGAGCCAGATACGCGTCCGCCAATGCCGGTGCGAGATCGTCCGGTGTCGCGTCGACGATGGTGACGCCGGCCCGGCGGAGTTTTTCCGCGGTGCGGTCTCGTTCGGTTTGGGCGCGTGCCGCAGCCGCCGCCTCGTAGACCGCCTCCGTGTTTCCGCGGGCCGTGGCCATGCGGGCGATGTGGGGGTCTGCCACGGATGCCACCAGAACCGTATGGCGCTGGGTGAGTTGCGTGAGGACGGGGAGCAGGCCCTCTTCGACCGGGGCCGTGTCGAGGCTGGTCAGCAGGACGATCAGGGAGCGGCGGGGTGCCGTACGGATCGCGGTGGCTGCGAGCCCTCGGGCGTCTGTTTCGACGAGTTCCGGTTCGAGGGTCGCCATAGAGTTGACCAGGGACGGGAGTACGTCGCGTGCCGTGCGGCCCTGGACGAGGGCGCGGACCCGGCGGTCGTAGGCGAGCAGGTCCACGCGGTCGCCGGCGCGGGATGCCAGGGCTGCGAGGAGCAGGGCGGCGTCCATGGAGGCGTCGAGACGGGGAACGTCGCCGACGCGGCCCGCCGATGTGCGGCCGGTGTCGAGGACGAGAAGGATGTGGCGGTCGCGTTCGGGGCGCCAGGTGCGTACCGCGACCGTGGTCTGGCGGGCGGTGGCGCGCCAGTCGATGGAGCGGGTGTCGTCGCCGGGGACGTATTCGCGCAGGCTGTCGAACTCCGTGCCTTCGCCGCGGGTCAGGACGCTGGTGCGGCCGTCGAGTTCGCGCAGGCGGGCGAGTTTCGAGGGGAGGTGCTTGCGGCTGGTGAAGGGGGGCAGGACGCGTACCGCCCAGGGGACGGCGTGAGTGCCCTGGCGGGTGAGGAGGCCGAGGGGGCCGTAGGAACGGATGGTCACTCGGTCTGCGTGGCGGTCGCCGCGGCGGGTGGGGCGTAGGCGGGTGGTGAGGCGGCGGCGTTCGCCGGGCGGGACCGTCAGGCGGTGGCGGGATGCGGCGAATTCTGTGCCGGGGAGCCAGCTGCTGGGGGGCCAGGCGTCGCGGATGCGGGCTCGGAGCGGGCGGCGGGACGGGTTGGTGACCGTCAGGGTGACGTCGGCGGATTCGCCCAGGCGTACGGAGGTGTCGCCCGAGCGGGTCAGGCTCAGGTGGCGTACCGGGGCGGCCAGGGCGAAGTCGCAGGCGCAGGCCACCGCCAGGGGGGCGTTGACGGCCAGGATGCCCGTCCAGCTGGGTTCCCAGATGCCTACGGGGAGGGAGCCCAGGGCTGCGAGGAGGGCGGCGCGTCCGGTGAGGGCCATCAGCGGGGGACCGGGACGTGGGCGAGGATCGCGTTGATCACGGAGTCCGCTGTCACGCCCTCCATCTCGGCCTCGGGGCGCAGTTGTACGCGGTGGCGGAGGGTGGGGAGTGCCAGGGCCTTCACGTCGTCGGGGATGACGTAGTCGCGGCCCGTGAGCCAGGCCCACGCGCGCGAGGTGGCCAGGAGAGCGGTGGCGCCGCGTGGGGACACGCCGAGGGTGAGGGACGGCGATTCGCGGGTGGCGCGGCAGATGTCGACTACGTAGGCGGTGATTTCGAGGGAGATCGTCGTCTTGGCAACGGCCGCGCGGGCTGCTTCGAGGTCGGCGGGGCCCGCTACGGGGCGCAGGCCGGCGGCGTGCAGGTCGCGTGGGTTGAAGCCCTCGGCGTGGCGGGTGAGGACGTCGATCTCGTCCTGACGGGAGGGGAGAGGGATCGTCAGTTTGAGGAGGAAGCGGTCGAGTTGGGCCTCGGGGAGGGGGTACGTGCCCTCGTACTCGACGGGGTTCTGCGTCGCGGCGACCAGGAACGGGTCGGGGAGCGGGCGCGGGGTGCCGTCGACCGTGACCTGGCGTTCCTCCATGGCCTCCAGGAGGGACGACTGGGTCTTCGGAGGGGTGCGGTTGATCTCGTCCGCGAGGAGCAGGTTGGTGAAGACCGGGCCGGGCTGGAAGCGGAACTCGGCGGAGCGCGTGTCGTAGACCAGGGAGCCGGTGACGTCGCTCGGCATCAGGTCCGGGGTGAACTGGATGCGCTTGGTGTCGAGTTCGAGCGCGGATGCGAGGGCGCGGACGAGCAACGTTTTGGCTACTCCAGGGACTCCTTCTAGGAGAACGTGTCCGCGGCAGAGGAGGGCGACGACGAGGCCGGTCACGGCGGGGTCCTGGCCGACCACGGCTTTGGCGATCTCGGCTCGCAGGGATTCGAGGGAGGCCCGGGCGGCGTCCGGATTCCCCGTGGTCCCGGCGTTGTCAGTGGTCGGGTCCATCATGAACGGCGTACCTCTCTTTCGAGGGCGTCGAGTTGGTCGGCAAGTGCGATGAGGGCCGTGTCGTCGCTGGGCGGCGGGCCGAAGAGGAGGGCGTGCAGGGTCTGTCCGTCGCCGTGGAGGTGGGCGGAGAGCGCGGGGAGCAGGGCTTCGGGCGCGTGCGCCTGGGAGACGGGGACGCCTACGAGGGGGGCGAGGCGAGTGCGGGTGGTGGAGCGCAGGACGTTGGCCGCGCGGTCGCGGGCGTTGGCCTTGCGGTAGAGGCGGGCGCGGCCTTCGACGGCTTCGGAGGCGCGGATCGCCACGGGGAGTTTCTCGGGTACCAGGGGGCCCAGTCGGCGTGCCCGCCACAGGGCGGCCAGGCCTGCGGCGATGAACAGCTGCAGGGTGCCCCAGAGCCAGCCCGAGGGGAGCAGGTCGAAGAAGCTCTGGCTGCCGGAGTCGGTGGCCGAGGTGTCGGACAGCGAGGGGAGGTACCAGACCAGATGGGGGCGGGAGCCGAGGAGTTGGAGGGCGAGCGAGGCGTTGCCCTGCTTGTCGAGACGCTTGTTGAAGAAGATGTCGGGCGAGCCGATGACGACGGTGTCGCCGCTCCCGGACGCGTCCGGGAGCCGGAGCAGGGTCGGCATGCCGTTGCTGGTGTAGCACTCGTCGGCGTCGGCGGCTGTGGTCGTGTACCTGTAGGCGCCGGTTTCCGCGTCGCCCGCGCGCTGGGCGGCGGGCAGGGAGCAGTCGGGGGACAGCAGTGTGTCGAAACTGGTTCCGGCGTCCGCGGTGAGCTCGGGGGCGAGCCGGGGCAGGGACGCGGGACCCGGGGCGACGAGGACCGAACGGCTGCCGGAGTTCGCGAACGCCGAGTGCAGGCCGGACTGTTGACGCTTGGTCAGCAGGTCGGGGACGGCGACGAGGAGGGTGGTGTCCGGGCCGGCCGCGGCGCGGGCCTGGGCCAGGGTGGTGACCACGCGCGTGGACACGCCCCGGTCGCCGAGGAGTTCGGCGACGGCACGGCTGCCGTAGGGGTCGGCGGAGCGCGGGTCGAGGTCGCCGTGCCGGGCGCCGGAGCGGATCGCGGCGATCGCCACGGCGGCAGCCAGGAGGATCACGAGGGCGAGGAGGATGCCCCGCGCGCGGGTCCATACCTGGCGGGCGGTCGGCGAGGCCGAGGTGGCGGGAAGCGTGGCCTCCGCGGTCATTCGGCGGCCCCCTGGCTGGTCTGGTGGGCCGTGCTGTGGGCGCTGCTCGTGAGGACGGGCCTGGTGCGCTCCAGGCCGCGGTCGAGGTCGGCGATGCGGCGGTACGACTGCTCGCTCGCGACGCGTCCGCCGTATGTCACATCGTCGAAGTGTGCGGCGGCGGCGCGGAGTTCGGCCGTGTGCGAGGGCAGTGCGCGGCCGGCTTCCGCGACCGCTTCGTCGGCTGTGCGGCCGGGGCGGGCGTCGAGCAGGGCCCGTTCCTCCAGGGCGCGGACGATGGCACGCATGCGTTCCTGCACGGCGGGGTTCCAGTGTCCCTGGGCGGCGTGCGCCTCGGCGGCCGCGCGGTGCTCGGCGGCGCTGCGGGGGCCGTCCTCGAACAGGGCGGCGGCGGAGACGGGTTGGCGGTGCGGGGTGCCGAGGCGCCACCACAGGGCGGCGACGACGACGAGGACGGCCAGGATGACGACGACCAGGCCGAGCGTGCCGCCGGGTGCCGCCTCCGATGCGCTGCCGAACAGTTTGTCGATCCAGTCCCAGATGGCGTCCAGGGCCCGCTGCACCAGGCTGGGGTCGTTCTCGTGGTACATCTGCTTGGACAGTTCACGCCGGGCCGCCTCCCGCGCGGGGTCGCGCGGGATCGTCACCGGCGGCTCGTCGCCCGAGAGGGCTGATGACCGTACGACTGTGCCGTGGGCGCGCAGCAGTGCCCCCGCGGTCGATTCGACGGCACGCGGCAGCGCCGTGGGTACCGCTGTGAGAACTCCCCCCGCGAGGCTCACCGCATCAACTCCCCGGAGTGGGGCCGGGGGCGGCGGTGTCGTAGTCCTGGACGCCGGCGGCGCGGGCCAGGTCGAGGTCGAGGGCCTCGCGGCGGATGCGCTGGTCGATGTACAGGAGCACGGTGACGCCCGCCGTGATCGGGAACGCGATCATGCGGCCGATCACCGAGCCGAGGCCGCTGATGATGAGGAACGTCCAGCCGAGGCCGCCGGTGCCGTCGACGAGACCGCTGAGGCCGTCGCCGCTGAACAGCCCGGCGATGAAGGCGAACGGGATGACGAGGATGGACGACAGGATGCTCGCGATGATCTGGGCGAGCAGCTGGATGCCGAAGATCCGCCACCAGGAGCCGCGCACCAGCTTCGCGGAGCGGCTCATCGACTTGATGATGCCCTGCTTCTCCAGCATGAGCGCGGGCGAGGCCAGGGAGAAGCGGATCGCCAGCCAGAGGGTGACGACGCAGCCGGCGAGACCACCGAGGACGGCGAGCGCGATCCCTCCGTCCTGCGACCCGGTGACGGCCACGATGATGCCCGGCACGGTGGGGACGCCGATCAGGACGACGGCCATGAGGATCAGCAGGCAGATCAGGCCGAACAGCTTGAGCACCTGGGGGCGCGCGTCGCGCCAGGCCTCTCCGGCGGTGACCGGCTTGCCGAGTACGGCGCGGCTGGTGACCGAGGTGAGCAGGGCGGTGGCGACGACGGTGCCGATGAGGACGACCAGGTAGACGACGCCGGTACTGAGGAAGGCCTCGCTCATGGCGCGGGTCACTTCGGAGGCGCTGGCGTTCGGGTCGTCGAGGGCCTGGGTGCTGGCGAGGTCGTTGAAGGCGAAGCCCTGGACGAGGACGACGACGGTCTGCATGACGACGGCGACGGTGAGCGAGATGCCCAGGACCGTGCGCCAGTAGGTGCGCATGGTGGAGACGGCGCCGTCGAGGATCTCGCCCACGCCGAGCGGGCGGAGCGGGATCACGCCGGGCTTGGCCGCGGGCGGGGGGCCGCCCCAGCCGGTTCCCCAGCCGCCGGGCCCGCCGTTGCCGCCAGGACCGCCGTAACCTCCGTAGCCGCCGTATCCCCCAGGGCCTCCGGGGCTGGCCGGGCCGCCGGGGTGGCCGCCGCCCCAGCCCGGGCCCGGCGGTGGGGGAGGCGGTGCCTGGCCCTGGCCCGGAGCGCCGGTGGGCGCGGACCACTGGGCGGGTGGCGGCTGCTCCTTGGACCACTGCGGGCCGGAGCCCGAGGGGTCCGTGCCCTGCTGGTCCGCGGGCTGTGCGGTACCGGGGCCGTCGGCCGGCTCGGCGGGACCGGACGCGCCGGGCTCGGGCCCGTCGGGCGGGGCGGATCCGGGCGAGGCCCAGCCCGGAGTGTCGTTCATCGTCGCTCCTTCACGGTGCCCGTCCGCGGGCGCGGCGGCAGGTTGGCAGCCATCGTGCCATGGGGTGGTCGAGCGGTGACCGGCCGCGGTATGGGCTGCACACCTTCAATTGTCCGCCGGATACGGGGCAGACTGACCGCATGGCTGATCAGTACGCGGAATCCGGCGAGGACGGCCGGCCGACCGAGATACCCGCTATCCGTTGGGACGAGCCCCCCGAGGGACCTGTGCTGGTCCTGCTCGACCAGACGAGACTGCCCGCCGAGGAGGTCGAGCTGGTGTGCACGGACGCGTCCGCGCTGGTGGACGCGATCCGCTCGCTGGCGGTGCGCGGTGCGCCGCTGCTCGGCATCGCGGGGGCGTACGGCGTCGCGCTCGCCGCCGCGCGGGGCTTCGACGTGGACGAGGCCGCGATCGCGCTGGCGGGCGCCCGGCCCACCGCGGTGAACCTCTCCGTCGGCGTGCGCAGGGCCCAGGCCGCGCACCGGGCCGCGCTCGCCGAGGGAGGCGGTGCCGAGCTGGCGGCGGGGGCCGCGTTGGCTGCGGCGCGGCGGTTGCACCGGGAGGACGCCGAGGCCAGCGCGCGGATGGCCGCGCACGGGCTGGTCCTGCTGGATGAGCTGCTGCCGGGCGGTGGGCACCGGATTCTGACCCACTGCAACACCGGGGCGCTGGTGTCGGGCGGCGAGGGCACGGCCTTCGCGGTGGCGCTCGCGGCGCACCGGGACGGGCGGCTGAGGCGGCTGTGGGTGGACGAAACGCGTCCGTTGCTGCAAGGTGCTCGCCTGACGGCGTATGAGGCGGCACGCAACGGAATGGCGTACACCTTGCTCACGGACAACGCGGCGGGCTCTTTGTTCGCGGCCGGGGAGGTGGACGCGGTACTGATCGGGGCGGACCGGATCGCCGCCGACGGTTCGGTGGCGAACAAGGTGGGGAGCTATCCGCTCGCCGTGCTCGCCCGGTATCACCATGTGCCGTTCATCGTGGTGGCGCCGGTGACGACGGTGGATATGGACACGCCGGACGGGGCGTCTATCGAGGTGGAGCAGCGCCCCGGCTTCGAAGTGACGGAGATCACGTCACCCCAAGTGACGGTGTCGGGAGCGGGAGGCGGGATTCCGGTGGCACCGCTGGGGACCCAGGCGTACAACCCGGCGTTCGACGTGACGCCTCCCGAGCTGGTGACGGCGATCGTCACCGAAGAAGGCGCTGTTTCGCCCGTGACGGCGGAGGCGCTGGCAGAGCTGTGTGACAGGTCACGACAGGTAACGATTTAGTTAATGGGATGATGTCGTTTATGAAGGGACGAGTCCTTGTCGTCGATGACGACACCGCACTGGCCGAGATGCTCGGCATTGTGTTGCGTGGTGAAGGTTTTGAGCCGTCTTTCGTAGCCGACGGCGACAAGGCGCTGGCCGCTTTCCGTGAGAGCAAGCCCGACCTGGTGCTCCTGGACCTGATGCTGCCCGGACGGGACGGTATCGAGGTGTGCCGCCTGATCAGGGCGGAGTCCGGGGTGCCGATCGTGATGCTCACGGCTAAGAGCGACACCGTCGATGTCGTGGTGGGCCTGGAGTCGGGCGCTGACGACTACATCGTGAAGCCGTTCAAGCCGAAGGAGCTGGTCGCCCGGATCCGGGCGCGGCTACGGAGGTCGGAGGAACCGGCGCCCGAGCAGCTCGCCATAGGCGATCTGGTCATCGACGTGGCCGGTCACTCCGTGAAGCGGGACGGGCAGTCGATCGCGCTGACGCCGCTGGAGTTCGACCTGCTGGTCGCGCTGGCCCGTAAGCCGTGGCAGGTGTTCACGCGTGAGGTGCTCCTGGAGCAGGTCTGGGGCTACCGGCACGCGGCGGACACCCGGCTGGTGAACGTGCATGTCCAGCGGCTGCGTTCCAAGGTCGAGAAGGACCCGGAGCGGCCGGAGATCGTGGTGACCGTCCGCGGGGTTGGTTACAAGGCGGGACCGAGCTGACATGTCCAGGGACAGTGCCGCTTCGGCGCCCGGGGGGTCCGGGGCCCGCGCGGGGCGGCCTGTCGGCCGGACGTCGGCGGGCTCCCGCTGGGGACGCCTGTGGGAGGGCGTGCTGCTGCAGGGCGGCGTCCAGGGCAGCCCGGTCCTCCGCCTGTTCATGCGCTGGGTGCGCCGGCCGCTGCTGCCGGTCATGCGGCTGTGGCGGCGCAACATCCAGCTCAAGGTCGTCGTCACGACCCTGTTGATGTCGCTGGGCGTCGTCCTGCTGCTGGGCTTCGTCGTCATCGGCCAAGTGCGCAACGGCCTGCTGGACGCCAAGGTGAAGGCCTCGCAGAGCCAGGCCACGGGCGGTTTCGCCGTGGCCAAGCAGCGGGCCGACGAGGCGGGCAGCGGTGCCGCCGCCGACGGTTCCGCGACCGACGACGGTTCCTCCCAGAACGTCATCTCCTGGATGAGCGACCTCGTGTCGTCGTTGTCCAGCGGCGGCCAGGGCGCCTTCGACGTGGTGACACTGCCCGCGGGCATGGACAGCGGCAGCGGACGCAGCCCGCGCGGCTCCGGGTACGTCGACCCGTCCGCGAGCGTGCCCGAGGACCTGCGCGCGCGGGTCAACGACCGTACGACGGCGGCCCAGAGCTACACCCGCATCATCTACAGCAACGGCAAGGAGTCCCAGCCGGCGCTGGTCGTGGGCAAGCAGGTCAACGACCCGAACGGCGATCCCTACCAGCTGTACTACCTCTTCCCGCTCACCCAGGAGGAGAAGTCGCTCAGCCTGGTCAAGGGGACCCTTGCCACCGCCGGGCTCTTCGTCGTCGTACTCCTGGGGGCCATCGCCTGGCTCGTCGTGCGGCAGGTTGTCACGCCGGTGCGGATGGCTGCCGGGATCGCCGAGCGGCTGTCCGCCGGGCGCCTACAGGAGCGCATGAAGGTCACCGGTGAGGATGACATCGCGCGGCTCGGCGAGGCCTTCAACAAGATGGCGCAGAACCTCCAGCTGAAGATCCAGCAGCTGGAGGACCTGTCGCGGATGCAGCGGCGGTTCGTGTCCGACGTCTCGCACGAGCTGCGGACGCCGCTGACGACCGTACGGATGGCGGCCGATGTCATCCATGACGCGCGCGTGGACTTCGATCCGATGACCGCGCGGTCGGCCGAACTGCTGGCCGACCAGCTGGACCGGTTCGAGACGCTGCTCGCGGACCTGCTGGAGATCAGCCGCTTCGACGCGGGCGCGGCAGCCCTGGAGGCCGAGCCGATAGACCTCAGAGAGGTCGTACGGCGGGTCCTCAGCGGCGCCGAGCCGCTCGCCGAGCGCAAGGGCACGCAGATACGCGTCGTCGGCGACCAGCAGCCCGTGGTGGCCGAGGCGGATGCCCGGCGGGTGGAGCGGGTGCTGCGCAATCTCGTCGTCAACGCCGTGGAGCACGGCGACGGCAAGGACGTCATAGTCAAGCTCGCCACCGCGGGCGGGGCGGTCGCCATCGCGGTGCGCGACTACGGAGTCGGGCTCAAGCCCGGTGAGGCCACCCGGGTGTTCAGCCGCTTCTGGCGGGCGGACCCGGCACGCGCGCGTACCACCGGCGGTACGGGACTGGGGCTGTCCATCGCCCTGGAGGACGCGCGACTGCACGGCGGCTGGCTGCAGGCGTGGGGGGAGCCGGGCGGCGGTTCGCAGTTCCGGCTGACGCTGCCGCGGACCGCGGACGAACCGCTACGGGGCTCGCCGATACCCCTGGAACCCAAGGACTCACGCCGTAATCGTGGACTTAATGACGCCGGTCTGGCGAGTGGGGGCGGTGACAAGCGCGCGACGGTCCCCGTGCAGCCGATGGGCGACCAGGGGGCGCCGATATCCGCGCGGACCCCGATCGCCCCGAGGATGGGCGCCACGACTGCCACGGCGGACCCGACGGCGCTGCCCGGCAACGGTGCGCGCGTGGTTCCCCGGCCGACCGGCGGCACCCGGCGGCAGGAGGACCGGTCGCCCGCGGAGCCGGCCCGGAGCGAGGCCGCGGGCAGCACGGACCCGGCCGGCGTACCGGAGGAATCGAACAAGCAGGGGGAGGCATCTCGTGGGCGCTGACCGCGCGGGGGGCGCCCGGCGGAAGCCGGCACGCGCGGCGGCGTACGTCGCGATGGGCGTCGTAGTGCTGGCGGGTTGTGCCTCGATGCCCGACAGCGGGGATCTCCGGGGGGTCGAGTCGACGCCCCGACAGGACACCCAGGTGCGCGTTTTCGCGATGCCGCCCCGGGAGGACGCGTCGCAGGGAGAGATCGTGCAGGGCTTCCTGGAGGCGCTGACCAGCGACGATCCGAACTACAAGACGGCGCGCATGTACCTGTCCGCCAAGGCCGCGCGGAACTGGCAGCCCGAGTTGTCCACCACGGTGCTCGCCGACGGGCCGAGCACGGAGGCCGTCCGTCCCCCGGTCGGCCGGGAGGACACCGGCACCTTCACGTACACCCTGACCGGCGACCGGGTCGCCACGGTGGACTCCCAGCAGGCGTATGCCCCGGCGGACGGGAAGTACAGCAAGGCCGTACATCTGACGAAGGACGCGAAGAGCGGCCAGTGGCGTATCGACGACCTGCCGCAGGGCGTCGTCATGGGTGAGTCGGACTTCCAGCGCAACTACATGTCGGTCAACAAGTACTACTTCGCGTCGAACACGACGGCAGGGACGAGCTCCCAGCCGATCGCGGTCGCCGACCCCGTGTTCGTACGGCGGCGGGTGGACCCCATGACGCAGATGGTGCGGTCGCTCCTGAACGGGCCCACCAGTTGGCTCGGGCCCGTGGTCAGGTCGAGTTTCCCCACCGGGACGGCGCTGCGGAAGGGTGTCACCTCGCTGACGCCCGACGACCAGAACAAGCTGACCGTCCCGTTGAACCAGAGGGCCTCGCGGGTGGGGCTGGCCCGGTGCAACGAGATGGCCACGCAGATCCTCTTCACGCTCCGGACCATGACCCCCACGGTGGACAAGGTCGAGCTGCAGGCAGCCAACGGCGCGCAGTTGTGCGTCTACAACGAGGGCAACGCGGACACCCTCGCGGCACACGGTGCCGTGAACCGGCCCGAGTATCTGTACTTCCTCGACGACAAGCACCGCGTGGTGCGGATGTCCAGCGGCGGCACGCGCGCCGATCCGGTGCCGGGCGCGCTGGGGGAGGGCGAGAAGCAGCTGCGGTCGGTGGCGGTGTCGCGCGACGAGGAGACCGGAGCCGGGGTCGGCCTCGACGGGAAGTCGCTCTACGTCGGGTCGATGGTGTCCGGTGCCTCGCTCGGGGACCCCGTGCTGACCAGCCAGGGCAAGACGGAGGCCGACCGGCTGACGGCTCCCAGCTGGGACGCACAGGGCGACCTCTGGGTGGCCGACCGGGACCCGGAGAAGCCCCGGCTGCTCCTGCTGCAGAAGGGCGCGGGACAGCCGATAGCGGTGGAGATGCCGGGTCTTGACGGCCGTATCGAATCGGTGCGGGTGGCCGCCGACGGGGTGCGGATCGCGCTCGTCGTGGAGAAGAACGGCAAGCGGTCCCTGCTCGTCGGGCGGATCCAGCGGACGGGATCGGCGGGGGAGACACCGGTGGTCTCGGTCCTCGAACTGCGGTCCGTCACCCCGGACTTGGAGGAGATCACGGCCATGTCTTGGGCCGGGGACAGCCGGCTCGTGGTGGTGGGGCGCGAGCACGAGGGCGTGGTGCAGATGCGGTACGTCCAGGTCGACGGCTCCACGCCCGAGGGCCCGGCGCCCGCGGCCCTGACCGGGGTGAAGGAGATCGCCGCGTCCGAGGACGACAAGCTGCCGCTGGTGGCCTACTCGGAGGACGGGATCGTACGGCTGTCCAGCGGGGCGCAGTGGCAGAAGGTCGTCAAGACGGGGTCGGCGCCGGTCTATCCGGGGTGACGTGTCGGCGCGTCAACGCGTCGAGGCATTGAGGTGGCGGACTGAAAGTGGCCGTCTCCGGTCGGGCCGAGGCTCGGTTGGGGGCGGCCGTTCGCGTGTTCCGGGGTGGCCTTGCACTCGTGTGGGTGACGGTCGTTGACGGTTGCGCGGAGTTGTCCACAGGCCGTTGTCCACAGGGGTGGCCGGTCGGTCGGGGCGTTGGCACAGTGGTGGGCATGCGGGGGTGGTGGCGGGACCTCACGGATCTGGTGCTGCCGGCCGAGTGCGGAGGCTGCGGCTGGCCTCGCACGGTGCTCTGCCCTGAGTGCCGTGCCGCCCTGAACGGGGCCGTACCGAGCCGGGTGCGACCGATGCCCGAGCCGCCGGGGCTGCCGGCGACGTACGCGGCGGCTCCCTACGCGGACGAGGTGAGGGCGGTGCTCCTCGCTCATAAGGAACGGGGTGCGCTGGGGCTTGCGGGGGCGTTGGGGGCGGCTTTGGCGGGGGCTGTGCGGGTGGGGCTTCGGGAGGGCTGGGGGCGAGGCTACGGAGCTGTGGCGGGGCGTGATGCGGGCTTGCTGATGATGGACGGGGGTGTGGCAGGGCTGGGCGGGGGCTTGGTGCAGGCATGTGGGGAGCTGAGGGAGGAAGCCGACAGGGGCGGTTGGGCGCGGGGCGCGGCAGAACGGTTGGGGTGGGATGCGGGGGATCCGGGCTCCGGAGGTGGGCAGGTCGCGGGGGCGGGGGTGGCCGGGTCTGGCACGGGAGAGGTGGGACAGGCGGCGGCAGAGGTTCCGGGGCCTGGCGCAGGGCTTGGTGCGGCGCCGAGTGGGCGGGATCAGGCAGATCAGGTGCTGGGCGGGCAGGGTCGGGTACGGCAGCCGCAGGCACGGCAGGCCCACGCTGCGGAAGCCGCGCAGGCTCGGGCAGGACATCTCCAGGCTCAGGTCGGGCAGGTTCAGGCAGGGCATCGCCAGCCGCAAGGCGGGTGGCGGGTGGATGCCGGTCGGGTTCCGTCCCGGAGTCACGGTCACGGTCAGGTGCCGGTGTTGCTTGTCCCCGTGCCTTCTGCGCGTAGCACCGTGCGGGCTCGGGGGCATGATCCGGCCCGGCGGATCGCGCTCGCGGCGGCGACGGAGTTGCGGCGGACCGGGACGCCGGCCCGGGTGGCGGCCGTGTTGCGGCAGCGGCGCTGGGTCGCCGATCAGTCGGGGCTCAACTCACGGGAGCGGATGGGGAATCTCGACGGAGCGCTGGAGGTGGTCGCGGGTGGTGCGCGGTTGCTCGTCGGAGGTCCGGTGGTGCTCGTCGATGACCTGATGACGACCGGGGCCTCCTTGAGGGAGGCGGCGCGTGCCGTGCGGGAGGCGATCACGGGCGGCGGAGAAGTTGGCGCAACCGGCGCTGTGTATGCGCGTGTGGCCAGGGAAGGCAGAGAGGAACACATCGACAGATCAAACGGCAGATCAATGGAGAACGGGAGGGACATGGCACTCAGTGCACCGGGAATCGTGAGGGTGAACGGTCCCGCTGACCTGATCTGCGCCGCAGTGATCGCGGCGTCGCCGGATTCCTTCGAAATAAACCGGAACTGACCGTGAACTTGCGTCGTTGCAGGTAATGACAGGGTCAATTCACCTGAACGGAGGTACGCGGCGGTAGAGGGTGACGACATCCGTCCGGGCGAGATATGTTCGGTTGTGAGAGAAAGGCGCAGGCCGCACCTCTCCTATCCGAATGCCGTGCTGCGGGTTTTCTGCAATCACCCGCGGCCATGGGGTGGAGATCTTGCCCATGGGGGAGGAGGAGGTGGAAGTCACCGAGTCCGAGGTTCCGGGGTGACCGGAGCCTGGTGCGAAAGGGAGACGCTCCGCAGCGAAGCGGAGCGATCCGGGAACGGAGTTCTGCGTGGACATCGTCGTCAAGGGCCGCAAGACCGAGGTGCCCGAGCGGTTCCGCAAGCACGTGGCCGAGAAGCTGAAGCTGGAGAAGATCCAGAAGCTCGACGGCAAGGTGATCAGCCTCGACGTGGAGGTGTCCAAGGAGCCGAACCCCCGACAGGCCGACCGCTGTGACCGAGTGGAGATCACGCTCCGCTCTCGCGGTCCGGTGATCCGGGCGGAGGCATCGGCCAACGATCCGTACGCGGCGCTCGACCTCGCGGCGGAGAAGCTGGATGCCCGGCTGCGCAAGCAGCACGACAAGCGCAACACGCGACGCGGCGCCCGTCGGCTCACCGCCGCCGAGGTCCCCGACCACGTCCCGGGCGCCGCGACGCTCAACGGCAACGGCCATGCCGTCCCGGACGAGCAGTCGGACGGTGTGCCCACCAAGAAGATCGGCTCGCTGGAGGTCAAGGGCGAAGGCCCCCTCGTCGTCCGCGAGAAGACCCACGTCGCCTCTCCGATGTCCCTCGACCAGGCGCTCTACGAGATGGAACTGGTCGGACACGACTTCTACCTGTTCGTCGACTCCGAGACCAAGGAACCGAGCGTCGTCTACCGACGGCACGCCTACGACTACGGCGTCATCCACCTCAGCACGGACCCGATGGTCACGCAGGCGCAACCGCCGGCGGCCGGCGGCACGCTGGGCGGCTGACCCACCCGGCAGACAGTTGAGCCGGTGCCCCTGGAGCGCGTGTGCGCCCCCAGGGGCACCGGTGTGCGACCACTTCGCGCCCCGCTCCGTGACCGCACTGTCGTCCGGGCATGGAATCATGGCCGTACAGGCCCAACCGGTGGGCCGCTGCCTTGGGTTGGCGATGGCACAGGACCACAGGCCACAGCCTTCAGGGGGAGGAACGATGGCGGACAGCTTCGGACCGATGCATGTCGGGGATGCCGACGGCGGCGTCGTCGGCATGGGCCCGGAAGCGGGCTCGACACGCAAGGAGCCGATCAGAGTCCTTGTCGTGGACGACCACGCCCTCTTCCGCCGCGGCCTGGAGATCGTGCTGGCGGCCGAGGAGGACATCCAGGTCGTCGGCGAGGCGGGCGACGGCGCCGAAGCCGTGGACAAGGCCGCGGATCTGCTGCCGGACATCGTCCTGATGGACGTACGGATGCCGAAGCGGGGCGGGATCGAGGCGTGCACCTCCATCAAGGAGGTGGCGCCCAGCGCGAAAATCATCATGCTCACGATCAGCGACGAAGAGGCCGATCTCTACGACGCGATCAAGGCGGGCGCGACGGGTTATCTCCTCAAGGAGATCTCGACCGACGAAGTGGCCACCGCCATTCGCGCCGTGGCCGACGGACAGTCACAGATCAGCCCCTCCATGGCGTCGAAACTGCTCACCGAGTTCAAGTCGATGATCCAGCGCACCGACGAGCGCCGGCTGGTGCCCGCACCCCGGCTCACCGACCGTGAGCTGGAGGTTCTCAAACTCGTCGCCACCGGAATGAACAACCGCGATATCGCCAAGCAGTTGTTCATCTCCGAGAACACCGTGAAGAACCATGTGCGCAACATCCTGGAGAAGCTGCAGCTGCACTCCAGGATGGAGGCGGTCGTCTACGCGATGCGGGAGAAGATCCTGGAGATCCGCTGACCCTCGGGGCAGGTGTCCCTCAGGCCAGGAGACGGACCAGTTCTCTGGCGAGGGGGGCGCGCAGCTCGGGGGCGGCGACCCGCTCCACGCGTACGTCCGTGCAGTCCACCCAGCTCGCGGCCTCGACCAGGGCCTGGGCCACGGACGGGACGGCCTTCGCGCCGTCCAGGGTGACCTGCTTGGCCACCAGGGTGCGGCCCTCGCGCGCGGGGTCGACGCGACCGACCAGCCGGCCTCCCGCGAGCACCGGCATCGCGAAGTAGCCGTAGATCCGCTTGGGCTTGGGGACGTAGGCCTCCAGACGGTGGGTGAAGCCGAAGATGCGCTCCGTGCGGGCCCGCTCCCAGATCAGGGAGTCGAACGGGGACAGGAGTGTCGTGCGGTGGCGGCCGCGCGGGGGTGTCTCCAGGGCCGCCGGGTCGGCCCAGGCGGGCTTGGCCCAGCCCTCGACCGTGACCGGGACCAGGCCCGAGTCGGCGATCACCGCGTCGACCTGCTCGCCCTTGAGGCGGTGGTAGTCGGCGATGTCCGCGCGCGTGCCGACGCCCAAGGACTGGCCCGCCAGGGCGACCAGCCGGCGGAGGCACTCCGTGTCATCCAGCTCGTCGTGCAGCAGCGCCTGCGGGATCGCGCGCTCGGCGAGGTCGTACACCCGCTTCCAGCCGCGGCGCTCCACGCACACCACCTCGCCGTACATGAGGGCGCGCTCGACAGCGACCTTGGCGCCGGACCAGTCCCACCACTCGCTGGTGCGCTTGGCGCCGCCCAACTCCGTCGAGGTGAGCGGGCCTTCGGCGCGGAGCTGCTTGATGACCTGGTCGTAGGTGCCGTCGGGGAGGTCGTGGTTCCAGTGCGGGCGGCTCCGGTAGGCGCGGCGGCGGAACGCGAAGTGGGGCCACTCCTCCACGGGGAGGATGCACGCGGCGTGGGACCAGTACTCGAAGGCGTGCGTCTGGGTCCAGTACGCGTCCTCGACCGTCCTGCGGGGGACGGCGCCGAGGCGGGCGTACGGGATCAGTTCGTGGGAGCGGGCGAGGACCGAGATGGTGTCGAGCTGGACCGCGCCGAGATGGCGGAGCACGCCGCGCACGCCCCCGCGGCGGTCGGGGGCGCCGAGGAAACCCTGGGCACGCAGGGCGATGCGGCGGGCGTCGTCTGCCGACAGGTCGGTCGTGGGGCGCGGGGCACTCGTCATGTCTCCGCACGATAGAGGGTGGCACTGACAACGCGGGCTGAGCTGGGGATTCGTCCCGCTACGGCTGCGCTACGGCTGGGTGGGCAGGTACGGCGCGGTCGACGGCAGGCCCAGGTCCGACGGGAGCAGGGAGCCGACCCAGCAGTCCCGTCGTACGCCCTTGTTGTTGATCGCGGAGCGGAGCGTGCCCTCGATGGTGAAACCGGCGTGTTCGGCCACCGCGCGGGAGCCCTTGTTGCCGACCTCCGCGCGCCATTCCACGCGGTCGATCGACATGCGGGTGAAGGCCCAGCGGGAGACGGCGACGGTGGCCTCGGTGATGTAGCCGTTGCCGCGGTGTTCCTTCGTGGCCCAGAAGCCGACCTCGCCGACGCCCAGGGAGCGCATCGTGATGGCGAGCATGCCCACCAACTCACCTTCGGGGAGAAAGACACCGAAGGTGAACATCGAACCGTGCTCCCAGCCCTCCGGGACCAGTTGCTCGGTGAAACTCTGCGCGTGCTCCAGGAGGTAGGGCGAGGGGATCGTCGTCCAGCGCTGGATCTCGGGGTCCTGGGCGGCGGAATACACGACGTCGGTGTCCTGCGGGCCGACGGCGCGCAGGAGGAGACGGTCGGTCGTGAGCGTGACGGGTTCCATCGGCCGATTCTGCTCGGGGGCGCACAAGGACGCCATGCTTTTGCGCTGCGTGAGCGGGTGATCACAATTCGCGCAATTCCTCGGAGGGGCGCGGCACCATCGGCGACCCCCGGCCGTTGTCCCTTTGAAGCAGATTTGAAGGAGTGGACGGTCGGCGTCCCCGGCAGGCTCCCGGCGTGGCGGGGTCCTCGCATACGATGGCCGTTGCTCAGTCATGTCATTGGAAACCGACCGTCCCAGGCCCGACCGGCAAGGAGACCAACCCCCGTGTCCGTCCTCTCGAAGATCATGCGTGCAGGCGAAGGCAAGATCCTGCGCAAGCTGCACCGCATCGCGGACCAGGTCAACTCCATCGAAGAGGACTTCGTCGACCTCTCCGACGCCGAGCTGAAGGCCCTCACCGAGGAGTACAAGCAGCGCTACGCCGATGGTGAGACCCTGGACGACCTGCTGCCCGAGGCGTTCGCCACCGTGCGCGAGGCCGCCAAGCGCGTCCTCGGCCAGCGTCACTACGACGTGCAGATGATGGGCGGCGCCGCCCTGCACCTCGGCTACGTCGCCGAGATGAAGACCGGCGAGGGCAAGACCCTGGTCGGCACCCTGCCCGCGTATCTGAACGCCCTCTCCGGGGACGGCGTCCACCTCATCACGGTGAACGACTACCTGGCCGAGCGCGACTCCGAGATGATGGGGCGCGTCCACAAGTTCCTGGGCCTGGAGGTCGGATGCATCCTGGCCAACATGACCCCGGCCCAGCGCCGCGAGCAGTACGCGTGCGACATCACGTACGGCACGAACAACGAGTTCGGCTTCGACTACCTGCGCGACAACATGGCGTGGTCGCAGGACGAACTGGTGCAGCGCGGCCACAACTTCGCGATCGTCGATGAGGTCGACTCGATCCTCATCGACGAGGCCCGTACGCCGCTGATCATCTCCGGCCCGGCCGACCAGGCCACCAAGTGGTACGGCGACTTCGCCAAGCTCGTCACCCGCCTGAAGAAGGGCGAGGCCGGCAACCCGCTCAAGGGCCTGGAGGAGACGGGCGACTACGACGTCGACGAGAAGAAGCGCACGGTCGCCATCCACGAGGGCGGTGTCACCAAGGTCGAGGACTGGCTGGGCATCGACAACCTCTACGAGTCGGTGAACACCCCGCTGGTGGGCTACCTGAACAACGCCATCAAGGCGAAGGAACTCTTCAAGAAGGACAAGGACTACGTCGTCATCGACGGCGAGGTCATGATCGTCGACGAGCACACCGGCCGTATCCTCGCCGGCCGCCGCTACAACGAGGGCATGCACCAGGCGATCGAGGCGAAGGAAGGGGTGGACATCAAGGACGAGAACCAGACCCTCGCCACGATCACCCTGCAGAACTTCTTCCGCCTCTACGGCAAGCTCTCAGGCATGACCGGTACGGCGATGACCGAGGCCGCCGAGTTCCACCAGATCTACAAGCTCGGCGTCGTCCCGATCCCCACCAACCGGCCGATGGTCCGCAAGGACCAGTCCGACCTGATCTACCGCACCGAGGTCGCGAAGTTCGAGGCGGTCGTCGACGACATCGCCGAGAAGCACGAGAAGGGCCAGCCGATCCTCGTCGGTACGACGTCGGTCGAGAAGTCCGAGTACCTCTCGCAGCAGCTCGCCAAGCGCGGCATCCAGCACGAAGTGCTGAATGCCAAGCAGCACGACCGTGAGGCGCCGATCATCGCCCAGGCCGGCCGCAAGGGCGCCGTGACCGTCGCGACCAACATGGCCGGCCGCGGTACGGACATCAAGCTCGGCGGCAACCCCGACGACCTCGCCGAGGCGGAGCTGCGCCAGCGCGGCCTCGACCCCGAGGAGCACATCGAGGAGTGGGCCCAGGCCCTGCCCGGTGCCCTGGAGAACGCCGAGCAGGCGGTCAAGGACGAGTTCGAAGAGGTCAAGGACCTCGGCGGCCTCTACGTCCTCGGCACTGAGCGGCACGAGTCGCGCCGTATCGACAACCAGCTGCGCGGTCGCTCCGGCCGACAGGGTGACCCGGGCGAGTCCCGCTTCTACCTCTCCCTCGGCGACGACCTGATGCGGCTGTTCAAGGCCCAGATGGTCGAGCGCGTGATGTCGATGGCGAACGTCCCGGACGACGTGCCGATCGAGAACAAGATGGTCACGCGCGCGATCGCGTCCGCCCAGTCGCAGGTCGAGCAGCAGAACTTCGAGACCCGCAAGAACGTCCTCAAGTACGACGAGGTCCTCAACCGCCAGCGCGAGGTCATCTACGGCGAGCGCCGCCGCGTCCTGGAGGGCGAGGACCTCCAGGACCAGGTCGTCCACTTCATGGACGACACGATCGACGCGTACATCACCGCGGAGACCGCCGAGGGCTTCCCGGAGGACTGGGACCTTGACCGCCTGTGGGGCGCGTTCAAGCAGCTCTACCCGGTGAAGGTCACCGTGGAGGAGCTGGAGGAGGCGGCCGGGGACCGGGCCGGTCTGACCGCCGAGTTCATCTCCGAGTCCATCAAGGACGACATCCACGAGCAGTACTCGGGCCGTGAGGAGCAGCTCGGCTCCGAGATCATGCGTGAGCTGGAGCGCCGGGTCGTGCTGTCGGTCCTGGACCGCAAGTGGCGCGAGCACCTCTACGAGATGGACTATCTCCAGGAGGGCATCGGCCTGCGCGCGATGGCCCAGAAGGACCCGCTGGTCGAGTACCAGCGTGAGGGCTTCGACATGTTCACCGCCATGATGGACGGCATCAAGGAGGAGTCCGTCGGCTACCTGTTCAACCTGGAGGTCCAGGTCGAGCAGCAGGTCGAGGAAGTCCTCGTGGAGGACGACAAGCCCTCCCTCGACAAGGAGGACACGGTGCCCGCGCAGGCGAGCGCGCGTCCCGAGATCCGCGCCAAGGGGCTCGACGCCCCGCAGCGGCCGGACCGGCTGCACTTCTCCGCGCCGAGCGTGGACGGCGAGGGTGGCATCGTCGAGGGCGACTTCACCAGCGACGACGAGCCCGTGCGCTCCGAGGCGGACGGCCTCACGCGCGCGGAGCGCCGCAAGCAGGGTCGCAGGGGCAGCCGCCGCAAGAAGTGACGGTCGCTCCGCGGGCCGGACGGTGAGCCGTGACGGGCGGTCCCTTGGGTGAGGGGTTGAGCTTGTCGGGGCCGCCGCTTTCCGGTGGAGGACCTTGAAGGGCCGGGCATCGTTACGGTGCCCGGCCCTTCGGCATGTGCGCGGGCGGGAGGGCGGGGTTGCGGGCAGGTGCCGGGGTGCCGGGGTGCAGGGGGTTCGACGGGGGTGTCGAGCGGCGCGACGGGGCGACCCGGCGTAGCGGACGGATGCTCTGCTCGCCTGCTCGCCTGCTCGCCTGCTCGCCTGCCCCAGCCCCACAGTCACAGAGCCCCAGCCCCACAACCGTCGTAAGCCTGGTCCGCCGTCAGGCCTGCTCAGTCGTCGTCCGGGTGCGGGGCGCGGGGGCCGCCCAGTTCCACCGCAGTACAGCGCCAGCGGAGATCCGCGCCACGTTCCAGGCGGAAGGCCATGGCCCGTACCTGGTCACCTGCGCCGATGCGGGCGAAGGCCTCCACGGCGCCCTCGCGGGCGACGTAATAGCCGATGTCGCGAACCACCGGGCGCGTGCCGCGGGTGGCGCGCAGGGGGCCGTGTTCGGCGAGGCGGGCCAGTTCGTCGTAGGCGCGGCCGGCGGTGTGCCGGAGCATCCAGTGGACGGGCCGCTGACCGCTCAGCACGGCGAGGAGACGGTCGGCGAAGAGGTCGGTGGGGCGGGGCTGCGGGACGCGGCTGCGGGCGGCCTGGGCGGGCACGGTGCGGGGGTCGGCGTGGTCCGGGGTGCGGGGAGCGGCTCGGCCTGCCGCGGGAGCTGACGTCGTAGGGGCTGTGCGGTGGCCCGGCGGCGGCGTGAGAGCCGTAGAAGCTGAACCCTGGCCTGGCGTCCGAGTGGGCGCTGTACGGGCTGCGCGCCGGCCGGGAGCCGACGCCGGAGCCGCGCTCTGCGCCGCGGGCGCCGTACGGGACGTTCCCCCGCCCTGTCCGCGAGGCGAAGCCGTACCGGGGCGGCGGGGGTCGCGGCGGGTCGGGGGGCGGGTCGGGGTGTGCTGGGCGGTCCTGGTCATGACCTTGTGCATGAGGGTCCCCGTTTGGTCGGCCCGGGATGTACCGGGAAGTAACTTGCTGGTTGGGGATCTTGTACGGGGCCGTGGGCAGGCGGAGCAAGGACGTCGCGGCGCGGGTCGGAGGGGCCGGAATGTTCACTTATCCGAGTGATCCGGAGGGCCGGAAGCCCGTCGCCGCAAGAGCGTGCCGGGTGAATCACCGGCGTGGGGTGGACGCTCTCAGAGGTGCGGGTGGGGACTCGATGGGGGACCCCCGCACGTATCCTGGAGGCCCTCACGGAGGCGTGGCACCGTCCGCGGAACCGTCTTCCCCGAGGCACTCTCCGAACTACGAAAGCGGTCGGCCATGCGCGTCTACGTCCCCCTGACCCTCCCCGGTCTCGCCGAGGCGTACAAGACGGGTGAGCTGGGGACGGGACCCTTCGTCGCGTACGCCGTGACGCCCGCGCTGCGCGAGTGGTACCTCTCCGACGACATCGAGGAGCTGGAGTACGCGGCGCTGAACCGGGCCGCGCTCGCCTCGCTGCGGCTGCTGGCGGTCCACCCCGACGCGCCGCGGCGCCGGGTCGTGGTCGCCGTCGACGTACCCAACGGCACCGCGCACGCCGACCCCGACCGCGGACTCGACCCGGCGGCGCTCGGCGAGGTGCGGGTGACCGGAACCGTGGCGCTGGCCAAGGCGGCCGCCGTACACGTGGATCTCGGGGACGCGGAGGGCGACGTGAGCGCCGCCGCCGACGCGCTTCCGGCGGCCGACCGCGGGGACGACGACGCGCAGTTCGTCGTGGACGGGGCCGAGGACCACGAGCTGCTCTGGTACGCGACGCAGGAGATCCCGAACCTCGTCGGGTCGGCCGACTGAGCCTGCTCGGCGACGGTGCCCGTTGACCTGCGATTATCTTGATTGTCAGTGGCGGCGGGTACTTTTTTGGCATGGGGATGCAAGGAAGCGCGCACATCGTCTGGGACTGGAACGGCACGCTGTTCCACGACAATGACGCGATCATCGGGGCGACGAACGCGGCGTTCGCCGAGCTGGGGCTGACGCCGATCACGATGGAGGAGTACCGGGCGCTGTACTGCGTGCCGGTGCCCAAGTTCTACGAGCGGCTGATGGGGCGGCTGCCCACCGACGCCGAGTGGGAGGTCATGGACGTGACCTTCCACCGGTACTACGCCGAGCACCGCGTCGTCTGCGGTCTCACCGAGGGCGCGGTGGACCTGCTCGCGGGGTGGCGGACCGCGGGTCGCAGCCAGTCGATCCTCAGCATGTACGGCCATGACGAACTCGTCCCGCTGGTAAGGGAGTTCGGGATAGAACCGCACTTCATACGGGTCGACGGGCGCACCGGCCCCTCCGGCGGGAGCAAGGCCGAGCACATGGTGCGGCACCTCGGGGCGCTGACCGGCGTGGACCCAGCGCGCACCGTGGTGATCGGGGACGCCGCCGACGACGCGGTGGCCGCCCTGCACGTGGGTGCGCGGGCTGTGCTCTACACCGGCGGTTCGCACAGCCGGGCCAGCCTCGAAGGGGTCGGCGTACCGGTGGTGGACTCGCTGGCGGAGGCCGTCGCGGAGGCCGAGCGGCTGGCGGCGTGACGGTGACCTGTTGGGTGGTGTGACGTGGCGCGGCGCCTCAGAGGCGGTGCCTTCTGAAGCATCGCGTCCCAAGGGCTCTGTGCCTCAGAGACGCGGCGCCTCACGAGACGCCACGCACCCACGTCACGCCACTCCGACCGCCAAGGTCACGTCACCGGCGCCTTAGACCGCAGCACCGTCAGGAACTCCCGCATCCAGCTGGAGTGATCCGGCCACGCGCGAGCGGAGACCAGCGTGCCGTCGACCACCGTCTCGGCGTCCTGGAAGGTCGCGCCGGCGGACTGCATGTCGAGTTCGAGCGCCGGGTACGCCGTGACGCGCCGGCCGCGCAGGCCGTCGATCGCGGCGGTGAGCAGGGGGCCGTGGCAGATCTGGGCCACGGGCTTGTCCGTGTCGAAGAAGGACTTGAGGATCTTGCGGAGTTCGGGATCGTTGCGGAGGTACTCGGGGGCCCGCCCGCCGGGGATGACGAGGGCCGCGTACTGGCCGGGATCGACCTCGGAGAAAGCGAGATCGGCGGGCCAGGTGTAGCCGGGCTTCTCGGTGTAGGTGTCGAAGCCGGGTTCGAAGTCATGGACGACGAATTGCAGCTTCTTGCGCTCGGGAGCCGCGATGTGGACCTCGTAGCCCTCCTCGCGCAGGCGCTGGTAGGGGTAGAGGACCTCCAGCGACTCCGCTGCGTCGCCGGTGACGATGAGGATCTTCGCTGTCATGTCGGTGCGCTCCTCTGTGGCCGTGGCAGGCGTCTCCGCCGGGCGTCATGGGCTCACGGGTCCGCGGCCTCAAGGGCTCGTGGACGCATGAGCTCTTGGGCAACGTGCCTCGCGCCGGTGTCCTTGCCAAGAGGTCTCGTTCGCCAAGAGGCCGCGCGGCTCAGGCATCGTCACCGTCCCGACTGCCCGTGAATACGACGATTTCATGCTCTGCGCCCCTGTGCATAACGTCAAAGTTCCACCCTCTGTTTTGTACACAACCGGCTCATGACGAGCCCCCGGTGAGGAGAGATAGCCTTGTGGCGTGATCAGCGCGATATTTCGCGGGGGCATCGTCGCCCCTGCTCCGCGCCCGGCGACCACGGACCACATCCGTGACCGGGCGGCGGTCGCTGGTCTTCCCAGGGCCTGTCCGACAGGCCCGCGCGGGCGGGACGGAGCTCCAAGGGCTCCCAGGACGCCGTGCACACCCCCGGTACCGGCGCGACAGAGAGCAGCGTCACATCCGTCGGGCGTGCCGAAAATGGCTGATAACCCACCGCTCATCTCACCTTGCGGCATAGCGTCTGAGCAGACCGGAGAACCCGGGCCGTGGCGTCGAGCCGCAGGGGAAGACACCGTACTTCCTTCTACGTCACGCAACGGCGCGCGACAGGAGCCAGAGGACAATGCAGACCAAGCTGGACGAAGCAAAGGCCGAGTTGCTCGAAAGGGCTGCTCGGGTAGCTGAGAACAGTCCGGTCGGGGGGCATCTACCCACCGGGATGACGGACGAGAGCACTCCGGACCAGGAGACCGTGCTCGCGTTCCTCCAGCGCTACTACCTGCACACCGCCCCGGAGGACCTCGCGGACCGCGACCCGGTCGACGTCTTCGGTGCCGCCTTCTCCCACTACCGGCTGGCCGAGACCCGACCCCAGGGCACGGCGAACGTACGGGTGCACACCCCGACGGTCGAGGAGAACGGCTGGACGTGCAGCCACACCGTCGTCGAGGTCGTCACCGACGACGTGCCCTTCCTCGTCGACTCGGTGACCAACGAGCTGACCCGCCAGGGCCGCGGCATCCACGTCGTCATCCACCCGCAGATCGTCGTCCGCCGCGATCTCACCGGCAACCTCATCGAGGTACTCACCACCCCGCCCGCCGACGAGCTGCCGCACGACGCGCACACCGAGTCCTGGATCCACGTCCAGATCGACCGCGAGACCGACCGCGCCGACCTGAAGCAGATCACCGCCGACCTGCTGCGCGTCCTGTCCGACGTCCGAGAGGCCGTCGAGGACTGGGAGAAGATGCGGGACTCGGCCCTGCGGATGGCCGACGAGCTGCCCACCGAGCCGACCGCCTCCGACCTGCCCTCCAGCGAGGTCGAGGAGGCCCGTCAGCTGCTGCGCTGGCTGGCCGCCGACCACTTCACCTTCCTCGGCTACCGCGAGTACCAGCTCCGCGAGGACGACTCCCTCGCCGCCGTTCCCGGCACCGGCCTCGGCATCCTGCGCTCCGACCCGCAGCACGGCGGCGAGGACAGCCACCCGGTGAGCCCGTCCTTCGAGCGGCTCCCGGCCGACGCCCGGGCCAAGGCCCGCGAGCACAAGCTCCTCGTGCTGACGAAGGCCAACAGCCGTTCCACGGTGCACCGTCCGTCGTACCTCGACTACGTGGGCGTGAAGAAGTTCGACAAGAACGGCGAGGTCGTCGGCGAGCGCCGCTTCCTCGGCCTGTTCTCGTCCGCCGCCTACACCGAGTCCGTCCGCCGGGTTCCCGTGATCCGGCGCACGGTCGACGAGGTACTGGAGGGCGCCGGCTTCTCGCCCAACAGCCACGACGGGCGCGACCTGCTGCAGATCCTGGAGACGTACCCGCGCGACGAGCTGTTCCAGACCCCGGTCGACGAACTCCGGTCCATCGTCACGTCCGTGCTCTACCTGCAAGAGCGCCGGCGACTGCGTCTCTACCTGCGCCAGGACGAGTACGGCCGCTACTACTCGGCCCTCGTGTACCTCCCGCGCGACCGCTACACCACCGGCGTACGCCTCCGGATCATCGACATCCTTAAAGAAGAGCTCGACGGCATCAGCGTCGACTTCACCGCCTGGAACACCGAGTCGATCCTCTCCCGGCTGCACTTCGTGGTCCGCGTCCCGCAGGGCACCGAGCTGCCGGAGCTGTCCGACGCAGACAAGGACCGCATCGAGGCCCGCCTGGTGGAGGCCGCCCGCTCCTGGGCCGACGGCTTCGGCGACGCGCTGAACGCCGAGTGCGGCGAGGAGCGCGCGGCCGAACTCGTGCGCCGCTACGGCAACGCCTTCCCCGAGGGCTACAAGGCGGACCACTCCCCGCGCGCCGCCGTGGCCGACCTGGTCCACCTCGAAGAGCTCACCGAGGAGCAGACCTTCGAGCTGAGCCTCTACGAGCCGGTGGGCGCCGCCCCCGACGAGCGCCGCTTCAAGATCTACCGCAAGGGCGCCCCGGTCTCCCTCTCGGCCGTGCTGCCCGTCCTTAGCCGCCTCGGCGTCGAGGTCGTCGACGAGCGGCCGTACGAACTGCGCTGCTCGGACCGTACGACCGCGTGGATCTACGACTTCGGGCTGCGGATGCCCAAGTCGCAGAACGGCAACGGGGACCACCTCGGCGACGACGCACGCGAGCGGTTCCAGGAGGCGTTCGCCGCCACCTGGACCGGGCAGGCCGAGAACGACGGCTTCAACGCGCTGGTGCTGAGCGCCGGGATCGACTGGCGGCAGGCGATGGTGCTGCGGGCGTACGCCAAGTACCTGAGGCAGGCCGGTTCGACCTTCAGCCAGGACTACATGGAGGACACCCTCCGCAACAACGTCCACACCACCCGGCTCCTCGTCTCCCTGTTCGAGGCGCGGATGTCGCCGGACCGGCAGCGGGCCGGACGCGAGATCGTGGACGCCCTCCTCGAAGAGGTCGACGCGGCGCTCGACCAGGTGGCGAGCCTCGACGAGGACCGCATCCTGCGCTCCTTCCTGACCGTCATCAAGGCGACCCTGCGCACCAACTTCTTCCAGGAGGCGCTCGGCGGGCACGCGCACGCGTACGTCTCGATGAAGTTCGACCCGCAGGCCATCCCGGACCTGCCGGCGCCGCGACCGGCGTACGAGATCTGGGTGTACTCGCCGCGCGTCGAGGGCGTGCACCTGCGCTTCGGCAAGGTCGCGCGCGGCGGGCTGCGCTGGTCGGACCGGCGGGAGGACTTCCGGACCGAGATCCTCGGCCTGGTCAAGGCGCAGATGGTGAAGAACACCGTCATCGTGCCGGTCGGCGCCAAGGGCGGGTTCGTCGCCAAGCAGCTGCCCGACCCGAGCGTGGACCGGGACGCCTGGCTCGCCGAGGGCATCGCCAGCTACAAGATGTTCATCTCGGCCCTGCTCGACATCACCGACAACCTGGTGGCCGGCGAGGTCGTCCCTCCGGCGGACGTCGTCCGGCACGACGAGGACGACACCTACCTGGTGGTCGCCGCAGACAAGGGCACCGCGACCTTCTCGGACATCGCCAATGGGGTCGCCGAGAGCTACAACTTCTGGCTCGGCGACGCCTTCGCCTCCGGCGGCTCGGCCGGCTACGACCACAAGAAGATGGGCATCACCGCGCGCGGTGCCTGGGAGTCCGTCAAGCGGCACTTCCGTGAGCTGGGCGTCGACACGCAGAGCGAGGACTTCACGGTCGTCGGCGTCGGTGACATGTCCGGTGACGTGTTCGGCAACGGCATGCTGCTCAGCGAGCACATCCGCCTGGTCGCCGCCTTCGACCACCGGCACATCTTCCTCGACCCGACCCCGGACGCGGCGATCTCGTACGCCGAGCGGCGCCGCATGTTCGAGCTGCCGCGCTCCAGTTGGGCCGACTACAACACCGACCTGCTGTCGGCCGGCGGCGGTGTCTTCCCGCGTACGGCGAAGGCGATCCCGGTCAACGCCCACGTCCGCGAGGCCCTCGGCATCGAGGACAAGGTCGCCAAGATGACACCGGCCGACCTCATGAAGGCGATCCTCAAGTCGCGGGTCGACCTGCTGTGGAACGGCGGCATCGGCACCTACGTCAAGGCCAGCACCGAGTCCCACGCGGACGTCGGCGACAAGGCCAACGACGCGATCCGCGTGGACGGCGCCGACCTGCGCGTCAAGGTCGTCGGCGAGGGCGGCAACCTGGGTCTGACCCAGCTCGGCCGGATCGAGTTCGCCCAGCAGGGCGGCAAGATCAACACGGACGCGATCGACAACAGCGCGGGCGTGGACACCTCCGACCACGAGGTGAACATCAAGATCCTGCTCAACGGCCTGGTCACCGACGGCGACATGACTGTCAAGCAGCGCAACAAGATCCTCGCCGAGATGACCGACGAGGTCGGCGCGCTCGTCCTGCGCAACAACTACGCGCAGAACACCGCGATCGCCAACGCGCTCGCCCAGTCCAAGGACATGCTCCACGCCCAGCAGCGCTTCCTGCGCACCCTGGTCCGCGAGGGCCACCTCGACCGGGCCCTGGAGTTCCTGCCCACGGACCGCCAGATCCGCGAACGCCTCGCCCAGGGACAGGGGTTGACCAGCCCCGAGACGGCCGTCCTGCTGGCGTACACGAAGATCACGGTCGCCGACGAGCTGCTGCACACCACGCTGCCCGACGACCCCTACCTGCGCACGCTGCTGCACGCCTACTTCCCGACCGCGCTGCGCGAGAAGTTCGCCGAGCAGATCGACACCCACGCGCTGCACCGCGAGATCGTCACCACGGTCCTCGTCAACGACACGGTCAACACCGGCGGCACGAGCTTCCTGCACCGCCTCCGTGAGGAGACCGGCGCCTCCCTGGAAGAGATCGTCCGGGCGCAGACCGCGGCCCGCGCGATCTTCGACGCCGCCGAGGTGTGGGACGGCGTCGAGGCGCTCGACAACACCGTCGCGGCGCCCGTCCAGACCCGCATCCGCCTGCACTCGCGCCGCCTGTGCGAGCGCGGCACCCGCTGGCTGCTCAACAACCGGCCGCAGCCGCTCCAGCTCGCCGAGACCGTCGAGTTCTTCGCCGAGCGGGTCGAGCAGGTCTGGTCCCAGCTGCCCAAGCTGCTGCGCGGCGCGGACCTGAACTGGTACCAGCAGATCTACGACGAGCTCACCGGCGCCGGCGTCCCGGCCGAACTCGCCACGCGCGTGGCCGGGTTCTCCTCCGCCTTCCCGGCGCTCGACATCGTCTCGGTGGCCGATCGCACCGGCAAGGACCCGATGGACGTAGCAGAGGTCTACTACGACCTCGCCGACCGCCTCCACATCACCCAGCTCATGGACCGCATCATCGAGTTGCCCCGCGCGGACCGCTGGCAGTCCATGGCCCGCGCCTCCATCCGCGAGGACCTGTACGCGGCCCACGCGGCCCTCACCGCCGACATCCTCGCGGCGGGCAACGGCACCTCGACCCCCGAGCAGCGCTTCATCACATGGCAGGAGAAGAACGCCGCGATCCTGGGCCGGGCGCGCACGACCCTGGACGAGATCCAGAGCTCGGAGACGTTCGACCTGGCCAACCTGTCGGTGGCGATGCGCACGATGCGCACGCTGCTGCGCACGCACTCGTAGTCCCTGGGTCGTAGGTGCTACGACCCTTCTTTAGAAGTCGTCTGTCAGCAGTCGCTAAGACGACGGGGCGCCCCGGGCCGCAATGGCTCGGGGCGCTCTGTTCACGGAGTGCCTTAGGGGTAATCAGGGGGAGGGCTTACTCTGCCCCGCTAAGCCTGGTGACGTGACTCTGAACCTCACCGAGGAACGCGTGACCGAGCCCGTCCGACCGGTGCGCGAGGTCGTCCTGGAAGTCGTGAAATTCGGGATCGTCGGCGGCAGCGGCGTCCTCATCAACTTCGCGGTCTTCAACGCCCTGCTGCACGGCCTGCGCTGGCCCGCGATGCTCGCGACCGTCCTGGCCAGCTGCGTCGCGATGGGCGGCAACTACCTCGGCTTCCGCTACTACACCTATCGCGACCGCGACGCCCCCGGCGCCCGCCGGATCGCCCTGTTCTTCGCCTTCAGCGGCATCGGCGTCCTCATGGAGAGCGGCCTCTTCTACGTCGGCTACCACGGGCTGGGCCTCCACGGTCCGCTTGAGGCGAATGCCGTGAAGGCCCTGTCGATCGTGCTCGCGTCCGCGTTCCGCTTCCTGGTCTACCGCACCTGGGTGTTCCAGGACGAGGACCTCTAGGCGGCCCGGGGATCCCCCTCAGGCCGCCGGGGCCTTGGGCTTGTCGGCGCCGCCCGTGAAGGCCTCGTACGCCTCCAGGACCTCCTCCGTCGGCCCGTCCATCCGCAGCTCACCGCGCTCCAGCCACAGCACGCGGTCGCAGGTGTCGCGGATCGACTTGTTGTTGTGGCTGACCAGGAAGACCGTGCCCGCGTGCTGGCGCAGCTCGCGGATCCGCTCCTCGGAACGCCGCTGGAACGACCGGTCGCCCGTCGCCAGCGCCTCGTCGATCAGGAGGACGTCGTGGTCCTTGGCGGCGGCGATGGAGAACCGCAGCCGGGCGCCCATGCCGGAGGAGTACGTCCGCATCGGCAGCGTGATGAAGTCGCCCTTCTCGTTGATCCCGGAGAAGTCGACGATGCCCTGGTAGCGCTCCTTGACCTGCTCCCGGGACATGCCCATGGCGAGGCCGCCGAGATAGACGTTGCGCTCGCCGGTCAGGTCGCCCATCAGGGCCGCGTTGACGCCGAGGAGGGAGGGCTGGCCGTGGGTGTAGATACGGCCGTTCTCGACCGGGAGCAGGCCCGCGACCGCCTTGAGGAGGGTGGACTTGCCGGAACCGTTGGTGCCGATGAGCCCGATCGCCTCGCCCTTGTAGGCGACGAACGACACCTTCTTGACGGCGTGGACCTTGCGGACACCCGCCGCCTTCTCGGCCTTCTCGCGGCGCATCATGCGGTTGAGGGCGGCGGTCGCGGAGCCGCGTCCGGCGCCGGTCCCGTTGACCCGGTAGATGATGTCGACGCCGTCGCAGACGACGGTGGGGATCGTGCTGTCCGCGGCCACGGGGGTCCGCTCGGTGTGGTACTCGATGGTCTGCTCAGCCACGGCCGTACGTCTCCTCAGCCTTCCAGAAGTAGATGAAGCCGCCGACTCCGGCGATCAGCGCCCAGCCCAACGCCGCCGGCCACACGTGCGGGGGGAGCTGGCTGGAGTGGAAGCTGTCGATCAGCGAGTAGCGCATGAGGTCGATGTAGACGGCCGCCGGGTTGGTCTCCAGGGCGAGCGTCACGATGTGCGGCAGGTGGTCCTTGCTGGTCAGCTTGTCGATGCTCCACATGACGCCGGAGACGTACATCCAGGTGCGCAGGATGAACGGCATCAGCTGCGCGATGTCCGGCGTCTTCGCGCCCATCCGGGCCATGATCATCGAGACGCCCGCGTTGAACGTGAACTGCAGGACCAGCACCGGGACCGCCATCAGCCAGGAGAAGCTGATCGGCACACCGAAGCAGAGCAGGATCACGACCAGAGCGGCCATCGAGAAGAGCAGCTGCTGGAGCTGCTGCAGCGCGAACGAGATCGGCAGTGCGGCCCGGGGGAAGTGCAGGGCCCGGACCAGGCCGAGGTTGCCCGAGATCGCCCGGGTGCCCGCCATGATCGAGCTCTGCGTGAACGTCCAGATGAACACACCCGTCACCAGGAACGGGATGTAGTCCGGCACGCCGCGCTTGGTACCCAGCAGGATGCCGAAGATGAAGTAGTACACCGCCGCGTTCAGCAGCGGCGTCATCACCTGCCAGATCTGACCCAGCTTCGCCTGACTGTACTGCGCGGTCAGCTTGGCGGTGGCGAACGCGGTGATGAAGTGCCGGCGCTCCCACAGCTGGCGGACGTACTCGCGCAGGGAGGGGCGGGCGCCACTGACCGTGAGGCCGTGGCGTGCGGCGAGCGCCGCGAGGTCGTCTTCGTCGGCCGGGGCCGGCGAATGGGGCGGTGTGTGGAGGACCTGGCTCACATCCGCTGCTTTCGCTCGGGGGGAGGGGGTGCGTGCGTCCGGCTGCCGTGTCCCGTCGTCCGGCGTTTTCTTACGCTTCTCTTTACGTTCTCTTACGTCGGAACGGGACCGTATCGTCGCAACGTGAGCGTAGGCCGATTCGGCGTCGGAACGCAACCGTTTCGTCGTGACGGATGTGATGAGGCCGTTAGGTTTTGGGCCGGGACGGGCCTGTTGCGTCGATACGCTCTGGGTAGGCGGTGGTGGATGGGCTGCACGGCGGGGCGGAGAGCGGCACGTCGGGACGCGTCGGGCGCGTCGCGGGGACGAGTCCGGTGCGTCGCGAGGACGGATCGGTTCCGTCGCGGCGACGAGCCGGTTGCGTCCCGACGTGCCGTTCACCGGTCCGTCGCGCGCCGCACGTCGCGCGGTGCTCGCGTTACGACGAGCCCGTTTCGTCGCAACGCGCCACACACGCGCCGCGTCGGAACGCAACCGTTTCGTCGCAACGCCCCTATGCTTGGGCTATGACGACGAACGCCGACGAGCCCCAGACACGTCAGCGCCGCCGCACCCCCGCCGGGGCGGCCGTACTCCGCGAGGATGTGACCGAAGCCATTCGGGCGGCGGTCTTCGAGGAGCTGGCGGCGGTCGGGTATGCCCGGATGTCGATCGAGGGGATCGCGCGGCGCGCGGGAGTGGGCAAGACGGCGGTGTACCGCCGCTGGCGTTCGAAGCTGCACCTGGTGCTCGACGTGGTGTCGGCGATCGCGGTGCTGGGGCTGCCCACGCCGGACACCGGTTCGCTGGAGGGCGACCTCCGGATGCTGTACGAGGTGACGTCGCGGGCGCTGCGTCATCCCGTCGCCTCGCAGATCATCCCGGACCTCCAGGCGGAGGCGGCCCGCAACCCCGAGATCGCCGACGCCATGCAGAAGGCGCTGCGCGAGGGCCAGGAGGGTGTGGCCAGCAAGATCCTCGCGGCGGCGGAACGGCGTGGCGAGATCCGCCCCGGCATGGACGAGGACCTGGCCCTGGACCTGATCTCCGGCCCCCTGTACTGGCGTGCCGTGGTGATCCGCAGCCCGAAGCTGCCGAAGGGGTACCTGGGGGCGCTCGCCCGGGCGACGACGGAGGGGCTCAAGGCGCTGTAGGGCTCCGCCGTGCCCGTCGGCTAACAGGCGCCCCCGTGATCCAACCGCCGTGCCAGTTCCCCGAGTTCGGCCGCCCGCAGCACCCGCCCGCCGAACCCCGGCAGCGGTACGTGCAGGGCCTCGGTCCAGCGTTCGGGGATCGCCGCGCTCCCGTACACCGCCCCGGCGAGGCCGCCCGTCACGGCGGCGACGGTGTCCGTGTCGCCGCCGAGGTCGATCGCGGCGCGTACGGCGTCCTCGTAGGAGGCTGTGGTCCGCAGGGCCCAGACGGCGGAGGCGAGGCAGGGCCAGACGGCGCCGTTGAACTCCGTCGCCAGGTCGGGGTGCCAATCCTGGGCGAGGACGACGCCGTAGCGCTCCCGGTGGTCAGGGTGGACGGACGGGAGCGTCTCCGCGACGGCGTCGAGCGGGTCGTCACCGGCCAGTGCGACGCGCACCAGCTCATGGAAGACGGCGGTGCCTTCCCAGGCCGCGCGGTCTCCGTGGGTGAGCGCGGCGATGCGGCGGGCGGCGTCCATCGTGGCGTCGCGTCCAGCGCGCGCGAAGTGGACGGCCGACGGGGCGGCGCGCATCAACGCACCGTTCCCGGCGCCCCGTTGGCTCGACTGGAAGTGCAGGGCTGCGGCCAGGTCCCAGGGGTCGCCGCTGGTCAGCACGGCCTCGGTCTGCAGGCCGATGTCCTTCGGGTCGGCGGCCGCCCATTGCCGGAACCGCCGGAACATGTCCGGGAGGTGGAGCCCGCCGCACTCCAGCAAAGACTCCGCGACGAGTACGGCCATCTGCGTGTCGTCGGTGGCCTCGCCCGGGTCCCAGCCGCCGCCCCCGCACATCTCGCCGCCGTCACCGGGCACCGGAAAACGGGCGGAGAAGGCGCCTTCGGGACCGAACTCGAAGGGCGCGCCGAGAGCGTCGCCGACGGCGGAGCCGAGGACGGCACCCAGGGCGCGTTCCGATCGGGAACAGCCGTTCACTGGGCCGGAGTTCATCGGACCGGAGGTCATCAGATCGCGCTCATCAGGCTCGCGCGGCCCCCGGATGCAGCCGCACCCACCCCTCCCAAGCCGACGCGATCATGTCCTGGACGTCGTGCTTGGCCTTCCAGCCCAGTTCGGTGGTGATGCGGTCGGCGGAGGCGACGACGCGGGCCGGGTCGCCGGGGCGGCGGGGGTGGACGGTCGGGGGGCGGTCGTAGCCGGTGACCGCGTTGATGCGGTCGATCATCTCGCGGACCGAAACGCCTTCCCCGCGGCCGATGTTGAGGGTGAGGGCGCGGCCGGGGGAGGCCTGGAGGGCGCGGGCCGCGGCGACGTGGGCCTCGGCCAGGTCCACGACGTGGATGTAGTCGCGGACGCAGGTGCCGTCCGGGGTGGCGTAGTCGTCGCCGAAGATGCGCGGGGGCGCGTTCTCGGTGAGCTTCTCGAAGACCATGGGAACGATGTTGAAGACGCCCACGTCGGCGAGTTCGGGGGCGCCGGCGCCGGCCACGTTGAAGTAGCGCAGAGAGGCCGTGGAAAGGCCGGTCGCCCTGCCGGTCGCGCGGACCAGCCACTCGCCCGCCAGCTTGGTCTCGCCGTACGGCGACATCGGGACGCAGGGCGTCTCCTCGGTGACCAGCTCCACGTCCGGCATGCCGTAGACGGCCGCCGAGGACGAGAAGACGAAGGACGGGACGCCGGCCGTGGTCACCGCCTCCAGGAGGACACGCAGTCCCTCGACGTTCTCCCTGTAGTAGTGCAACGGCAGGTCCACCGACTCGCCGACCTGCTTCTTCGCCGCCAGGTGGACGACTCCGGTGACGTCCTGGTCGGCGAGGGTGCGGGCCACCCGTTCCGCGTCCAGGGTCGAACCCACCACCAAGGGGACGCCATCGGGCACGCGCTCGGCGATGCCGGTGGACAGGTCGTCGTAGACGACCGCCTGTTCGCCCGCCTCGGTCATCGCCCTCACGACGTGCGCTCCGATGTAGCCGGCGCCGCCGGTGATCAGCCAGGTCATGTGCGGCCGTCCCCTCCGTCACTCGATCCGTGGTGGTGCGTCCCTCGCGCGCTTCAGGACTCCACGCGCTGAGGGCCTCAGTCAATCAGGCGCCGGAGTGTGCCGAGGTCAACTGCTGGGACTCCCCGTAGGGGCCGGGGGACTGCACGCGCGCGTGCGTCGTCGCCGGGAGCGGCCTCGACGACCGCCACAGGCGGACGAACGACAGGACGGCCGCGGCGGCCAGCAGACCATTGCGTACGACCATGAGGGCGCAGCCCGTCCAGGTGGAGTGGATGACGTCGACGTACAGGACGGGGAACTCGACGGAGCTGACCGCGCTCGCCGCCACGATCAGCGCGGCCACCGCGCGCTGGGTGGTGTGCCGTGACGTGAGGCAGACGGCGGCCAGGCCGAGCAGCCAGATCATGTACTGGGGGCTGATCACCCGGCTGGTCACGGTGAACAGCAGGACGGCGCTCATCGCGGCGTCGTACGGGGTCGCGTCGGTCCAGCGGCGGGCCCGGATCCGCCACCACAGCAGAAGCCCGAAGGCGACCGCCGTGAGCGCGAGGGAGGCGTCGGCGACGGCGGAGACGTACGGTCCCGTGAACTCCATCGCGCCGTACCGGTAGTGCACCTGCCCCGGCCAGCCGACGTGGGTGGCCAGGCCGAGGGCGGTACCTCCGAGGGACTCGATCTGTACGCCCCGGCCGCCCTGCTGGCGCAAGAATGCGAAAGGATTGTTGAACAAAACCACGAGAGACGTGAGCGACAAGACCCCCGTCCCCACCGCCCACGACCACACCGACCGCGTCGTCCGCCCCCTCGGCATCCCCAGCAGTACCAGCGCCGGCCACACCTTCACCAGCGCGCCCAGCGCCGCGAACGCGCCGCACACACGCGTGGAGCGCGACAACGTCAACAGGGAGATGACGGCGAACGCCGTGACCTGCACGTCGTAGCGGACGAGGGGCATGTGCAGGAGCAGGGGGAGGCAGGTGACCCAGTACGCGGCGCCGCGCAGGCTGTGGCCGGGGCGGGTGCCCGCGCGGGCCAGGGTCAGTGTGATCACGGCGTCGGTCGCGAGGGTGAGGGCGACGAACGCCTGGAAGTACGTCAGATCCGGCAACAGCGCGGGGGCCAGGAGCACGGGTCCGGCACCCGGCGGGTACTGCCAGAGCGGGTCGTGCGCCGGGAACGCGCCGTGCGACAGGACGCCGTACCAGTGGTGGTACAGGCGCCACACCTCCCGGGCGACCCCGCCATGGCCGAGGAGGGGGAGGCCGTTGTACGCGAGTAGGAGGAGCATGCCCGCGCGGGTGGCGAGCCAGGCGAGGGTGAGGGCGAGGAGGCGGTGTCTGCGGACGGCGTTCATCATGGCGGATCGTAAGCCGGGTGAATGCCGCAGGAATGCTAATACACCGTCAATCGTCGGTAAGAGCTTGCTAACGGTACAAAATCAGCCAGGTGGACAGCCAAGGTGAGGGTGAGTACAGGCACGTGCGACGGACGCGTGCGGGGGGCGTCGCCGTGGTCGTGCCGGTGGTCGTCATGCTCGCGCTGGGACTGTGGGGGCTCGACCGCGACGGGATGTGGGGCGACGAGAGCGTCACGTTCCTGGTCGGCCGGCGCACCGTGCCGCAGATCTGGCACCTGCTGCACGGCGTCGACGCGGTGCACGGCCTGTACTACCTCCTCATGCACGCCGTCCTCGCCTTCCATCCCGGCGAGGTGGCCCTCCGCCTGCCGTCCGTGTGCGGCGCGGCGGCGACGGCGGGCCTCGTCGCGGCCCTCGGCGTCCGCCTGGCCCGCCCCCGCGTCGGCCTCTGGGCCGGCCTCCTCTACGCGATCACCCCGCTGACCGGCCACTACGCCCAGGAGGGCCGCTCCTACGCCCTAGTCGCGGCGGGCGTGGCCGGGGCGACACTGCTCCTGGTGCGGGCACTGGAAGGACAGTCCTGGTGGCCGTACGGCGCCGTCCTCGCCGTGACCTTTCTGCTGCACGAGTTCGCGGTCCTGGTGCTCTGCGCGCACGCGCTGACGCTGGCGGCCGCGCGGGTGCGCGGAACGGTGTGGCTCGGCTGGGTTCGTGCGGTGGGTGTCGCGCTGGGTGCCCTGTTGCCGCTGGCCTGGGTGTCCCAACGGCAGTCCGCGCAGGTGGCCTGGCTGAGGGTGCCGGACTGGGACACGACGGAACGGCTCGCCCGCGACTTCCTCGCCGTCACCCCGACCGGCGTCGTCTTCTGGACCTCGGTCCTCCTGGTCCTGCTCGGCCTCGGCTCCGGCCGGCTCACGTCGGTCGCCCTGCCGTTGCTGCTGGTGCCGCCGGTGCTCCTGTTGACGGTGTCTCAATTCCGGCCCTTGTTCCACGAGCGGTATGTGCTGTACGCGCTGGCGGGGGCACCACTGCTGGTGGCGGCGGGGGCGGATCGGCTGGTGGGGGCGGTGAGGTGGCTGTGGCTGGAGGGACGAGGGGCGCCGACCGCTGGGCGTGCGGAGGTCGAGCGGTTGGCGGCAGGGGCTGGGAGCCGCCGCGAGTTGGTGGGCGCGGCGAGCGCGAGCGGCGACCGGCTGAGTGGCGACCGTAGAACCGGAGCCGAGGCCCGAGCCAACGTCCGAGACAGAGCCGGAGGCGGGATCCGAGCCGACGCTCGGGAGGGATCCGCGGCCGGAGTCCTAGACGGAGCGGCGGCCGCAATCGAAGCCCTAGCCGGAGCCGGAGCCGGAGCCGGAGCCGGAGCGGGAGCGGGAGCGGGAGCCGACGTCCGAGGCAGAGCCGGAGGCGGAGGCGAAGCCGGAGCTGGAGGCGGGATCCGAGCCGATGCTCGGGACGGAGCCGCGGCCGGAGCCCTAGACGGAGCCGCGGCCTCAATCGAAGCCCTAGCCGGAGCCGGAGCCGGAGCCGGAGCCGGAGCCGGAGCCGGAGCCGGAGCCGGAGGCGAGGCCCAAGCCGACACCCGGGACGGAGCCGCGGCCCGAGCCGACGTCCGAGGCAGAGCCGGAGGCGGAGGCGAAGCCGGAGCTGGAGGCGGGATCCGAGCCGACGCTCGGGACGGAACTGCGGCCGGAACCCTAGACGGAGCCCCAGCCCCATCCCCAGCCGGAGCGCTAGCCGCAGCCACAAGCCGCCCACCCCTCACCGGAGTTGACCGTACGACCCTCCCGCGCCCCGACGCCCGACGCCCCTCGACCACCGGCCTCACGGCCAACCGCCGCGCCCCCCTCGCCAACAGCACCCCCTTCACCACCCTCGCCACCCGAGCCAACCTCATCACCCTCGTCGGCGTCCTGGCGGCAACCGTCCCCTTCCTCAACGGCCTCCCCGCCTACCGGAACGACCGTGACGCGGCGCGCCGCCCCGAGAATCTCGCCGCAGTTTCCGCATTCGCCGGACGTGAACTACGCCCCGGCGACCCCGTGTTGTTCCTGCCGTCGTTCTGGCGGGTGACGGCGTTGGCGTATCCGAGGCCGTTCGCCGGGGCCCGGGATCTGGCGTTGGGGGAGTCGGGGGCGAGGTCCGGGACGCTGAGCGGGCGTGAGGTGGGGCCGGGGGAGTTGCGGGCGCGGCTCGCCGGCGTGGACCGGGTCTGGATCGTCGCGCAGTCGAATCTGCTGCCCTCGCGCTGGGTGCCCGGAGACCCGACCGACCGGGTCAAACTCGACGTCGTGGACGGGGAGTTCGCGCGAAGACAGCAGTACGTACGAGGGCGAGTGAAGCTGGCCCTCTACATCCGCCGGATGCCTCCACAGGCGATGCAGTCGATGCAGTCGACGCAATCAATGCGGCCGGTGTCCGCGCCTACGCCTCATCCAGCGTCGCCGAGTCCAACGCCCCCGTGAGCTGATCGAGCCGCTCCCGCAGCGCCCGGATCTCATCGATGTCGAACCCGGTCGCACCAAGGATCCGCCGCGGCACCTCGACCGCCCGCTCGCGCAGCGCGACGCCCTCGTCGGTGAGCCGTACCTCCACCGAGCGTTCGTCGCGGACGCTGCGCTCACGCCGTACCAGACCGGCCGTCTCCAGCCGCTTGAGCAGCGGGGACAGCGTGCCGGAGTCGAGTCGCAGGTGTTCGCCGAGCTTCTTGACGGGCAGCTCGCCGTGCTCCCACAGCACCAGCATCACCAGGTACTGCGGATACGTGAGCCCGAGGTCCTTGAGGAGCACGCGGTAGACGCCGCCGAAAGCGCGCGACGCCGCGTTCAGGGAGAAGCAGATCTGCTGGTCGAGGCGGAGCCAGTCGGTGCTGGGAGCGGCGGCGGGAGTGGAGGTCATGCACCCAGGATAGCGCTAGCGGGCCATTTAGTTGTGTGCAATTAAATTGTGTGCTCTACTTATCGTCGTGAGGCGGTCCGGACACCCGGGCCGGTCACTCCGTAAAGACTTCCGAGAGGGATGGTTTTCCATGGACGCGATCTACACCGCCGTAGCCACCGCCACCCACGGCCGCGACGGCCGCGCGGTCAGCAACGACGGCAAGATCGACCTTCAGCTCGGCATTCCGGTCGAAATGGGCGGCAACGGCCAGGGCACCAACCCTGAGCAGCTCTTCGCCGCCGGCTACGCCGCCTGTTTCGGCAGCGCCCTCGGCCTCGTCGGCCGGCAGGCGAAGGTCGACGTCACCGACGCGGCCGTGACCGCCGAGGTCGGCATAGGCAAGCAGGGCGAGGGCTTCGGCCTCAAGGTCACCCTGCGCGTCGAACTCCCCGACACCGTGGACGAGGCGACCGGCCGCAAGCTGGTCGAGACCGCCCACCAGGTCTGCCCCTACTCCAACGCCACCCGCGGCAACATCGAGGTCGACCTCGTCATCGAGTAGTCACCACGACGCTTCCACGGCCCCGGCGACGAGCGCTGATCACCTCGTCGCCGGGGTCGCCGGCTTGCCCCGCGTCACTTCGCCGCGCGAGCCGGTCCCCCAACGCCCTGCCCCGGAACTGGAGTTGGCACAGGCGCACCCACAACCGCCCTCCCCCGCACCACGCTCTCCAGCAGCAACGGCACTCCCACCACCGGCAACAGCCACACCAGCACGATCAACCGCCCACCCCACACACTGATATCGGGATGCGCGGCCTGCGTGAGAACCCCCGTGAACGCGGCCCCGATCAGAAACACCCCGAACGCCGGGCGCCGCACCGCACCCCACACCCCCGCACCCAGCGCCGCCGCCAGCATCGGCTGCCACAACTGCTGCCGCGTCCACTCCACCCAGAAGTTCGCCTCCAGGTGCAGGAATTCGGGCCACAGCCGCGTGCGATCAGGACGGGCGTAGTGATCGGTGAGTAGATCTTGAAGGCTGTCGGTCTGGGACGGATAATGGAGGGCACTCGCCAGAACCAGCGTGCCCAGCGCGGCAGTTGACCCGAGCACGGCGACTGTCACCAACGCCCGCCCCGGCGCCCGCCCACGCCGCATTCGCCCTACGGCGACCAGCGCACCCGCACCGGCCAGGCACAGCCCGAGGAACAGGGACTGCGAGTGCTTGACGGTGAAGAGGAGCACCAACGAACCACCCACCAGGGCGAGTCCGACGCGCGTCCGGCGCCCCTTCAGCACCAGCGCGCAGCCCCACACCGCCGCCAGCGTCAGGGCCGTCATCAGGCCCTCGGTCATCGGCCGCATCGAGGTCGTCCCGCACGGCAGGACGTAGTAGAGAGCCTGCCCGGTCAGCGCGAGCGGCACCGACACGGACAACGTGCGCAGGATCAGGAAAACAAGGATCCCGCCCCCGACCGTGAGGACGACACTCGCCGACCACATCCCCCACACCGGCCCGAGCAGGGTCACGAACGGGACGAGGAACACCGGGTAGCCGGGCCGCACTTCGAAGATCCGCATGAATCGTTCCGACGTGAACGGCGTGATGAACCCGCCCGTCTGCCCGGCCCGCAGCCGCGCGTTCACCCCCCGCCACTCCGCGTCCCGGCACTTCTTCGCGACCCGCGCGGCGGGGTCCTTGCCGTGGAAGTTCAACGGGTTCACGCTCTGGTCGCGCCGGGCGTTCTCCCCCTTGCTCGCACAGCTGTAGTCGATGGCGACGGCCGCGGCCTCGCGCTCGCTCGCACCGCGCAGACTCATCGCGTACGACAGGTAGTTCTTCGTGTCGGGGGTCGCCCGCCCGGTGACATTGGCGAGTTGGAGCACCGCGAACACCGCGGCCAGCGCCAGCACCCAGGTACGCGGCCTCATGAGGACGCCAACTGGTCGTGACCGGCGGCGGGTGAGGGGACCCGCGCACCGGACTCGGTCTGCGGCAGCCAGTCGACGTCCCCCAGAAGCAGCGTCCGTACGACCCTCTCGGCGGCCCTCCCGTCGTCGAACTCGCAGTATCGCGACCGGAATTCGGCCCGCAGTCGCGTCGAGTCCTCGTCCCGCCAGGCACCCGACGCGAACAGCCACGCCAACTCCCGGTAGGAACCGGACACATGGCCCGGTGGAGCGGCGGTGACGTCGAAATAGGTGCCCCGGCTGGCCGCGTACGCCTCCCGGTCGTCGGCGTGCAGCACGATCGGCCGGTCGAGGTTGGCGTAGTCGAACATCAGGGCCGAGTAGTCGGTGACGAGCGCGTCGGACGCCAACATGACGTCCTCCACGGAGGGTTCGTCGGTCGCGTCGACCAGAACACCGCGCCGGTGCAGGTCCGCGAGGCCCATCCCGCGCGCGGGGCCGGTCGCGAGGGACGGATGAAGGCGCACGACGAGGGTGTGCTCCGGGCCGAGGTCCTCGGCGAACCGGGCCAGGTCAAGGCGGTCGACATGCCCGCCCCGGACGTACTCGCGGCGGGTCGGCGCGTACAGCACGACGGTGTTCCCGGCGGGGATACCGAGCCGCTCCCGAACTGGCGCCCCCGCTCCCGGTGTTGCGCCGACGAGGACGTCGTTGCGCGGGCTCCCCGTCCGCACCGACGCGAAGTGACACGGATACGCCCGCTCCCACACCAGCTCCGAGTGCCGGTTGGCGACCAGGCTGTGGTCCCAGCGGTCGGCGCGGCGCAGCATCTGCGGTACGTCGACGCCGTAGCGGGCGCCGGGCTTCTCCAGCAGGTCGGCCGCCATGTACTTGAGCGGGGTGCCCTGGTGGGTGTGGATGTGGACGCTGCCGGGGCGTTTGGCGAGGGTGCCGGGCCAGTTGACGTTGTTCACGAAGTACTGGGCGCGCGAGGTGACTTGGCGGTACCGCAGGGTGTCGAGGAGGACGTGCTCGACGTCAGGCGGCAGCAACGCGGCCTGTTCGGCGTCGCGTACGACCCACACGCCCCGAAGGTGCGGGGCGATCTCCCGCGCCTTGTAGTAGACGGCGGCCGGGTCGCCCAGCACCCCGCGGTGCGAAAAGGCCGAGTACACAACGAGGTTGGGGTCGAGTGACCGGCGCGCGTGCAGCGCGCCCCACCCGCCCTTGACACGTCCGGCCGCCGACTTGCGTGCCTGCGACGCCCGGCGCTCCAGCTGCCGTCCGGCGCGCCCCGCCTGCCGCCGCACCCGGTACAGCGCGTAACTGCCTTCCAGGACACGGACTTCGGCGTCCACCTTCACGCCCGCCGGCTTGTGCTTGCGGAACAACTCGGCCGTACGGCGGAAGAACTCGGCCTTGTCGGACGGGGGAAGCCGGTCCGGCTTTGCGAGGATGTCGAGACAGTGCTCGCCCATCTTGCGGTGCAGGTACGGCAGCCAACTCGCCAGCTCCGGGCGGGAGTCGACGAACGCGAAGACCCGCTCGTACTGGTCATGGATGTCGAAGTGCTTGCGGCTGGTGGTGGACAGGATGTTGCCCTGGCGCCGTTGCCGGTAGTTCAGGCAGATCCGGTCGAGGGTGGCGATCCGCTCCGCGCTGAGCAGCACCGGGAACGTCCAGGGCGTGTCCTCGTAGTAGCCCGGCGGGAACTCGAAGGCGTGCTTGTGCACGAACTCCCGGCGGTACACCTTGTTCCACACGACCATCAACAGGTCGAGGATCTCCGGGTGTTCGGCGACCGTGAAGGTGCCGTCGACCTCCGTCAGGACGTGCGCGAGGACGTTGCGCCGGGTGCCGCCCCACCAGTAGGTGCGCGCGTAGTCGAAGACCAGGACGTCCGGGTCGCCGCTCGCGTCGAGCCGGTCGGCCATCGCGCGCAGGGCACCCGGGGTGAGGGTGTCGTCGCTGTCGAGGAAGAACAGGAAGTCGCCGGTGGCCAGGGGCATTCCGGCGTTGCGGGCGCGGCCGAGGCCGACGTTCTCCGGCAGGTGCAGCACCTGGACGCGTGGGTCGCGGGCCGCGTACTCGTCGAGGATCGCGCCGCAGCCGTCCGGCGAGCAGTCGTTCACGGCGATCACCTCGATGTCCCGGTAGGACTGCTCCAGAACCGAGTCGAGGCACTCGCGCAGAAAGCCCTGCACCTTGAAGACGGGCACGATGACGCTGAAGCGGGGCACTTCGGGTTCAGCTCCTTACGAGGGTGGCGGCGGGGGCCGGGACGCGCTCCGCGAGCGGGATCACGGGCGGCACGGTTTCCGGCGGCTCGCCGAGGAACACCCGGCGTACGAACCGCTCGGCGGCCAGTCCGTCGTCGAACTCGCAGAAACGGGCGCGGAATTGAGCCCTGAGCGCGGTGGACTCCGCTCCCGCGTACGAGCCGTCGCGGAACACCTGCGCCAGCTCCTCGGGCGTACGGGCGACCGGTCCCGGCGGCGCCTCCATGAGGTCGAAGTAGACGCCCCGCGTCTCTCGGTAGACCTCCCAGTCGTCGGCGTACACGACGATCGGCCGGTCGAGGTTGGCGTAGTCGAACATGATCGACGAGTAGTCCGTGACCAGCGCGTCGGCGGCCAGGCACACGTCCTCGGAGGAGCGGTGCCCGGTCACGTCGATGATCCGGCCGCTGCTCTCGGCGCGGCCCTGGTCGTAGAAGTAGTGGGCACGTAGCAGCACGACCACGTCCTCGCCGGCCGCCGCGCAGAAGGCCTCCAGGTCGAGTCCGGTGTCGAAGCCGGTCTGGTAGTCGCGGTGGGTGGGCGCGTACAGGACGGCTGTCTTGCCTTCGGGTACTCCCAACTCGCGCCGTACTCGCGCCACTTCATCCGCCGTCGCCGTGTAGTAGACGTCGTTGCGCGGATAGCCGTACTCCAACGCCTCGTACGAGCCCGGGAAGGCGCGCTCCCACATCTGGGTGGAGTGCCGGTTGGAGGAGATGTTGTAGTCCCAACGGTCCACCCGGCCGAGCAACTTGGCGAAGCTGCCGGTCGCGGCGGCCACCACCGGGTACGTCGACTGGTCCACGCCCATCTTCTTCAGCGGGGTCCCGTGCTGCGTCTGGACGTGCACGCTGCCGGCTCGCTTGACGACGCCCTCCGCGAAGTTGGCGTTGTTCACCAGGTACTTGGCCCGGGCCAGCACCTCCCAGTACTTCCGGCTGCCGATGACGGCGTGCTCGACGCCCTTCGGTACGGCGTCCACCGCGTCCGGTTCGACCAGGAACACCGAGCGGATGTGCGGGGCGAGTTGGCGCGCCTTGGCTTCGATCGCGGCCGGGCTGCACGCGTAGCCCCGGCCCCAATAGGCGCAGTAGACAGCCAGGTTGGGGTCGAGCGGGCGGCGCAGGTCGACGGCGTAGCGCAGACGGGTGCGGAGCATCCGGGGGCGCGGGACCCGCTCGGCCGCTCCCGATGCCGACCGGTTGGCGCCGCGCAGCGCCTTGAACGCCGTGTACGCACCCGACGCCAGCAGCCGGTGCTGTACCCCCAGACTCCCGCCCGGCGCACGGAAGTCGGCGGGCCGGTGCGTGCGGTAGAGCCGTCCGGCCCGGCGGAAGAACGCGCGATGCCCGGAGGGGAGCCGTTCGGGCCGGGAGGCGGTCTTCAGTACCACCGCGAAGAGCTGCTCGAACAGCGCCTGCGACCGCTCAGGAGCCAGACCTTGTGCCGCGTCGAGCACCAACTCCACCTGGTCCAGGAGCTGATGGTGGTGCTCGCCCGGCAGGTTGAGCCTGCTGCCCTGCCTCCGTAGCAGATGCCGTACGACGACCGAGCGCAGCACGGCCACCCGCTCGGCGGCGACGGTGACCAGGCCGCCCCAGCCCAGGTCCGTGAACTGGCCCTCGGGGAAGGCGAGTTGGTGGTCGGCGAGGAAGGCGCGACGATAGGCCGCGCTCCACGCCGGGAGCTGTACGCCCGTCAACTGGGTTGCCTGGGCCGGGGAGAAGGCACCCGCCGGGGTCTTCGCGAGCAGCGGGGCCGCAGGCTTGGTGGGCTCGCCCTCCCACCACGGGGTCCGCTCGTGCTCGAAGTACAGGACATCCACGTCACCGGTCTCTGTCAGCCGGGCGTCCAGCGCGGCCAGTGCGCCCGGGGCGAGGGTGTCGTCGCCGTCCAGGAACAGGACGTAGGAGCCGGTCGCCGCCCGCAGTCCGGTGTTGCGGGCCCCGCTCAGGCCTGCGGAGGGTGGGGAGTTGACCGGGGCCACCCGGGAGTCCCGTCCGGCGTGGCCGGTGGCGACGTCGGCGGCCGGGGAGCCGGGGGCGTCGCAGACCGGGATCAGCTCGAAGTCGCCGTAGGACTGCGCGAGGACCGAGTCCAGGGCCAGGGACAGCCGGCCGGCGACCCCGTGGGACGGGACGATGATGCTGAAGCGGGGCATTCTGTTCTTTCTCCAGTGGTCCGGAGGGGTCCGGTGTCAGTGCGCGCGGCAGGCCCCGGGGCGTCCGGTCGGGCGCCAGGTGGTCGGGCGGGTCGGTGTGGGTCGCGAGGGGCTTGACGGCATGTGAACTCCCCGGTGTGGGAACGGCGTTCAGAGTCGGTCGGTGACGGGCAGGGACGTCGAGGGCTGCGGCACGGTGGCGAGTGGGGAGCGCGTGAGGCTCGCGGCGGCCGACGGCACCGGGTGGCGCTCGGCGAGCGGCACGACCGGCGGGAGGTCGCTCTCGCCCAACACCACGTGGCGTACGACCCGTTCGGCGGCGCGGCCGTCGTCGTAGGGGCAGAAGCGCTCGCGGAACGCGGTGCGGAGTTGGGCCGAGCGGGAGCCGCGCCAGTGGTCGGTGGCGAAGATGTCGATCAGTTCGTCCTCGCTGCGGGCGACCGCGCCCGGCGGGAAGGCGCGCAGGTCGAAGTAGGTGCCGCGGGCCGCTTCGTAGGCCTCCCAGTCGTCGGCGTGGATGACGATCGGGCGGTCGAGGTTGGCGTAGTCGAACATCAGGGACGAGTAGTCGGTGACCAGCGCGTCCGAGGCCAGGCACAGCGACTCGACACTGGGGTGGTCGGTGACGTCGATGATCCGGCCGCCGGACGCGGGGGCGAGGGGGCCCTCGTGCCAGTAGTGGGCGCGGGCCAGCACGACGAAGCGCGGGCCGAGGCGGCGCAGGACGCGGTCGAGGTCGAGGTGGGCGCGCTGAACGCGGCGGTAGTCGCGGTGAGTCGGGGCGTAGAGGAGGGCGATGGTGTCCTGGGGGATGCCGAGGGACTCGCGCAGCCGGTGCACGTCGGCCGAAGTCGCCTGCTGGAACACGTCGTTGCGGGGATAGCCGTAGGCGAGGGTCGTGTAGCTGCCGGGGTAGACCCGCTCCCAGGTCAGGGTGGTGTGGCGGTTGGCGGACAGGACGTGGTCCCACTTGTCGACGCCCTTGAGGAGTTCGGCGAAGTCCATGTCCCTTGCTGCGGCCGGGCGTTCCTGGAGGTCGAGGCCCATGTGCTTGAGCGGGGTGCCGTGTTGGGTCTGGATCATGACCTGGCCGGGGCGTTTGACCAGCCTGCGGTCGAAGTTGACGTTGTTCACCAGGTACTTGGAGCGGGCCAGCGCCGTCCAGTAGGAGGCGGTGTCCGGCCGCAGTCTGCGGGTGGCGGCCGGGATCGTGTGGTGGTGCTCGGGGCGGGCGATCCACGCGGTGCGGATGTGCGGGGCGTGGGTGCGGAACGCCGTCTCCAGCGCGCCCGGGTTGCAGCTGTGGCCGCGTCCCCAGTAGGCGGCGAAGACCGCGCGATTCCTTAGCGGGAGCCGGAGTTGGACGCGGTAGTGGAGCTGGAGGATCGCTGCCCTGAGTGCGCGCAGCGCCTTGGCGGTGAGCTTGACCGCGCTGCGGCGCCAGCTCATCGCCTTCTGCACGGCCCGGAACGTGCGGTGGACGCCGAAGTGGACGAGCGTGTGGCGCATGCGGGTGCGCAGCGGGACCGGGGTGCCGGGGATGCGGTAACGGCGGTAGTGGGCGCGGGCCTTGCGCAGGAACTCGGCGCGGGTGCCGCGCGGGAGGCGGTCGGGCTTGGTGAACACCGTCGCGAGGTGGTCGACCATGCGGCGGAACAACACGGGGCGCCACTGGGCGAGTTGGGGGCGTGCGTCCACGAACGCGAAGACGCGGTCGTACTGGTCGAAGACGTCGAAGTGGCAACGGCTGGTCGTGCCGAGGATGTTGCCCTGGCGGCGCTGGCGGTAGTGGACGCAGACCCGGTCGAGGGTCGCGATCGTATCCGCGGCCATCAGGACCGGGTAGGTCCACGGGGTGTCCTCGTAGTAGCCGGGCGGGAAGGCGAAGCCCTCGCGCTCGACGAACTCCCGCCTGTACGCCTTGTTCCAGGCCACCATGATGACCCGGAGGAGCCCGGGGCGGTCCTCCAACCGGAAGGGTGCCGGGCCCTGTTCGGTGAGCTGGGCGGCGACCTTGTTGCGGCGGGTCTCGCCCGACCAGAAGGTGCGCGCGTAGTCGAAGACGAGGACGTCCGGCTCGCCGGTCTCCTTCAAGCGGTCGGCGATCGCGCGCAGCGCGTCGGGCGTGAGCGTGTCGTCGCTGTCGAGGAAGACGAGATAGTCGCCGGTGGCCTGTTCCAGACCGGCGTTGCGGGCGCGGCCGAGGCCCTGGTTCTCGGGGAGATGGACCGCGCGCACCCGGGCGTCGCGGGCCGCGAACTCGTCGATGATCGCGCCGCAGGCGTCCGGCGAGCAGTCGTCGACCGCGATCAGCTCAAGATCGGGGTACGACTGGGAGAGCACCGATTCCAGGCATTCGTGCAGGTACGCCTGCACCTTGTACGCGGGGACAATGACACTGAACCTGGGCAAGGGACATCCATGGGTCGGTCGGCGCGGGCGTTCTGCCCGGGAACGGCCGATGGAGTGACTTGGTTACGGCGCGTACGGCATACGGGGGACACACGGTGAACGAAAAGGGGCGGGCCGGTGACGGCCCACCCCTTCGAACTATGTGTCCTTCGCGGCTATTTGACCGCGCCCGCCATCACGCCGGACACGAACTGCCGCTGGAACGCGAAGAACACGGCCAGCGGGATCACCATGGAGATGAACGCACCGGGTGCCAGCACGTCGATGTTGTTGCCGAACTGGCGTACCTGCGTCTGCAGTGCGACCGTGATCGGCTGGGTGCTCGACTTGGTGAACACCAGCGCGACCAGCATGTCGTTCCACACCCACAGGAACTGGAAGATGCCCAGGCTCGCGATCGCGGGCCCGCCCAGCGGCATCACGACCCGGGCGAACAGACGCAGTTCACCCGCGCCGTCCAGCCGTGCCGCTTCCAGGAGTTCGCGCGGGATCTCCGCGAAGAAGTTCCGCAGCAGGAACACCGCGAACGGCAGCCCGTAGCCCACATGGAAGAGGATCACCCCGAAGATGGTCCCGAACAGGCCGATTTTTCCGAAGAGTTCGGCGATCGGGATCAGCGCCACCTGCACCGGCACCACCAACAGGCTGACCACGCCCAGGAACCACCAGTCGCGGCCCGGGAACTCCATCCACGCGAACGCGTAGCCCGCGAGCGAGCCGATCACCACGACCAGGACCGTCGCCGGGACCGTGATCAGGACGGTGTTCCACAGCGAGTTGGTGATGTCGCTGTTCTCCAGCAGCGTCTTGTAGCTGTGGAAGGTGAGTTGGGACGGCTGGCTGAAGACCTTCCACCAGCCGCTCGCGTTCATGTCCTCCGGCGAGCGCAGTGAGGACAGCAGCAGCCCGATCGTCGGCACCAGCCAGAACAGGCCGACGACGATCAGGAACACCCGGACCAGCCCCCCGCTCGCCGCCGCCGCGAGCCGCCCACCGAGCGACTCCCGCGCCTTGACGACCTCAACTGGCCCGGTTTTTCCCAGAGTTCCGGCATCCGTCGTCATCGCCGCACCTCCCGCCGCAGTCGCCGCACATTGAAGAGCATCACCGGGATCACCAGCAGCAGCAGGAACACCGAGATCGCGCTGGCGATCCCCGGCTGGTCCTCCGAGAAGCCCTTCCGGTACAGCTCCAGGGCCAGCACGTTCGCGTCGTCCTGCGAGGAGCCCGGGGCGATGATGAAGACCAGGTCGAAGATCTTCAGCACATTGATCATCAGCGTGACGGCGACGACCGCGAGCACCGGCGCCAGCAACGGCACCGTGACCCGCCGGAACACCTGCCACTCATTGGCGCCGTCGACCCGCGCCGCCTCCAGCAACTCCCTTGGTACGCCCGCGAGTCCGGCCGCGATCAGCACCATCGCGAACCCGGCCCACATCCACACGTACGACCCGATGATGGCCGGCGTCACCAACGACGGGCCCAGCCACTCCACTCCGTTGTACGGCTCCTTGAAGTTGCCTGCCGGGAGCCGGAGTTGGGCCCCGTCGGCCTTGGCGGGCAAGGTGAAGGTGCCGTCGCCGGAGGCCTTCGTCGAGGCGACCACCTTGCCGTCCTTGACGGCCTCGATCCTCATCCCGCCGTAGCCGAGTTCGGACGGGTCGACCCCGCCGAGCTTGCCGACGCCCTTGCCGCGGGTGAAGTCCTGCCAGGTCGTGCCGGTGATCTTTCCCGGCTCGGCCTTCGCGGCTACGGCCTTCTTCGCGCCGTCGGGCATCTGGTCGGGGGCGACGCCGACCAGCGGGAGCGTGACGGTCTGGCCCGTGTGGACCGTCGTACTGGTGATGAAGCCGCCGTGGTCAGCCTTCAGCGGCGACTCGCGGCCCGGGTGGGCGTTGGGGAACGCCGACGACGAGACGAACGTGTCGTGGATGCCGACCCAGACCGCGTTGGCGACGCCCTTGTGGGGGTCCTGGTCGTAGACGAGGCGGAAGATGATGCCGGCGGCCAGCATCGAGATCGCCATCGGCATGAAGACGACCAGCTTGAACGCCGTTCCCCAGCGCACCCGTTCGGTCAGCACCGCGAAGATCAGACCGAGGGCGGTGGCGACCGTCGGCGCGAAGATCACCCAGATGACGTTGTTCTTCAGGGCGGTGCGGATGCCGTCGTCGGTGAACAGGGCCTTGTAGTTGTCGAATCCGGCGAAACCGTCACCGGCCTGGTTGCCGAAGCTGCGGACCAGCGAGTACCCGATCGGGTAGACCACGAGCGCGCCGAGCAGCACCAGGGCGGGCAGCAGGAACAGCACTGCCACGGTCCTGCGGGTACCGGTCACGCTCTTGCGACTGCGGGGAGGGACGGGGGCCACGGGGGCCTCCGCCGCTGCCGATGCCACCGGGGATCAGCTCCCGCTCGCGTACGCCGCCGCCGCGTCCTTCTCCAACTGCGCCTGCGTACCCGCGATGTTCGTGGGGTTCTTCAGGAAGTCCTGGAGGTCCTTCCACTCGCCCTTGCCCGGCGTACCGCCGAAGGACTGCGGAGCCTGGTCGGACATGTCGAAGCGGAAGTCGTCACCGGCCGCGATGAGCGCCTTGGCGATCGTCCGCTGCACCGCGTTCGGGTACGCCGAGTTCGGCACGCTCTTGTTCGGGGAGAGATAGCCGCCGAGCTTCGCCTGGATCGTGGCCGCGTCCGGGGAGGCGAGGAAGGTCGCCAGCGCCTGGGCCGCCTTGGAGTCCTTCAGGATGACGGCCGCGTCGCCGCCCGAGACCACGGGCGCGGTGGAGCCGACCGCCGGGAACGGGAACACCTTCGCGTCGGTTCCCACCTTCGCTTTGGTCTCACCGATGTTGACCTGCACGAAGTCGCCCTCGTAGACCATCGCGGACTTCGGCTGGTCGCCGCCGTTGAAGGTCTGGGTGACGGACGCGGGGAACTCGGTCTGGAGCGCGCCGTTCTGACCGCCCGCGATATAGGCCTTCTTGCCCCAGATCTGGGCGAGCGTGGTGAGGGCCTGCTTGACGGAGGGATCTGTCCACTTGATCTTGTGCTGGGCGAGTGCGTCGTACTTCTCCGGGCCTGCCTGCGACAGATACACGTTCTCGAACCAGTCCGTCAGCGGCCAGCCGTCCGCGCCCGCGACCGAGAACGGGGTGACCCCGGAGTCGTAGACCGTCTGCGCGGTCGTCAGCAACTCCTGCCAGGTCTTGGGCTCCTTGGCGCCCGCGTTCTCGAAGACCTTGGCGTTGTACCAGATCAGCGACTTGTTGGCGGCCTTGTAGTACACGCCGTACTGCTTGCCGTCGACCTTGCCGATGTCCTGCCAGCCCTGCGAGTAGTTCTTCTGCAACTCCGCGAGCGCGTCGGCTCCGAGGGGTTTGGCCCACTTCTTGTCGACGGCCTGCTTGATGGCGCCGGGCTGCGGGAGCATCGCGACGTCCGGCGGCTGGCCGCCCGCGATCTTCGAGCCGAGGAAGTTGATGATCGGGTCCTGGGCGGGCACGAAGGTGACCTTGGCACCCGTGCGCTTCTCGAACTCCGCGAGGACCTTCTTGAAGTTCTTCTGCTCGTCACCGGTCCACACGGCGGCCACTTCGAGGGTCGCGCCGTTCAGTTTGGGCAGGGTGACCGTGCCAGTGCTCTCCGAAGGGGTGCTGGATTTGCCGTCGTCGCTCTTGTCGCCGCCGCCTCCACAGGCGGCGAGCGAGAGCGTCAGTGCTCCCGCGGCGACAACTGCCGCTGTACGTACGGTGGTGCGTGTCCGGTGGGTGCTGCTCGTGCTGCGCATCACTGCCCCGTTCTTCGTTCCTCGTCGAACGCTCGAACGCTTCCGTGCGCACTGGTCTACGCCCGGTACTTGAAGGCGGCAAGATGGCGTCCGCTGTCAAGTACGGGATCGTGATTGTGTCGTGACGTGGGGTTGTGTGGGCAACCTGTGGACGATCAGAGGAGCGACGGCACCTCCGCCGCGGACACCGAGCGCGTGGCCCGCTCCAGCGCGCTGGCCAGGAGCGCCAAGTCCGTTGGCCCGTTGCCGAGTTCGCGGACCGGGCGGCGGGCCGGGGGGTCGCCCATGCGCTGCCACTCCAGCGGCACGACCGTGGGGCGGAGCGTCGCCGTACGCGGGATACGGCCCGTCACGCGGCCACCCTGGAAGGGGGTCGCCCGGCCGTCCGGCAGGGTCAACCGGCCCCGCCCCGGGGCGGGTTCGTCCGGTCCCTGGGTCGTCGCGTCGAGGGTGACGCGGAGGGTGAGGTGCCGCGCGGGTTCGGTCTCGGACGTACGCGCCTCCACGGCGGCCGCCGCCACCAGGTGCACGCCGAGCCGCTCGCCCTCGCGGGCCACCGCCTCCAGCGCGCGTATCACCGAGCCGGCGGCGGGGCGCCCGGGGGAGCCGAGCGGGGGTTTCACCAGCGCGTCCAGATCGTCGACCACCACGACGAGCCGGGGCAACGGCGGTGCCGCCTCGGTCTGTTGACGGGCGGCCGCCGACGGGCGCAGCCGGATCGTCGAACTGGTCGGGGACTCCAGATCCCCGGCACCGGACGTGCCGCGCTGGGCGATGATCCGCCCCGACACCTCGTGCCGCGAGTGCCACTCCACGAAGCCGACCCGGCCCAGCAATTCGGCCCGCCGCTTCAGCTCCGCGCTCAGCGACTGCGCGAACTCCCGCATGCGCACCGGGTCGTTGGCGGTGAGATGGGTGGTGACATGCGGTACGTCCGTGCAGACCCGCAGCCCCTCGCCGTGCCCGCCTCCCCCGGAGGGGGTACCACCAGCGCCGACGCTGTCCCGGCCGTCCATCAACACGATGCCGAGCCGGTCCGGGCGCTCGGCGGCGGCGAGGGACGCGACGACCGCCCGCAGCAGCTCCGTACGGCCACTGCCCGGCGGGCCCTCGATCAGCAGATGCGGTCCCTCGGAGGCGAGGTCCGCGGTGACCGGCCCGCGCGGACCGGCCCCGAGCACCGCCCAGGCCCGCCCGCCGACCGCGTCCTTGTCGTCCCCGGCATCCGCCCAACGCGTCAGCAGCGACGCCGGGGTGGCCCGCGCCAGCCCCAACTCGTCCAGCAGGCGCGCCGATTGAGGCAACGGCGCCGACACACGCGCGTGCCGCTCGTTCGCGGGCCCGTCCACCCTGAGCGGCGCCAACGCCCGCGCGAACCGCTCGGCCCACGCGAGGGAGACGGCGTCCACGGCGGCGATGGTGCCGTTGCCCACGGGGCCGGGGCCGGAGGAGTCGAGGTCGTTCCGGCCGAGGCCTGCCTGGTCGGGGCGAGACGCCTCTGTGCCGGGGCGTGACGGCTCCGTACGGGAGGGTGACGCGCCTGTGCCGGGTCGGGACGCCTCCGTACCGGACTGCGCTGCTCCTGTACCGGGCCGTGCCGCTTCTGTGCCGGTTCGCGGCGCTCCCGCACCGGGTCGCGTCACCCCCGTACCACCGTGCGCGACCCGCAACAGCCGTAGCGCCGTGGCGACATCGCCGCTCAGCAGGGCGACCGCCCCGCACTCCCGGAACGTCGGCGCCGCCGCGCAGGCCGCCTCGTAGGTCTCCGCCACGGGGGACAAGGGCGAGGCCGCTTCCGTCTCGGCCAGGCACACGACGTGGATACCGGCCCGGGGCCCGTCGTGCGCCAGCCGCGCCACCGCCTCGCGCACATCGGCCCCACCGGGATCACCGTCCACCACGAGCACGGTGTACGGCCCCACGAAACCGTCCGCCGAGCCGTCACCGTCGTCGGTGCGGGCCCAGGCGGGGCGGTGGGCGGCGCCGCGGAGGGAATCGGCGGAGGTGTCGGAGCCGGAGGGCCGGGGCCGGGCGGCGCCGGAGGCCGGGTCGTCGGAGGTGCCGGAGCGGTGGTGGTGGGCGTCGTCGGTGGTGTTGTACGTGGCCGGGGTGGCGGAGGTGCCCGTCGCCCCGCGCTGCTGACGGTCGTCGGCCGTGTGCCGTGCGGCGGCACTCAACTGGCCTTCCGCTGAACCGTGTTGTGCGGCGAGTGAACCGTGTGGTGAGGCGCCGCCCGACCGCCCCTCCGCCGAGCCGCGCTGCGCGCCGATGCCCGGAGTACGGCGGCCGGAGGCGACGCTCGGCCGACCCGTACCGCGCGCATCCATGGCGTGGTCCTCAAGCCGCCGCAGCAGCTCGTCCGTCCGGGCCGTCGCCTGTTCCCGGTCGTAGGCGAGCAGCAGGCGGCAGTCCTGGCCGTGTCCGGGGCGCAGGTGCGGCAGCCAGCCGAGCCAGGACCACTCGGCGGTGCGCTCGGCCACCGTACGCGCGCGGTCCGTGCTGATCAGCACGATCTCCAGGGCGTCGGGGGAGTGCAGCGCGGCGAGCTGGGCCACCACCGCGCGGGCCAGCCCCGAGAGCCGCGCGCGCGGACCGGCCAGGCCCAGCGCGCCGACCTCGCGGAGCCCGGAGGTCACCGGCACCGCGGGCAGCAGTGCCGAGCCGTCCGGAGTCGCCCGGTCCGCCGTGCCGAGCCGCACCGTGAGCGCCTCGGGGTGACCGGGGGCGCGCTCCCACAGGCGGGGTCCCGGGCCCAGAGCGGTGAGCAGCAGGGCCGCCGGGTCGGGCCAGGTGTCGGGTTGCTGGAGGACGACGGGCGGGGGCGGGGCGCTCTCGTCGGCGGCCTCCTCGTCGTGCGACGACTCGGGGCCATCGGCCGTCGACTCGCCGCGGCCGCCCGTCAGACGCCGCGCCCACTTGCCGATGCCGCCGCGCCTGCGCACGCCCTGCGGTACGTCGGTGCCTCGGAGCGGGGTGCCCTTGCGTCCGCTGTGGGCGTCGGTGTCGTCGTCGTACGGGGGGATGCGGGAGGTCGTCGTGGGCGCGGAGAACACGTCCTCGGCGCCCTCCGGCCGCTCGTCGCCGAGAGGCTCGCCGAACACCCCGAAGCGGCCTGCGTGGGTGTCGCCGCCCTCGTGGACGACGCGGTGCTCGATGCTCGGGGCGCCTGCCTGGCTCGGGACCACGAGGGGTTCGCTGCGCGGGCCGGCCGGGGTGCCGGGGGACACGCGCACGTGGCTCTCGCCGTCGGGGGCCGTCTCCGCGCGCGCTCCCGGACCGCCGGACGGAGTCAGCCGTAGCGCCGACTCACCGATACGGAGTAGCGCGCCGGGGGCGAAGTGCACCGGGCGGGTGCCCACGCGCGTGCCCGCCAGGGTCGTGCCGTTCGTCGAGCCCAGGTCCGCGACCGAGACGCGGCCCCCGGGGTCGACCGTCACCGCGCAGTGCAGCCGGGAGACGTCCGGGTCGTCCAGCGGGACGTCGGCGTCGGCGGAGCGGCCGATGTGGATCTGGCCGCCGTGCAGGAGGTGCACCCCGCCCGCGTCCGGGCCCGCGACCACATGGAGCTGGGTCGGGGCGTCGTCCAGCTCGGGATGGGCCTCGGGCTCGGCGGGGGCGCCCAGGGACAGCACCGCGCCGTCCGTCAGCGGCGGCTCGCCGAGGGTGCAGCGCTGGGTGTCGAGGCGCTCCACGCCCGCGTACAGCACGATCGGGCCGCCGGACTCACGGCTCCGCTCGGACTGCGACGCGGCCGCGTCGGCGGAGACCGCCGAGGCCAGCGCGGACGCCACCGCGGCCAGGGCCGTGCCGGCGGGCGCGGTGACCAGCACATCGCAACTCGCGGAGCGGCCCCGCGGCTGCGCGGGCGGCCCCAACGGGTCTACGACGGTCAGCCGGATCTGCATCGCCGTCAGCGGTCCCTTCTGCCCGGGCACGGAATATTCCCCCACCCCGCGCGAGCACATCGGCCAGTACTGCACGCATCCTCGCACCTGCCACTGACAACTCGCCCGGGGCCCGGCAGCAAGTGATCTTGATTGGTCAGCTCTGTCCCCAAAAGTGCCTGACCAGTGCCGCACCGGTGATCGAGTGAGACCGGTCATGTCCGCCTTCGGCGACCATTGGGGCAACCGGGAGACAGGGGAGAGCGTCTTTCCTTCGAACATGTACGGCGATGCTTACGTAGGTAGCCGCAAGAGGGGCGGCACTACAGTGGACCGGAACACAGGCAAGCAGCAGGGAGCGCAGACGTGCGGCCGGTAGGCAGCAAGTACCTCCTGGAGGAGCCACTCGGACGCGGCGCCACGGGCACCGTCTGGCGGGCCCGCCAGCGGGAGACCGCGGGCGCCGAGGCAGCCGTCCAGGGCCAGCCCGGCGAGACCGTCGCGATCAAGGTCCTCAAGGAAGAGCTCGCGAACGATCCCGACATCGTGATGCGGTTCCTCCGCGAGCGGTCGGTGCTGCTGCGCCTGACCCACCCGAACATCGTCCGGGTCCGCGACCTCGTCGTGGAAGGCGATCTCCTGGCGCTCGTCATGGACCTCGTCGAAGGCCCCGACCTGCACCACTATCTCCGGGAGAACGGCCCCTTCAGCCCCGTCGGCGCAGCCCTGCTCACCGCGCAGATCGCCGACGCGCTGGCCGCCAGCCACGCCGACGGTGTCGTCCACCGCGACCTGAAACCGGCGAACGTCCTGCTCAAGCAGGGCGGCGGCCAGATGTACCCGCTGCTCACCGACTTCGGCATCGCCCGCCTCGCCGACTCCCCGGGCCTCACCCGCACGCAGGAGTTCGTCGGCACGCCCGCGTACATCGCACCGGAGTCCGCCGAGGGCCGCCCGCAGACCTCCGCCGTGGACATCTACGGCGCCGGCATCCTGATGTACGAGCTGGTCACCGGCCACCCGCCGTTCTCTGGCGGCTCCGCCCTCGAAGTCCTCCACCAGCACCTCAGCGCCGAACCGCGCCGCCCCTCGACGGTCCCCGACCCCCTGTGGACGGTCATCGAGCGCTGCCTGCGCAAGAACCCGGACGAGCGGCCCAGCGCCGAGAACCTCGCCCGCGCCCTGCGCGTCGTCGCCGAGGGTGTCGGCGTGCACGCGAACTCCGCGCAGATCGCCGCCGCCGAGAACGTCGGCAGGCTGCTGGCCCCCGACCCGGCCCCCGCCGCCGTACCGGGCGTGCCCGGCGCCGCCGACCCGACGCAGGTCCTCTCGCACAGCGCGGGCGCCTACGACCCGAACGCGGCGACCAGCGTCCTCCCGCACACCAGCGGCCCGGTGGGCGCCGCCGACCCGACCACCGTGATGCCGAACCGCGGCGCGGCCGACCCGACCACGGTCATGCCGCAGAACCAGGCCGGTCAGTACGGCCAGCAGAACCAGTCCGGCGCCGGCCCCGAGCAGCCGCACCCCTGGCAGAACCAGCTGCGCGCCGCCCGCGACCGCAACGAACAGACGCAGTACCAGCCCTACCTCGATCCGGGCGAGGACCCGCTGCGCCGCCGCCCCCAGCGCCAGGTCTCCCACCCGCAGCAGCAACCCCGCCAGGCCGCCCAGCAGCGCCCGCAGCAGCGGCCGCCGCAGCGTCAGCAACCGCAGCAGCAGGGCGGCGGCTACGGCCGTCCGCAGCAGCACCAGCCGCAGCAGTACGCCCCGCCGAGCCGCCAGCAGCCCCAGCGGCCGCCGGAGCCCGCGCGGGAGCCCCGCCAGCCGCGGCAGCGCGGCGCCAACCCGATGAAGATCCCCGGACTCGGCTGCCTCAAGGGCTGCCTGTTCACGGTCGTCCTGCTCTTCGTCGCGGGCTGGCTGGTCTGGGAGCTGACCCCGCTTCAGGGCTGGATCGGCACGGGCAAGAGCTACTGGCAGGAGATCAGCCACGTCGCCGGACAGGTGAGCGGCTGGGTCAAGGACCTGAGTTCCGCGACCGGCAACTGACCCCCGAAAAGCCCAAGTCGGACGCTGGGTTGGTGATTTGTCGACACCCAGTGGGTGATTTCCGCCTCCGCGGTGAAGGTTGGCTCATCTGACGCGTAGTTTTAACGACAACACGCGTCTGGTAGGAGCAGCCTTGGCACGGAAGATCGGCAGCCGGTACACCGCCAACCAGATCCTGGGGCGGGGCAGTGCCGGCACGGTGTGGCTGGGCGAGGGACCCGAGGGTCCCGTCGCCGTCAAGCTGCTGCGCGAGGACCTCGCGTCCGACCAGGAACTCGTCGGCCGCTTCGTGCAGGAGCGCACGGCCCTGCTCGGCCTGGAGCACCCCAACATCGTGTCCGTACGGGACCTGGTCGTCGACGGCAACGACCTCGCCCTCGTCATGGACCTCGTCAGGGGCACGGATCTGCGCACCCGCCTCGACCGCGAGCGCCGGCTCTCCCCCGAGGCGGCGGTCGCGATCGTCGCCGACATCGCGGACGGACTCGCGGCGGCCCACGCGGCCGGCGTCGTCCACCGCGACGTCAAACCGGAGAACGTCCTCCTCGACATGCAGGGCCCGCTCGGCCCCGGCGGCGCGCACCCCGCCCTGCTGACCGACTTCGGGGTCGCCAAACTCATCGACTCCCCGCGCCGCACCCGCGCCACGAAGATCATCGGCACGCCGGACTACCTCGCCCCCGAGATCGTCGAGGGCCTGCCCCCGCGCGCGGCCGTCGACATCTACGCCCTGGCGACCGTCCTGTACGAACTCCTCGCCGGTTTCACCCCGTTCGGCGGCGGCCACCCCGGCGCGGTCCTGCGGCGGCACGTCACCGAGACCGTCGTACCGCTGCCCGGGATCCCCGACGAGCTGTGGCAGCTGATGGTCCAGTGCCTGGCGAAGGCCCCGGCCTCCCGCCTGCGCGCCTCCGAACTCGCCGCCCGACTCCGCGAACAACTGCCCCTGCTGGCCGGCATGCCCCCGCTGGACGTCGACGAGCCCGACACCGAGGAGGAGGCGGCGGAGCAGGAGGAGGCCCCGGAGGCCACGCCCGCGCGCAGCGAGCGGGTACGCCGCGGCGCCGTACCGCTGGTGCCCGGCGCCAAGCCCGCCGACTCCAACCGGGACACCCATACGTCGATGCGGGTCCCGGCGCCCGACGAACTGGCGGGCGGCCCCCGCGGCACGGCACGGGCCCCGCGCCCTGCGGGCGCCCCGCGTCCCGGCTCGGCCCGGCACCGGGCGGCCACGCGACGCCGGCGGCTGACGCTGGCGGCGGCGGGGGTGGTGCTGGTCGCGGCGGTCGGGGTCGGTACGTGGGCGGCGACGTCGGGCGACTCCGGCGGGGACTCCCCGGACACGAAGAACTCGGCACCGGCTTCGCCGTAGTTTTTCTCGCCCCCGCCGCCCCTACCCGTCCCATCCCAGGGGGCTCCGCCCCCTGGACCCCCGATCGGCCTGAACGGCCTCGTCCTCAAACGCCGGACGGGCTGGGGTGGGGCACCCTCGCGTCCTCACGCGCCGGGCGCGTTGGGGGGTACGCCCGCTTCTTGGCCGACCGAGACGGGTGGTGGGTGGGCATAGGCCCGGGGGTCTGGGGGCGGAGCCCCCAGGGACGCCAGCCCCGGTGCCGGGTGACCAGCGCCCCGTTCCAGCTCCCGTGCCGGGTGGCCTAGCGCCCCGTTCCAGCCACGGCGCACCCCGCTTGGCGGAGCCGTTACGCTGGAGGCGTGGCAGTCGTCGATGTATCCGAAGAGCTCAAGTCCCTCTCCTCGACCATGGAGTCGATCGAGGCCGTCCTGGACCTGGACACGCTGAGGGCAGATGTCGTCGTCCTTGAGGAGCAGGCGGCAGCGCCCTCCCTGTGGGACGACCCGGAGGCGGCGCAGAAGGTCACCAGCAAGCTGAGCCACCTCCAGGCCGAGATCCGCAAGACGGAGGCGCTCCGCGGCCGGATCGACGACCTCTCGGTCCTCTTCGAGATGGCGGAGGAGGAGGACGACCCGGACACCCGCGCCGAGGCGGAGAACGAGCTTGTCGCCGTCAAGAAGGCGCTGGACGAGATGGAGGTCCGTACCCTCCTCTCCGGCGAGTACGACTCCCGCGAGGCCGTCGTCACCATCCGCGCCGAGGCCGGCGGCGTCGACGCCTCCGACTTCGCGGAGAAGCTCCAGCGCATGTACCTGCGCTGGGCCGAGCGCCACGGCTACAAGACGGAGCTCTACGAGACGTCGTACGCCGAAGAGGCCGGCATCAAGTCGACCACCTTCGCCGTGCACGTGCCGTACGCCTACGGCACGCTCTCCGTCGAGCAGGGCACCCACCGACTCGTCCGGATCTCGCCCTTCGACAACCAGGGGCGCCGCCAGACCTCCTTCGCCGGTGTCGAGATCCTCCCGGTCGTCGAGCAGACCGACCACATCGAGATCGACGAGTCCGAGCTGCGCGTCGACGTGTACCGGTCCTCAGGCCCCGGCGGCCAGGGCGTCAACACCACCGACTCCGCGGTGCGCCTGACCCACCTCCCCACCGGCATCGTCGTCTCCTGCCAGAACGAGCGCTCGCAGATCCAGAACAAGGCCAGCGCGATGAACGTGCTCCAGGCCAAGCTGCTGGAGCGCCGCCGCCAGGAGGAGCAGGCCCGGATGGACGCCCTCAAGGGCGACGGCGGCAACTCCTGGGGCAACCAGATGCGTTCGTACGTCCTGCACCCGTACCAGATGGTCAAGGACCTTCGCACGGAGTACGAAGTCGGCAACCCCGAGGCCGTGTTCAACGGCGAGATCGACGGCTTCCTGGAGGCCGGAATTCGCTGGCGCAAGCAGCAGGAGAAGTAAGTTTGTCGACATGGCAACTGCCGCCCATCGGGCGGCAGTTGCCATGTGTGTATCTGGATGTCTGGGTTTTACATCACACTCACAGGTTCCATCCCCCAGCAAAGAACCCGTAGTTGGACATTGCGCTCGCAACGGCCTTGACGTTGCTGTGAAAACTGGGAAGGGTGAAGCTTGGCATGCGTGTCTCCGGGGCGCATGTGAACCGGGGGACGTGAGCTTTCGCCAGCTGCCACCCCCGTCGATCACGGCCCCGGACACCGACGCACCACCCTGACGACGAGCTACTGGGGGTAGCAACCTAATGACCAAGAAGACGCGGATCCGTGTCGCACGCATAGCGGCCACCGCTGTCATCGCCGGCGGCGCCTCGCTGACCGCCGCCGGTGCCGCTTCGGCGGTCGGTATCGGCGTGAGCCTCGGCGGCAACGACGGCCTCAACGTGTCGGTCACCACCGACGACGACCCGTCGATTCCGGCGACGCCGACCGAGACCGGTCTCCCGACGGCCCCGAACTCCCCGACGGAGGAGCCGCCGACCTCGGAGCCGCCCACGCAGGAGCCGCCCACCGCGACGCCTCCCACCGACGAGCCGACCGAGCCCACCGGCAACCCCACCGAGCCGACGGACGAGCCGACGGCCGAGCCCACGGCCACCGCCACCAGCGGTTCCGGCGGCTCCACCGGCGGCAACAGCAACACCGACCCCGACGGCGGCTCCTCCGCCCAGGAGGCGGGCACCTCCGCGCTCACCGACACCGGTTCCGACACGGCGGCCCAGGGCAACGGTGACCAGCTCGCCGAGACCGGTGCCGGCCAGACCGCGTTCCTGCTGATCGGCGCCGCGACGATGATCGCCGGCGGCATCGCCTTCCGCGTGCTCCCGCGCCTCGCGAGCGGCAACCGCAGCGGCACGATCGCCTGACGGTAGCCGTCCCCGTACGGTCCGTACGCACGTCGTACGACGAAGGGCCCGGAGCGTGTCGCTCCGGGCCCTTCTGCATGTCCTTGTGACAGGCCGCCTACGCGGTGACAGGCCGCTTACGCGGTCTGGTGCGCCACCAGCGCCAGCGCCGCGATCAGCACCGCGAGCAGGGCGATCAACGCCATGGGGTTCAGATTGCCCCAGGGGTTCTCCTGCTGCAGCCGCGCGCGGTTCGCACGGCAGACGGGACAGCGGCCCTCGTTCACGGGCGCCGCGCAGTTCGCGCACACCAACCGGTCGTACGTCATGCGCTCGCCCTCCTTGCACCGGCTTTCACAGACACAACGCCGCGGGACACGAGAACGTTCCCGAACGTTCCCCTCCACTGTGCCAGGTTCCGCGGGATTCGGCGCGGCTCGCCTTATCCTGCCCCGACCTTGTGCGTTCCAGCCCTTCAAATCCGCGACAAAACGTGCAAGCCTCGCGCAACCCCGGACGCCGACTGCGCGGGCAACCCCGGGTCGCGTATGGTCACGCACACCTACCCCCGGCTACCCGTGGTGCACCCGTGATCCGATTCGACAATGTCTCCAAGGTCTACCCCAAGCAGACCCGCCCCGCTCTCAGGGACGTCTCCCTGGAAGTGGAGAAGGGCGAGTTCGTGTTCCTCGTGGGGTCCTCCGGCTCCGGAAAGTCCACCTTCCTGAGGCTGGTCCTCCGCGAGGAGCGGTGCAGTCAGGGCCAGGTGCACGTGCTGGGCAAGGACCTCGCCCGCATCTCCAACTGGAAGGTGCCGCAGATGCGCCGCCAGCTGGGGACCGTCTTCCAGGACTTCCGCCTGCTGCCCAACAAGACGGTCGCCGAGAACGTGGCCTTCGCGCAGGAGGTCATCGGCAAGTCCAAGGGCGAGATCCGCAAGTCCGTGCCCCAGGTGCTCGACCTCGTCGGGCTCGGCGGCAAGGAGGACCGGATGCCGGGCGAGCTGTCCGGTGGTGAGCAGCAGCGCGTGGCCATCGCGAGAGCCTTCGTGAACCGCCCCAAGCTCCTCATCGCGGACGAGCCGACCGGCAACCTCGACCCGCAGACCTCCGTCGGCATCATGAAGCTCCTCGACCGGATCAACCGGACGGGCACCACCGTGGTGATGGCGACGCACGACCAGAACATCGTGGACCAGATGCGCAAGCGCGTCATCGAGCTGGAGAAGGGCCGCCTCGTCCGTGACCAGGCACGTGGCGTCTACGGCTACCAGCACTGACCGCCGACCGACCCGCCGTCTGATGTCCGTCCACGGAAAGGCCTGAAGAAGACGCCATGCGCGCCCAGTTCGTACTCTCCGAGATCGGTGTCGGTCTCCGCCGCAACCTGACGATGACCTTCGCGGTCGTCGTCTCCGTAGCCCTGTCCCTGGCCCTCTTCGGAGGCTCGCTCCTGATGAGCGACCAGGTGACCACGATGAAGGGCTACTGGTACGACAAGGTCAACGTCTCGATCTTCCTCTGCAACAAGAGCGACGCCGAGTCCGACCCCAACTGCGCCAAGGGCGCGGTGACCGACGACCAGAAGAAGTCGATCGTCTCCGACCTCGACAAGATGTCGGTCGTCCAGAAGGTCGTCTTCGAGTCGCAGGACGAGGCGTACAAGCACTACAAGGAGCAGTTCGGCGACTCCCCGCTGGCCAGTTCCCTCACGCCGGACCAGATGCAGGAGTCGTACCGCATCAAGCTCAAGGACCCGGAGAAGTACCAGGTCATCGCGACCGCCTTCGACGGCCGTGACGGCGTCCAGTCGGTGCAGGACCAGAAGGGCATCCTGGACAACCTCTTCGGCCTCCTCAACGGCATGAACTGGGCCGCCCGCGCGGTCATGGCGCTCATGCTGGTCGTCGCCCTGATGCTGATCGTCAACACCGTGCGCGTCTCGGCGTTCAGCCGACGCCGCGAGACCGGCATCATGCGCCTGGTCGGCGCCTCGGGCTTCTACATCCAGGCCCCGTTCATCATGGAGGCCGCGGTCGCCGGGCTGATCGGCGGCACGGTCGCCTGCGGATTCCTGGTGGTCGCCCGGTACTTCATCATCGACCACGGCCTCGACCTGTCCCACAAGCTCAACCTGATCAACTTCATCGGGTGGGATGCCGTGTTGACGAAGCTCCCGCTGATCCTCGCGACGAGCCTCCTGATGCCCGCGCTTGCGGCGTTCTTCGCGCTGCGCAAGTACCTGAAGGTGTGACACATGCCAAGAGGGCCGTACGGGCAACCGCCCGTGCGGCCCTTCTCGTTGTCCTAGACTCACCGCCATGTCAGGTCGTGACCTGTTCTGTCAGCCCCGCCGCATCCGCCGCGGGGCCGCCCTGACATTGGTGTTCGCGAGTGTGCTGGTCGCCGGTGCGGCGGCCGGGTCGTTCGACGAACCCGACCGGTCCGACCGGAAATCGGCTTCCGGTACGGCCCGTTCGGCGCCCGTCGCCCGTACCGAAGAGGTCGCGAAGGCCGCCGCCGAGGCCAAGGCCGACGGCAAGTCGCCCATGGAGGCCGCCGAGCGCGCCGTCAGCCGCAGCGGGGACCGGTGGGGTGCCGTGTACTCCCAAGGGGAGTACGAGGAGTTCGAGGAAGCCCTCGACGGCCAGTACACCGGCGTCGGACTCTGGGCCCGCCGGGAGCGGGACGGCCGGATCGAGGTGACCCGTGTCCAGTCCGGGTCGCCCGCCGCCACCGCCGGGGTCCGCAAGGGCGACCGCCTGCGCAGCGTCGACGGGGAGAACGTCGACGGACAGCCCGTCACCGAGGTCGTCTCCTTACTACGGGGCGACGCCCAGGACGCCGCCGCCGGCACCGCCGTCACCCTCGGCCTGGAGCGCGGCACGCACGCGTGGAGCGAGACCGTACGGCGCGCCCGCCTCTCCACCGACTCCGTGACCGTCCGCAAGCTGGCGGGCGGGGTCACCGGTGGGGTCACCGTCATCAAGATCGCCGCGTTCACCAAGGGCGTCGGCGACATAGTGCGTGCGGCGGTACGGCAGGCCCCCGCCGACTCCGCGTTCATCCTCGACCTGCGCGGCAACTCCGGCGGTCTGGTCACCGAGGCCGTCACCACCGCCTCCGCCTTCCTCGACGGCGGGCTCGTCGCGACGTACGACGTCGACGGCCAGGAGCGCGCCCTGCACGCGGCCACCGGCGGCGACACCACCAGACCCCTGGTCGCGCTGGTCGACGGCGGCACGATGAGCGCGGCCGAGATGCTCACCGGCGCCCTCCAGGACCGCGGCCGCGCGGTCGTCGTGGGCTCCAGGACCTTCGGCAAGGGCTCGGTCCAGATGCCGAGCAAGCTGCCCGACGGCGTCGTCGCCGAACTGACCGTCGGCCACTACCGCACCCCCTCCGGCCACACCGTCGACGGCCGGGGCATCACCCCCGACCTCGACGTCACCGCACAGGGACAGGCCGCCGTGGAGCGTGCCGAGACGGTGTTGAGCGGGCTCGGGGACGCGTCGTAGGCGTTTCTCACGCCCGTCTGTAATCGCCTTTCCCTCGGACCCCCCTGTAGTGCGAAAATGGGCAGCACTATGAGCAAGGGAATGTACGTACCCAAGGAGTCCCAGCCCAAGCAAGGCGGTGGGGCCGTCGGCGGCAAGGCCAGGGACGGCGAGAAGGGCGGCAAGCGCAAGATCGTCGCCCAGAACAAGAAGGCCCGGCACGACTACGCGATCATCGACACCTACGAGGCCGGGCTCGTCCTCTCCGGTACCGAGGTCAAGTCGCTGCGTGAGGGCCGGACCTCGCTGACCGACGGCTTCGTCCAGATCGACGGGGGCGAGGCGTGGCTGCACAACGCCCACATCCCCGAGTACCACCAGGGCACCTGGACCAACCACTCGGTGCGCCGCAAGCGCAAGCTGCTGCTGCACCGCGAGGAGATCGACAAGCTGGAGGCCAAGACCCAGGAGACGGGTCACACGATCGTGCCCCTCGCCCTGTACTTCAGCAACGGCCGGGCCAAGGCGGAGATCGCCCTCGCCCGAGGCAAGAAGGAGTACGACAAGCGGCAGACCCTGCGCGAGAAGCAGGACCGCCGTGAGTCGGACCGCGCGATCGCGGCGGCGAAGCGGAAGCAGCGCGGCGAGTAGCCTGCCGTTCCTGCGGCCGGTCACCGGGAATACGGTGGCATCGCCGCGCGTTGTTCACGTACGATGGCTACTGCACCCCACAGCGGGTGTGTATCCCTCTTCGGAGGGGTTTGAAAAAACAACATGGGGATGATCGGTTTCGACAGCGGCTGTCGAAGCAGGTGAAGCGTGTCGAGGAAGCGGCAATGATCTCGTTAACCATATGTCGCAACCAATAATCGCCAATTCCAAGAGCGATTCCCAGTCCTTCGCCCTCGCTGCCTAATAACAGCGACTGAAGGACCCTAAAAGGGTGTCAGCCCGGGGGTGTTCCCGACCCGGATCCTGGCATAATCTAGGGAACTAAACCATCGAGCCCGGTCACGGGGTTCGATGGGAAATCAAACAGTGACTGGGCCCGTCGGCGACTTGTTCGCGTGATCGCCGGGGCCGAGAAAATCACAGCGAACTGCACACGGAGAAGCCCTGATTCTGCACCGTTGGACGCGGGTTCGATTCCCGCCATCTCCACTCATCCCATGTTTGTAATTGAGCACAGTGGCACAGGCCCCGTCGCTTTCGAGCGACGGGGCCTGTGCCATGCGCTTTCAGTGAATGCTGAACGTCGACAGCCGCAGGCCGTCGCTCAGGACCAGATACACGTCCGTACGGCCCTTCGCCGCGCCACCCGACAGGTCGGCGGTCACCGTCTCATAGGCGTACGACGATGCCGTCCCGCCTGCGTGTGCCGTGCCGATGAGCCTGCCGGTCGGAGAGCCCAGCCGGACCTCGACCGTGCCGGCGCTCGTACCCGCCACCCGGGCCGTGAACTTCGTTGCCCCCGCGCCCAATTGCGCGTCCGTGAACTTCAGCCACGCCCCGTTCGCGGCCGCACCCACCGCCGTACCGCTCGTCTTCGACTCGTCCACGAGGTGAATGCCGGAGTAGTCGTCGAAGTTCTCGGCGCGGGTCGTACGGGACAGGTTCCGGGGCGGGATGGTCTCCCCGTGGACGCGCCAGGTCGTACGGGCGCGGATGTCCGCCGAGGACGCTCCGGCCATGACGTCGTACGTGCCGCTTTCCACCACCCATTTCGAGCGGGTGACGTCCCAGTGGGCGAGGTCTTTCTGCTGGATTTTCAGGCGGACTGTTTTGGTCTCGCCCGGTTTCAACGAGACCCGCTGGAATGCCTTCAATTGCTTCAGGGGTTCTTTGTCGCGGGATGTGCGCTGGTGTGTGTAGAGCTGGACGACCTCGTCGCCCGCCCGGGTGCCCGTGTTCGTCACCGGGACCTCGTAGCCGCCGGCGACGGGTTTCAGGGCGCCGTAGCGGAAGGTCGTGTACGAGAGGCCGTAGCCGAAGGGGTAGAGCGGGGTGCCCTGGAAGTACTCGTACGTGCGGTCGGACTTGATGATGTCGTAGTCGAGGATCGACGGGAGGTCCGACTCCGAGCGGTACCAGGTCTGGGTGAGGCGGCCGGACGGGTTGACGTCGCCGTAGAGGACGTCGGCGAGAGCGTTGCCCGTTTCCTGGCCCGCGTGGGAGGTCCAGAGGACGGCCGGGACCTCCTTCTGCAACGCACCCAGCGTGGTGGGGTAGCTGTTCTCGACCACGACCACTGTCTTCGGGTTGGCCGCGTGGACCGCCTTGACCAGGGCCTCCTGAGTCGGGGCCAGGGCCATGTCCGTGCGGTCGTGGGCCTCGCGGCCGTTGATCGACGGCATGGAGCCGATGACCACGACCGCCGTGTCCTTGCCCTTGACCGCCGCCACCGCGTCGGCGACTCCGCTGCGGACCACGTCCTTCGCGTAGTGCGCGGCCTGGTCCTTGGGGACCAGGCCGAGGGTGCCGTTCGCGTCGGTCGGGCCGAGGTAGAGGGGGTTCGACCACCAGGACTCCGACGTCTCGTAGCCCGCGTACTTCAGCAAGTACGTTCCGTCGTCCTGCTGGTCCAGCTTGAACTGCTGCTGGACGTACCAACCGTTGGGCTGCGTCTGGTCGTTGACGAAGTTCGACCAGTTGTAGCCGACGTACTTTCCGTTGGCGGCCGAGCGCAGGGTCACGATGCCCGAGCCCCAGTCGAAGGCGTCGAACTGGGCTGCTGCCGTGGGGGTGTTCGTGGTCTCCTGCAAGGGTGCGCCCGTGTCGCCGGTACCCGCCGTGACGTACTTGCCGGTCGCCGTGTCGCGCAGGGCGATGCGGTCCACGCCCTCACTGGTGGCCACTCCCGTGCCGAGTTTCGAGGCGATGCCCTTCGCGGGGGTGACGGCGTAGGGGAGCGTGCCCGAGTACCAGTCCGTGTAGAGGGTGTCGGCGAGGGGGCCGACCACGGCGACGTCCTTGCCCGAACTCCTCAGTGGCAGCGCCCCGTTGTTCTTCAGCAGCACTGTCCCCTCGGCCGCCGCCTTGCGTGCCAACTGCTGGTGCGCCGGGCTGTTGATGACCGACGCGTCGATCGAGCCGTACTTGCCGCCGCCCGGGTCGAACTCACCGAGGCGGACGCGGACGGACAGGATGTGGGAGACGGCCGTGTCGATGTCCGAAGGCTTCAACAGGCCTTGCTGGAGAGCAGAGTTGATGGCCGTGGTCGTCGGGCCGGGGTCGGCGCTGTTGTCCGTGAAACTGTCGACGCCGGCCTTCAGCGCGGCCGCGTCACCCTCCGTGATGCTGGGGTAGTACTGCTGCGGGGTGACGAGGTTGCCGGGGGCGAAGGCGTCGGTGACGTTCAGCAGGCTCTGGTCCGTCCACTTCCGCACGACGTCGTTCAGGTCCGGATTCACCGTGCTGGGGCGGCCGTTGACCAGGTTGTACGACGTCATCACACCCGTGGCCGCGTCCGCCTCGATCGCCGGTCTGAAGGCGGCCTCGTCGTACTCCTTCTCCACCCGGGGGCGGAGATCCGAGGACGTGGTCGCGCGGTCGACCTCGTTGTTGTAGGCGAGGTAGTGCTTCAGGGTGGGGGCCGTCTTGAGGTGGTCCGGGTCGCCGCCGGTCAGGCCTTCGCCGTATGCCGTCGAGAGGGCGCCGGTGAGTTCCGGGTCCTCGCTGTAGCCCTCCTCGTTGCGGCCCCAGCGCGGGTCGCGGAGGAGGTTCACCACCGGGGCCCAGAGGTTCAACCCCCAGCCGTCCGGGCGCTGTTGCTGGAAGCCGCGGGCCTCGTCGCCGACCGCAGAGCCGACCTGCTCCATCAGCGCCGGGTCCCAGGTCGAGGCGAGCCCGATGGCCTGCGGGAAGACGGTGGCCTTGCCGAGCCAGGCGACGCCGTGCAGGGCCTCGGTGCCGGTACGGAAGGACTGGATGCCGAGGCGAGGGATCGCGGGCTCATACTGGTGGAGGAGGGAGATCTTCTCGTCGAGGGTCAGCCGGCTCAGGAGGTCGTCAACACGCTTGCCCACCGGGAGAGTTGGGCCCCGGAAGGGGTACGGGGCGTCGGCGGTCGCCGGGACCGTCGCTGCCAGACCGGCGATCAGCGCGAACGCCACGACGAGCGTGGTTCTGTGTCTTCTTCTCGTGCTGTGTCTTCTTCTCTTGCCTTCCATGTCGCGGCTCCTTCAAGTAGGGCCTTGCATACGGGCGTTACCGAATCTCGCCAGCGCCTCAGGGCGCGTTACGCGGTGCCGTGCTCGCGCGTTCCGTCAGCCGGGGGGACAGGAGCGTCGCGTCGGGCACGGTCTTGCCGCCCAGCTTCCTCATCAGCAACTCGACTGCCCCGGACCCGAGTTCAGCGGTCGGCAGGGCGACCGACGTGACCGGAACCCGTACGGACTCGGCGAGTTCGTCGGGGCAGATCGCGGTGATCGACAGATCGCCGGGAACGCGCAGCCCGAGCTGCTCGAAGGCGTCGATGAGGGGTTCCAGAAGCGGTTCGTTGTGGACGACGACCCCCGTCAACGCGGGCTGCTCACGCAGCAGTTGTTCCGCTACGGCGGCTGCGGCGCCCGGTGCCGCCTCGCACGGGTGGACGGACGAGGCGAGCCGGTTGCGGTCGGCGGCGGCCGTGAAGCCCTGAACGACCCGCTGGGCGAAGGCGGTTCCGCGGACGTACACCTCGGGCGGTGACCCGACGAGGGAGACGACCCGGTGCCCGAGGCCCGCGAGCCGTTCCACGCACAGCTCGCCGGCCGCCTTGAAGTCGAGGTCGATGCAGGTCAGCCCGTCCGCCTCGGCCGGGAAGCCGATCATCACCGACGGTCGGTCCAGGGAACGGAGCAACGGCAGCCGGGGGTCGTCGAGTTGGACGTCCATCACGATCATCGCGTCGACGAGCGCCGTGTCCGCGACCCGCCGCAGTCCCTCCTCGCCCTCCTCCTGGGTGAGCAGCAGGACGTCGTGGTCGTGGCGGCGGGCGGTGGTCACCACGGAGACCGCGAACTGCATGACGACCGGGACATGGATGCCGGTCCGTAAGGGGATCACCAGCGCCAGGACATTCGACCGGCTGCTGGCCAGGGCGCGGGCGCCGGCGTGCGGGCGGTAGCCCAGCTCGCGGATGGACGCCTCGACGCGCTGCCGGGTCTCCTCGGAGATCGGGCGCTTGCCGCTCAGGGCGTAGGACACGGTGCTGGGGGAGACGCCGGCGTGCCGGGCCACGTCCGTGATCTTCACCATCAGCCCAGCTCCAGGGTCAGGAACCCGCTGCCCGACTTCGACCGCGAACCGGCGGCCAGCGCCCACGAGATGGACGGATCCGTGCAGGACGCCCGGAGCGTGTCCCCCTCCCGGACGACGGTGAAGGACACCTCGCCGACCGACACCGTCACCTGCGCGCCCCGCTCCAGGGCGTACGCCCGCAGAGTTACGCCGTCGGCGTGGTCGTAGTCGGGACGGTCGGCCACCGCGCCGACCGGGATCACCGCGCCCGGCCGGACCAGCAGGGGCACGCTGTCGAAGCCGTGCTTCTCGCGCACCCAGCGCGGTCCGGTGACCGTGCGGCCGGTGAGGTAGTGGGTCCAGGTGCCCTCGGGGACGTAGTACGAGACGTCGCCGTCGTCGCTGAACACCGGCGCGACCAGGAGGTCCGGGCCGAGCATGTACTGCCGTTCCAGGTGCGCGCACCCGGGGTCGTCCGGGAATTCGAGGACCATCGCCCGCATCATCGGCACGCCTTCGGCGCTTGCGGTGCGCGCCGTCTCGTAGAGGTACGGCATGAGGCTCAGCTTCAGGCGGGTGAACTGCCGTAGTACGTCGACGGATTCCTCGTCGAAGAGCCACGGGACGCGGTACGACGAGCTGCCGTGCAGGCGGCTGTGGGAGGACAACAGACCGAAGGCCAGCCAGCGTTTGAAGAGGGCGGGGGTCGGGGTGCCCTCGAAGCCGCCGATGTCGTGGCTCCAGTAGCCGAAGCCGGAGAGGCCCAGTGAGAGGCCGCCGCGCAGCGACTCGGCCATCGACTCGTACGTCGCCTCGCAGTCGCCGCCCCAGTGAACCGGGTACTTCTGGCTGCCAGTTGTGGCCGAGCGGGCGAAGACGACCGCCTCGCCCTCGCCCCGGTGTTTGCGCAGGACGTCGAAGACAGTGCGGTTGTAGAGGTAGGTGTAGTAGTTGTGCATCCTCTCGGGGTCCGCGCCGTCCGCGTAGGCGACGTCCACGGGGACCCGCTCGCCGAAGTCGGTCTTGAAGCAGTCGACGCCCTGCGCGAGCAGCGCCTCCAGCTTTCCGGCGTACCAGTCGCGGGCGGCCGGGCTGGTGAAGTCGACCAGGGCCATGCCGGGTTGCCACAGGTCCCACTGCCAGACGCTGCCGTCCGGCCGGCGGAGGAGATGTCCGAGTGCCTTGCCCTCGGCGAAGAGCGGGGAACGCTGGGCGATGTACGGGTTGATCCAGACGGAGATGTGCAGGCCTTTGGACTTGAGCCTGGTGAGCATGCCCTCCGGGTCGGGGAAGACCCTCGGGTCCCACTGGAAGTCGCACCAGTTGAACTCACGCATCCAGAAACAGTCGAAGTGGAAGACGGAGAGCGGGAGTTCGCGCTCCCGCATGCCCTCGATGAACGACGTCACCGTCTCCTCGTCGTAGGAGGTGGTGAAGGACGTCGACAGCCACAGCCCGAAGGACCAGGCGGGCGGGAGTGCCGGGCGGCCGGTGAGGGCGGAGTACTTGCGGAGGATGTCCTTGGGGGTCGGGCCGTAGATGACGTAGTACGTCAACTGCTGGCTCTCCACGCTGAACTGGACCCGGGAGACCGCCTCCGAGCCGACCTCGAAGGAGACCTTTCCGGGATGGTCGACGAAGACGCCGTAGCCCGCGTCGGTCAGGTAGAACGGGATGTTCTTGTAGGCCTGTTCGGTGGCGGTACCGCCGTCGGCGTTCCACATGTCGACGACCTGGCCGTTCTTGACAAGCGGGCCGAAGCGTTCGCCAAGTCCGTAGACGGATGTGCCCACTTGGAGCCCGAGCTGCTCGCGCAGATAGTGGGCGCCGGTCGCGTCGCGCATGATGCCCATGCCCTTGGGGCCGCTGCCGGTGAGGACGCGGCCGTGGGCGAGGAAGTCGACGTGCCAGGGGCCGGTGCGGGCCACCTTGACCGAGAGCGCGCCGGAGGTGAGGGTCGCGTGTTCGTCGTCGTACGACGTGTGGACCGCGAACTCCTCTGTGTGTACCTCGAATTGGGGGCCGCGCGGCTGTTCTCCCTCGAAGTGGGTGAAGGTGACGCCGATGACGTCGGGCATCGGTGCGTGGGCGCTGATGGTCACGACCGGTCCCTTCAGCAGGTCGCCGCGGTGGCGGATGGGCATGGTCGGGGCGTGGATCTCCAACGAGCCTTCCGGGGCCGTGACATCGAGGACCTCGACCGGGTGGGCGGCGGTGACGCCCTCGCGCAGCAGCCAGTAGCCGTCGGTGAACTTCATGTGGGGGTCCCCTTACTACTTGACGGCGCCCACGGCGATGCCGCGCGTGAGGGTCCGCTGGAAGACGAGGAAGAAGACGATGGCGGGCAACACACCTAGCAGGGCAGCCGCGTTGGTCATCGTGGCGTCCATCAGGCGCTGGCCCTGGAGGACGCCGAGGGCCACCGACACGGTCTGGTTGTCGTTGGAGATCAGCATGACCAGGGGGAGCAGGAACTCGTTCCAGGTCCAGATGAAGAAGAAGACCAGGAGGACTCCGATGGTGGGGCGGCTGACGGGGACCACGATCCGCCACAGCACCTGCCACTTGTTGGCGCCGTCGATCCGGGCCGCTTCGAGGATCTCGCGGGGGAACTGGCCGAGCACGGCGGAGAGGAGATATGTACCGAACGCCGCCTGGATCACCGTGAAGACGATGATGACGCTCAACCTCGTGTCGTAGAGGCCGACTTGCTTGCTCAGGTAGTAGATCGGGTAGACCAGCGCCTCCTGCGGCAGCATGTTGGCGAGGACGAAGAAGGCCAGGACCCACGTGCGGCCCTTGATACGGCCGATGCCGATCGCGTACGCGTTGAGGACGGAGAGGGCGGCGGCGAGGAGGGCCACCGAGCCGCTGATCAGGGCCGAGTTGAAGAGTTTCTGGCCGTAGTCGACGCGCTGCCAGAAGTCCTTGAGGCCGTCCAGGTAGAGGCCCTTGGGGAGGCTGAGGGGGCCGTGTGCGGAGTACTCGGCCGGTGACTTCACGGCGTTGACGACGACGATCAGGAACGGGACGACCATGAAGAGGGCCGCGATGCACAGGGCGATCAGTACGGGGTAGCGGCGCAGGGCGGTCGTCATGCGCGGTCACCTTCCTCCGCGCGGGTCTGGAGTTTCAGGAAGGCGAGGGAGAGCACCAGGATGATCACCGTCAACACCGTTGATATCGCGGCTCCGTAGCCGACCTGGGTCTTCTCGAAGAACGTGGTGAAGGAGAAGTAGGAGGGGACGTCCGTCGCCCCGCCGGGCCCGCCCTTCGTGAGCACGTACACCGCGCCGAACACCTTGAGCGCTGCGATCGTGCACCACGTGAGGACGACGTAGATCTCCGGGCGGATCTGCGGCAGCGTGATGTGCCAGAAGCGGCGCCACCAGCCGGCGCCGTCCAGCTCGGCCGCTTCGTAGAGCTGGGGGTCGACGCGTTGCAGGCCTGCCATGAACACCACCAGCGGGAAGCCGAGTTGGACCCAGACCATGACGCCCATGACGCTGTAGAGCGCGATGTCGGGGTCGCCGAGCCAGTCCTGCTGCCAGGAGCCCAACCCGACTGCTTTCAGCAGGGCGTTGAGCGAGCCGTTGTCGGGGGCGAGGATCCAGCTCCAGACGATGCCGGCGACCGCGATGGGGAGCACCTGGGGGAGGTAGAAGCAGGCGCGGAGGACCGCGGCGATGCGGGTGCCGAAGTGTTTGGCTATGTAGTCGAACAGGGCGGCGGCCAGGACGAGTCCGACGATCGTCGGTACGGCGGCCATCGCCACGACCATGAACAGGCTGTGGCGGAAGGACGCCCAGAACTCCGCATCGTCCAGCAGATCACGGTAGTTGGCGAGACCGGTCCACTTGGGGTTGCCGACGCCCTGCCAACTCGTGAAGCTCACAGCCGTGTTCATCAGGAAGGGGATGACGATCACGGCGAGGGCGGCGAGGGCGCCGGGGAGGAGGAAGAGGGCGTAGGAGTTGCGGGGGTGGGGGCTACGAAGGGTGCGCGGGCCGGGGTGTCGGCTCTTGCGGGTGGCCCGCGCGCCCTTCTCGGTGGTGACCGTCATGTCGACGGAACGCCCTTGTCGTACGCCTTCTGCAGGTTGCTGAGATAGGCGTCGGGTTTCTCGCTGTTCGTGATCAGCTTCTGGGTCTCGGAGACGAGGACGTCGTAGAAGCCGGGGACCGGCCAGTCCGGGTAGAAGGCCAGGCCGTCACGGGCGGAGACGGTGTTGAAGTTGGCGATGAGTTCCTTGGACTTGGGGTCGGTGATCGCGGAGGTGTCGGCCGCGACCGGGATGCCGCCCTTGTTGCCCATCAGGTTCTGGATCTTCTTCGACAGGGTGATGTCGATGAAGTCGTAGGCGAGTTGCTTGTTCTTGGCGCCCTTGGGGACGACCCAGATGTTGCCGCCGGAGCCGAGGGTGAGGTTCGAGCCGGGCCAGAGACTCGTGTCCCAGTCGAACTTGGCCTCCGTCTGGAAGCGGCCGTACCACCAGCTGCCGGAGAACAGGATCGGGGCCTTGCCCTGGATCCAGGAGACACCGGCGTCCTCGGCCTTCGTGCCGCTGGAGGTCTTGGCGATGTAGCCCTTCTTCACCCAGTCGGCGAAGGTCGTCGCCGCGTACGTCCAGGCCGCGTCGTGGAAGTCCGTCTTGCCCTTGTACAGCTCGTACTTGTCGACCCAGGCGCGGTCGGCCTTCGAGAGGGCGAGTTGGTAGAGGTACTGCTGGGCCATGTACTCGGCGCCGGCGTTGGCGAGCGGGGTGATGCCCTTCGCCTTGAACTCGCCCAGTGCGGTGGTCAGTTCGTCGAACGTCTTCGGTTCGGCGATCTTGTACTTCTTGAAGAGGGCCTTGTTGTAGTAGACCATCGTGTACTCGCCGTAGTCCGTGACGCCGTACCACTTGCCGGAGCCCATCACTCCGTTGGTGTCGTAGACGTCCGTCGTGCCCACGCTCGCGGGGATCTTCTTGTCCCAGCCGCGCTTCGTCGCCTCGGCGGTCAGGTCGGTGAGCAGGCCTTGTTTCGAGAGCAGGCCTGCCGTCGCGTTGCCCTTGTTGTACTCCATGATGTCCGGGGCGTCCGAGGAGTTGAGGACCATGGGGGCCGTCTTCTGGATCTGCTCGAAGCCCTTCTCCTCGAACTTCACCTTCACGCCCGGGTGTTGGGCCTCGAACTCCTTGATGGCCTCGTTCCAGGCCACGCCCATCGCGCTGTCCGGGCCCTCGTAGTGCCAGAGCTTGAGGGTTTTGCTGTCCGAGGAGCCGTTGTCCGAGCTGCCGCCGCAGGAGGAGAGGAGCAGCGATCCGGTGAGGATCAGTGCGGCTGTCGTTGCTCGCCGTTGTGCCGTCAGCATCCAGTGCCTCCAGGGGAGTCGGATGGGTGTCGAATCGATTCGACGGGAGGCGTCGAAGCGCTTCGATGGAGGAAGGTATGTAGGGGCTGTGAGGGCGTCAATGGGTGCGGCAGGGATTGGGGCGAAGCGCTTCGCTGTGAATGCCGCGATGGGTTGTGTAGCGGCTGCGGCGGCGTGGGGGCTGGTCGCGCCCACGCGGCGGAGCCGCAAATCGATACAGCCTCGCGCCCCTTAGGGGGCTGCTCTGAGCGGTGCTGTGAAGACCAGGGGTGGTGGCGGACCCGGCTACGAGTGACCGGGCCCTGTAAAGGACAGGCGGCGCAGCAGTGCGTCTCTGAGCTGCGGCCGGGTTCACTCGTCGGTGAGGCCGCTGTCGGAGGGGTGTCCGCCGCAGCCGTAGCCCGTCGTGGTCGCCGCCTCCTGGGGCGGTGGGGTGGTTGCGGGCGAGGGTGCGGGCCGCGTCCCGCGTGGCCGTGCGCAGGGCCTCGGGCCGTCCCCGGCGCTGGGGCTGCCCCGCGCAGGAAGCGGCCGCCGTCGGAGTGATCACGCCGCTCCGGCAAGCTGTGACGCTCCGGGCGTCCGAAGGCACCTCCGGCGGACCAGGAAACAGCTGTTGACCTGTGGCTCGCGCAGGCGCGCAGGGCGGCGGTGCTGAGCTCGGAGCCGTGGGGGGCTGCTGGTCGCATGTCCCGCCGCCGACCGCCGACCGCCGACCGCCGACCGCCGACCGCCGACCGCCGACCGCCGACCGCCGACCGCCGACCGGCGAACGCCATGACCCGTCCGGAGGGTGCGGTCGGTGGCCGCCGACCGGGGCACCTCGGACAGCCGCTCATTCGGCCTCACCCAGGGTGGGGCGGTGAGGCGCGGGCCGGAGCCCTGGTGCCGGGTGACTTTCGGTGTGGGTGAGGGCGAGGAGATGTGGCCCAGCTCTTGTGGGCGCGGGTTTGATTTCCCCTGGTGGGAGGGGGTGTGAATCAACTCCGCCGGTGTGAGTCTCGGTGGGGTCGAGCCGGATATATGGCTCTGTGTCCTCCCTGTCCTCCTATCGATCGGAGCAACCCATGCGTGCCAGCGTCGTCCGACGTGTCAGCCTCTCGGCGGTCCTTCCGTGCGTCCTCGCGGGAGCGGTCGCGGTATCCGGCATGTCCTCACCGGCCGCCACCGCCACCGCGCCCCACAGTGTGAAGATCGACGCGCAGGAGGTGGCGCAGACCAACTTCCCGCAGGTCCACTGGAACATCGACGACGGCGCCGCCGGCTACCGCACCATGCTCAGTGGCCTGGACGCGCTGGCCCGCAGCACGGCCAACGCGCGCCTGACCGGTCCGGTGGTCAACACGCGGGGCAACCGGGTCACCGTCACCGTCCTGGACAACACGAGGACGAACCACTTCGCCGACGTCGTCATCAGCTCCCCGGGACACTTCGCGCCCACCGTGCACGCCGTGGTGCGCCTCAGTGACCTGTACGTGGTGCGGGTCTACGCGGTGGGCACGTCCCACAACCGCGTCCTCAACCTCATCCGGAACGTCCCCAACGAGTCGAGCACCGACGACAACTTCTTCGTCGGCCGGGAGGGCTACGACGCCCTCTCCCGGGTCGCCAACCAGGCCCTGACCAGTGTCACCATCGGCCCCGGCGCCCTCTCGCAGGCCCTGTTCGACCTGGCCAGTACCGGCTCGTCCCGGCTCAACCAGGCCCGCGGTCTGCTCAGCATCATCTTCGGGATCTCGGAGGCGGGCCGCTTCCGTACCCTGGCCGACCGCGTCGCGCCGTCCTTCGACAGCGGGGACTCGGTCTCCTACAGCTCCCAGCAGATCTCCCTGATCCGGAACTGGGCCAACGTCAGCCACGTCTACGTCGGCCACGTCAACGGCACGGACGCCGGCGCCAGCACGAGCGTCGCCGGGGCCGGCATCTCCGACGCCCGCCAGGCAGCCGCCCTGCTGGCCATCGCCCTCAACGACGGCACCAACCCCAACCCCAGGGACGAACACTGACAGACCTCGCGCGCAGGGGGCGCCGACTCCGGAGTCGGCGCCCCCTCCTGCGTGCGCGCTGCCAGGACGGCACGGATCCGGCCCAAACGCCCAGTCAAGGCGTTTCCTTGCTCAGGGTGCCGATCAACAGCGCCGTTGCCGCCGCCGCTGTCGGCACTGCGAAGCCCGCCGCCGGTGATGCGTGATCCGCCACCCAGCCCCCCGTCGCCGAGCCGCACGCGATTCCCAGCAGCAGGCCCGTCACCGCCAGGCTCATGCCCTCGTTCAACCTGCCTTCTGGTGTGCGGTGTTGGAGCAAGGTCATCGCGGTGATCATCGTGGGGGCCGTTGCCATGCCCGCCACCAGCAAGGCAACTGCCAGTGCTGGAAGGGAGTTGAGCATGTGGGTTGCCAGGAGGGGCAAGGGCATCAGGGTCGTCATCGCCAACAGACACCACCGCAGGCGGCGTTCCGGTGCGCCCGTCGGGGTCGACGTGCCGTAGAGCAGGCCCGCCGCGCAGGAGCCCGCCGCCTGGAGGGCCAACACCGCGCCGCCCGCCGTGCGGTGACCCGCCGCGTCCGCGTAGGCGAGCGTCACGACCTCCATCGCGCCGAACACCGCACCGGTCGCGATGAAACCGGCGATCAGGGGCGGGACGCCGGGGGTACGGAGGGGTGAACCGCCCTTCGGGGCCGGGCTCGGGGGTGGTTCCGTCTCGCGCCGGGCCGTGAAGATCAGGATGCCTGTCACGAGCAGGACCGCCCCGACCAGCGTGCCCGCCTCCGGGAAGAACGTGCCGCAGAGGAAGGCCGCCAGTGCCGGGCCCAGCATGAAGCAGAGTTCGTCGGCCGCCTGCTCGAAGGAGTTCGCCGTGTGCAGGGCCTCGGGGTCGGCGGCGAGGAGGTGGGCCCAGCGGGCGCGGGACATGCCGCCGGTGTTGGGGGTGGTCGCGGTGGCCGCGTAGGCGGCGAACAGGGTCCAGTCGGGGGCGCCGTAGCGTACGCAGAGGAGGAGGGTCAGGGAGCCGAGTGCCGCGACTGCCGTTGCCGGTACGGCTGTTCGGGACTGGCCGTGTCTGCCGACGAGCCGGGCGATCCAGGGGGCGGTCACCGCGGTCGCCGCCAACCCCGTTGCCGTCACCGCGCCGGCCAGGGCGTACGAACCCCGTGCTCCGGCGATCATCACGACCGCGCTCACGCTGAACATGCCTGCGGGGAGGCGGGCGATGAGGTTCCCGGCGGTGAAGGCGCGGGTGCCGGGGATGGTGAACAGGCGGCGGTAGGTGGTCTGTTGGGGCGTACGTGGCATGGGGCAAGCGTCGTCCGGAGTGGATCACGGGGTCCAACACCTGGTCAGGGGCAATTCACGCACTCCCGTTGTAAGTTCGCCGGATGTCATGGACGCCCGGGGTGACGCCCCGGATATCGACTCACCTGGACCCCCGTCTCCTCCTCGCCTTCGTCACCGTCGCCGAAGAACTGCACTTCACCCGCGCCGCCGCCCGCCTGTACGTCGCCCAGCAGGCCCTCAGCCGTGATGTACGGCGCCTGGAGCGGGAGTTGGGGGCCGAGCTGTTCCTGCGCACCACTCGGCAGGTGACGCTGACGGCGGACGGTGAGCGGCTGGTGCCGTACGCGCGGCGGGTGCTCGGGGCGCAGGAGGAGCTGCTCGCCGCGTTTCGGCAGGGCCGACCGCTGCTCGTCGATCTGAACTCACCGGGGTTGGGCACGGGGCGCCGCGTGCTGCACCGAGCCCGTGAACTCGCCCCGGAGCAGGAGCTGATGGCCCGCTACGAGAGTGGACTGGCGGGCGCGGCAGGGGAGTTGCTGGCGGGACGGCTCGACGTGTCGTTCGGGCGGTTCGCCGGGCTGGACCCTGTGCTGCGGGCCGGGCTCGACCATCAGCTGGTGCGCTACGAGCCGATGGCGGTCCTGCTGCCCGAGGGGCATCGGCTGGCGTCGCTCGCGGAGGTGCCTGTCGACGCGCTCGCGGGGGAGGCCGTGTACGCCGGGGCCGGGAATCCGCGTACCTCTGAGTGGACGGATCTCGCGCGTCGACTGTTCGAGGGGCGTGACATCGAGGTTGCCGCGCCCGCACCCATGGCCGTAGGCGAAGAGGAGTTCGAACGGGTCATGGCGAAGACAGGGACCCCGATTCTCGCCGTGGTGGATTTTCCGGCCATGCCCCGCGCGGTGCTGCGGCCACTCGTGGACCCGGTGCCGTTGTCCGCCGTGTCGCTCGTGTGGCGAAAGGGGCTGGTGCACCCCGGATTCGATGCGCTTCGACGTGCTGCGGTGGAGATCGGCAACGCCGACGGATGGCTGCGTCGGCCGGTGAACGGATGGATTCCGGCCATCGACGTGGACATGCTAAAAAGGGGAAAATGACGCATCCCGTCACATGGAGTGCTCCCTGTGCGCTACCTTCAGGGCCTGAGCACGGTGTGGTAAGGGGGGCGCGAGGACCGGGTGGGGGCCCGGTTCGGCGGCGTGTGCTCAGGGTCGTTTGCGCACCCGGAACAGTCCCGTGGGGGGATGTGCGTGCGCATGGAAAAGTGGCGAGAAGACGCCCAACCAGAATGGCCCCAAGCTGCATCCGCGACCAGGGAAGTACCGGTCATAGGCGGAGAGGCCGAGGAGGCGTTCTCGGACACCGAAGCGACCGGAACGGCCGCGGATACCAGAGGACCAGAGATCCTGGAGGGCGGCCGGCATGCCGCCAAGGTCGGTCGAAAGATCGGCACGGATGGTCGGCATGGCGGCACGGACGGTCGGCATACGGGCAAGGACAGCCGTCGCACGGCCAAGGACGGTCGTCGTATACAGACCGGGTGGCCCGAGCCGCCCGCCGGCAAGGACGTCTCCGCCGTCGGCGCGGGAATCCTCGCCGATCCCTGGGGCGCGTCGCCGGAGACGGGGACGGGGACTGAAGGGGGAGCGGCCGACCCCGACGAGGTGACCGTCCAGCTCGACGGGCCCTCCCGGCATGCGGAGGCCGGGGGCAAGAGCGGCACCGGTAACGACGCTTCCGACCGGCCCGTCTTCGTCGACGAGTCCGGCCGTCGCAGCCGTAGGTACCGGCGGTTCGGCATGGCCGTCGGCATCGCGTGCGCGGTGTACGCCGTCGTCATCGTCATCACGCTGCTGTCCGGCAGTTCGGACGCGCCGTGGCTGCCGGTGCCGGGGCAGAAGGACGACGCGCCCGCGGGCAAGGTCGACACCTCGCCGCTGCCCGCCGAGTCGGGGCAGCCGTCCGGTGGCAGCGGCAGTGTGGCGCCGGGGAACATCCCGACGGCGAGCGACGGTACGACGCCGTCGCCGGGCGTCAGCGTGACCGGCACGGCCGGCGCGTCGGCGAAGCCCGGCAGCAAGGCGAGCGCGTCCGCGTCGCCCAAGCCGTCCACGAGCAAGAGCGCCACGGCGCCGACGGGCGGCGGCGCGAGCAATCCGGTCGTGCAGCCCTCGCTGCCGGCCTCGTCCCCGCCCGCCTCGACGCCGTCGACGGTCACGAGTGCGCCGTCCGACCCGACACCGACCCCGAGCGCCACGACGGGCACCGGCACGGTGGCCGACGCCCCGAGCACCCCGTCGCCCGTGGCGCAGGGGCCGGCCGCTCCGTCGGACCCGGCGCCGGCCCCGTCCACGACCCCGGAGCACATTCTCTGATGGCATCGCACAACCGCCGCCCCAAGGCCACGAACCAGGCCCCGGGCGGCCGACACGGAGCAACTCCCTTAACAGCAGGCGGAGTTGGGGCCCGCGCGGCGCGTGATCCCCGGCGCCGCCGGCTGTCCATGCGGTTCCTGCTGCCGATGCTGCTCCTCGTCGCACTGCTGGCGATGCTGATGCTGCGCGGCTACGTCCACAGCGAGATCCTCGCCGACCACCGCATCCGTCCCGAGGCGGCGACCGACAAGGTGCCGGACAAGATCCTCGACGGCGGCCCGGTCATCGACACCCGCAGCGGCCGTACGACCAGCCTGGACGTGCCGGACCACGACATCGTGCTGACCTTCGACGACGGCCCCGACCCGACCTGGACGCCCAAGGTCCTGGACGTGCTCAGGAAGCACCACGCGCACGCCGTCTTCTTCGTCACCGGCACGATGACCTCGCGCTACCCGGAACTGGTCAGACGCATCGTGGCGGAGGGCAACGAGGTCGGCGTGCACACGTTCAGCCACCCCGACCTCTCCTTCCAGTCGAAGAAGCGCATCGACTGGGAGCTGTCCCAGACCCAGCTGGCGATCACCGGCGCGGCCGGCATCCGTACATCGCTCTTCCGTCCGCCGTACTCGTCCTCCGCCGACGCGATGGACAACCTGTCCTGGCCGGTGACCCAGTACATCGGCACCCGCGGCTACATCACCGCCGTCAACAACACGGACAGCGAGGACTGGCAGAAGCCCGGTGTCGCGAAGATCATCAGCAACGCGACCCCGCGCGGCGGCAAGGGCGCGATCGTCCTGATGCACGACTCGGGCGGCGACCGCCACCAGACGGTCGAGGCGCTCGACAAGTTCCTGCCGGAGATGCAGGCCAAGGGCTACCGGTTCGACAACCTCACCGAGGCCCTCGGCGCGCCCAGCGCGCTCACCCCGGTGACCGGCGTCAACCTGTGGAAGGCCAAGGCGTGGATCTTCCTGGTCCAGGCCGCGGACGACATCACGGGCGTCCTGGTGGTGGGCCTGGCGATCACCGGCTCCCTCGTCATCGCCCGCTTCGCGCTGATGCTGCTGCTCTCCGTCATCCACGCCCGCCGGGTGCGCCGCAAGAACTTCGCCTGGGGACCGCCGGTCACCGAACCGGTATCGGTCCTCGTCCCGGCGTACAACGAGGCCAAGTGCATTGAGAACACGGTCCGTTCACTCATGGCGAGCGAGCATCCGGTCGAGGTGATCGTCATCGACGACGGCTCGGCCGACGGTACGGCGAGAATCGTGGAGGCGATGTTCCTGCCGAACGTCCGCGTCGTACGCCAGGTCAACGCGGGCAAGCCAGCCGCCCTCAACCGCGGTCTGGCGAACGCCAGTCACGACCTCATCGTCATGATGGACGGCGACACGGTCTTCGAACCGGCCACCGTACGGGAGCTGGTCCAGCCCTTCGGCGACCCGCGCGTGGGCGCGGTGGCGGGCAACGCGAAGGTCGGCAACCGGGATTCGATGATCGGCGCCTGGCAGCACATCGAGTACGTGATGGGCTTCAACCTCGACCGCCGTATGTACGACATGCTCCGCTGCATGCCGACGATCCCGGGCGCCGTCGGGGCGTTCAGGCGCAGCGCGTTGGAACGGGTCGGCGGCATGAGCGACGACACGCTCGCCGAGGACACCGACATCACGATGGCGATGCACCGCGACGGCTGGCGAGTCGTCTACGCCGAGAAGGCGCGGGCCTGGACGGAAGCGCCGGAGACGGTCCAGCAGCTCTGGTCGCAGCGCTACCGCTGGTCGTACGGCACGATGCAGGCGATCTGGAAGCACAGGGGTGCGCTCCTCGACCGTGGCCCGTCCGGCCGCTTCGGCAGGGTAGGCCTCCCCCTGGTCGCCCTCTTCATGGTGATCGCCCCGATCCTGGCCCCGCTGATCGACGTGTTCCTGCTCTACGGCCTGGTGTTCGGCCCGACGGAGAAGACATTCCTGGCCTGGCTGGGCGTGTTGGCGATCCAGGCGTTCTGCGCGGCCTACGCCTTCCGCCTCGACCGCGAACGCATGACCCACCTCGTCTCCCTGCCCCTGCAACAGATCCTCTACCGCCAACTCATGTACGTCGTGCTCCTCCAGTCCTGGATCACCGCGCTCACCGGAGGCCGCCTGCGCTGGCAGAAGCTGCGGCGGACGGGGGTTGTGGAGGCGCCGGGGGGTCCGGTGCCGAGTGCGCGCAGCGGTGGCGGCAGCAGTAGTGACCGGAGGACTGTGGCATGACGCACGGATACACGGCGGGTACGGGCACGAACCCGGATCCGGAATCGACGCCGGCGTACGGGATTCCGCAACAGCGGCAGCAGGAACCGGAGTTGGCACCGGAACCGACGAAGGCCAAGGGGGCCGGGGGTGGCGGCCGGGACCGCTACCTCGACCTCCTCCGCTCGATCGCCCTGGTCCGGGTCGTCATCTACCACCTCTTCGGCTGGGCGTGGCTGTCGGTCCTGTTCCCTTCCATGGGCGTGATGTTCGCGCTGGCGGGTTCGCTGATGGCCCGCTCGCTGAACCGTCCCGCGCTGGGCGTGATCAGGGGTCGGCTACGGCGACTGCTGCCCCCGCTCTGGGCGTTCAGCGCGGTGGTGCTGGCGATGACGTTCGGGATGGGCTGGAACCCCCTCAAGGACCCTGACCTGGGCGGCACTTGGTGGGGCGCGGCGAAGATCTTCGACTACATCGTGCCGTTCGGTGCCCCGCCGTATCCCGAGCATCTGGGTTCGGAGTCGGGCCTGTTGGAGAGCACGTGGGCGGACCAGGCGGCGGGCCCGTTGTGGTACTTGCGGGCGTACCTGTGGTTCGTGATCGCGTCGCCGCTGCTGCTGTGGGCGTTCAGGAGGGTCCCCTGGGCAACTCTGCTGGCACCCTTGGCGCTGACGGCGGTTGTAGGCACAGGCCTGGTCACCATCCCCGGCGAGACGGGCAACGCGGTCTCCGACTTCGCGGTGTACGGCGGCTGTTGGGTCCTGGGCTTCGCCCACCACGAGGGCGTACTGAAGAAGGTCCCGCGCTATCTGGCGGTATCGGGCGCGACCCTGATCATGGGCTTCGGGTTGTGGTGGGCGTCGGGTCATCTGGGCCCGGACGGCTGGGACTTGAACGACATCCCGCTCGCGCAGGCGGCCTGGTCCTTCGGCGTCGTGGTGATCCTGCTCCAGTACGCACCGTCCTGGCAGACGCTGCCGGGACGGTTGGCGAGGTGGGACAAGCTGGTCACGCTGTCCAACAACCGCGCCGTCACGATCTACTTGTGGCACAACCTCCTCATCATGGCCACGGTGCCGATCCTCGACCAGCTGTACAACCTGCCGTTCATGGAGAGCGACGGGGCGACCGCCTTCCTCGACAAGGCGGACACGTTCCTGATGTTCCTGCTGATCTGGCCGCTCATCGCGGTGGCGATCCTCGCGTTCGGGTGGATCGAGGACATTGCCGCCAAGCGGGGGCCCCGGTTGTGGCCGGATGGGGGGAGCCGGGGGAGGGCTCGGCGGAGGGGCTGAGGGTGTCGACAAGCTGTCCGCGAACTAACTCCCTAACCGCTCTTTGACTGGTTAGAAAAGAACACAGCTTCCCGGACCCCGGCGCCCAGCCCTGCACGGCCCGCGCTCACCAGTCGGCGTCAGCCACGACCTCACCGCGCCCACCCTCCGCCAGTGAGAGCAACGTTCCCTTCCGGTCACTCACAGCCACAGCGCGGAAACGCGCCCTCCCTACCTTCGGGATGCATCACCGCTCGTTACCCCGTAGTGCACCGTGGAGGCGTCATGACAGCCACTGGCAAGTGGATCGAGCACTGGGATCCGGAGGACGAGACCTTCTGGCAGGAGACCGGTGAGAAGGTCGCCCGCCGCAATCTCGTCTTCTCCGTGCTCTCCGAGCACATCGGCTTCTCGATCTGGACCCTGTGGTCCGTGCTGGTGCTCTTCATGGGCCCGGAGTACGGGCTGACCCCGGCCGACAAGTTCCTGCTGACGTCGATGGTCACGCTCGTCGGCGCGGTCGTCCGGGTGCCGTACACCTTCGCGGTCGCCGTCTTCGGCGGGCGGAACTGGACGATCATCTCGGCGAGCCTGCTGCTCATCCCCACCATCGCCGCGTTCGTGGTGATGAAGCCGGGGACGTCGTTCGACACCTTCCTCTGGATCGGCCTGCTGGCCGGCATAGGCGGCGGCAACTTCGCCTCCTCCATGACCAACATCAACGCCTTCTTCCCGTTGCGGAAGAAGGGGTGGGCGCTCGGACTGAACGCCGGGGGCGGCAACATCGGCGTCGCCGCGATCCAACTCGTCGCCCTCGCGGTCATCGGCGCGAACGGCGGCCCCCGGGTGCTGCTCGGGATCTACATCCCGCTGATCGTCGTCGCGGCCACCCTCGCCGCGCTGTTCATGGACAACATCGCGAACGTCAAGAACGACACCGGTGCCGCCAAGGACGCCGTGAAGGATGCCCACACCTGGATCATGTCCTTCCTCTACATCGGCACGTTCGGTTCGTTCATCGGCTACAGCTTCGCCTTCGGGCAGGTGCTCACCAACCAGTTCGGCCGTACCCCGCTGCAGGCCACCTACCTCACCTTCATCGGCCCGCTGCTGGGCTCCCTGATTCGCCCGCTGGGCGGCTGGCTCGCCGACAAGTACGGCGGCGCGAAGATCACCCTCTACAACTACGTCGGCATGGCCGTCGCCACCGCCGTACTGGTCGCGGCCAGCATGCAGAAGTCGCTGCCCCTCTTCGTGACCGCCTTCGTCGTCCTCTTCTCGCTGACCGGCCTCGGCAACGGGTCGACGTACAAGATGATCCCCGGCATCTTCCAGACCAAGGCCCTCGCCAAGGGACTCACCGGCGAGGAGGCGGCCGCCTACGGGCGACGGCTCTCCGGTGCCTCCATGGGACTCATCGGGGCGGTCGGCGCGCTCGGAGGCGTCGGCATCAACCTCGCCTTCCGGCAGTCCTTCCTCTCCTACGGCTCCGGGACCGGCGCGTTCGTCGCCTTCCTCGTCTTCTACGCCCTCTGCTTCGGGGTCACCTGGGCCGTATACCTTCGCCGCCCCACCGCCCAGGCTCAGGCCAAAGCTTCCGCATCGGAGGCGAAGCCGCAGCTCAGCTATGCCGAGGTGTGACGTAACACCGGCGACATAAAGCCGAACCGAGCCTGTCACGCGCCGTTGACAGGCTCGTTCGGCATGTAGGCCCTGCACCATTGCGTGTACGACGACATTCGGGACGAGACCCATGCACGAGGAACAGCAGCGACTGGATCGCACGGAGCACCGCGCGGAACACGGCCCCCTCTCGGGGTTCACCGTGGGCGTCACCGCCGCGCGCCGCGCCGACGAGCTGGGGGCACTGCTCCAGCGGCGCGGCGCGGTGGTCGTGCACGCGCCCGCGCTGCGGATCGTGCCGCTGGCCGACGACAGTGAACTGCTCGCCGCGACCAAGGAGTTGATCGACCAGGCGCCGGATGTGGTGGTGGCCACGACCGCCATCGGGTTCCGGGGGTGGATCGAGGCCGCCGACGGGTGGGGGCTCGGGGAGGCGCTCCTCGACCGGTTGCGCGGGGTGGAACTGCTCGCGCGCGGGCCCAAGGTCAAAGGGGCGGTGCGCGCCGCCGGGCTGACCGAGGAGTGGTCGCCGTCCTCCGAGTCCATGGCGGAGGTGCTCGACCGGCTGCTTGAGGAGGGCGTCGAGGGGCGCCGGGTCGCCATCCAGCTGCACGGCGAACCGTTGCCCGGGTTCGTGGAGTCGCTCCGGGCCGGGGGAGCGGACGTCGTCGTCGTTCCCGTGTACCGGTGGATGCCGCCCGAGGACATCGCCCCGCTGGACCGGCTCCTGGACGCCGCGGTCTCCCGCGGCCTGGACGCGCTGACGTTCACCAGCGCACCGGCCGCCGCGTCGCTGCTGTCCCGCGCCGAGACCCGCGGTCTGCTGCCCGAACTCCTCGCCGCCCTGCACCACGACGTCCTCCCGGCCTGCGTCGGCCCCGTCACCGCGCTCCCGCTCCAGAACCACGGCATCGCCACCGTCCAGCCCGAGCGCTTCCGCCTCGGCCCCCTCGTCCAGCTCCTCTGCCAGGAACTCCCCGGCCGCGCCCGCACCCTCCCCATCGCCGGCCACCGCGTGGAGATCCGCGGCCACGCGGTCCTGGTCGACGGCGCGCTACGGCCCGTCCCACCGGCCGGCATGTCCCTCCTCCGTACGTTGTCCCGCCGCCCGGGCTGGGTCGTCGCCCGCGCGGAACTCCTCCGCGCCCTCCCCGGCGCCGGCCGCGACGAACACGCCGTAGAGACAGCAATGGCCCGCCTCCGCACGGCACTTGGTTCTCCGAAGCTGATCCAGACGGTGGTGAAGCGGGGCTATCGGCTGGCGTTGGATCCGGCGGCCGACACGAAGTACTCCGTGGGGTGAGCGGGGGTTGGTGTGGGCGTTGCCAGGGGCTGCCGCCCCCGGACCCCCGCTTCGGCCCCGAAAGGGCCTCGTCCTCAAACGCCGGACGGGCTGAATACCGTCGACCCGTGCCAAGAAGCGAGCCCCGCCGGGCCGGATCGTGCCGGCCTGCACGAAGAGCCCACCCGGCACTGAAGCTACCGACCCGCGTCAAGCGACCGCCCTGCGCCAAGAAGCGAGCCTCCGCAGGCCGAGCCGGACGGCGTCGGCCGGCAATATCCAGCCCGTCCGGCGTTTGAGGACGAGGCCTCTTCAGGGCCAGAGGGGTCCGGGGGCGGCAGCCCCTGGCAACGCCCACACCAACGCCCCGCACCCAAAGCCCGCCCACGCCAAGGCCTCCGCCCCGCACAAGGCAGCTCCCCCACGGCCAAAGCCCCCACCCCGCCCTAAGAAGCACCCCCACGCCGAAACCCCCCGTACAACACCAGCCCCCGCACCAGACACCCCACCCCCACCGTCGACAACCCCGCCCGCACCACGTTCCACCCCGCCCAAGCCCCCTCGAACCGCTCCCGAGCCACCCCCGCATCCGCCGTGCTCGCCAGGCCGTCATTCAGCGGGATGTTGAAGGCGACCGTCACCAGGAACGCCAACGCGTACGCGATCAACCCCGCCCACACCCACCCCCGATACGGCCTCCCGCGTGCCTGCCACGCCGACACGCCCGCCAGCGCCAACGCCCCCATGAAGCTCAGGAAGAACACCGGGTTCTGGATGACGTCGTTGATGTTGCGCATCACCTCGACGAACACCCGGTCGTCGCTGCGCGCCAGCGCCGGCATGATCGCGCAGGCGAACACGTAGAAGACCCCGGCGATCAACCCCATCGCGACCGTGGCCGCACCCAGTACCCAACCCGTGCCGCTCGTGCCCTGTTTCTCCGTCATGCCCTCCAGTCAACGGACAGGGCACCCCACCGGACATCGCCGAGACGCGCGACCGCATACGCGACCGTCCACACCGATGTCCACGCGCGCCCCGCACAAGGGGTTACGGCCGCGCGAGCGGGCAGGCACTGTAGAGAGAACGGTTTCCCGCGCCCCCACCTCACTGGCAGCCCACCGACTCCCGACGACTGACATGACCGACGACCGGGGTAATCCCTAGGCGGTGACAGGCACATGGCACTGGGTTCGACCATGGCCCCGTACGAGCTGCGTTTCGACGCCGGGCGGATCTGTCTGGATCTCCTCGCGACCACGCATCCCGAGGAACGGCTCGACGCGCCGGAGCCGCTCCGCGCGTGGATCGTCCGCTCCGGGCTCGTCCCCGCGGCCACCCCGCTCGCGCACGTCGACTCCTCCTGGCTCGTCGGGTTTCGTGAACTGCGGGGGCAGATCGGGCAGTTGGTGCGCAGCAGGCCATCGAACGACACCCGGCCCTACGACCTCGCCCTCGCCCGCGTCAACGACCTCGCCAGCGCCGCACCCCCGGCACCTCGTGCCGTACGCGATGAAGAGGGCGTGCTGGTGCGGCAGTTGGACGGGACTCCGGGGTGCGGTGCGTTGCTCGCGGTGATCGCGCGGGACGCCGTGGAACTGCTCACCGATCCCGTCGCGCGGGCCTCGCTCAGGGAGTGCGAGGGGGACAACTGCCCGATCGTTTATCTGGATTCGTCCCGGGGGCGGAGGAGGCGCTGGTGCTCCAGTGAGGTCTGCGGGAACCGGGAAAGAGTGGCCCGGCATCGGCGGCGCGCCGCGCTCGCGAGAGCCTGAGAATCCCTTATGCGGCTTCTGTGGAGTGACGGGACGTCAATTGCCGAAGTGATTTCGACAACAGTGCGTTTCACTCCGGCGCCGCCTGGGCAGCTCGCGTGATCTTGCTCGTGTGGTGGAAATGTAAAGATCGTACGGTGGGAATGTGCACTCATGTCCCGCTCGTCACGTCACTCCGAAGAAAACTGTCGCCTCACGTTGAACACTCGCCCACCCGCTCGCGTACCTCTCCATGAGCGACCGACTGGGGGAACCCCCGGACACCGGAGGTGGGCGTGCGCAAGGATTCCGTCGTGGCCAATGAACACGCACCGAGGGCCCGACATCGCATGTCCCAGTCCTCGGAACCTGATGAGGAGCTGATGCGTGCCCTGTACCGAGAGCACGCCGGACCCTTGCTCGCCTATGTGTTGCGGCTCGTCGCCGGGGACCGGCAGCGTGCCGAGGACGTGGTGCAGGAGACGCTCATCCGGGCCTGGAAGAACGCCGGCCAGCTCAACCGGGCGACCGGATCGGTACGACCCTGGCTTGTGACGGTGGCACGGCGCATCGTCATCGACGGTCACCGCAGCCGGCAGGCCCGGCCGCAGGAGGTGGACCCGTCGCCGCTGGAGGTCATCCCCGCGGAGGACGAGATCGACAAGGCGTTGTGGCTGATGACACTGTCGGACGCGCTGGACGACCTGACCCCGGCCCACCGGGAGGTGCTCGTCGAGACGTACTTCAAGGGGCGTACCGTCAATGAGGCGGCCGAGACGCTTGGCATCCCCAGTGGCACGGTGCGCTCAAGGGTGTTCTACGCCCTTCGATCGATGAAGCTTGCTCTGGAGGAGCGGGGGGTGACGGCATGAGCATGTACGGGGGATACGGAACGGGTAGTCCTGGTTCCATGCAGGGATCTCAGGGCTCGAACGAACACGAGACCGTCGGCGCCTACGCCCTCGGGATTCTCGACGACGCCGAAGCAACCGCTTTCGAGGCCCATCTCGCCACCTGCGAATGGTGCGCCCAGCAGCTCGACGAGCTGGCCGGGATGGAACCGATGCTGGCGGCGCTCGCGGATCTGCCGGGCACCGGCACCCCCGCGATCGCCGAGTCCCTGGCCGCGAAACCCAGTCCACGACTGGTGGAGCGGCTGGTCGACGACGTCGGTGACCGTCGGGCCCAGAAGCGCCGGCGCAGTTTCTACATGATCGCCGCCGCGGCGGCCCTGATCATCGCCGGACCGCTGGCCGTCATCGCGGCCAACAACGGCGACAACTCGGGCCAGAACGGCTCGGTGGCCGTGGGCACCGCGAAGACCACCTTCGAAAAGCTGTCCGACAAGGTCACGGCGACGGACGCGAGCACCAAGGTCACCGCGACCGTGGCGATGTCCAAGAAGGACTGGGGCACCCTCGGGGTCGTGGAGCTCAAGAACGTCAAGGGACCCCTGAAGTGCTCCCTGATCGCCGTCGGCAAGAACGGCGAACGCGAGACGATGAGCTCCTGGTCGGTCCCGGCCTGGGGTTACGGCATCGCGAACGCCACCAAGGCGGAGGCCAAGAGCCCGCTCTACGCCCAGGGCGGAGCGGCCTTCACGCCGAACGAGATCGACCACTTCGAGGTCATGACCTTCGACGGCAAGAAGCTCGTGGCAGTGGACGCGTGAGCATGTAGCAACTGATCACTGTGGTGTGTGGGGTCCGGAACGCGGCAGGTGCGCGTGCCGGGCCCCGCGTCTTTGTCAAGATCCACTCGGCAGGCCCCTCGCTCCGGAGGCTTTCTTTCGCGTACGGTTGACGGCTGCCCAGCACGTAAGAAGGGGGCCCGGTGGCCGCACAGGCTCAACAGGAGACCGCGCTCGACACGGTGTCCGACAAATCCGCCCAGGATTCGCTACGGGACCGGGAGATCAGCGTCGAACAGGCACACCTGGACCGGGTGTACCGGCGGCTCGAAGAGAAGATCCACGAGGCCGAGTTCCTCATGAACGACGCGGCCAAGCGCGGCCAGGTCGGCACGCCCGGCGCGCTCGCCGAACGGGACGCACAGGTGTTCCGCGCCGGTATCCACCTCAACCGGCTCAACAACGAGTTCGAGGACTTTCTCTTCGGCAGGATCGACCTCCTGCTCGGCAAGGACGGCAAGAAGGGACCCGACGGCGCCTACACCGCCGTCGAGCCGGCCGAAGGCGCTGTCCGGGACGACAGCACCGCCGACATCGCCGAGACCCTGCACATCGGGCGGATCGGGGTCCTGGACTCCGAGTACGCGCCCCTCGTCATCGACTGGCGGGCGCCCGCCGCAGCGCCGTTCTACCGGTCGACGCCGGTCGATCCGGGGCGTGTCGTACGGCGCCGGGTCATCCGGTCCAAGGGGCGGCGGGTCCTCGGGGTCGAAGACGACCTGATGCGGCCGGAGTTGACCGCCATCCTGGACGGTGAGCAGCTGGCCGTCATCGGCGACGGCGCCCTGATGGCCGCGCTCGGCCAGGCCCGCAGCCACACCATGCGCGACATCGTGGCGTCGATCCAGGCCGAGCAGGACCTGGTGATCCGCGCCCCCGCCGCCTCGGTGACCTACGTCGAGGGCGGCCCGGGCACCGGAAAGACCGCCGTCGCCCTGCACCGCGCCGCCTATCTGCTCTACCAGGACCGGCGCCGGTACGCGGGCGGCATCCTCATCGTCTCGCCGACCCCGCTGCTGGTCGCGTACACCGAGGGCGTCCTGCCGTCCCTCGGCGAGGAGGGCCAGGTCGCCATCCGGGCGATCGGTTCGCTCGTCGACGGCGCCGAGGCCACCCTGTACGACTCCCCGGCGGTGGCCCGCGCGAAGGGCTCGTACCGCATGCTCCGTGTGCTGCGGAAGGCCGCGCGCGGCGCCCTGGAGCTGAACGATTCGCCGACCCGGCTCAGAGTGGTGGCGTTCGGCCGCCGCCTCGAACTGGAGGCCGCCGACCTGGACCGCGTACGGCAGAGCGCGCTCAGCGGTACGGCCCCGGTCAACATGCTGCGGCCGCGCGCCCGCAAGCTCCTCCTGGACGCCCTGTGGGAACGCTCCGGTTCGGCCGGCCGGCACACCGACCCCGAACTCGCCGCCGAACTGCGCTCGTCCTTCGACGAGGACATCGCGAGCGAGGACGACTTCATCGCGTTCCTCGACGCCTGGTGGCCCGAACTCACCCCGCGCGCCGTCCTGGAGTCGATGTCCGACGAGCGCAAGCTCGGCCGCTGGGCCCGGCGCATCCTCAACCCCGGCGAGGTCCGCAGGGTCGCCCGCGCCCTGAAGCGGGACGGCCTCTCGGTCCACGACGTGGCGATCCTCGACGAACTCCAGGCGATCCTCGGCACCCCGGCCCGCCCCCGCAAGCGGCGCGACCTGGACCCGCTGGACCAGCTCACCGGCCTCGAAGAGCTGATGCCGACGCGCGAGGAGTCGCAGCGCGAACGGGCCGAGCGGCTCGCCCAGGAGCGCGTCGAGTACGCGCACGTCATCGTCGACGAGGCCCAGGACCTCACCCCGATGCAGTGGCGCATGGTCGGCCGCCGCGGCCGGCACGCCACCTGGACGGTCGTAGGAGATCCGGCCCAGTCCTCCTGGTCCGACCCCGACGAGGCGGCCGAGGCCCGCGACGAGGCCCTCGGCTCCCGCCCCCGCCGCCGCTTCACCCTCACCGTCAACTACCGCAACCCGGCCGAGATCGCGGAGCTGGCGGCGAAGGTCCTGGCCCTGGCGATGCCCGGCTCCGAGTCTCCGTCCGCGGTTCGCTCGACGGGTGTGAAGCCCCACTTCGCCGTCGTACGGAACTCGTTGTCGGAGTCCGTCCGCGCGGAGGCCGCCCGGCTGCTCGACCAGGTCGACGGCACGGTCGGCGTGGTCGTCGCCATGAACCGCCGTGAGGAGGCCCGCCGTTGGCTCACCGGCCTCGGCGACCGCGTGGTGGCGCTCGGCAGCCTGGAGGCCAAGGGGCTCGAATACGACGCGACCGTCGTCGTATCGCCCGCGGAGATCGCCGACGAGTCGCCCGCCGGACTGCGGGTTCTCTACGTCGCCCTCACCCGCGCGACCCAGCAGCTGACGGTCGTCTCGGCCGAGCGGGACGAGCCGGACGCGAACGGGGTGCCGGATCTGCTCCGCGACTGAAGGGACCGATCGAGGGGTGATCGAGAGGTGCTTTCCATGAACTCTCGGGATGGGAATGGTCTTACGGGATCTGTTTGTTAGCCTGGACGTGACACCGGCCCGATCCAAGCCCCCGGGCCCAACCTTCGTCGCTTAGAGCGACCACTTGCCGCGAGGCGAGCATGGCGGGTCGGTGTCATTGCTTGTCAGAGAGGTCCCCGTCACGGGAAAAGTGACGGGGGCCTCTTTTTCTCGCGAACAAAACGTTCGCAATCGGGGGTGGCTAACGCCTACCCGGCAGTAGGTGCGACCATCGGAGCGCGTACTCAGCTCAACGGTGAAAGCAGAGGAAGTCGGCCATGGCTACGGCGCCCAGCGTCTCCTACTCGATCACGGTCCGTCTGGAGGTGCCCGCGAGCGGAACGGCGGTCTCCCAGATCACCACGGCCGTGGAGTCCCACGGAGGCTCGGTGACCGGCCTCGACGTGACCGCCTCCGGCCACGAGAAGCTCCGGATCGACGTCACCATCGCGGCGTCCTCGACGGCCCACGCCGACGAGATCGTCCAGCAGCTGCGCGGCATCGAGGGTGTCACCCTCGGCAAGGTCTCCGACCGTACGTTCCTCATGCACCTCGGCGGCAAGATCGAGATGCAGTCCAAGCACCCGATCCGCAACCGTGACGACCTCTCCATGATCTACACCCCGGGTGTCGCCCGCGTGTGCATGGCGATCGCGGAGAACCCCGAGGACGCGCGCCGCCTCACCATCAAGCGGAACTCCGTCGCGGTCGTCACCGACGGCTCGGCCGTCCTCGGCCTCGGCAACATCGGCCCCAAGGCCGCGCTGCCGGTCATGGAGGGCAAGGCGGCCCTGTTCAAGCGGTTCGCCGGCATCGACGCCTGGCCGCTGTGCCTGGACACCCAGGACACCGACGAGATCGTCGCGATCGTCAAGGCCATCGCCCCGGGCTTCGCCGGCATCAACCTGGAGGACATCTCCGCGCCGCGCTGCTTCGAGATCGAGGCCCGGCTGCGCGAGGCCCTCGACATCCCCGTCTTCCACGACGACCAGCACGGCACCGCGATCGTCGTCCTCGCCGCGCTGACGAACGCGCTGCGGGTCGCCGGCAAGGGCATCGGTGACATCCGGGTCGTCATGTCCGGTGCGGGCGCGGCCGGTACGGCCATCCTCAAGCTGCTGCTCGCCGCGGGCGTCAAGAACGCGGTCGTCGCCGACATCCACGGTGTCGTGCACGCCGGCCGCGAGGACCTGGTCGACGCCAAGCCCGACTCGCCGCTGCGCTGGATCGCCGACAACACCAACCCGGACGGCCTCACGGGCACGCTGAAGGAGGCCGTGCGCGGCGCCGACGTTTTCGTGGGCGTCTCCGCCCCGAACGTCCTCGACGGCGACGACGTGGCCGCGATGGCCGAGGGCGCGATCGTGTTCGCGCTCGCGAACCCCGACCCCGAGGTCGACCCCACGATCGCCCGCCAGACGGCGGCGGTTGTCGCCACGGGCCGCTCGGACTTCCCGAACCAGATCAACAACGTGCTGGTCTTCCCGGGTGTCTTCCGCGGTCTGCTGGACGCGCAGTCCCGCACCGTCAACACCGAGATGATGCTGGCCGCGGCGAGCGCACTCGCGAACGTCGTGACCGAGGACGAGCTGAACGCGAACTACATCATCCCCAGCGTCTTCAACGACAAGGTCGCCGGCGCGGTCGCGGGCGCGGTGCGTGAGGCGGCGAAGGCGGCGGGAGTGGCGGCGGCCTCGGCGGCGACCTCCGCGTCGTAGAACGCCTGGATCGGCGTGTGTGCGGTGGCTGTGAGGATCGCCACGGCCGCCGACACACCGGCGCGTCGCGGAACCCGGGGCCTTCGGCGGCCGTTTATCGTGGCGGCCAGGCTTCGGGCCTTCCAGGCCCGGCCCTCGCCGCCGGGAGCGGACGAAGCGTCACCACGCTGATGCAGTGGCGCTCTTCGTGTGACTCCCACGGGTGTTCTCGCGACTCCTACGGGTGCCGGATTGGCTTTCCCGCCGCAGGTAGGGGCAGGATGCGTCTTCGGGCGCGAGGGTCTGGACGACGGACCCGGGTCCGGGGACTCACCGAGGACCCTGGCAGCATCGGCTTCACCGTGCCCGATATGCGGCTCCGCCGCGTGGCACGCCTCAAACGGCAAGAAGAACACGGGAGTAACAACATGAACCGCAGTGAGCTGGTGGCCGCGCTGGCCGACCGTGCCGAGGTGACCCGCAAGGACGCCGACGCCGTTCTGGCCGCGTTCGCCGAGACCGTCGGCGAGATCGTCTCCAAGGGCGACGAGAAGGTCACCATCCCCGGCTTCCTGACCTTCGAGCGCACCCACCGTGCCGCTCGCACCGCGCGCAACCCGCAGACCGGCGACCCGATCAACATCCCCGCCGGTTACAGCGTCAAGGTTTCCGCGGGCAGCAAGCTCAAGGAAGCCGCCAAGGGCAAGTAGTCCCTCGCGTACGCGACGGGCTTGCGTACGAGGCTGAAGTAACGCGAATGGGGCGGCCACCCGGTCAGGGTGGCCGCCCCATCGTCGTACAACCGACCGCTAGCCGAGCGCCTTGCCCGGCAACTCCACCTTCGCGCCCAGCTCCACGAGCTTCTCCATGCTGTGCCTATCCGGGGGCTGTGACATCAGCGGCTCCGCCGCGGGCCCCCGGACCCTCAGCAGACAGACCGGGCGCGGCCCGGGCCGAGGGGCGGAGCGGCGATCAGCCGAGTGCCTTGCCCGGCAACTCGACCTTCGCGCCCAGCTCGACCAACTTCTCCATGAAGTTCTCGTAGCCGCGGTTGATGAGGTCGATGCCGTGGACGCGGGACGTGCCCTGGGCCGCCAGCGCCGCGATGAGGTACGAGAAGCCGCCGCGGAGGTCGGGGATGACCAGGTCGGCGCCCTGGAGGCGGGTCGGGCCCGAGACGACCGCCGAGTGGAGGAAGTTGCGCTGGCCGAAGCGGCAGTGGGAGCCGCCGAGGCACTCGCGGTAGAGCTGGATGTGCGCGCCCATCTGGTTGAGCGCGGAGGTGAAGCCGAGGCGGGACTCGTAGACCGTCTCATGCACGATGGAGAGGCCCGTCGCCTGCGTGAGGGCGACGACCAGCGGCTGCTGCCAGTCCGTCTGGAAGCCGGGGTGCACGTCCGTTTCGAGCGCGATGGACTTCAACTGGCCGCCGGGGTGCCAGAAGCGGATGCCCTCGTCGTCGATCGCGAAGGCACCGCCCACCTTCCGGTAGGTGTTGAGGAACGTCATCATCGAGCGCTGCTGCGCGCCGCGGACGTAGATGTTGCCCTCGGTCGCCAGTGCCGCCGACGCCCAGGACGCGGCCTCCAGACGGTCCGGGAGGGCCGCATGGGTGTAGCCGCCGAGCGAGTCCACACCGGTGATGCGGATCGTGCGGTCGGTGTCCATGGCGATGATCGCGCCCATCTTCTGCAGTACGCAGATGAGGTCCTCGATCTCCGGTTCCACGGCCGCGTTGGCGAGTTCGGTGACGCCCTCCGCCAGCACCGCGGTCAGCAGCACCTGCTCGGTGGCGCCCACGGACGGGTACGGCAGCTGGATCTTCGTGCCGCGCAGCCGCTGCGGGGCCTCCAGGTACTGGCCGTCCGCGCGCTTCTCGATCTTCGCGCCGAACTGCCGCAGCACCTCGAAGTGGAAGTCGATCGGCCGGCCGCCGATGTCGCAGCCGCCCAGACCAGGGATGAACGCGTGCCCGAGCCGGTGAAGGAGCGGACCGCAGAACAGGATCGGGATGCGCGACGAGCCCGCGTGGGCATCGATGTCGGCGACGTTGGCGCTCTCGACGTGCGACGGATCGAGCACCAGCTCGCCCGGCTCCTCCCCCGGACGGACCGTCACCCCGTGCAGTTGCAGGAGTCCGCGTACGACACGAACGTCACGGATGTCCGGAACGTTGCGCAGTCGACTTGGCTCACTGCCCAGCAGGGCGGCGACCATGGCCTTGGGTACGAGGTTCTTCGCACCGCGGACACGGATCTCGCCCTCCAGCGGGGTTCCGCCGTGGACAAGCAGTACGTCGTCTGAGCCGTTGACGGTCATGAATCTCGCGTTCCGTGGAGTTGGGCAGGGGCCGAAGTGACAGAGTAATCGCCGCCCACCCCCCTCCTGTAAGCCCAAGGAGTACCCAGCTACGTCATAGCTGTGTCACAACACGAACCGTTCCCTATCGGGCACATGGGGTCACGGGGTGCGTCCGTGCGCCGGGGGCGCCTCTTTCCGCCCTGAGCTGCATTCCCTCCCGAACCCGCATTGCCTCCCCCATCACGGGGAAGATGCGGGATCATGTCAGGCATGACCGAGGTGTCCTCGCTCACAGGGCGGTTGCTCGTGGCAACACCCGCCCTGGCGGACCCGAACTTCGACCGCGCGGTGGTGCTCCTTCTCGACCACGACGAGGAGGGCTCCCTCGGTGTCGTCCTCAACCGCCCGACGCCCGTGGACGTCGGCGACATCCTGGAGGGCTGGGCGGATCTCGCCGGCGAGCCGGGAGTCGTCTTCCAGGGCGGCCCGGTCCAGTTGGACTCGGCCCTCGGCGTCGCCGTCATCCCGGGCGGCGCGGCCGGCGAGCGCGCCCCGCTCGGCTGGCGGCGCGTGCACGGCGCGATCGGACTCGTCGACCTGGAGGCCCCGCCGGAGCTGCTCGCCTCGGCGCTGGGCTCGCTGCGGATCTTCGCCGGGTACGCGGGCTGGGGGCCCGGGCAGCTGGAGGACGAACTGGTGGAGGGCGCCTGGTACGTCGTCGAGTCGGAGCCCGGTGACGTGTCCTCGCCGTCCCCGGAGAGACTCTGGCGCGAGGTGCTGCGCCGCCAGCGCAGCGAGCTGGCGATGGTGGCGACGTATCCGGACGACGCTTCCCTGAACTGATCCCCGAACTGAACGACCCTTCGCGGAACTGATGCCGGTGGGCTTCAGTACCCTTGGCACTATGAGCACTCTTGAGCCCGAGCGCGGGACTGGTACGGGGACCCTCGTAGAGCCGACGCCCCAGGTGTCGCACGGCGACGGGGACCATGAGCGCTTCGCCCATTACGTCCAGAAGGACAAGATCATGGCGAGCGCCCTCGACGGCACTCCCGTGGTGGCGTTGTGCGGGAAGGTCTGGGTACCGGGCCGCGACCCGAAGAAGTATCCGGTGTGTCCCATGTGCAAGGAGATCTACGAGTCCATGGGCTCGGGCGGGGACGGCGACAAGGGCAAGGGCGGCGACAAGTAGCCGTTCGGCTGGTCTGACTTTCTGAGGCCCTCGGGGCGCGCTTTTGCGCGCCCCGAGGGCCTTTCGCGTGTCACGAAGTGGTTGAGACCTCTTGTGGCCGCGTTCATCTACTCCTTAATCTCCGTGGTGTTGTGCAGAGCGAAACGCCCATTGCATATGTTGCAACGCACGCCCGGATTCCCGGAGGAACGCTCCATGAAGCTCGCCCCCCGATTCGCCGTACTCCTGGCGGCCGCCGCTGTCGTCGCCGGCTGCGCGCCCCAGACCTCCGACAACTCGTCCTCCGACAAGGACGACCAGAGCGGCACCCTGCGGGTGTGGCTCTTCCAGGAGGTCGGCAACGATCCGAAGGCCAAGGTCGTCGACTCCGTGGTCACCGCCTTCGAGAAGGCCCACAAGGGCACCAAGGTCGACGTGGAGTACATCCCGATCGACACCCGCGCCCAGCGCGTGAAGGCCGCCTTCAACGACCCGAAGTCCGCGCCGGACGTCATGGAGTACGGCAACACCGACACGGCCGGCTACGTCCACGACGGCGGACTCCTCGACGTCACCGAGGACTTCGGCGCCTGGAGCGAGGCCAAGGACACCGACCCGACCGCGAAGCAGTCCGTCACGGTCGACGGCAAGATGTACGGCTCCCCGTTCTACGTCGGCGTCCGCGCCCTGTACTACCGCACCGACGTCTTCAAGGACCTGGGCCTGCAACCCCCCAAGACCATGGCCGAGTTGGCCGCCACCGCCCGGAAGATCCACAAGGCGAAGTCCGACCTCTACGGCCTTGTCGTCGGCGGCGCCTACACGTACGGCGCGATGCCGTTCGTGTGGGCCAACGGCGGCGAACTCGCCACGGCCAAGGGGGGTTCGTACACCTCCGCGATCGACAGCGCCGCCGCCCAGAAGGGCATCAAGGCGTACACCTCCCTCTTCACGAGGGACAACTGTCCCGCCGCCAAGTGCGCGGTGATGGGCGGCAACGACACGATCACCGCGTTCGCTGCGGGCAAGGCCGGGATGGCCATCGGGGGCGACTTCAGCCACACGGCTGTCGAGGCGGGCAAGGTCAAGGGCAAGTACGCGGTGGTTCCGCTGCCGGGTGTCGCGTCCGGGTCGGTCGCTCCCGCGTTCGCCGGGGGCAACAACATCGGTGTCCTGAAGAGCACGTCGCACCGCACGCTGGCGGTGGACCTGATGGAGCAGCTCACCTCGAAGAAGACGCAGGCGTCCATGTTCGACGCGATGGGGTTCCTGCCCACGTTCACCGACGTGCGGGATGCGGCTGCGGCGAAGGTGCCGTTCGAGAAGCCGTTCGTTCAGACGTTGGCGGCGGGGACGAAGTTCGTGCCTGCGTCGCCTGGTTGGTCGGAGATCGACTCTTCGCTGGTGCTGCCGACGATGCTGCAGGAGGTCATCAGCGGGAAGAAGGGTGTGGCCGCGGCTTCTAAGGATGCGGCTAAGAAGATGAACGACGCGTTCAGCTCCGCGGGTTGACCGGATGGCGCCTAATAGCTCGTTGACTGCGGACCGTTCGCGAGTGCGGGTTCGCCGTGGCCGATCGCGCAGTTCCCCGCGCCCCCAAGGGGGTTGGGGTGTGCCCTGGTTGTATCTTGCCCCGGCTCTCGTCGTCCTTGGTGGGCTGCTCGTCTACCCCATCTATCAGCTTGGGTTGATCTCCTTCTTCCAGTACACGCAAGCCCAGGTCAGTGGTGGGGAGCCGACGACCTTTGAGGGGTTCGGGAACTACTCCGCGCTCTTTTCGGACAGTCAGTTCTGGCAAGTGCTGGTGGCTACCGTGTTGTTCGCGGGGGCCTGTGTCGTCTCGACGCTTGCCGTTGGGTGTGCGCTTGCAGTGCTGCTCACGCGGGTGCGGGCCTTGCCCCGACTCGTCTTGATGTTGGCCGCGTTGGGGGCCTGGGCTACGCCCGCGGTCACCGGGTCGACGGTGTGGTTGCTGCTCTTCGACCCTGACTTCGGGCCGGTGAATCGCGTCCTCGGGCTCGGGGACCACTCCTGGACGTACGGGCGGCTGAGTGCGTTCTTTCTCGTGCTGCTCGAAGTGGTGTGGTGCTCCTTCCCGTTCGTGATGGTGACGGTCTACGCCGGGATTCGTGCCGTGCCCTCCGAGGTGCTGGAGGCCGCCGCTCTGGACGGGGCCTCGCAGTGGCGGATCTGGCGGTCCGTGCTGACGCCGATGCTGCGGCCGATCCTGACCGTCGTGACCATTCAGTCCGTCATCTGGGACTTCAAGGTCTTCACCCAGATCTACGTCATGACCAACGGCGGCGGCATCGCGGGCCAGAACCTCGTGCTGAACGTGTACGCCTACCAGCAGGCGTTCGCGTCCTCGAAGTACAGCCTCGGCTCGGCGATCGGTGTCGTCATGCTGTTGATGCTGCTCGCCGTCACGCTGGTCTATCTGCGCCTGCTGCGCAGGCAGGGGGAGGAGCTGTGAGTCTGCTTCGCGGTCTTGTACGGCGGCCCTGGCGGCTCGCTGCCGAGGCCTCGGCGCTGCTGATCGCGGTCGTCGTCGCCTTCCCCCTCTATTGGATGGTGCTCAGCGCCTTCAAACCGGCCGGTGAGATCGAGTCGAGCGAGCCCCGGCCGTGGACGCTCGCGCCCTCTCTGGACTCGTTCCGGCGCGTGTTCGGGCAGCAGGAATTCGGCCGTTACTTCGTCAACAGCCTTGTCGTGGCATGCTCGGTGGTCATCGTCTCGGCGCTGATCGCCTTTCTCGCCGCGACCGCGGTGACACGATTCCGGTTCCGCTTCCGGACCACCCTCCTGATCATGTTCCTGGTGGCCCAGATGGTGCCCGTGGAAGCGCTGACGATCCCCCTGTTCTTCATCATGCGGGGGCTCGGGCTGCTGAACACCCTGGGGTCGCTGATCCTGCCTCAGATCGCGTTCTCGCTGCCGTTCGCGATCTGGATGCTACGGGGGTTCGTGAAAGCCGTACCGGACGCGCTGGAGGAGGCCGCGTACATCGACGGGGCGAGCCGGACGCGATTCCTGTGGCAGATCCTTTTCCCGCTCGTCTTCCCGGGGCTGGTGGCCACGAGCGTGTTTTCCTTCATCTCGGCCTGGAACGACTTCCTCTTCGCCAAGTCCTTCATCATCAGCGACACTTCGCAGTCGACCCTGCCGATGGCCCTGTTGGTCTTCTACAAGCCCGACGATCCTGACTGGGGCGGGGTCATGGCGGCCTCCACGGTGATGACGATTCCGGTGCTGGTGTTCTTCGTACTCGTACAGCGACGTCTGGTCTCGGGGCTGGGCGGAGCGGTTAAGGACTGACGTGACCGAACTGATTCCTCAGCCCGGCAGTGTTGCCGCCGGTTCCGGCGAGGTGCGGCTGACGAAGCGCTCCAAGCTCTACGCCGGCGACGCGACGGAGGGCGTCGGCAATTGGCTGCGCACCGTGCTCCAGCAGGCCACCGGTCTGCCGCTTCGTGAGGGGCGGGAACTCGACGACGCCTGCGACGACGGCATCGGGCTCCAGCTCGACCCCGCGCTCGGCCCCGAGGAGTATCGCCTCGTCAGCGACTCGAACGGGGTCTTCATCGAGGGCGGCAGCGCGGCCGGTGTGTTCTGGGGCGCCCAGACGCTGCGTCAACTCCTCGGCCCCGACGCGTATCGCAAGGCTCCGCTCGACCGCGACCGCACCTGGTCCGTTCCGTACCTCACGGTCCAGGACACTCCCCGTTTCCACTGGCGCGGCCTCATGCTCGACGTCGCCCGGCACTTCATGCCCAAGGAAGGCGTCCTGCGCTACCTGGATCTCATGGCGGCGCACAAACTCAACGTCTTCCACTTCCACTTGACGGACGACCAGGGGTGGCGCGTACAGATCAAGCGGTACCCGAAGCTGACCGAGATCGGCTCCTGGCGGGCGCGCACGAAATTCGGCCACCGTGCCTCACCGCTGTGGGACGACAAGCCCCACGGCGGCTACTACACGCAGGACGACATCCGGGAGATCGTCGCCTACGCCGCCGAGCGGCATATCGCCGTCGTCCCCGAAATCGACGTGCCGGGACACTCGCAGGCCGCCGTCGCCGCGTATCCGGAACTCGGCAACACCGATGTCATCGACACCACATCCCTCTCCGTCTGGGACACCTGGGGGATCAACCCGAACGTACTCGCCCCCACTGACAACACCCTGCGCTTCTACGAGGGGGTGTTCGAGGAACTCCTGGAGCTGTTCCCCTCGGAGTTCATTCACGTCGGCGGTGACGAATGCCTCAAGGACCAGTGGAAGCAGTCGCCGGCCGCGCAGGCGCGCATCGCGGAACTCGGGCTCGCGGACGAGGACGAGTTGCAGTCGTGGTTCATCGGACACTTCGACAAGTGGCTCTCCGCGCGCGGGAGAAGGCTCGTCGGCTGGGACGAGATCCTGGAGGGCGGGCTCGCGGACGGGGCGGTCGTGTCGTCCTGGCGTGGGTACGAGGGCGGGATCACCGCCGCCCGCGCGGGGCACGACGTCGTCATGTGCCCCGAGCAGTATGTGTACTTGGACTGGCGGCAGGCCCCGGGCGAGGACGAGCCGGTGCCGATCGCCCATGTGCGCACCCTGGAGGACGTCTACCGTTTCGAGCCGGTTCCCGAGCAGCTCAGCGAGGCCGAGGCCCGTCATGTGCTGGGCACACAGGCCAACGTGTGGACCGAGGTGATGGAGGACCACGCACGCGTGGACTACCAGACGTTCCCCCGGCTCGCGGCCTTCGCCGAGGTCGCCTGGAGCGCTCTTCCGGCGCCCGCGGAACGGGACTTCGCCGACTTCGAGCGCCGGATGGCCGCCCACTACCCGCGCCTCGACGCCCTGGGTGTCGCCTACCGTCCGCCCACCGGACCACTGTCGTGGCAGCGACGCCCGGGAGTGCTCGGACGACCCAAGGACGGCCCGCCCCCGAACGCGTAGGACCCGTAAGGGAGAAAGCCCCCAGGAGTCACCGTTGAGTGGCAATCCGCGCGTACCGGTGATGCCGTACGAAAACGGACCATCTCCCGGATGAGACGGGCGAATGCCTCCTAGCGGACCCCCGCGCTCGGGTCTTGCGAAGATGTGCCAGAGTTGCCACGTCCGCCCTGTCAGCACGTACCGTACGGCAGCAACAGGTGGGACCAGGTGGGGCAGCGGGAAGGGGCAGCCGGTTTGACCACGCACGCACCGCAGGCGGGGCAGTCCGTCACGCTGCCCACAACGCTGGACGAGGCCGTGGCGGCGCTCACGGCCCTGCCCACGGCCGTTCCCGTGGCCGGCGGCACCGACCTCATGGCGGCCGTCAACTCGGGCCAGCTCAGGCCCAGCGCACTGGTCGGTCTGGGCCGGATCAGCGAGATCCGCGGCTGGCAGTACCAGGACGGGCACGCGCTGCTCGGCGCGGGCCTCACGCACGCCCGTATGGGCCGCCCCGACTTCGCCGCGCTCATCCCGGCGCTCGCCGCCTCCGCGCGTGCCGCGGGCCCGCCGCAGATCCGCAACGCGGGCACCCTGGGCGGCAACATCGCCTCGGCCGCGCCCACCGGGGACGCGCTGCCCGTACTGGCCGCCCTGGAGGCGACGCTGATCATCGCGGGCCAGGACGGAGCCCGCCGGGAGATCCCGGTGTCGCACCTCCTGGCCGGCGTGGAGATGCTGCGCGGCGGCGAACTCATCGGCTTCGTGCGCGTGCCGCTGCTGCACGCCCCGCAGGTCTTCCTGAAGGCCACCGGCAGGACCGGTCCCGGGCGCTCGGTCGCGTCCGTCGCGGTCGTCCTCGACCCCGCCCGGCGCGGAGTCAGGTGCGCCGTCGGAGCCATAGCGCCGATGCCGCTCAGACCGCTGGACGCCGAACAGTGGGTGGCCCGGCTGATCGACTGGGACAACAGCCGCACGATCGTCCCCGAGGCGCTGAGCGCCTTCGGGGAGTACGTCGCCGCGGCCTGCATCCCCGACCCGGTACCGGCCGAGGACGGCTCCGTGGAACAGCTTCCGCCCGCGGTACTGCACCTGCGGCGCACCGTCGCCGCACTGGCCCGACGAGCACTCGGGAGGGCGCTGTCGTGACCGACGACCAGCACGGAGAGGGCACCCCTCAGGGCGGCGGACGCTGGGACCCGCTGCCCCAGGGCGACTACGACGACGGCGCCACGGCCTTCGTGAAACTCCCCGAAGGGGGCATCGACGCCCTCCTGGCCGCCCCCGGGCACGGCTATGTGCCGCCGCCCATAACGGCCACCCCCGCCCCGGACGCCGACCCGTCCTCGACGGGGTCCTGGGCGGTGCCCGCCGAGGGCGTCCAGTGGCCCGACCCGAACGCCGTACCGCAGCAGGGGACGGCCGGAGGCGACCAGTTCTCGTACCGCCCCGGGTCCACCGGCCAGTGGACCTTCCAGGACACCAACGCGCCGGACGCGGGCGCCGCTCCCGGCCGCGACGTGACCGGGGAGTGGTCGATCCCCGTCGCTGGCGGTGATCTCCCGGACGAATCGGGCGAGTTCACCACGTCGGCCCTGGTCGAGCAGTGGGGCGGCACTCCACCGGCCACCCTGCCCGGCGGCGCCCCCGCGCCCTGGGCGACGGACGGCGCGGGCCAGAACTGGGCGCAGCAGGCGTCCGGCGCGGATGTCGTGGAGCGGCCCGGCGAGCACACCGACGGACGCGGCCTGGAGCATCCTGCCGACCGGTCCGGGGCGCACCCGACCGGCGAGGTGTCGGCGCGGGCAGCCACCCGGCCGCCCGACGAGGCGACCCGGCAGCCGTACGGCGAGCCCGGCGACCCGTACGCGCACACCCGTTCCGAGGCCCCCGGCGACCCCTACGGCGACGCGCGCGCCGACCGCCACGACGACACCCCCGCCGAACTCGCCGTGGACGACGCACAGTCGGCTCATGGGAGCGGTGGGGCCGGCGCTGGCGGCGAAGGGGCCGCAGAGGGCGCTGAGGGGCCCGCTGGGGCGTCCGCGGCGGTCGATGCGGCCGAGGGTGCCGACGACGCTCCGGAGGCCGCTGAGGCGCCCGTGACGGCCGTCGAGTCCGACGCGCCGGACGAGGCCGCCGAGCCGGACCCGAAGATCCCCGGCGAGGAACACCCGCTGGCCTCCTACGTGTTGCGCGTCAACGGCGCCGACCGGCCCGTCACCGACGCCTGGATCGGCGAGTCGCTGCTCTACGTGCTGCGCGAACGCCTCGGCCTCGCGGGCGCCAAGGACGGCTGCTCGCAGGGCGAGTGCGGCGCCTGCAACGTCCAGGTCGACGGACGGCTCGTCGCCTCCTGCCTGGTGCCCGCCGTCACCGCGGCCGGCTCCGAGGTCCGTACGGTCGAGGGTCTCGCCGTCGAGGGACAGCCCTCCGACGTGCAGCGGGCGCTCGCCAAGTGCGGTGCCGTGCAGTGCGGTTTCTGCGTGCCCGGCATGGCGATGACCGTGCACGACCTCCTGGAGGGCAACCCCGCGCCCACCGAACTGGAGGCACGCCAGGCCCTGTGCGGCAACCTGTGCCGCTGCTCCGGCTACCGGGGTGTCCTGGACGCCGTGCAGGAAGTCGTCGCCGAACGCGAGGCGCACGCCGCTGCCGCCGAACCTGAGTCGGACGGCGACGAGGCGCGTATTCCCCACCAGGCGGGTCCCGGGGGCGGTGGCGTCCACCAGTCGGCGTTCGAGTCCCCGCGCACGCAGGACCAGGTGTACGGCCAGGACGGAGGTCAGGCGTGAGCAACGAAGCCGCCACCGCGACCACGGAGGCCGCGCCCGCCCCGGAGCTGCCGGGCCACGGCCTGGGCGCCTCGCTCCCGGCCGCCGACGCCCGCGCGAAGACCGAGGGCACCTTCCCGTACGCGGCCGACCTGTGGGCCGAGGGCCTGCTCTGGGCGGCCGTCCTGCGCTCACCGCACCCGCACGCGCGCATCGTGTCCGTCGACACGTCCCACGCGCGGGACATGCCCGGCGTACGGGCCGTCATCACCCACGAGGACGTGCCGGGCCGGGACCGCTACGGCCGGGGCACCGCCGACCGCCCGGTGTTCGCCTCCGAGGTCGTGCGCCACCACGGGGAGCCCATCGCCGCGGTCGCCGCCGACCACCCCGACACGGCGCGGATGGCCGCCGCGGCCATCATGGTCGAGTACGAAGTACTCGACCCGGTGACCGACCCCGAGCAGGCCTTCGAGGCCGAACCGCTGCACCCCGACGGCAACCTGATCCGGCACATCCCGCTGCGCCACGGAGACCCGGACGCGACCGCCGACATCGTCGTCGAGGGCCTGTACCGCATCGGCCGCCAGGACCCCGCCCCGATCGGCGCCGAGGCCGGTCTCGCCGTGCCCCGCCCCGACGGCGGCGTCGAGCTGTACATCGCCTCCACGGACCCGCACAACGACCGCGACACGGCCGCCGCCTGCTTCGGCCTGGAGTCCGACCGCGTGAAGGTCGTCGTCACCGGCGTCCCCGGGGCCACCGCCGACCGCGAGGACCAGGGCTTCCAACTCCCGCTCGGACTACTGGCGTTGAAGACCGGCTGCCCGGTCAAACTCACCGCCACGCGCGAGGAGTCCTTCCTCGGCCACACCCACCGCCACCCCACGCTCCTGCGCTACCGGCACCACGCCGACGAGGACGGCCGCCTGGTCAAGGTCGAGGCCCAGGTGCTGCTCGACGCGGGCGCCTACGCCGACACATCCTCGGAGGCCCTGGCCGCCGCCGTCTCCTTCGCCTGCGGCCCGTACGTCGTCCCGAACGCCTTCATCGAGGGCTGGGCCGTGCGCACCAACAACCCGCCCTCAGGACACGTCCGGGGCGAGGGCGCCATGCAGGTCTGCGCCGCCTACGAGGCGCAGATGGACAAGCTCGCCAAGAAGCTCGCCATGGACCCGGCCGAACTGCGCCTGCGCAACGCCATGGCCACCGGTGACGTCCTCCCGACCGGCCAGACGGTGACCTGCCCGGCGCCGGTCGCCGAACTCCTGCAGGCCGTACGGGACTTCCCGCTGCCGCAGCTCCCCAAGGACACCCCCGAGGACGAGTGGCTGCTGCCCGGCGGCCCCGAGGGCGCGGGCGAACCGGGCGCGGTGCGCCGGGGCGTCGGCTACGGCCTCGGCATGGTCCACATGCTCGGCGCCGAGGGCGCCGACGAGGTCTCCACGGCCACCGTGAAGGTCCACGACGGCATCGCGACCGTGCTGTGCGCGGCCGTCGAGACCGGCCAGGGCTTCACCACGCTGGCCCGGCAGATCGTCCAGGAGACCCTCGGCATCGACGAGGTGCACGTCGCCCCCGTGGACACCGATCAGCCGCCCGCGGGTCCTGGTTGCCGAGGACGTCATACCTGGGTATCGGGCGGCGCGGTCGAACGCGCCGCGAAAATGGTCCGCACCCAGCTACTGCAGCCCCTGGCGCACAAGTTCGGGATGTCGACCGAGCTGCTCCAGATCATCGACGGCAAGATCACCTCGTACGACGGAGTCCTCTCGACGACCGTCACCGAGGCCCTGGACGGCAAGGAACTCTGGGCCACCGCCCAGTGCCGCCCGCACCCGACCGAGCCCCTGGACGAGGCGGGCCAGGGCGACGCCTTCGTAGGGCTCGCGTTCTGCGCGATCCGCGCGGTGGTCGACGTCGACATCGAACTCGGCTCCGTACGGGTCGTCGAGTTGGCCCTCGCCCAGGACGTCGGCCGCATCCTCAACCCGACCCAGCTGGTCGCCCGTATCGAGGGCGGTGTCACCCAGGGCGTCGGCATCGCGCTGACGGAGAACCTGCGCACCGCGCGCGGGTTGATCCGCCACCCCGACCTCACCGGCTACGCGCTGCCCACCGCCCTGGACACCCCCGACATCCGGATCGTGAAACTCGTCGAGGAACGCGACGTGGTCGCCCCCTTCGGGGCGAAGGCGGTCAGCGCGGTACCGGTGGTCACGTCCCCGGCGGCGATCGCGTCCGCGGTGCGTGCGGCGACGGGCCGTCCAGTGAACCGGCTGCCGATCCGCCCGCAGGCGGCGGTGGTGACGGCGACGACCGATCAGTACGGCCAGTACGGGCACTGAGCGGCGGGTGCGTGATGGTGTTCGACGGGGTCGTCCTCATCACCGGAGTGATGGCCTCCGGCAAGTCGACGGTCGCGCAGGCGCTGGCGGAGAGGCTGCCGAGGGCGGCGCACGTCCGGGGTGACGTCTTCCGGCGGATGGTCGTCTCGGGACGCGAGGAGTACGTCCCCGGTGCCAGCGGCGAGGGGGAGTCCCAACTCCGCTTGCGGTACCGGCTGTCGGCGGCGACGGCGGACGCGTACGCGGAGGCCGGGTTCACGGCGGTCGTCCAGGACGTGGTGCTGGGCGCGGAGTTGCCGGCGTATGTCGCCCTGATCCGCACCCGCCCGCTGCACGTGATCGTCCTCGCACCGAACCCGGCGACCGTGACGGCACGGGAGGCGGGGCGGGCGAAGACCGGATACGGCGCGTGGACGGTCGAGGAGCTGGACCGCGGGCTGCGGGCGGAGACCCCGCGCATCGGCCTGTGGCTGGACACCTCCGGGCTGACGGTGGGGGAGACGGTGGACGCGATCGTCGAGGGACGGGAACGTTCGCGGGTGGTTTGAGCGTCTGATGAGGTGAGGACGTCTCGGACGACTCGCGTCCTCCCGGCTCCGCCAGGCGTTTTCGCTGGTCAGGGCCGTTGTCAGTGGTGCCGCGTAGTGTTCTGGGCAGTGGGGACGACAGCGGAACAGCCGGTGCCACACGGGGAAGATTCATGCACGGGGGAACAATGAGCAGGACCGACGCCGGCTCTACGGCGACCATGATCACATTGACCGAGGACGACCTCGATCCGTACATCACGCACGAGTCGACGCGCCGCTGGCTGACGGGTCCCGGACTGCCGGGCGACAGCGGCCTGTTGACGTTCGAGGAGCTGCGCAGGGAGGGCCTGCGGACGGTGGCGGACTCCTTGGGCGACCCCGCGCCGCTGGCGGAGGAGCTCCGGGACCAGCTGGTGATAGGCGCGCTCTGGGGACCCGACGGCGGGGAGGCGGAGTCGATCCTGCTGGACGGCGAGACGGGCGAGATCGCGACGACGTACTTCTTCCACGACCGCCCGGATCTGATGGAGACCGGCCCGCTGGCCCCGTCGATCGAAACGCTGGCCCGCTTCACGACGACCACGGACGAACTGACGGACCTGCGCGGCCAGTTCGCGTCCTACGAGGGTCGGCACGGCACCAAGACGGCGGCGGAGGCATCACGCCAGCTGCTCGCGGTGTTCGAGTCGGAGACGGACGGCGAGGTGCCCCCGTTCTGGAAGGCGGCGGCCCTGATCCGCCCGCTCGCCCTGGTCGCGGGCCCGGGCACGACATCGGGGCTGACCCTCGACATCCCGGCCCGTCTGCTGGACCAGGAGTTCGGCCAGGGCACGGTCGCCCGCTTCGAGGAGGTCGACTTCCCCGCCACCCTCACCCACGGACCGACCCGCCGCTTCCTGCGCGAGACCGGCCTGCCCGAGGACGCGTTCCTCTTCCACCTCGACACGGACGTCCCGCTCCCCACCCTCACCGAGTTCTACGAGGACGAGCCCGCCGGGGAACTCCCGCCCCACGCCGACCAGTTGATCCGCCTCGGCTACCTCATGGAGGACAACAGCCTGGTGGTGGACGGCGCGACGGGCGAGATCCTGACGTGGAGCGAGCAGGAGGCGACACTGGCTCCCCTCAACACGGACGTCTCGACCCTGGCCTTCACCCTCTGGCTGCTCCACCGCGAGAAGGCGATCGACGCGGACCTGTCCGGTGAGCTGACGGCCGAGGCGTACGACCAGTTGGCGACGACGATGCTCCAGACCCTGTCCACGGTGGACCCGACGGTGGCGGGGCGCCGGGGGGCCGACCGCGATCACCCGCACTACTGGACGGAGGCGTTCCAGGACGAGGCGGGCGGGGTGCTGTGACGCGCGCGCAGGCGGCCGAGGAAGCCGAGGAATTCGTTCGCGCCGGGTGCGTCGAGCCGTTACGGTCCGCCTGACCGCACCGCGGTGGGTGGGGGCGGGGTACGAGACGGCACGGGCGAGGGGACCAAGCATGGAGACCGAGCGCACACGGACCGACCGACTGGGCTTGCTGCTGGACCAGTTCGACAAGGCCCGCGAGATGGCCCAGGTCCGGCTGAAGGGGCTCGGCGACGAGGAGTACCTGTGGGAGCCGGCGCCCGGCTGCTGGTCACTCCGACGCCGGAGCGAGGCGGTGACACCGAGGGCGTTCGGACCGGGGGAGTGGGTCCTCGACCTGGGCGCGGCGGACATCCCGGCGAGCGAGTACGCGGAGGTCGCCCGCCAGGCCGCCGACGGCATGACGGTCGCCAAGATCGCCGACGACTGGAGCGTGACCGTCGAACGCGTGGAGGAGGTCCTCGCCCACGAGGGCGAGCCGGAGCCCGACACGACACCGATCACGACGATCGCGTGGCGCCTGGGACACCTGCACTTCCAGTTCGCGGGGGCGTGGGAGTGGACGTTCGGTGAGCGGCGCCAGGACCCCAAGCGGATGGTCGACTTCAGCCCCTCCGCAGCCCTGACCCTGGACCGCTTCTGGCCGGTGATCGACCGCTGGCGAGCGGCCGTAGCCACGGTCACGGAGGACCAGCTGGACGTGGTCGGCTTCTCCCAGTATCCGTACGGCTCCGACCCGGACGACCCGTACGTCGCCGTGCTGGCGGGAGCGAACCTGGAGTTCATTCACCACATGGCGGAGATCGCGCTGCTGCGGGATCTGTGGCGGGCGCGGGTTGTGAGCGAGGGCTGAGCCCGAGTCGGCTACTGGGTGTTCAGAGGTGCCTTGGGGGTGTTCAACCGAGGGAAGGGGACACCTCAGGTCTGGGCGAGGGGCTCGGCGGGAACGGCGGCACCGAGTGCGGCGCTCTGCAACGCCGTGATGCGCTCGATCAGGAGCCCCGCCAGTACGGCCGCCGCGATCATGAGCGCCTCCTCCACCACCAGGAAGGCCATCGAGCCCGGGGCCACCCGGCTCGCGACCGTGAGCACCAGCGCGTGCCCGACCCAGGCGGCCCACCACGCGTTCACCAGGAGCGTGTCCCGCTTCTCCTCCCAGGACGCGGAGCTCGCGCGCCCGATGGCGAGGACGATCCCGCGAGGGACAACGAGGTTGGCCAACGGAACGAACCACATGCCGATCGTCCGGCCCCGGCTCGGAACCGGGGCCTCGGGCGCCAGCTCCTGGGCGTTGCCCCGGGATTGGGCGAGCCACACGAGGAACAGCACGATCGCGAGAGTCATCAGATAGACGAAGACCATGGAGACGAAGCCGGACTCGGATGCGCCCGTGCGGTGCAGGTGGTCATCCCGGACCGCCGCCGCGCGGAACACGTCCGCCACGGCGGCCACGCCTATCGCCGCCTGCGCGGAGCGGGCAAGGACCCGGGGAGCTTTACGGGCGGTACTCGTCATCGACCTCGGCCTGTCTCGGAGGCGTGCGCGGCCGCGGCGGACGCCGGGGCGGAGTGATCATAGGGTCTGATCGCCGCACGCGCGTACGATTTCCGGGTCCTCGGTCCAGGACTTCGGCCGGTCAGCCCGCCGCACGGCTCTGCGGGGCCTGCGGCACCTGCGCCCGCACGAACCCGTGGCTCCGCTCCACCTTCGCCACATGCAGCGTGTAGCTCTCGTACCACTGGTCCTGCCCGCGTTTCTGTGCCGTGCGGTGCTCGGCGTTGGTCCGCCACTCCGTGAGGGCGTCGGCGTCGCGGAAGTACCCGACGGTGATGCCCAGCCCACCCGGAGTCTGAGCGTGGTCCATCCCGAGGTACCCGGGGATGTCCTTCACCAGCTCTTCCATACGCGCGTTGGTCTCGGTGTAGCCGCTCTGCTCCTGGGTTCGCACGGTGGTGAACACGGCCACGTAGTACGGGGGTTCATAGGCCTCGACGGGCGTGACAGGCGCTTCGGAGTGATCGCTCATGGCGCCACGGTAGGGCAGCGAGCGTCCCCAGGTCTTCAGGGTGCCGGGAGCGGCCTCCAGGACGATCAGGAGTGCGGAGGCTTGGGCGCTTGCCCGGGTTCGACTGCGACAAGGCGGTTGATGTCGGGGTTGTGCAGCACCGTGGGGCCGGCGCCGTTCAGCCGGGTGACGGCGAGCATGGCCTGTCCGACGGCGTCGGTGGTGGTGACATGGCGGGGGAAGGCTCGCCGCAGGAGGGGGTACAGGCCCGCGGTGATGCGGTACACGACGCGGTAGACCGGGGTGCGGGAGGTGGCGCCGCCGACGGGCTGGATGTAGCCGGGGCGGAACATGTACGCGTGCATCGGCATGGCGAGCAGGGCGTTCTCGGTGCGGCCCTTGACGCGGGCCCACATCTGGCGGCTCCTGCCGGTGCTGTCCGTGCCCTCGCCGGAGACGTAGACGAAGGTCAGCGAGGGGTTCGCGGCGTGCAGGGCGCGGGCGGCGGTGAGGGTGTAGTCGTAGGTGACGCGGGTGTACTCTTCCTCACCGCGCCCGACGGCGGAGACGCCGAGGCAGAAGAAACAGGCTTCCAGGTCCTTCAACTGGTCCTGGACGGCGGTGTAGTCGGTGAAGTCGGTGTGGATGATCTGCCGCAGCTTTGGATGGTCCAGCGGAAGAGGGCTGCGGACGACGACGAGGACCTCGGTGACGGCCTCGTCGAGAAGACAGGCGCGCACTGCGCCGTGTCCGACCATTCCGGACGCTCCGAAGACGATGACGCGCACGGCTGCTCCTAGGCATGAGAGGGGTGGCTTTGGGGTGGGATTCAGGGAGAAGTGCGGGCGAGCGTGCCGACGGTGAGGGTGGCCAGCGCTTCTTGCAGGGCTACGGCGAAGTCCATCTTCAGAACAGCGAGCGAGGGGTCGGCCTCGTAGGCGGCGAGCATCGCCTGCGACGGGCGGGCGTGGGTCCACACCGCACCGATCACCATGATCATGGACGCGGTCAGCTGTTGAGCGCGATCGCCCAGCTCGGGCAGGTGAACGCGGGCGAGGGCCGCGAGCGCGTCGACGTTGGCGACGGCGGCTCTCTTGTAGCGGGCGGCGACCTCTGGGGAGACGTTGTGTTCCAGTACGCCGGCCTGTGCGCTGAGCAGGTCGCACAGCATGCGGCGCCCGACGAGGGAGTCGCCGACCACCGCGGCGAACTGCTCGCCGCGCTCTTCCACCGCGGCCTCCGCGTCGATGCCGGTGGTCAGCAGGTCGGGCAGGTCGGCCATCCACTGCTTCCAGGCGTGGTCCAGCAGCTCTAGGAGGACCGCCTCGCGGGACTCGAAATAGCGCAGCACGTTCGACTTGGCGAGCCCGACGCGTCGGCTCAGCTCGTTGAGGCTGACCGCGCTCACCGGCATCTCGTCGAGCATGGCGGTGGCGGTGTCGAGGATCGCCCGCCGCCTGATCTCTCGCTGCTCCTCGCTGCGCGCACGCTGGAAAGTATTCATGCCCACATATTACAGACTCCCGGTCTTTTGACATCAGACCGCCGGTGTCTTAAGTTGGGGCCTCACAACAGACCGACGGTCTGAAATTGCGGGATCTGTGATCGCGTAAGAGACCGCTACCGCCGACCGGGCAATCCGGTGGCGTGTTCCCCGGCTGATCGACGCCGCCAAGATCACAAAGGAGACCCCTCATGAACCGCACCGTTGTCATCACCGGCACCACCTCCGGCTTCGGCCGCGACAGCGTCCGCCTGTTCGCGTCCCAGGGCTGGAACGTCGTGGCGACCGTCCGCAAGGAGACGGACCTCGCCATCCACAGCGAGCTGCCGAACGTGAGGACCCTCTTGCTCGACGTCGACGACGAGGGCGCCGACACCGCCTTCGCCGAACAGGCTGCCGCCCAGTTCGGAGGCATCGACGCGCTGGTGAACAACGCCGGCTACTACCACATGGGCCCCGTCGAGGCCGCGTCGATGGAGCAGATCCACGACCAGTTCCAGACCAACGTCTTCGGCCTGATGGCCATGACCAAGGCCTTCCTGCCGCACTTCCGCGAGCAGCGTTCCGGCGTGATCGTCAACATTTCCTCGATCAGCGCCGACCAGGGCTACCCCTACACCGCCGTCTACGCCGCCTCCAAGGCCGCGGTCGCGGCCTTCTCCGAAGGTCTCAACGTCGAGATGGCGGACTTCGGCGTCTCGGTCAAGGCGGTCTTCCCGGGCGCCCACGCCACACGCATCTTCACCAAGATCGACCAGGCGGGCGACATCCCCGAGGACTACCAGTCCGGAATGCGGCGCTTCTTCGGCATGCAGGGCACCGGCTCCAGTCCGGCCGTGACCGCGAAGGCCATCTATGAGGCGGTCACGGACGGCAAGATCGAGAAGGTCCGCTACTACACCGGACCCGACGGAGTCGCCGTACCCCGCGTGAAGCAGCTCCTGGGTGCCGACTGGTACTGGGAGGAGTTCCGCAACGCCTCCACCGGCAACCCCAGCGACCTGTGGAAGAGCCTCGTCACGCAGGGCAAGGAACCGGTCGAGTTCGCTCTCTGACCCGCCGCCCCATCAGTCCTGCCCACCGTCCTGGTCGTCGTCGAGCCCGGCCGCTCGCGGATCGCAACGGCCGCAGGCTCCCGTCGGCAGGGCTGGAGGCATTGAAGCTGTAGCGGCCCAGGGCATTGAGGTTGCGGTGCTTGAGCGGGGGACAGACGGGCCACGTCCTCGCCGCGGATCTCGTGACCCTCGGCGCGGAGCCGGGCGACGGCGGCGTCGATGTACCGCGTCGTCCAGAGCGCCACGGCGTTCAGAACCGGGCCGAGTGATCCGAGCCGATCCTCCATTCCGTCCGGTACGCCTGGTGGACGGTGCCCTTCTTGCCGTGGCGGATGTCGCGGGCGGGAGCGCGCTCCGGAGAGCTGTACGTGCTGGCACAGTGGCTCCCTCTGAGCCGTATGGCGCTCTGGAGCTAGGCCGGTCGGTAGAGGACCAAGCGACTGACGTAGCCCTGTCCGGTGTGGGAGTCCCAGACGTCGGAAGCGCTCCGCAACGTGTAAACGTGCAGGTCATCCAAAGAGCTGGAGGCCGTGGCGGGAATCGAACCCGCGTAACTCGCTTTGCAGGTTTGTCTGTGCTGGTCAGGAGCTGGTCCTGAAGGGTTCGGAGGAGTCCAATACCGTACAAACGCTGTGATCACCACGACTGAATGAACGGGGTCGGATGGCTGCGTACCGAGATGAACGAGACGGGAACTGAGACGGCCACCTGCTGCGTAGCGACCAGGGCTGAGACTGAAGATCGCGTTGCACCGTGTGGTGTGACCGACGCTAAGCGTTGTCCCGTAAATGATCTTTGACGTGGTGGATGACCTGCTGTTTCTGCGTCACCCGGCGAGTGTGAGGTTGTGCAGGCGGGCGATGCTGAGCATGGCGTGATGGACACCGTCCCCTTTGAGGCGGCAGTCGCGGAGGATCTTCCAGGTCTTCATGCGGGCGAAGGCGTGCTCGACGCGGGCACGGACTTTGCGGTGGGAGGTGTTGTGTTCCTCTTTCCACGCCGGGAGTTCGGCCTGGGCGGGTTCGCGGCGGTGTGGGATGACCAGGCCGGTGCCGCGGTAGCCGCCGTCCGCGATGACCGTGGTCTTGCCGACGGCGTCCTTCGCGCCGGACAGTTCCCATGCCTTGCAGTCGTTGCGGTTGCCGGGCAGCGGGCGGCCGACGGCGACGACGAGGCGGGTGTCGGCGTCGATGACGACCTGGTGGTTGGTCGAGTAGCGGTAGTTCTTCGACTGCTCGGCGACCTGGTGATCGCGGGTGGGAACCAGGGTGCCGTCCACGATCAGCACGGCGTCCTTGCGGAACCGCCTGCGTTGCTGGAGGGCAAGCGCGGGTCCGAGGTGGCCGATGATGCGGTCGGCTGCGGACTTGGACACCCCGAAAAGCGGCGCCAGTTGGCGCAGCGTCAGGTTCGTCCGCCAGTACGCGGCGACCAGCAGCACCCGGTCCTCAAGCGGCAGGCTCCACGGCCGGCCCTTGCGCACCGGATCACCCCCTCGCGCCGCAACGCGGTGATCAGCTTCACGAACTGACGCGGGCTCAGCCCAGTGAACGGGGCTATCCAGGACGGCTCCGACGCCGTGATCACACCAGCCACGACAAGATCATCTCACCCGTGACCAGCAGTTACGGGACAAGTCTTAGCCAGCACAAGGGCTGGGAGAAACTGAATCAGGAGAGTTCGTGACCGCATCTCCCTGTCAGCACGTGGGTACCAGTACCATCTGGATCACCTCTCGTTGAGGGAATCGAATAAGTGACCGACGTGCAGGGGGGCTGAATGCCGGTTACAAGGGGGCGTCTTGGACACGCTCGTGTAGCAATTTTAACTGCCGTCCAAGGTGAGACAGAGGCGCTGCGTGAAATCGCAGGGTTGAGCAGCCGACTTCAAGGGTGGGACTACCATCTTGCGCCTGATGCAGATCCAGAGTTTCCCAATGTGATCCACCGCGAGATTTATCGAAGTAATCTTCAATCCGGCGAGAGTGTACGCGAGGTCATTGAGCACTGGCGGCCCGAGTTGCTAGTGCTCTGCGGGATAGCGGGCGGGATTAATAACCGTGAGAATATTTCAGTAGGTGACATTGTTATCCCACGTTATATTCATTACTGCTCGTTCGCGAAGCTGAGTGCTAGAGGCCAACAGCGGCGGTACATCCCGTTTGATTACCCATCGATCGGCCTTCACGCTCGATTTGCCGCACCTTTCCGATATGACTCTTCGTGGATAACTGATTCGCTGCGTAGTAGTTTACCGGAAGGCTGCGTTCCCAAGGTGCTGATCGAGAGCCTAGTGGCGGGCGACAAGATTTATGGAGATCCCGAGTCCGGAGAACAGAAACTCGTAATCGAGCAATACGATGAAGCTGTGGCAGTCGACATGGAATCGGTGGGACTGTGTCGGGGAGTCGCAGCCATGAGAGATGACCCCCTGTACAATCCTAGATTGCTCATCATTCGAAGTGTTTCAGACATGATCGGCGACGTTAAGAATGATGAGATGCGAGCAATTTGGCGCCCGCACGCCTGTGCAATTGCCAGCACCTTCACATGGCGGGTTGTGACAGATATCCTGAAGTCGGAGACCGATCCCCGACGTCAAGCCGAGGACGCCGCATGAGTGCCACGAGAGAGGTAGACGCATCCTGGAGTGAGATGCGGGAGGCTGCAGAGGCGTGGCTGGAAACGATCACCGCAAGTGAGCGGCCGTTCGATATCGGCATTGCCTGGGCAGCGTCTTATGATGATCTACTCAGTGGTCACTGGTCTTTCACTACTCCCCACACGGGACTCACCGACTATGCGTTGAAGCGCGGCCGTGTTCTGGTGTCGGCTGAAGCTGGAAGCGGTAAGACTCATCTTCTTGCACGTGCAGGTGCTTATGCCGCTCGTTCCGGAACGGCGCTACCTGTGTGGGTTCCACTCCGCGATATTCCCGCACTTGCCCCCAAGGCAAGTACTGAGTCTTATATCCGGGCGATCATCTCGCTCAGCAAGCCGGCCCTGAACACAGTGTTGTCGAGAACTCGCCGTGTCCCCTCGGTATTGATTCTGGCTGACGGCCTCAACGAGATCCCTAAGGACTTGTCCCAGCTAGCGATCGACGCACTGGACGAGTTGGCGCGACGGTATCCGTTTCTCAGCGTCATCGTGACAGAGAGACTGGCCCGTAGGGCCCTTCCTCTCAATAGGTGGAGTCTGGCAACTGTCCTCCCTCTTTCACCTGCTCAAATTCGGGCCGTTTGGGAGTCGACACATCGGGAGAATCCTTCTGAGGACGCACTGAAACTTCTGCAGAATCCGTTCTTCCTGGATAAGGCCACCCTCTTTAAGCCGAGCGATAGCAGCAACCGCGCTAGGATCATTGCGAGCTACTTCTCCGGGCTGGCTGGAGTTACTGCGGACGTAATTGACCAGCTGAGTGAGGTGAGTTTTAAATCATACGCCCATGATCGCGGCATGCTCGTACCGCAAAAGATGTTTAAAGCGGGCGTGGATTCGAGTGCCATCGAAGCATTAGCGGCAAGTGAAATGATCCGACAGAGTGAGAATTTTGTATGGTTCTCGCATCATCTATTCCATGACTACTTGGCTTCCCGATACCTAGTTCAACGCAAGGCTATTTGGAATCGAGACTCGTTCGACACTGTCACAACCGGGGCAGCCAGCTTTGACGCCCTCCGCCTGGCTGTGGAACAGATCGGCGATCCTGTACTTGCAGACGAGTTCGTTCGGGAAATTTACGACTGGAATTACTTCGGTGCTGCGTACGCTCTCGTTCCGAAACGTGTGACCAGCGAAATGCGTGTCGAGCTTCTCGCTATGCTCGCAGACAAACGCTGGGATTCTGTTTCTGCCACAGCTCAGCAAGTGACTGACGCATTGCGGTTGGATGGAACGGAAACCTCACAAAAGATGCTCGCTGCCGAATCGAGAGCAGATCTTTTCCGGATAGTAAACGAGGTTTCGTCAAATAATGAAAGTTTCTCCCGATGGAAGACAGTCTTTACCATTCCGGACGGAGAGTTGGTTGATGAAAATATAGTAGCTAATCTTCGCTCTGGTGATCCTATGGAGGCGTGGACACTCGCGAACGTTCTTCGCAGGTGTCGTCTGCATAAGAGTGGCCTAGCCGAACTTCTGAAGATTGCGCAGAGTGACTCTGCTGTCGAGCGATGGCGTGCTGTTCACGTTTTGGGTTTCCATCCAAAAATAGAAACAGAAGCTGTGGTGGAACGGCTTTTGGATGATGAAGACCGATGGGTTCGATATGGAGCTGTCCGCGCACTGGTAGAAATTGCAGCGAAGACCACAGATTTACGGATGAGGGAACGAATCGTCGCAAGACTCATCGATCGCCTTAATGAAGGGAGTCTGGATGATAAGACGCTGTCTGAACTCTACCGAGCTCTCGACGTCTCGCAGCAGCCGGCGGGTTGGCCTGACGCGGTCGCGCCTCTGATGCAGCAGCTTTCCAGTACCTCTGCCAACTCGATGGAATATGAGCGGTGGAGTGCGCTAATGGCGCGTATCGCGACTCGTGGTGAGGAAAGATAGTGTCCAATATTTCTGCCGAAATTCTCCAAGCCCTGTCGAGGGAAGCCTGGGCGGCTCGGAACAACGCCAGAGTTCATGGTCCCACACGGGTCGGTTGCGCTGCGCTGTCTGAAGATGGCCAGATCTTCTCAGGTTGTAACATTGAGCATAGATTTCGCTCGCACGATATCCACGCCGAAGTAAACGCAATTTCTACACTCGTGGCAACCGGTCGTCTCGGGTTGGTCGCAGTTCTAATTGCTGCCGAGAGGGATCGCTTCACGCCGTGTGGAAGTTGCATGGACTGGATTTTTGAGATTGGAGGAGATGACTGTTTGGTGCTGAGTGAACGTCGACCAGGGATCGTTGGCCACGAGTTGACAGCCAGAGAATTGATGCCCTTCTATCCTCGCTAGAATATAGAAACATCTGGCTCTTTTTAGAGTTCGACAGGAGCGGCCTGTGAGCAGTTTCTCTGACGATATCGTGCGCGTTGAGTACGAACGATTGAAGGAAGAGCAAATACGACGGATCGGCTTCCGGGATAACCTAATCTATGTTTCGCTTGCCGTGTCGGGCGCAATCTTCGCTTATTATTTCGGCGGACAGGGCCGTTCTTATTCATTACTGATGGTCCCTTTTGCGGTTTCGGTGCTCGGCTAGACATATTTAGTGAATGACGAGAAAATTTCATCACTTGGTAAATACTTTCGGGACTGCTTGCGTCCTGAACTGGTGGCACGAGGTTGCCCTGAGCCCGTAACGCTGGCTTGGGAGAATTATCATCGCAGTGATGTAGACCGTGTTTGGCGGAAGCGGACTCAGACTGGTGTCGACCTCCTTACTTTCTGTGCACCGTCCATTGCGGCAGTAGTCATTTTTCTCACACGTAACCATCGCGGTTTTCTTCCATGGGTGTGCAGTTCGGCCGTGATGCTGCTTACTTTCCTTCTGGTTATCGCTTTCCTTCGATTTGCCGATCATGGCCGTGAGTAGCGTTCTTTCGTCTGAGGAAGTGCCGCGCCTGATCGCACTGAAGACGGCGGCTCGGATCAAGCTCGTACTAGGTACTGAGGAAGGCGGATGCCAGCCCTCTGTTCAGTCGCGAGTTGAATAGTGCGACACTTACCCCGTTGTAATGCAATGCTCAGGGGTGGAGGAGAGCGAGTGTCGCAGGCAGCAAGCCCGCGTGGAACCTTCCAGCAGATCGCAGATGCGTTGAAGACGCGGATCGACGAGGAACGGGACATGGTCGAACTGCCGCCAGTCTCGGTACTCATGGACAGGTACGACGTCTCACGGGGGGTCGTGCTCCGCGCGTTTCGGGTGCTCCGCACGAGCGGTGACGCAGAGCCAGTACCCGGTGGGCGCTGGCGCGTCGTCAGGTCGGGGGACGTGGTAGATAGCCGACCGCTTGAGGAGCGGATCGCGGCCGTCATCGCGGATGATCGGCTGAAGGACGGCTGACGCACTGGGTTGAGAACGTTGCGCCCCTCGCCGTCAACGACAACACGATGGTTGGGTACCGCGTGGCCGTTCGGAAGCACCTCATTCCCGGTTTGGGGGCCCACCGTCTCGACAGGCTCAAGCCCGAGCACATTGAGGTGTTCTACGCCAAGATGCAGGCCAACGGCAGCAAGCCCGCGACCGCTCACCAGGTGCACCGCACCTTCCGGACCGCGCTCAACGAAGCCGTGCGGCGCGGTCATCTCGGTAAGAATCCGGTTCAGTTGGCCAAGGCGCCAAAGACAGGTGAGTACGAGGTGGAGCCCTACAGCGTCCACGAGGTACAGCGGTTGCTCAAGGCTGCTGAAGAACACCGCAACTCCGCGCGTTGGGCTGTTGCCCTGGCCCTGGGTCTGCGCCAAGGGGAAGCGCTCGGTCTGAGGTGGGAGGACGTAGACCTTGACGGTGGATTCCATGTGGTCCGCCGTAGTCGTCACCGGCCCCAGTACGCCCACGGGTGCGTGGACCCATGTGGACGCAAGGTCGCCGGGTACTGCCCGCAGAAGCGGCGCACGAACCCGGAGTTGTCCACTACCAAGTCGCGTGCAGGCCGCCGCGCGGTCGGCCTCCCTGAACAGCTCGTTGACCTACTCCGTGGCCACCTCAAGGCACAGAAAGGGGAGCAGGCGGCGGCCGGCAAGCGCTGGGAAGAGAACAGGTTGGTCTTTCCGGACGAACACGGTCGTAGCCCGTCCCACCGCCGAGACTGGGCTGAGCGGAAGGTTCTTCTGCAAGAGGCGAAGGTCCGTGACGGGCGTTTGCACGACGCGCGTCACACAGCCGCGAAGGTGCTCCTTATCCTCGGCGTGCCCGAGCGCGCCGTCATGGGGCTTATGGGGTGGTCAACCACTGCAATGGCCGCCCGCTATCAGCACATGGTTGATGCGGTACGAGCCGATATCGCGAGGCAGGTCGACGGACTCATCTGGCAGTCAGACGCTGAGTGACTGCGAGAGCGAAACCGGCTGACCCGTAAAACCGCAGGTGAGCTGATCGGGATTCCGATATCAGATTCACTCAAACGGCCTAAGGATTCTTACTTCTTTAGGGTGACGGATATAGGCGTACGTGCACGCGTGCACGTTAATCAGTCCAGCTGAGAGGCGCAACGCACCCTGTGGCGCCCCCTGACGTGCACGCGTGCACATTGGCAATTGGCGAAGGTGTTGTTAAATCGTCGCAGCTGAGCGGGGGGCTACGAAAACGCCCAGGCCTCGCAAACCAACGGGAGTGCACCCCCCGCTCAGCCATCCCCTTCACGGCGATGCGAGGAGGACATATCCGTTGTCACACATCAGGCAGCCAATCGCAAACCTTGTGCCACGCGTTCGAGCCGTCTGTGGTCGTGTGCTTCACGGCTACCGGAGGCTCAAGGTTTCAAGGGCGCGGCTGAAGCTACCTCTGGGCCGGCGTAGGCGGCTGCTCTCCGAGGAGCTACTGAGGGGCGCCGCCCGTCAGATGGGCTCAGTCTGCGTTGCCATCGTTTGGTGGTGGTGGACGCATAAGTGAGAACGTGTCGAAGCACATGCACGACTGAGTGACCGTCTGCCAGCTGGTCGCCCACGCGCCTGCAGAGCGACTGAGACGGAAACTGAGACGGACGGCCAAAAGGGCGGCACCCCTCCCGGGGTGCCGCCCTTTCCTTTTGCCTGGTCAAGGCACTGGAGGCCGTGGCGGGAATCGAACCCGCGTAACTCGCTTTGCAGGCGAGTCCCTGAACCACTCGGGCACACGGCCGTGTTTGGTGAGTTGACCGTAGGGCCGGGGGAGGGGCCCGGACAAGGGAGCCCGGGGTGGTGCAACGGGACTGCCATACGCCGTTCATGAAGGGGAGCGGGGCCGCTGTGGTCGTACGACAAAGGTCTCAGCCCCCGACCATCCTCCGACAGGGGTCAACCCGGTCTGTGGACCTTACGCTGGCGGGCATGACCGTCCTTGAACCTCGTGACGCCGGTGTCACGAACACCGCCTCCGACCTGGCCGACGAGTGTCGTGACTCCGTGTTGGGGCGGTCGCATCGGGCGCTCAGTGTCGGGATCGTGTCCGTTGTTCTGCTGATCGCCTTTGAGGCGACGGCGGTTGGGACGGCGATGCCGGTTGCCGCTCGGGAGCTGGGCGGGGTGTCGTTGTACGCGTTCGCGTTCTCCGGGTACTTCACGACCAGTCTCTTCGGGATGGTGTTCGCCGGGCAGTGGTCGGATCGGCGGGGGCCGCTCGGGGCGTTGACCGGCGGGATCGGGGCTTTCGCTGCCGGGCTGGTGGTGGCGGGGACCGCTCAGGTCATGTGGGTGTTCATTCTCGGGCGGGCCGTGCAGGGGCTGGGGGGCGGGCTGGTCATCGTCGCTCTGTACGTCGTCGTCGGGCGGGCCTATCCGGAGCGGTTGCGGCCCGCCATCATGGCCGCGTTCGCCGCGAGTTGGGTGGTGCCGTCCGTTGCCGGGCCGCTAGCCTCCGGGGCCGTGACCGAGCATCTCGGGTGGCGGTGGGTGTTCCTCGGGATTCCCGTGCTTGTGGTGTTTCCGCTTGCCCTCGCCCTTCCTCAGATACGGCGGCGGGCGGCCGGGCCCGTGAGCAATGCCGATGAGCCGTCCGCCTCCTTCGACCGGCGTCGCATTCGGCTTGCCCTCGGGATCTCGATCGGCGCCGGGCTCTTCCAGTACGCCGCTCAGGATGTGCGGTGGCTCTCCCTTCTCCCCGCTGTCGCCGGCGTCGCGCTGCTCGTGCCCGCCGTGCTCGGGTTGTTGCCGCGCGGGACGTATCGGGCGGCGCGTGGGCTGCCCTCGGTCGTGTTGTTGCGCGGGGTGGCCGCCGGGTCGTTCATCTCGGCGGAGTCCTTCGTGCCGTTGATGCTCGTCACGCAACGGGGGCTGTCGCCGACCCTGGCCGGGTTCTCGCTCGCGGCGGGCGGCGGGACGTGGGCGCTCGGGTCGTGGGTGCAGTCCCGGGCGCGGGTCGAGCCGTACCGGGAACGGCTGATGACGGCCGGGATGGTGCTGGTGGCCGCCGCCATCGCCGGGGCGCCGAGCGTCCTCATCCATGCCGTGCCCGTGTGGATCGTCGCCGTCGCGTGGGCGTTCGGGTGTTTCGGGATGGGGCTGGTGATCTCCTCCACCAGCGTGCTGCTGCTTCAGCTGTCCGCTCCGGCGGAGGCCGGCTCCAACTCCGCCGCGCTGCAGATCTCTGATGGGTTGTCGAATGTTGTGCTGCTCTCCGTCGGCGGGGCCGCGTTCGGGGCGTTGGGCGGTGGCACGGTGGGGCATGTCGTCGGGTCGGCGGGTGGCGCGGGTCATCCGGGGGCCTTCGCCGCGGTGTTCCTGCCGATGGCGGGGGTGGCGTTGGTGGGCGCGTGGGTGACCACGCGGGTGCGGACGGAAACGCGGTGACACCAAGCGGTACCGCGCGGTACCGTTGAGACATGGCTGGACTGAACCTGCGGTTTACGGACGAAGAGCTCGACGCCCTGCGCGATCGCGCGGCAGCGGAGGGACGCAGCATGCAGGCCTTCGCGCACGACGCGGTGATCGCGGCCATAAACGAGCACTCGCGTCTGTTCAACGAGGCGGCCGACCATGTGCTGAAGGCCAGCGCGGAGCTGAATCGGAGGCTCGCCTGATGCATTTCCTCACGCTTCCCGAGTTGCTGAACCTCGCGAAGCGGCTCGGGGCGGACGAGGTGCGTGACTACGGGCTTCTCGACTCGGCGCTCGCCCGCCCCCAGGCGAGTGTGTTCGGGCAGGACGCCTATCCGGACGTATGGCAGAAAGCCGCCGCGCTCATGGAGTCCCTCGCCCGAAACCACGCCCTCGTGGACGGGAACAAACGCATCGCCTGGTACGCGACCTGGGTCTTCCTGCACATGAACGGACACCCCCTGGACGCGGACTTCGACGTGGACGAGGCGGAGCAGTTCGTCCTGGACGTCTGCCAAGGCGCTCTGGACGTACCCAAGATCGCTGCCCAGCTGCCGCGCTTCGCGCGCTGACCGCTCGCGCGATCTGTGACCTCAGTCCCATCCCCACCCGCCCCGGCGTCGTCCGCACGTTGACACCACCACCCCGCCGGTAGGGTGGCTCGGTTGTCATACGTAGCCGACGTAACCGAGCCGCCCTACTTCCGAACCCGGAGACCGTGACTACCACCGCCGCCTCCTCCGCCAGCTCCCACCACCTCTCTCCCGCCTTTCCCGGCCGCGCCCCCTGGGGCACCGCCGGCAAGCTGCGTGCCTGGCAGCAGGGGGCGATGGAGAGGTACGTCCAGGAGCAGCCGCGGGACTTCCTCGCGGTCGCGACCCCCGGTGCCGGCAAGACGACCTTCGCGCTCACCCTCGCCTCCTGGCTGCTGCACCACCATGTCGTGCAGCAGGTGACCGTGGTCGCGCCGACCGAGCACCTGAAGAAGCAGTGGGCGGAAGCGGCCGCGCGGATAGGGATCAAGCTGGACCCCGAGTACAGCGCGGGGCCGCTCGGCAAGGACTACCAGGGCGTCGCCGTCACCTATGCCGGCGTCGGCGTACGGCCGATGCTGCACCGCAACCGTGTCGAGCAGCGCAAGACCCTCGTCATCCTCGACGAGATCCACCACGCCGGTGACTCGAAGTCCTGGGGCGAGGCGTGCCTGGAGGCCTTCGAGCCCGCCACCCGGCGGCTCGCTCTCACCGGTACGCCCTTCCGGTCCGACACCAATCCCATTCCCTTCGTCACGTATGAGGAAGGGAACGACGGGATTCGGCGGTCGTCCGCCGACTACACCTACGGGTACGGGTCCGCGCTCTCCGACGGAGTCGTCCGGCCCGTCATCTTCCTCTCCTACAGCGGCAACATGCGCTGGCGGACCAAGGCCGGTGACGAGATCGCCGCGCGGCTCGGCGAGCCGATGACGAAGGACGCGATCAGTCAGGCCTGGCGTACGGCGCTGGACGCGCGCGGTGAGTGGATGCCGAGTGTGCTGCGCGCCGCCGACCAGCGGCTGACCGAGGTCAGGAAGGGCATCCCGGACGCCGGCGCCCTCGTCATCGCCACCGACCAGGACTCCGCGCGCGCCTACGCCAAGCTGATCCGCGAGATCACCGGCAGCAAGGCGACCGTCGTGCTGTCGGACGACACCGGTGCCTCCAAGCGCATCGACGACTTCGCGGCGAGCAACGACCGGTGGATGGTCGCGGTGCGGATGGTGTCGGAGGGCGTCGACGTGCCGCGGCTCGCCGTCGGGGTGTACGCCACCACCATCTCCACCCCTCTCTTCTTCGCCCAGGCTGTCGGCCGCTTCGTGCGGTCCCGGCGGCGCGGCGAGACCGCCTCCGTCTTCCTGCCGACCGTCCCCGACCTCCTCACCTTCGCCAACGAGATGGAGGTCGAGCGCGACCACGCCCTCGACAAGCCGAAGAAGGAGGGCGAGGAGGACCCGTACGCCGAGTCCGAGAAGGAGATGGAGGAGGCGAACAAGGAGCAGGACGAGGACACCGGCGAGCAGGAGCAGTTCTCCTTCGAGGCCCTGGAGTCCGAGGCCGTCTTCGACCGCGTGCTCTACGACGGCGCCGAGTTCGGCATGCAGGCGCACCCGGGGAGCGAGGAGGAGCAGGACTACCTCGGCATCCCCGGACTCCTCGAACCCGACCAGGTGCAGATGCTGCTCCAGAAGCGGCAGGCCCGGCAGATCGCGCACAGCCGCAAGAAGCCGGACGAGGAAGCCGACCTGCTGGAGCTGCCTGCCGAACGGCGGCCCGTCGTCTCCCACAAGGAGATGATGGAGCTGCGGAAGTCGCTCAACACCATGGTCTCCGCGTACGTCCACCAGACCGGCAAACCGCACGGCGTCATCCACACCGAGCTGCGCCGCACCTGCGGCGGCCCGCCGAGCGCCGAGGCCACGGCCGGGCAGCTGCGGCAGCGCATCGCGAAGGTCCAGGAGTGGGCCACGCGCATGAAGTGATCGTCTCAGCAGATCCGTACCGACTCCGTCGGCTGATCCGCACATCTGTGCGGAATCTGCGCAGAGATGATCCGCAGGTCAGGACATATCGACATGAAGGGAACCGGTCCGTACCAGTCGGTGCCCGGATTCTGGACGGAGACTTCCGCTCAGCGAACCGCCTTCGCTAGTGTCCCGCTACGCACACGCCCCGTGGCAGCGCCGCCGCGGAGCGCAGCCGTGAAGCGACTGGGCCCGGACACGCCGGGCCGCCTCGCCGATCGGCGGCCTCTGAAGCGCGTCACTGACGGGACTCGGTGACGCATCCGTCGCCAGGGGGCCGCCGACCTCACCACTTAAGGAGTGGGCGTCGTGACCGCGGAGACCTCCCAGACGCTCGACCGGGGACTGCGCGTCCTCAAACTGCTGGCCGATACGGACCACGGGCTGACCGTCACCGAACTGTCCAACAAACTGGGCGTCAACCGGACCGTCGTGTACCGGTTGCTGGCCACCCTCGAACAGCACGCACTCGTACGCCGTGATCTCGGCGGCCGGGCCCGCGTCGGGCTCGGGGTGCTGCGGCTCGGCCGTCAGGTGCATCCCCTCGTACGGGAGGCAGCGCTCCCCGCGCTGCGCTCGCTGGCCGAGGACATCGGGGCGACCGCTCACCTCACCCTGGTCGACGGGGCGGACGCCCTCGCCGTCGCGGTGGTCGAGCCGACCTGGACCGACTACCACGTTGCCTACCGCGCCGGCTTCCGCCATCCCCTGGACCGGGGCGCCGCGGGCCGCGCGATCCTCGCCGCCCGGCACCAGGCCGCGGACGAACCCGGATACACCTTGACGCACGGCGAGTTGGAGGCCGGGGCGAGTGGTGCCGCGGCTCCGCTGCTGGGTGTCACGGGGGTCGAGGGCAGCGTCGGCGTCGTGATGCTGGCCGACGCGGTGCCCGAGCGGGTCGGACCGCGGGTCGTCGACGCGGCGCGCGAGGTCGCCGAAGCACTGCGCTGAGGCCTGAGGCCTGAGGCCGTTTACAGGCAGGGGTGACCGGCGCCTGGCCGGAAGTGGCCGTCGCGTTAGATTGATCCCGTGCTCCTCTCTCGCCTCACGCGCCCCCAGGCCGTAGCCGTCTGCGCTCTGCCCGTCGTGGCGCTGCTCGCCACGGCGGGCTTCGCGCCGTTGCCGTTCTCACTGGCGCAGCCCGGCCTGACCGCGAACGTCCTCGGCGAGAACAAGGGCACCCCGGTGATCACGATCTCCGGGGCGCCGGTGCGCACGACGAGCGGTCAGTTGCGCATGACGACGATCGAAGCGACCGGACCCGATCAGCATGTCTCGTTGAGCGATGTGATCGACAGCTGGTTCCGTACCGATCGGGCGGTCATGCCGCGTGACTCGGTCTACCCCAGCGGCAACAGCGTCAAGGAGATCGAGCAGCACAACACGGAACAGATGCAGGAGTCGCAGGACGACGCGGCCACCGCCGCGCTCGACTACCTGAAACTCAGCGACAAGAAGGTCAAGGTCACCCTCAGGCTGGCGGACGTCGGCGGCCCCAGCGCGGGCCTGCTGTTCACCCTGGGCATCATCGACAAACTGAACGGCGACGGCAGCGGCGGTGACCTCACGGGCGGCCGCACCATCGCCGGTACGGGGACGATCGGCACCGACGGCACGGTCGGCGCGGTCGGGGGAGTGGCCCTCAAGACCCAGGCCGCGCGCCGTGACGGCGCGACGGTCTTCCTGGTCCCGAAGGCCGAGTGCTCGGACGCCAAGTCGGAACTGCCCAAGGGGCTACGACTGGTCGCCGTGACCACGCTGAAGGGCGCGGTGAGCGCGCTGGAGGCGCTGGAGACGGGGAAGGGGTCCGTGCCGGGTTGTTAGGCGACGGCAGGCTTCGGGGCGGTTGCGGCGAGACGCAGGCCCAGTTCTACGAGGGTCCAGCCGAGGCGGGTGCGGAGTTCACGCCGGGGCGGCTTGGCCTCGGCGGCGAGGCGGTGAGTGTGGGCCTGGGCGCGGAGTTCGGCTGCGCGGGTGTGGTGCAGGGCGAGGTGGGTCTCGGGGTCGATCACTGGGGCCTCTCTCGGTCTGTGGCGATGGGGAAGACGTGCGAGTGGAGGCGGACCTGCTCCGCGTCCGTGTTGTCCTCGGCGGCCTCGACGGCCTTGTAGCTTCTGAGCAACTCGTGGATCTTGCCGATGAGTTCGCGGGAGAGTGCGGGTGTCAGGCGTAGTTCCCAGGTACTCAGGTCCATGGCGTGGTCCGACCACGAGGGGAACCACTGGTCGCGGGTGGCCAGCCATGTGGAGAGCTCGCGGCCGTGCTGGGTGGCTAGCTCCTGGAGGAACATCTCTGCCGCTCCGCGCACCGACGGATCCGAACTCTGGTACAGGTTCTCCTCCATGGAGATCCCCTCGTCCACCACCTGCCACCAGCGCTCCCGGCCCTTGCCGCGCTCCGGGGCGTCCTCGACGAACCCGTGTGTGGCCAGTTGGCGCAGGTGGTAGCTGGTGGCTCCGCTGGACTCGCCCAGCCGCTCGGCGAGCATGGACGCCGTGGCGGGGCCGTGTCGCTGCAGCGCGCTGAGCAGTTCCATCCGCAGGGGATGGGCGAGCCCGCGCAGCGAACGGGCGTCCAGCTTCCGCAAGTTGTGCTCTTCCGGCATGTGTACAAAGCTAGCGTTGCAAAGAAGTAGTTGCAAGGGTTTCTTTGCAACTGGTCCTTTGTAACTCGCCGCCCACCACCCCTACTTGACCAACCCCTCCGCCTTCATCCAGTCCAACGCCACCTGATGCGGGTCCTCCCCGTCGACATCCACCTTCGCGTTCAGCGTCCGCGCCACCGTGTTGTTCAGCTTCTTCGTGACCGGGTCCAGGACCTTCGCGATCGCCGGCCACTTCTTCAGGGCCTTCGTGTTGATCTCGGGCGCCGCGTTGTAGTTGGGGAAGAACTTCTTGTCGTCGGCCATCACCGCGAGGTTCATGGACTTGATGCGGCCGTCGGTGGTGAAGACCTCGCCGTACGTGCAACTCCCCTTCTTCACCTGGGTGTAGATGATCCCGGTGTCCATCTGCGTGGTGTTCTTCGCGGGGAGGTTCATGCCGTACGCCTTCTCCATGCCCGGCAGCCCGTCCGCGCGGTTGGCGAACTCGCTCTCCACGCACAGCGTCACCGCGCCCGGGTTCTTCTTGGCCAGCGCGGCCACGTCCGAGAGCGTCTTCGTGCCGTACTTCTTGAAGTTGGCCTGGTTCATCGCGAGCGCGTAGGTGTTGTTGAGGGCGGAGGGGGGCAGCCAGGTCAGGCCGTTCTTGAGGTCGGCGTCCCGTACCGCCTGCCACTGCTTCAGCGGGTCGGTGATCGGCTTGCTGTTGCCGAGGTAGGTGATCCACGCGGTGCCGGTGTACTCGTACATCCCGTCCGCGTCACCGGACTTGACGGCCTCCCGCGCTCCGATGGAGCCCTGGATGCCGGTCCGGTCGAGGACGTCCGCGCCGGCCGCCTCGAAGGCGATGCCCATCATCGCGCCGAGGATCAACTGCTCGGTGAACTCCTTCGACGTGACGGTGAGATGCGCGCCCTTGAGGGGCTCGCCCTTGCCGATGGTGCCGGGGCTGACGTCGTCGACCATCGGGGAGCCGCTGGTCAGTCCGCAGCCGGCGACGACGACCAGGGTCCCGGCCAGCAGGAGGCAGGTGCGTTTCATGAGCCCGCCTCCAATCCCCTTGGCCGCAACAGCAGTTCGACCAGGGAGGCCAGCCAGTCCACAAGGAGGGCGAGGCTGATCGTGAGGATCGAGCCGAGCACCAGGACGGGCATCCGCTGGGTGGTGATGCCGGTGGTGATCAGGACGCCCAGGCCGCCGCCTCCGCCGAAGGTCGCCAGGGTGGCCGTACCGACGTTGAGGACGAGGGCGGTTCGGACCCCGGCCAGGATCAGCGGGACGGCGAGGGGGAGCTCCACCTTTGACAGGACGCCGAGTTGGGACATGCCGATGCCCCGGGCCGCCTCCAACAAGGTCGGGTCGTTGGCCTTCAGGCCCGCGATCGTGTTGGACAGGACCGGCAGGACTGCGTAGATGATGATGCCGATCAGGGCCGCCTTCTCGCCGGTGCCGAGCCAGATCACCAGCAGGGCCAACAGGCCGATCGCCGGGGTCGCTTGGCCCATGTTGGCGAACGTCATCGCCACCGGGGCGGCCTTGCGGAACGCCCTGCGGGTCAGCAGGATGCCCAGCGGGATCGCGATGATCAGCACGAAGAACGTGGAGATCACGGTCAGTTGGATGTGCTGCCAAAGCGCCTTGGACACCTGGCCGTTGGAGAGGGCGTTCTCTGAAATGGCGTCCAGGTGGGCCTGGTTGAACCACAGCCAGGTCGCCAGCAGGATCGCCACCAGGGCGGCGGGCAGGAAGGTCAGCCTCTGCCAGGTGATCCGGCGTCTCGGGGGAGTCGCGGGCGGCGGGGCCTCGACCTCCGTCTCTTCTTCTTCCAGCTCGGGAGTGGTCACGCCTTCTCCTCCCCGCCGACGCCTTCCTGCTCGGCGTGCGTCTGGAGGGCCCGGGCCTCCTCCAACTCGTGCTGGGCCTCCATCGCCTCCAGCCGGTCGGCCTCCAGGAGTTCGTGCACGGAGTTCATCAGCGTCTCCATGTCGACGACCCCCGTGTACTCGCCGCGCCGCCCGGTGACCGCGACCCGCCCCGCGTTGTCCGTGAGCACCGCCTCCAGCGCGTCCCGGAGTGTCGCGTCCCGGGTCACCGTGTCGCTGACCAGCGTGCCCGCGCGGGCCAGTGACCCCTTGGCGCGCATCATGTCGCCGCGCCGCAGCCACTTGTACGGTCGGCCGCGCTTGTCGAGCAGCAGGATCTCGTTGGTGCCGCTGTCCCGGAGCCGGTTGAAGATGTCCTGCAGCGGATCGTCCACGGTCACCGTCGGATAGTCGGTGATCTCCACGTCCCGTACGCGGGTCAGGTTCAGCCGCTTCAGGGCCGCCCCGGCGCCCACGAACCCGGACACGAAGTCGTCCGCCGGGTTGGTGAGGATCGCCTCCGGGGTGTCGAACTGCGCGATGTGCGAGCGTTCGCGCAACACCGCGATCCGGTCGCCCAGTTTGATCGCCTCGTCGAAGTCGTGCGTGACGAAGACGATCGTCTTGTGCAGTTCGTGCTGGAGCCTGATCAACTCGTCCTGGAGGTGATCGCGGGTGATCGGGTCGACCGCGCCGAACGGCTCGTCCATCAGCAGCACCGGCGGATCCGCCGCCAACGCCCGTGCCACGCCCACGCGTTGCTGCTGTCCGCCGGAGAGCTGCCGCGGATAGCGGCCCTGGAACTCGCCGGCGTCAAGACCGACCAGGTCGAGCATCTCCTCCACCCGGTTCCTGATCCGGGACTTGGACCAGCCGATCATCTTCGGGACCAGCGCGATGTTCTGGGCGACGGTCATGTGCGGGAAGAGACCGCTCGACTGGATCGCGTAGCCGACCTTGCGGCGCAGCTTCACCGGGTCGATGTCGGTGACGTCCTCGCCGTCGATGCGGATCCGGCCGCCGGTCGGCTCGATCAGCCGGTTGATCATCTTGAGCGTGGTGGACTTTCCGCAGCCGGACGGCCCGACGAAGACGACGAGTTCGCCCGCCTTGATCTCCATGTTGACGCTCTCGACGGCCGGGTCGGCGCTGCCCGGATACCGCTTGGTCAGGTTCTCCAGCTCGATGGAGGCACCGGAGGTCGCGGTCGCCGGCTCGGAGACGGACTGCTCGGAGTCGGACCGCTCGGACACGGATCGCTCAGGCACGGATCCCCCTGGGAATGGTCAGCCGTCCGAGAAGGACGTACGCGGCGTCGAACAGCAGCGCCAGGACGATGATCCCGAGCGTGCCCGCGAGCACCTGGTTGAGGGCGTTCTTGCTGCCCAGCGACCCGATCCCGCGGAAGATCTCGTTGCCGAGGCCGGGCCCGGAGGCGTACGCCGCGATGGCCGCGATGCCCATCAGCATCTGCGTGGAGACCCGGATACCGGTGAGGATCGGCGGCCAGGCCAGCGGCAGTTCGACCCGCAGGAGCCGCGCCACGCGGGACATCCCGATGCCCTTCGCCGCGTCCACCAGCGACGGGTCGACCCCGCGCAGGCCCACGATCGCGTTACGGACGATCGGCAGCAGGCCGTACAGGGTCAGAGCGATCACCGTGGGCGGAACGCCAAGACCGACGATCGGAATGAGCAGACCGATCATGGCGAGCGACGGAATGGTCAAAATGGTCGACGTGGCCGTGGTGGCGAGGTTGCCCGCCCACTCGCTCCGATACGTGACGACCCCGATCACCACACCGATCAGCGTGGCCACGACCATGCACTGGAAGACCGCGCTGGCGTGCTGGTAGGCGTCGGTGAGCAGCTGCTGGTGCCGGTTGCCCAAGTACTCCCAGAAGCTCACATGCCCACACCCCTACGTCGGCCAGGTCGTCCTCTCCTCGTCCAGGGCCGCCTGCTCCACCAAGGGGATGATCCGCAGCGGAACGGGGTTCTCCATCACGATCGCGGTGGCGGCCCGGACAATGCCATCAAAACCGACAACCCGGTCGATGACCCGCTGGAGATCCGCGTTCGAGCGGGCCACGAGCCGGCACAGCATGTCGCCGCTGCCGGTGGTGGTGTGCAGTTCGAGGACCTCGGGGACGGTCGCCAAGTGCGCCCGTACGTCCGGGCCTTGGCCCTGTCGGATCTCCAGCGTCGCGAACGCCGTGACCGGGTAGCCGAGCGCCGCCGGATCGACCTGCGGGCCGAATCCCCGGATGACTCCATTCGACTGAAGCCGGTCCAGCCGCGCCTGCACGGTCCCGCGTGCCACCCCCAGCCGCCGGGACATCTCCAGCACCCCGATCCGCGGCTCCTCGGCCAGCAGCACGATGATCCGGCCGTCGAGCTGATCGATCCCCATGCCGCCGCCTCCAACGATGGTCATCCTGTACAGAAAGCCCGCCGAAACGGTCGTATCACTGAACAGACTGCCCAGCAGATACGCAAACTATTGCGCACCTTGCTGAGGAGGGGGAGCCTGCCGACATGACGCAGACCACTCACCACACTCCCGACACCGCCCGGCAGGCCGACCCCTTCCCGGTCAAGGGAATGGACGCGGTCGTCTTCGCCGTGGGCAACGCCAAGCAGGCGGCGCACTACTACTCCACGGCCTTCGGCATGACGCTGGTCGCCTACTCCGGACCGGAGAACGGCAGCCGCGAGACCGCCTCGTACGTGCTCACCAATGGCTCCGCCCGCTTCGTCTTCACCTCCGTCATCAAGCCCGCCACCCCCTGGGGCGAGTTCCTCACCCGGCACGTGGCCGAGCACGGCGACGGCGTCGTCGACCTCGCCATCGAGGTGCCGGACGCGCGCGCCGCGTACGCGTACGCCGTCGAGCACGGCGCCCGCTCGCTCGCCGAGCCGTACGAGCTGAAGGACGAGCACGGCTCGGTCGTCCTCGCCGCGATCGCGACCTACGGCGAGACCCGCCACACACTCGTCGAGCGCACGGGCTACGACGGCCCGTACCTCCCCGGCTTCGCCCCCGCCGAACCGCTCGTCGAGGCGCCCGCCCACCGCACCTTCCAGGCGATCGACCACTGCGTCGGCAACGTCGAACTCGGCCACATGAACGAGTGGGTCGGCTTCTACAACAAGGTCATGGGCTTCACGAACATGAAGGAGTTCGTGGGCGACGACATCGCGACCGAGTACAGCGCCCTGATGTCGAAGGTCGTCGCCGACGGCACACTCAAGGTCAAGTTCCCGATCAACGAGCCGGCCGTGGCCAAGAAGAAGTCGCAGATCGACGAGTACCTGGAGTTCTACGGCGGCGCGGGCGTCCAGCACATCGCGCTCAACACCAACGACATCGTGCAGACGGTACGGACGATGCGCGCGGCCGGGGTGAAGTTCCTGGACACCCCCGACTCCTACTACGACACCCTCGGCGAGTGGGTCGGCGACACCCGTGTCCCCGTCGACACCCTGCGTGAGCTGAAGATCCTCGCCGACCGCGACGAGGACGGATACCTTCTCCAGATCTTCACCAAGCCGGTCCAGGACCGTCCTACGGTGTTCTTCGAACTCATCGAGCGACACGGCTCGATGGGCTTCGGCAAGGGCAACTTCAAGGCGCTGTTCGAGGCGATCGAGCGGGAGCAGGAGAAGCGGGGCAACCTGTAACGCACGGGTCCCGCAAGGGACTTGGGAGGACCGTGGCCGTCGCGCCGATCGACCTGACCGCACCGGCGGCACGCTGGCTGTGGCAGAAGGGCACCCTGCACGAGTCCACGGTCCTCCAGTCGTTCGCCCTGGACGAGGTCCACCAGCGCCTGTACGTCCTCCAGTTGAGAACGGGTGGCGCCGACGCCGGCAACCTCTGCCTCAACCAGCTCGACTACACGGGCAAGTCGCTCGGCCACATGCACCTCCAGGGCTTCGGCCACGGCGTCAGCATGGGCGTGCAGAACACCTCCGACGGCGATGTGTGGATCTGGACCGAGGCGGCCGCGAAGGCAGGTTCCGGCGGTGCCTACGGCCAGGCCGTCACCCGCTTCCACTTCGCCGACGGCGCCACCCGCACGTCCGCCGACGTGGCCGTCCGCAAGCCGATCGCGAACTCCACCAACAACCAGCCCACGGTCTGCATGACCTCGAAGCGCATAGCGATCCGCTACCGCCTGGCCAACCAACCCCGTTACCGGATCTGGGACTTGGACGCCTTCGTCGCCCGCGACTACTCCACCCCCGTCGCCGACATCGCCCAGACCGGCGCCCACCCGGACCCGTCGATCCCGTTCCAGGGCTACGCCCTCGACGGCGACTACCTCTACCAACTCGCGGGCTCCGCCTACGACTCCACCACCAACCCGCCCGCGAAACACGGCAACACCTACGTCTCCTGCCTCGACATCCGCACCGGCGAACTCGTCCAGCGCTCCCGCACGGAGGCCGCCTACACCCTCACCTACCGCGAACCGGAGGGCCTCGCCGTCCGCACCAAGCCCAGCACCCGCCTGTGCGTCGGGTTCGCGTCCGGGGAGGCGGGCGCACGGAAGTTCTCCCTCTGCCACAAGCCGTAGCCGTAGTTGTCCGCGAGAGCACTCAACTCGTCTTCTCCTGCGGCTCCTTGTCCGTCGGCAGTGGATCGTTGGGCGGCTCGCCCAGCGCCGCCAGCGCCGCCTGCGCCAGCGGCACCCGCAGTGGTGAGAAGTACGGGTTGATCTGCAGCGCCTCCTGGAGATGGCGACGGGCGGACGCGTACTTCTCCAACTCCTTCTCGATCATGCCCCGGTGGAACGTGTACAGCGCGTCCCGCACCCCGCCCCCGTGCACCTTGTCCGTCGCCGCCGACGCGAACTTCAGCGCCTCCTCGTCCTGCCCGGCCCGGTGCAGCGCCCACCCGAGCGCGTCGGCCACCGGGATGCCCGGCTGCCGCGTCCACTCGGCCCGCAGCCGCCGTACGGCGTCCTGGGCGTCACCGTGGTCCGCCTCGAACACGCCGAGGACCAACTCGTCGTCGACCCCGGCCGCCGCGTCCTTGGCGGCGAGGGCGCGCAGCGTGTCGTACTGCACGCGGGCCGCCTGCGCGAGCCCCAGCGACTCGTACAACTCACCCAGTTCCAGGGCGTATTGCGGGGTCGGCTGCTTGGCGAGGGCGACCTGGTAGGCGTTCAGGGCCTCCGAGGTGCGGCCCAGCGCAGCGAGCGCGCGGCCCTCACCGGCGAGTGCCTCCCGCTGGTCGGGGTCGAGCCGTACGGCCGCCTCGAAGTGCCGTAGCGCGACCTCGCGGTCCCCGCGTTCCCAGGCCAGCTCACCGGCGCGCTGCAGCCAGGCGGCCTGCTCCGCCGGGGCGGTGGCCTTCGCGGCCGCGTCGGCGAGCTGGGCGGCGGCGTCCTCGCGCCAGCCGCGGTCGCGGTAGACGGCGGCGACCCGGGCCATCACGGCGGGTCCGGTGTGCAGCTCCAGCAGCTTTTCGAGGGTGCGCCGGGTCGCCTTGTAGTCGCCGAGCCCGGTGTACGCGTCGATCAGCAGCGGATACGTCGTCCACCGCCTCGGCGCCGCCTTCACCGCGGCCTCGCCCCAGGTGCGCGCCGCGCGGAAGTCCCGCCGTTCGTTCGCCAGGGCCGCCAGGCCGTCCATCGCGACGGCGTTCGCGTCGTTGCCCCTCGCGCGCACCTTCAGCGCGGTACGGAGGGCCTCCTCGGCCTTCGGGTAGTACAGGGTGTCCCCGGTCCGCCGCCCCTGCTCCACATAGGCCGAGCCGAGCACCGCCCAGGACCGCGCGTCCCGCGGATGGACCCGCACCCGCGTCTCACGGTCGCCGATCAGCGCGGCCAGGTCCGGCAGCGCGGCCGGCACCCCCGCGGTGACCGCGCTCAGCGCCTGCGCCTTGGGCCCCGGAGCGGGCGGCGGCGCGGGGCGCGGCTCCTCGGGCAGCAGCCACAGCAGCCCGCCGACCACGGCGCACCCGGCGACCGAGGCGATCAGCACCCGGCGCGGAACGGGGGAGCGCCGCCGGGGCGCCTCCGCCACCAGGGACGTACCGGGGCTCCGCTGTTCGTTCTCCATGGCGCTCACTGTGCGTCAGTACGACGACCACATCCCGGCACCCAAAGCCACGCGCGGACGGGGTTCACACCGATGGCCGCGAGTGCGACGCTGTGATCATGAGCCGTATCGAAGCGCCTCGCGACCAGGACACCGGGACCCTCGTCGACCGGCTGCTGGCCGGGCTGCCCGCCGAGGCCGTCCTCACCGACCCGGACGTCACGGACTCGTACGCCAACGACATGGCGAGCTTCTGCCCGTCCGGCACGCCCGCCGTCGTCGTGCTGCCGCGCACGGTCGAGCAGGTCCAGCACGTCATGCGGGTCGCCACCGAACTGCGTCTCCCGGTCGTCCCGCAGGGCGCCCGCACCGGCCTGTCCGGCGCGGCCAACGCCTCCGAGGGCTGCATCGTGCTGTCCCTCGTCAAGATGGACCGCATCCTGGAGATCAGCCCGGTGGACCGCATCGCGGTCGTCGAGCCGGGTGTCATCAACGCGACCCTCTCCCGCGCGGTCAACGAACACGGCCTCTACTACCCGCCGGATCCCTCCAGTTGGGAGATGTGCACGATCGGCGGCAACATCGGCACCGCGTCCGGCGGGCTCTGCTGTGTGAAGTACGGGGTGACGGCGGAGTACGTCCTCGGCCTGGACGTCGTCCTCGCCGACGGGCGGCTGATGAGCACCGGCCGGCGTACGGCCAAAGGGGTCGCCGGGTACGACCTGACCCGGCTGTTCGTCGGCTCGGAGGGCTCGCTCGGGATCGTCGTGAAGGCGATCCTGGCGCTGAAGCCGCGGCCGCCCCAACAGCTCGTCCTGGCCGCCGAGTTCGGGTCCGCGGCGGCCGCGTGCGACGCCGTGTGCCGGATCATGGCGGGCGGGCACGTGCCGTCCCTCCTCGAACTGATGGACCGTACGACCGTCAAGGCCGTCAACGACCTGGCGCACATGGGACTGCCCGAGAGCACCGAGGCGTTGCTGCTGGCGGCCTTCGACACGCTGGACCCGGCCGCCGACCTGGCCGCCGTAGGAGCCCTGTGCGAAGCGGCCGGAGCCACGCAGGTCGTCCCCGCCGAGGACGCGGCCGAGTCCGAACTGCTGCTCCAGGCGCGGCGGTTGTCGCTCACGGCGCTGGAGGCGGTCAAGGGCACGACGATGATCGACGACGTGTGCGTGCCCCGGTCCCGGCTCGGCGAGATGCTCGAAGGGGTGGAACGGATCGGCGAGAAGTACCGGCTGACGATCGGCGTCTGCGCGCACGCCGGCGACGGCAACACGCACCCCACCGTCTGCTTCGACGCCCAGGACGCCGACGAGTCCCGGCGCGCCCGCGAGTCCTTCGACGAGATCATGGCCCTCGGCCTGGAACTCGGCGGCACCATCACCGGCGAACACGGCGTCGGCGTCCTGAAGAAGGAGTGGCTGGCCCGCGAGATCGGCCCGGTGGGCGTCGAGATGCAGCGGGCGGTCAAGGCGACCTTCGACCCGCTGGGGATCCTCAACCCGGGCAAGCTGTTCTGACTCCCCTTCCTCTTCCTACGGCTCACTCCCCGTCCCGCGACTCGTCCGACGGCCACGGGTCGCGCAGCCACAGATCGTCGGCCGGGGTCGGTGCGAGCAGCTCGGCCAGGCCGTCGTCGATGCCGAGCTGCTCAGCCTCAGAGCCCGGAGGGACCACCCGCAGAGTGCGCTCCAGCCAAGCCGACACCTGCGCCGCCGGAGCCTCCAGCAGGGCGTCCCCATCGGGTGAACTCAGCGCCATCAGGACGACACTGCGCCGCTCCACCTTCGTCGGCCACACCCGCACGTCCCCGTGCCCGCACGGCCGGAACACCCCCTCGACGAGCAGTTCGCGGGCGAACGTCCAGTGCACGGGGTGCTCGGAGTTGATGTGGAAGGAGATGTGGACGGCGTACGGGTCGTCGGTGCGATAGCTCAACCGCGCCGGGACCGGAATGCTCCGCTCCGGCGACAGGATGAGTTTGAGCTCCAACTCCCGCTCCACGACTGTGTGCATGACGTGTGTCTCCTCTCGCTGACCGGGCCCTGCGGTGGGCCCGTACGAGTGGAGAGGGCGTGCGGGCTGAAGCATTACGCGAGTTCGGGAATCTTTTTTTCCGCGAGGCGTCATCAAGGCTTCGCGGGGCTTCGGGGCGTGTGGACTCCGTGCACGAGGTTGCCCGGAAAGGGGTGGGTCCGACGGGACGGGCAGTGGCGGTCGCACGGGTCTGATAGATGTGGACACCCCCATTTGACCTCCGAGCAGATACGGGACGACGGACATGAGCGCCCCAACCCCGGCACCCGGTGACGACAGGCCCCGCGAGGGGTACTACCCGGACCCGTCCATTCCTGGCTATGTCCGGTACTGGAACGGCGCGGCCTGGGTGCCCGGCACCAGCCGCCCGGCGCCCTCGGACGGCCTGCCGCCAGGCGCGCCGGGTGCGTCCGTCGAGGAGACCGGGCCGCACTTCTTCGACGAGGACCCGGCGCCGGACAACCAGGTGAGCCCGGCGCGGGCCCAGCACGGCAGCCGCCCCGAACCGGCGGCGGCATGGGGCGCGGACCGCGCCCACCAGAGCGGCTTCGGCGGCGACCAGGACCGCCGCGTCTCCTGGGGCTCCCCGGACCCGAGAACGGGCGCGGACCCGAGAGTGCCTGCGGACACCCCGGCGCCGGTCACCCCGGAGGAACCGCCCAACCCCGGCACCTTCGTCTTCCGCCGCCCGACCCCGGGCGCGGACATCCCGTCCCCGTCGGCCCCGGCCCCCGACGAGGGCACGACCACTTTCCGCCGCCCGACCCCGCGCACGCCCCAACAGGGCGGGGCGCCGGAGGCGCAGGGCGGGGGCACGGGGGGCTTCGGTCCGCAGGGCCCGGCCGGGGCAGGTGCGGTCGGGTCCGGCGCGGACGCCGGTGGCTACGGCCCGCAGGGCTCGGCCCGGTCCGACTCCGCGGCCGGGGCCAACCCCGGTGGTCCCGGGGTGCAGGGTCCCGTGGGAACCGGCTCCGCCGCCGGCGGCGGCTTCGGCCCCGACAGCCCCGCCGGGAACGCCCCCTCCAGCGACCCCTCCGGTCCCGGCTTCGGCGCCGGAAAGGCGGCCGCCGCCCGTGCCGCACAGGCTCAGGCGGGCCAGGCGGGCACCGGCACCGGGGCACCCTCCGCCGCGCCCGCCTCCGCCTCTACGGCTCTCTCCGGGCCCCAGCAGTCCGCCCCCGGCGTCCCCCAGCAGCCCGGCCCGGCGCAGCCCCAGGGGGCCGCCGTAGGCACGCCCATGGCTGCCGGGCCCGGTGGCGGGCAGCCGTCCTGGGCGCAGCAGGTGCACCGGCTGGCCGGGGACGAGGAAGCGCCCGTGGCGCCCTGGAAGCCGCCCGTCGAGGACGTGTTCCAGGCGGCGGCCAGGCGGCAGTCGGCGGCGCGGCCCGCCGGGCTCGGCAAGCGGCTGATCGCGCGGCTGATCGACACCGTCGTGCTCGGCGCGGTCACCGCAGCGGCCGCCGTACCGCTGGGCACCAAGGCCGTCGACCACCTCAACGAGAAGATCGACGCGGCCAAGCTCTCCGGCCGTACCGAGACGGTCTGGCTGCTGGACGGCACCACGTCCGCCTACCTGGGCATCGTCCTCGCCGTCCTCCTCCTCTTCGGAGTCCTCTACGAGGCGCTGCCCACCGGCAAGTGGGGCCGCACCCTCGGCAAGAAGCTCTGCGGGATCGAGGTCCGCGGCATCGAGAGCCACGAGCCGCCCGGTTTCGGCGGGGCGCTGCGCCGCTGGCTGGTCTACAGCGTCCCGGGGCTGCTGGGCATCGGGATCGTCGGCGTCGCCTGGTGTCTGTTCGACCGGCCCTGGCATCAGTGCTGGCACGACAAGGCAGCACATACGTTCGTAGCGGCATAGGCGCGTACGGCATCCGGGGTACCTGATTCCGTACCCCGGACGGCCGCTCGCCGGATGCGGAGGCGGGCGGTTCGCGGTCGACTCGGCCCATGAGCACCGAACCGCCTCCGGGCTCCGGCCAGCAGCCGCCGGAAGACGACCCGTTCAGGAAGCAGCCCCCTCCTGGCCAGGGATCGGGCTCACCGTACGACCAGTCCTACGGGAACCAGCCTCCGCAGCCTCCTCCGTACGGCGGCGGTGGCGGTGACCCCTACGGCGGCGGCTCCTACCCCAGCGACCCGCTCGCCGGCATGCCTCCGCTCGCCGACAGCGGCCGCCGCACGCTGGCCCGGATCATCGACCTGATCCTCGTCGGCATCATCGTCTGGCTGGTCACCTGGGCCTTCGGCGTCCACGAGTACGACGTCGGCTCCAACGGCGCGTCGTACGCCAAGTCGCTCGGCCAGTCGCTCATCGCGGGCGTGCTCTACATCGGCTACGACACCGTGATGATGGCCAAGTCGGGGCAGACGCTGGGCAAGAAGTGGCTGGGCCTGCGGGTGGCGAACCTCGACAACGGGTCGACGCCGTCCGTGCAGACCAACCTGATCCGCGCGGCGGTGCTGTGGATCCCGTTCGCGTTCTGCTGCGCCTGCATCTGGACGGCGATCTGCGGTGGCTGGAGCTTCTTCGACAAGCCGTACAAGCAGGGTCTGCACGACAAGGCCGCCAAGACCGTGGTGGTCAGCACGCGTTGACGTGACCGGGGGTCGACGCCCGGGGTGCACACAGCGATCGGCGGGTCCGTGGTCAACGGACCCGCCGATTCGCGTAGGTGAGCCGGGGCTTGTGCTTGGTCTAGGGAGTGCTCCGCTCCCGTACCGGCTCCGCGGACGCGGACGACGCGGCGGCGGACACGGTCTCCCGCCGTACCGGCACCGGCACCCGCTGCTGCTGCGGAACGGCCGGAGCGGCGGTCTGGGGGGCGGCCTGGGCAGCTGTGGCGGTGCGGGTCCTGGGCTGCGGCACCGTCAGGGAGACGAGCAGCCCGAGGGCGAGTGCGGCGCACGCGATGACCGCGATGCCCAGACCCGAGTTCGTCTGTGACAGCAGCAGCATGGCGAGCGTCGAGAAGATCACGGTGAACGAACCGTAGGCGAGCTGTGCGGCGGTCGGACGAGGCATGGCAATCGAGTCCTCGTTAGGCGATGGAGGGGAGCCCGTGAAACGGGGGTGCGACAAGGATGTCGGCCTGGCTTTCCGCCGGTTCCGGGCGTTCCGCCAATCGACTCTATTCGCCTGCATGCCCGAGTGGAACGTGCAGTAAGCATGACCTAACACACAGCTCCGGAGCATGGGGGGCGCACGGAGTCATACCGTCCGCCAAGTGGACGGATGTACGCGCCCGTTGGGGGAGGCGCGAGTCGGCCGCGCGTGTCCGTAAAGCGGACCCCCGCTTCGCCTAGGGCCTGCCCGGCGGATCATGCCGCAGACGCGGGGCGTGGCACGCACATCTGCCGCGTTGTCGTCACTCGCCGACGCTCCGCGTCGGACTCCCTCCTCCGCCTTGCAGCTGCACGCACCACGCCCCGCTCACCCGGGTTGGTCAGGCACCGCCGATTTCCTCCGACCTGATCCGCCGGGCAGGCCTTAATGCACTTGTCCTGTTCAAGTCAAGGTCTGTCTTTTCCCGTAAACCTCTAGTCAAATAACGTCACTTGACTATCACGCGGACACCGCGCGCGGACCTTCCATGACTTCCAGGACCCCCCTTCCGCGCGGTCGGGTGCGCAGGGGAGGACCTCAAGTGACCAGCAGACCCTGGACGTTCAGAGCGGCCGCGGTGGGCGTGGCCCTCGCGGCGGCCACCGCCACGTTCTCGACGTTCGCCGTGGCGCAGGCCGACACCTCGGCCAAGGCCGCCACTGTCGACCGGCACGACCCGGCACCGGTCGCACAGAAGGAGCACGACCTCGACGGCCCGCTGAGCAAGACGCGGGACGCGCAGCACCAAGAGGCCCTGAACCAGGTCATATCCGGCAAGGCGTCGGTCAAGGACCGCAACGGCTCGCAGGTCGTGCAGCTCAAGAGCAAGGGCGGCGGCAAGAGCAAGTACGTCGAGCTGGGCCGCGAGAAGACCGACAAGATCTTCACGATCCTGGTCGAGTTCGGCGACCAGGTCGACAGCCGCTACGGCGGCACCGTCGGCCCGCTGCACAACCAGATAGCCGCGCCCGACCGGGCGAAGGACAACTCGACGGCCTGGCAGGCGGATTACAACCAGGCGCACTTCCAGGACCTGTACTTCGGCACCGGCAAGAACACCGAGTCGCTCAAGAAGTACTACGAGAAGCAGTCCTCGGGCCGCTACTCGGTCGACGGCGAGGTCACCGACTGGGTCAAGGTCCCCTACAACGAGGCCCGTTACGGCTCCAACAAGGCCTCCACCGGCGCCTGGTACGCGGTGCAGGACGGCGTCAACGCCTGGGTCGCCCAGCGTGAGGCCGCGGGTGACACGGCCGCCGAGATCAAGACGGAGCTGGCCCAGTTCGACCAGTGGGACCGCTACGACTACGACGGCGACGGCAACTTCAACGAGCCCGACGGCTACATCGACCACTTCCAGATCGTGCACGCCGGTGAGGACGAGTCCGCCGGCGGCGGCGCGCAGGGCGAGGACGCGATCTGGGCCCACCGCTGGTACGCCTTCGGCACCGACGCCGGCTCCACCGGCCCCGGCACCAACAAGCTCGGCGGCACCCAGGTCGGCGACACCGGCATCTGGGTCGGCGACTACACCATCCAGCCGGAGAACGGCGGACTCGGCGTCTACGCCCACGAGTACGGCCACGACCTCGGCCTGCCCGACGAGTACGACACCGCGGGCGGCGAGAACTCCACCGGCTTCTGGACGCTGATGTCGTCCGGCTCCTGGCTCGGCACCGGCAAGGAGGCCATCGGCGACCTGCCCGGCGACATGAACGCCTGGGACAAGCTCCAACTGGGCTGGCTGGACTACGACGTCGCCAAGGCCGGCACCAAGTCGAAGCACACGCTGGGCGTCGCGGAGTACAACACCAAGAACCCCCAGGCTCTCGTGGTGCAGTTGCCCGAGAAGGAGGTCACCACCGACGTCGTCGCCCCGGCGCAGGGTGCCACCCAGTGGTGGAGCGGCAGCGGCAACGACCTGAGCAACACCCTTTCCCGCACAGTGGACTTGACGGGCAAGACGTCCGCAGCGCTCACGCTGGACGGCTGGTACGACGCCGAGCAGGACTACGACTACCTCTACACCGAGGTGTCGAAGGACGGCGGCGCGACCTGGACCCCGATCGACGGCACCCTGGCCGACGGCTCCGCCATCCCGCGTGACGGCAGCGGCAACCCGGCCCTCACCGGCACGGCGGCCGCGTACCAGAAGCTGACGTACCCGCTGGACGCCTACGCGGGCCAGAAGATCGACGTCCGTTTCCGCTACCAGACGGACAGCGGTGTGGCGCAGAAGGGCTTCACGGCCGACGAGATCGCCGTGACCGCCGACGGCACCGCCCTCTTCTCCGACAACGCCGAGACGGCCGACCCCGCGTGGACGGCCAAGGGCTTCACCCGCATCGGCTCGTCCTTCACGGATGACTACGCGCAGTACTACATCGCCGAGAACCGTCAATACGTGTCGTACGACAAGGTGTTGAAGGTCGGCCCGTACAACTTCGGCTTCTCGACGACGCGTCCGGACTGGGTGGAGCACTACGCCTACCAGAACGGCCTGTTGATCTGGAAGTGGGACACCTCGCAGGCGGACGACAACACCAGCGAGCACGCCGGTGAGGGTCTGATCCTGCCGGTCGACTCCCACCCGACGCAGCTGAAGTGGTCCGACGGCACGCTGATGCGCAACCGCATCCAGGCCTACGACTCACCGTTCGGCCTGGACCGGACGGACTCGATGACGCTGCACAGCGCGGACGTCGCGACCAAGATCAAGTCGCAGCCGGGCGTGCCGGTCTTCGACGACGGCACGTCGACCTACTACGACACGTCGAACCCGACAGCCGGTGTCAAGATCACTGACACCAACACCCGGATCAAGATCGTCAAGGGGTCGCACAATGGCTCGACGGTGAGCCTCCAGGTCGGCCCTTCGGCGAAGTAGTCGGTAAAAGCGCAGGTCAGAAACGTATCGGCGGTGACCCCCTGGCGGGTCGCCGCCGATCCGTGTTTAGGTGCGTCCTGTGCTTGGCTTATTGACACCGACCTCGACCTCGACCCGCCAGGGGGTGTGACCGCATTGTCCGCAGGAGGTTTCTGCAGGCTGCCGACAGGCAGCGTGGTGGTGGCGCTGAACCTGCCCAGACCCAGCGCCCAGGGTGACGGCTGCGTCCGCGTTCTCGTCCACGCACGCAACCGCGCCCGGGCCCTGACCCGGCTCCGCAACCTCGGAATGCGGGCCGTCTACCTGCGCGGCAACGCGGAGCCGCCGACCCCGGACGAGATCACGGCCGTCCTGCACCACCCCGACGGCCTGATATGGCGCACGGCACCTGCGCCTGACAACGCTGTCGTGATCCCCGGCCCGGAGCTGCCGCAGGAGCTGTGGCATCCGATCCGGGCGCTGCTGCGGAGGCCTCCGGCGGCTGCGTGAGGGGTTGTGCGTTGTCCGCGGCCCGGTGGGGGCTGGTCGCGCAGTTCCCCGCGCCCCTTAAAGGCAGCCCCTGCGAGGCGTGCCGCCGCGGGGGCGCCGCAGACCCGACCGACGGCGCTCAGTGCGGTAGCTACGCGCCGAAACAGCCGCGCCCCTGAAGGGGCGCGGGGCTGTATCGATCTGCGGCTCCGCCGCGTGGGCGCGACCAGCCCCCACCGGCCGGCAGACAAAAAACCACAGACAACGGCCCGCTAGACGACCGGCTTCCCGGTCAACTCCACCCCGGCTGAACGCAGTTCCTCCAGCGCACGGTCCGTGGACTCCTTGGCCACCCCAGCCGTGAGATCAAGCAACACCTGCGTACGGAACCCCTCCCGCACGGCATCCAGCGCGGTCGCCTTCACGCAGTGGTCGGTCGCGATCCCGACGACATCCACCTCGTCGATCTCCCGCGCCCGCAGCCAGTCCCCGAGCGACACCCCGTTCTCGTCGTGCCCCTCGAACCCGCTGTAGGCCGCCGCATACGCCCCCTTGTCGAACACCGCGTCGATCGCCCCGGAGGCGACCGCGGGGGCGAAGTTCGGGTGGAACCCGACCCCCTCCGTGCCCGCGACACAGTGCGCGGGCCAGGAGCGGACATAGTCCGGGTTGTCGGCGAAGTGCCCGCCGGGCGCGATGTGGTGGTCGCGGGTGGCCACGACATGCCGGTACCCGGCGGGAGCCTGCCCGATCAGCTCGGTGACGGCGGCGGCCACATCCGCACCCCCGGCCACCGCGAGACTGCCTCCCTCGCAGAAGTCGTTCTGCACGTCAACGACGATCAAGGCGCGGCGCATGGTGGTGTCCTTCGACGAAGAGTGAGATTCGAGCCTAGAGACTCCGGCGGTACAACGGGAGGGCGCACCCGGATTTTTCGGGCCTGTCTTACCTGTCGGTCCTGTCTCGGTCAGCGGACCTGTCTTGGCTACCCGACCGCAGATGCACGTACTCCGTGGGAATCACGGCCTCCCCGCGCGACAACTGGGTCGCCGACAACGGCAGGTTGCCCCGAGCGACCGCATGCCGGTCCCGTACGACGTCCAGCGGCTCGCGGGCGACGACCTCGCCGCCCTTGACCAGCTCGACGAGCAGCTGCCGGTCGGCCAGCTCGGCCGGGACCGCCCCGGTGCCGATGACCTCCGCCTCCGCGATCCCGTCGCCGTCCAGCCGCCGTGCCGCCCACTTGCGCCCGCCGATCGACGTCTTGCCGCCGCTGGACTTCTTCGCGACCGGCACCAGCGGCGCCTTCGGATCGGCGGACTCGGCCCGGGCGACCAGCTTGTAGACCATCGAGCAGGTCGGGTGCCCGGAGCCGGTCACCAGCTGGGTGCCGACGCCGTACGCGTCCACGGGCGCCGCCGCCAGCGAGGCGATGGCGTACTCGTCCAGGTCGGAGGTCACGATGATCTTCGTGTTGACGGCGCCCAGCTCGTCCAGCTGCTGCCGCACCCGGTGCGCGACGAGCAGCAGGTCGCCGGAGTCGATGCGGACGGCGCCGAGTTCGGGCCCGGCGACCTCGACCGCCGTACGGACCGCCTCGGTGACGTCGTACGTGTCGACGAGCAGGGTGGTGTTGCGGCCCAGCGAGTCCACCTGGGCCTGGAACGCGTCGCGTTCGTTGTCGTGGAGCAGGGTGAAGGCGTGCGCGGAGGTGCCGACGGTCGGGATGCCGTAGCGGAAACCGGCCGCGAGGTCGGAGGTGGTGGCGAAGCCGCCGACGTAGGCGGCGCGGGAGGCGGCGACGGCGGCCAGCTCGTGGGTGCGGCGGGCGCCCATCTCGATCAGCGGGCGGTCCCCGGCGGCGGAGGCCATGCGGGAGGCGGCGGCCGCGATCGCGGAGTCGTGGTTGAGGATGGAGAGGATCACGGTCTCCAGCAGCACGCACTCGGCGAACGAGCCCTCGACCCGCATGATCGGCGAACCCGGGAAGTACACCTCGCCCTCCGGGTAGCCCCAGACGTCACCGCTGAAGCGGTAGGCGGCGAGCCACTCCAGGGTCTCCTCGTTGACGACGTTCCGCTCGCGCAGGAAGTCGAGGACGCCCGCGTCGAACCGGAAGTTCTCCACCGCGTCCAGGACGCGTCCGGTGCCCGCGACGACGCCGTAGCGGCGGCCCTCGGGCAGCCGGCGGGTGAAGCACTCGAAGACCGAACGCCGGTCGGCCGTACCCGCTTTGAGGGCGGCCTGCAGCATCGTCAGCTCGTAGTGGTCGGTGAAGAGCGCCGTCGAGGGAACGTCCACCGGCAGCCCAAGGTCCGCTGTGTTCATGACGAGTGATGGTACTCCCATCTCGTCACTCTGACGATTTGTGGGGCCCATTTGTGCGGGGGCCCCCTTGTGGTGGCAGCATGGGCCGTGTGACGTCACCCGCACCCCTGGAGATCGAACGGACCGAGTCGGCGGAGGAGGTCTTCGCCGTACCCGAGCCGGACGTCCCCTGGGTCACGATCGTGCACAACGACCCGGTCAACCTCATGAGCTACGTCGCGTACGTCTTCCAGACGTACTTCGGCTACTCCAAGGACAAGGCCCACAAGCTCATGCTCGACGTCCACCACAAGGGCCGCGCGGTCGTCTCCAGCGGAAGCCGCGAGGAGATGGAACGCGACGTGCAGGCGATGCACGGCTACGGTCTGTGGGCCACCCTCCAGCAGGACCGGAAGTAGCGACCCATCCCGATGCCAGGACACTTCGAACCGCTCCCCGGCGGCGGCGCGGCCGTCGCGCTCGACGACGTCGAGATCTCCATCATCCGGTCGCTGGCCGTCCAGCTCCTTGAGCTGATCGGCCCCGGCCCGGGCGAGGAGGCCTCGGACGACCCGCTCGCCGAACTCTTCGCCGAGGGCCCGAGCGAACCGCCCGCCGACCCGGTGCTCCGGCGCCTGTTCCCGGACGCGTACACCGACCCGGAGCAGGCCCCCGACTCCCCGCAGGACGCGGAGGAACGGATGGCGCACTCCGCCGAGTTCCGCCGCTTCACCGAGAACGACCTCAGGGCGGGCAAGCGCGAGAACGCCCTCGCGGTGGTCCGCACCCTGGACTCGCTGACCCCCGGCGGCGACGGCGGCGCGATCCTCAAGCTCACCGCCGAGGAGTCCCGGCAGTGGCTCGGCTCGCTCAACGACCTGCGCCTGGCGATCGGTTCACGCCTCGACATCGCCGACGAGGACGACACCGACGACCTCTACCGGCTCCCGGACGAGGACCCGCGCAAGCCGATGGTGATGGCGTACCTCTGGCTGGGCGGCCTCCAGGAGACGCTGGTCAGCACCCTGATGCGCTGACCGCGACGGCCGCCGTCCCGGCCCCTCGGAGTTCGCTCAGAGGACGCTCAAATCCGAATAACGATCACGTCACCGCGACGGCCAGGAATGCTGGCCGTCGCTCCTTTTTGTCCGCTTCTTCCTGTGGTGTGCGCCACAGACGCCCCCTTCGATCAAGATTGCGACCGTGATAAATCTTCACGACCGCCCGGCGGACGCCACCCATGTCCCGCCGGGTTCGCCATGCGGCCGACGGACCTCGGCCGGGCAGCTCCAGTCCATGGGGGGATTCGGAGAAAGGCGCACCACACATGACCTCCGCTCAGGTCGAGACGGACAAGACCCCCGAGGAGGGGTACGAGCGCGGGCTCGGCAGCCGTCAGGTCCAGATGATCGCGATCGGCGGCGCCGTCGGCGTCGGCCTGTTCCTGGGGGCCGGGGCGAACATCGCCAAGGCCGGACCCAGCCTCATCTTCATGTACGCCCTCGCGGGCGTGATCATCTTCTTCATCATGCGGGCGCTGGGCGAACTGCTCCTGTACCGCCCGGTGTCGGGCTCCTTCGCGGAGTACTCACGCGAGTTCCTCGGCCCGTTCTTCGGCTACTTCACCGCCTGGACGTACTGGCTGATGTGGGTGGTGACCGGCATGGCCGAACTCACGGCCGCCGCCATCTACGTCAACTACTGGTTCCCCGCCGTCTCCCAGTGGGTGACCGCACTCGCCTTCCTGGTCGTCCTCTTCGTGGCCAACCTGATCTCGGTGAAGCTGTTCGGTGAGATCGAGTTCTGGTTCTCGATGGTCAAGGTCACCGCGCTCATCGGCATGATCGTGATCGGCCTGGGCGTCCTCACCTTCGGCTTCAGCAGCGCCGGTGACACCGCATCCGTCGCCAACCTCTGGCAGTTCGACGGCTTCTTCCCCAAGGGCATCGGCTCGTCCCTGATGACCCTCCAGGGCGTCATGTTCGCCTACCTGGCGGTCGAGCTGGTCGGCGTCACCGCGGGCGAGTCCGAGAACCCCGAGAAGACCCTCCCCAAGGCGATCAACACCCTCCCGTGGCGCATCGCCCTCTTCTACGTCGGCGCCCTCACGGTCATCCTCTGCGTCGTCAAGTGGACCGAATTCGCCCCGGGCGTCAGCCCGTTCGTCGAGGCGTTCGCGAAGATCGGCATCCCGGCAGGCGCCGGAATCGTCAACTTCGTGGTCCTCACGGCGGCCCTCTCCTCCTGCAACTCGGGCATGTACTCCACGGGCCGCATGCTCCGCACCCTCGCGGACAACGGCGAGGCCCCGAAGGTCTTCAGCAAGCTCTCCGCCTCCAAGACCCCGGCGACCGGCATCACGATCTCCGTCGCCTTCATGGGCATCGGCGTGGTCCTCAACTACGTCGTCCCGGAGAAGGCGTTCGGCTACGTCACCTCGGTCGCCACCGCCGCCGGCATCTGGACCTGGCTGATGATCCTGATCAGCCACGTCCTCTACCGCCGCGCGGTCGACGCGGGCCGCCTCCCGGCCTCGCCCTTCCCGGCCCCGGGCGGCGCGAAGTTCTCCTACGTGGCCATCGCGTTCCTGCTCTTCGTCACCGGCCTCATCGCCTACGACCCCGACTCCCGGGTCTGTCTCTACGTGATGGCGGGCTGGACCATCGCCCTGGCCGCCGGCTGGTTCGCCCTCAAGTCCCGCAACCCGCAGATCACCGAGCGCCGCGCCCCGCAGTTCGAAAAGGTCGGCTGACCCGTCGGATCCCGGCATATGGGCCCCGTCGTACCACCACTCGGTACGACGGGGCCCTTCTGCTTATCCTGACGACCATGCCGACCCTGACCATCACCCAGGCCCTCTTCGACCAGATCGTCGCCCACGCGCGCGCGGACCACCCCGACGAGGCGTGCGGAGTCGTCGCGGGCCCGGTGGGCGAGGGCCGCCCCGAGCGCTTCGTCCCGATGCTGAACGCGGCCCGGTCGCCCACGTTCTACGAGTTCGACTCGCAGGACCTGCTGAAGCTCTACCGCGACATGGACGACCGCGACGAGGAGCCGGTGATCATCTACCACTCCCACACGGCGACCGAGGCCTACCCCTCGCGCACCGACATCGCCTACGCCAACGAACCCGGCGCCCACTACGTCCTCGTCTCCACCGCCGACTCCGACGAGGCGGGCCCCTTCCAGTTCCGCTCGTACCAGATCCTGGAGGGCGAGGTCACGGAGGAGGACGTCAAGGTGGTGGAGTCGTACTGATCCGGTCCTGATCTCGTACTCCGGATGAAATCCGTCCGAAGTGTGAGATCCCCTACCGAGGACCGGACAGGGAATCGATACGATGAGCCCATGGTTCTTCTCGACGTGAGCGACAAGGCGCCGGGCACGCTGCTCGTGGCGCGGCTGCACGTCGACCTGTGCAGGCTCAGCAGCGCCATCTGTTGACCCGCGCGCAGTCGCCGTACGGCCGTGCGCCGAGGCGCGCCCCTGCTCGTGCCGCGCGCCCACCGAGACCAGACCCCTTCCGCTTCCGACAGGAGCCCCTTGCCATGGCCATCGAGGTCCGCATCCCCACCATCCTCCGCACCTACACCGGCGGCGAGAAGGCCGTCGAGGGTGCCGGTGAGAACCTCGCCGCGCTCTTCGCCGACCTCGAAACCCGGCACGCGGGCATCCAGGCCCGCATCGTGGACGGCGGCGAACTGCGCCGCTTCGTCAACGTGTACCTGAACGACGAGGACGTCCGCTTCCTCGACGGCATCAACACGAAGCTGTCGGACGGCGACAACGTCACGATCCTGCCGGCCGTCGCCGGCGGCATGCACTAAGGCCCGCTGACCGCTGATGCGTTACGACTCCCCGCTGGCCGCGGTGGGCAACACCCCTCTGGTGCGCCTGCCGCGGCTCTCGCCGTCCACCGACGTCCGCATCTGGGCCAAGCTGGAGGACCGCAATCCGACCGGCTCGGTCAAGGACCGCCCGGCCCTGCACATGATCGAACAGGCGGAGAAGGACGGCCGCCTCACCCCCGGCTGCACGATCCTGGAGCCGACCTCGGGCAACACCGGCATCTCATTGGCCATGGCGGCAAAGCTCAAGGGCTACCGCATGGTCTGCGTGATGCCCGAGAACACCTCCCAGGAACGCCGTGACCTGCTCAACATGTGGGGCGCCGAAATCATCCCCAGCCCCGCGGCGGGCGGCTCCAACACGGCAGTCCGCGTGGCCAAGGAACTCTCCGCCGAACACCCGGACTGGGTGATGCTCTACCAGTACGGCAACCCGGACAACGCGGGCGCCCACTACGCGACGACGGGCCCGGAGATCCTCACCGACCTCCCGTCGATCACCCACTTCGTGGCAGGCCTGGGCACCACGGGCACGCTCATGGGCGTAGGCCGCTACCTGCGCGAGCACAAGCCGGACGTAAAGATCGTCGCCGCCGAGCCGCGCTACGACGACCTGGTCTACGGCCTCCGCAACCTCGACGAGGGCTTCGTCCCCGAGCTCTACGACGCCTCCGTCCTCACCACCCGCTTCTCAGTCGGCTCAGCCGACGCGGTCACCCGAACCCGAGAACTCCTCCAACAGGAGGGCATCTTCGCCGGCGTCTCCACCGGCGCTGCCCTCCACGCGGCAATCGGCGTCGGCAAGAAGGCCGTAGCAGCGGGGGAGACCGCGGACATCGCCTTCGTGGTGGCAGACGGCGGCTGGAAATACCTGTCGACAGGCGTCTACACGGCGGCAACGACAGAAGAGGCGATCGCAACGCTTCAGGGCCAACTCTGGGCCTGATTCCAGGGGGCCGAGGGGCACGCCTTGTTTTTAGGGGCGCGGGGCTGTATCGATTTGCGGCTCCGCCGCGTGGGCGCGACCAGCCCCCACGCACCCGCACTCAAAGAACAACCTTCAGCCGGTGAGGTGACGGACCTGATCCCATAGGACCGGGTCCACCACCCCAACCCTCCGCCGGAAGTTGGACACAGCTACCTTCCGCAACTCGCCGGTCTCCAGATAGCTGGCCCGCCCCCGCGCATCCCCAACAGCCCCCGGTGGCAAGGGAATCACCCCACCCCGCCCATCGTGATACTTACTGGTGATCTTCGCGACGGTGACCTTCCGCCCCCGCACCGCGAGCACCAGACAAGGCCGATCCTTCGCACCCCCGGGCTGATCCTCGTAGGGCACATTCGCCCACCAGATCTCAGCGGGCCGAGGCCGGTCCCCCCGAACCCGTCGGGACGACCCCCGCCCCCACCCGTCGACCAGCGTGGCGACGAGCGCCAGCAACACCACGGCCGCAAGCGCGAGCCACCAGTACGTGTTCATACGAACGACCGTACCGGCGCGCAAACAACGCCGCGCGCCCTCTCGCAGACCCCACGCGCCCCGGTTCCAGCCGAACCGGTGACACCACAGGTGAGTTCCCCCACAACAGCCCTTGGCGGAGGAGCGACCGGCCCTTTTGCGCCTTACGCTCGACGGACCGCACGACCCCCGTCACCCAACTCCAGAAGTTCCCGCCAGCGGAGGTTTCTGCTTTATGAAGCTCACCGTCGTCGGCTGCTCGGGGTCGTTCCCGTCCGCGGAATCGGCCTGTTCGAGCTACCTCGTAGAGGCCGACGGCTTCCGGCTGCTCCTCGACATGGGCAACGGCGCCCTTGGCGAGCTGCAGCGCCACTGCGGTCTCTACGACCTCGATGCGATCTTCCTCAGCCATCTGCACGCCGACCACTGCATCGACATGTGCGCGTACTTCGTCGCGCGCTACTACCGCCACGACGGCGGCCGCTGCGACCCCATCCCGGTCTACGGCCCCGAAGGCACCGAACACCGGCTGACCACGGCCTACGCCGACACCCCCACCGCCTCCTCCATGAGCGAGGTCTTCGACTTCCACACGGTGAAGCCGTCCACGTTCGACGTCGGCCCCTTCACCGTGCACACCGAGCGGGTCCGCCACCCCGTCGAGGCGTACGGCATCCGCGTCGAGCACGGCGGGCGGTCCCTGACGTACTCCGGCGACACGGGCGTCAGCGAGTCCCTCGACGAACTCGCCCGGGACACCGACCTGTTCCTGTGCGAGGCCGCGTTCACGCACGGCAAGGAGAACATCCCGGACCTCCACCTCAACGGCCGCGAGGCGGGCGAGACGGCGACCAGGGCCGGGGTCAGGCGGCTGGTGCTGACCCACATCCCGCCGTGGACCGACCCCCAGGCCAACCTGGCCGACGCGCGCGAGGTCTTCGACGGCCCGGTGGAACTGGCGGCGCCGAGAGCGTCGTACGAGATCTAGTTCTGCGGACGCGAAGGCCCCCGGTACCGAAAAGTGCCGGGGGCCTCGCCGTGCCCGGGGGCTCACCGCAGCAGGCTGCCGCCGTCCACCGTCAGGACCTGGCCGGTCAGTGCCTCCGCGGCGTCGCCGGCCAGGAAGCCCACGGTCGCCGCGACGTCCTCGGGGACGAGGGGGCGGGGGAGTGCCTGGGTGGCCAGGGCCGCGTCGAACGCCTCGTCGGGCTGGTACGCGGTCGACGGGGTGCGGGTGAGCCCGGGTGCCACGGACGTCACGGCGATTCCGTCCCTGCCCAGCGCGGCGGCCAGCGTGCGGGCGAACGCGGTGAGCGCCCCCTTGCTGGTGATGTAGCCGAGCAGGTCGGGACTCGGCGGCTTCCAGACGGTGTCCGAGGTGATCAGTACGATCCGGCCGAACCCGCGCTCCCGCATCCCGGGCGTGAAGGCCTGGGCGAGCAGCAGGACCGACTCGACGTTGACGGACTGGATCCGCCGCCAGGTGGCGAGGTCGACGGTCTCCAGCTCCTGCGGGTCGACGGCGGCGGCCGAGTGGACGAGCACGTCGACCCGGCCGTACCGCTCCAGGATCTCGGCGGCGGCCCGCCGTACGTCCGCCTCCGAGGCGAGATCGCACGCGACGTCACCGGCCCGGTCCAGGACGACGACCTGGTGTCCGAGGCGGGCGAGTTCACGGGCGATCGCACCGCCGATCGCGCCGGCTCCGCCGGTCACCACCGCGACCCGTGCCATCGGGACATCAGTCATGGTTCTCATCTCCTGCGTCGCACCATCGAGGGCAGTCATCGCATCCTGAGCACTCATTGCTCAAGCAAGCAAATTGTGCGTCAATCCACGATCGCACGGCAAGCCCTCGCTGCGGCATAGTGGGGCGTGTAACCGTCACCCTTACACGCCCCGGGACCGCCATGCCCACCAGCAGCCGCTTCGTCGTCGCCGTCCACGCCCTGGTCGCCCTCGCGGTCAGCGGCGGCAAACCCCTGCGCTCCGAGGACCTCGCACACTCGGCCAGTACGAGCCCCGTGGTGATCCGCGGCCTGCTGTCCCGGCTGAGCGCCGCCGGGCTCACCAGGTCCCAACTCGGCGCGGGCGGCGGCGCGTTGCTGGCCAGGCCGGCCGAGGAGATCGGGCTGCTGGAGGTGTACCGGGCGGTGGAGGACACCCGGCTGTTCACCCTGCACCGCAGCCCGCCGCCGCCGGACTGCGCGGTCGGCAGCAACATCGTGGGCGGTCTCCAGCCCGCGCTGACCCGTGCGCGCGAGGCGTTCGAGGCGGAGCTTGACCACACCACGATCGCGGAGATCGCCGACGAGGTCGCCCGCCTCGGGAAGTTCACGATGCCGCTCGAATGGTGACCTGACCGCCCGACGGGGTGGTTCGCGGCACCATTCGAAGATAAGTGTCGCTGTGTCGCTTACACAGTGCTAGTGTCGGGCTGTCCGGCAATCGCCCTCCCGGGCGGACGCCACCCATGACAGGAGCACGAGATGAGCAGCACCCCCTCGGCCGTCGACCTGCTGCGGCGCACCCTCGACACCTTCCTCGCCAAGGACATGAAGGCCTGGACGGACCTGTGCGCCGAGGACGTCGTCGCCGAATTCCCGTTCGCCCCCGAAGGATCGCCGGCCCGGATCGAGGGGCGCGAGGCGCTCTACGACTACCTGCGCGGCTACCCCGACCTCATCGACATCCGCGAGATCCCCTCAGTGCGCGTCTACCCGACCGCCGACGAGAACGTGGCGATCGCGGAGTGGAGCGTGATCGGCAGCGTGGTGTCCAACGGCAATCCCTACAACATGAGTTACGCGACCTTCGTGACCTTCCGCGACGGACTCGTCGTCACCTACCGCGAGTACTGGAACCCGAAGGTCTTCCTTGAGGCGCTCAGTGGCGACAGCTTCTGAGTGAGCGCCCCTTTTCGTCGTACCGCTTGCGGGGGCAAGTTGACAGTCATAAGCTTGCTTCCGCAAGCAACTCTTAGTAGATCGTGCGAGGACCCTGATCTCGCAGGGAAGAGGCTGTGATGAAGGCGATTCAGCAGTACGACTTCGGCGGGCCCGAGGTGCTCACCGTCACCGAGATCCCCGAACCCGCGCCGCGCGCCGGACGGGTCCGGGTCCGGGTGGCGGCGACCTCCGTGAACCCGGCGGACCTCGCGGCCCGCGCGGGATGGCTGCGCCAGGTGCTGCCCGACCTGGCACCGCCGTTCATCCTCGGCGCGGACCTCGCGGGCACGGTCGTCGACGGCGACGGACCCTTCGCCCCCGGTACCCGGGTCGCCGGGCTCGCGCCCTGGTTCGTCGACCAGGAGGGCACGTACGCGGAGGTCGTCTCCATCGACTCCGCCCATCTGGCGGAGATCCCGGCCGGGGTCGACGACGTCACGGCGGCGTCCGTGCCGATCACCGCCGAGACCGCCTGGCAGGCCCTCGACCTGGGCGGACTCGAAGCCGGGCAGACCGTGCTGGTCACCGGGGCGAGCGGCGCCATCGGCGGATGGGCGGTCCAGCACGCGGCGGGCCGCGGCGCCAAGGTCGTCGCCGTGGCGTCGGACGGCGACGAGAAGTACGTCGAAGGTCTCGGCGCCGGCATCGTCCTCGGGCGCTCGCACGATGCCGGGGAACTCGCCGCCGCCGTACGGAAGTCGGTGCCCGGCGGGGTCGATGTCGTCGTGGACCCCGCCGGTATCGGCGGTGACCTGATCCACGCCGTGCGCGACGGCGGTGTCTTCGTCGTCATCGCGGTCGTGCCGGATCCCGTACCGGAGCGCGGTGTCGACGTACGCCGGGTCAGCGCGCAGTCCGACGGCGCGCTGCTGGGCCGGATCCTCGCCGATGTCGCCGACGGGAAGAAGAGGACCCGCGTCGGCCTGACCCTGCCGCTGGCCGAGGCGGCGGAGGCACATCGCAGGAGTGAGGACAGGTCGGTGCGCGGGAAGATCGTGCTCACGGTCTGAACGGGCGGAGCTACGACGATGCCCGGGCCGGAAGCGAACTCCGGGCCGGGCATCAGGCGTTGGACGGGCTCACGCCTTGGTGAGGTCCTCGATCTCCTCCTCGGGCTCGCGGCCCGGGGTGGGGAGGTTCCACTTGGTGATCGCGAAGCGGAAGACGAAGTAGTAGATCGCGCCGAAGACCAGACCGATCGGGATGATCAGCCAGGGCTTGGTGGCGAGGTTCCAGTTGAGGGCGTAGTCGATGAAGCCCGCGGAGAAGGTGAAGCCCGCGTGGACGCCGAGCGCCCAGGTGATCGCCATGGACAGGGCGGTCAGCACCGCGTGGATCGCGTAGAGCACCGGGGCGATGAACATGAACGAGAACTCGATCGGCTCGGTCACACCGGTCACGAAGGACGTCAGCGCGAGCGAGATCATCATGCCGGTCACGGCCTTGCGGCGCTCGGGGCGGGCGGTGTGCGCGATGGCGAGCGCGGCGGCCGGCAGGCCGAACATCATGATGGGGAAGAAGCCCGACATGAACTGTCCGGCGGTCGGGTCACCGGCGAAGAAGCGGGTGAGGTCACCGTGGACGACGGCGCCGGTGGAGTCCTTGTAGTCGCCGATCTGGAACCAGGCCACCGAGTTGACGAACTGGTGCATGCCGACCGGGATCAGCCCGCGGTTGATCAGACCGAACAGACCGGCACCGAACGCGCCGAGACCGGTGATCCACTCACCGAAGTTCGAGATGCCCTCGCCGATCGGCTTCCAGATCAGGCCGAAGAAGACACCCATGATCGTGCCGACGAACGCCATGATGATCGGGACGAGACGGCGGCCGTTGAAGAAGCCGAGCCAGTCGACCAGCTTGGTCCGGTGGAACTTCTGCCACAGCACCGCGGAGAGCAGACCCATGATGATGCCGCCGAGGACACCGGGGTTGTTGTAGGTCGCGGGTACGTCCGCGCCCTTGAGGATCTGCGCGTCGGTGACCGGGAAGGCCTTGAGCACATTGCTGTAGACGAGGAAGCCGACAAGCGCCGCCAGCGCGGTGGAGCCGTCGGACTTCTTGGCGAAGCCGATCGCGACACCTATACAGAACAGGAGCGGCAGGTTGTCGAAGATCGCGCCACCGGCGGTGGCGAAGACGGCCGTCACCTTGTCCGGCAGATGCAGCTTGTCGTGGATGTCGGCCTGACCGAACCGGAGCAGGATGCCCGCCGCCGGAAGCACAGCGATCGGGAGCTGTAGGCTGCGGCCGATCTTCTGCAGGCCCTGGAACAGGCCGGATCCCCACTTCTTCGTGGGGGCCGCCGTTGGCGCGGTGGCGGTGCTCATAGACTTCCTCCATCGGGTGGTGGTCTACACCACTCAGTGGTGTAGACCTGTTGTAGCAGATGAAGTCCGCATAAAGGAACCCGCTGATTCTGCGACCGAATCGCTACGCGACGTACACGACGGCGTACATGGAGAAGGGCCCCCGGACCGATGGTCCGGGGGCCCAACTCGCTTGCCCTGCCTGCCTGTTCCCTCAGGCTTTGGTGACGTCCTCGTGCTCGTCCTCCGGCTCGCGCCCCGGAGTCTTCAGGTCGAACTTCGTGATCGCGAAACGGAAGACGACGTAGTACACCGCCGCGAAGCACAGCCCGATCGGAATGATCGCCCACGGTTTCGTCGCCAGGTTCCAGTTGATCGCGTAGTCGATCAGCCCCGCCGAGAAGCTGAACCCGTCGTGCACCCCGAGCCCCCAGGTCACCGCCATCGACACACCGGTCAACACCGCGTGAACGGCGTAGAGGAGGGGCGCGATGAACAGGAACGAATACTCGATGGGCTCGGTGATGCCGGTGACGAAGGAGGTCAGCGCGACCGAGAGCATCAGGCCGCTCACCTCCTTGCGGCGGCTCGGCTTCGCGCAGTGTGCGATCGCGAGCGCCGCCGCCGGCAGCGCGAACATCATGATCGGGAAGAACCCCGAGGTGAACTGCCCCGCGTTCGGGTCACCCGCCAGGAACATGTTGATGTCACCGTGCACCACCGTCCCGTCCGGCTTCGTATAGCTGCCGAACTGGAACCAGATGGGCACGTTCAGGAACTGATGCAGCCCCACGACCAGCAGCGCCCGGTTGGCGAGACCGAACACCCCCGCGCCCACCGCACCCCGCGCGCTCAGCCAGTCGCTGAAGTGCTCAAGGCCGGTGCCGATCGGCGGCCAGATCCACAGCGCCACCGCCGCGACCGCGATCGCCACGAACGACATGATGATCGGGACCAGCCGCCGACCGTTGAAGAAGCCGAGCCAGTCCACCAGCTTCGTACGGTGGAACCGCACCCAGAAGAACGCGGTCAGCAGCCCCAGCACGATCCCGCCGAACACCCCGGGATTCTGGTACGTGAATGCCGAGACCGTGTGATCGGCGGCCTGGCACCCGATGCCGGGCACCACGTTCGTGCCGCCCGTGCAGTCCTTCGGGAACTGGCGCAGCACGTTGTAGTAGACGAGGAAGCCGACGAGTCCGGCCAGCGCCGTCGACCCGTCCGACTTCTTCGCCATGCCGATCGCGACGCCCACGCAGAACAGCAGCGGCAGCCCGAGCTGCCCGTCGAGCAGCGCCCCGCCCGCGCCCGCCATCACCTTCGAGACATTGGTCCACCCCAGCCCGTCGTCCCCGAACACGTCCGGCTGCCCGAGCCGGTTGAGGATGCCGGCCGCCGGCAGTACGGCGATGGGGAGTTGGAGACTGCGGCCCATCTTCTGCAGCCCCTGGAACAGGTTGCCCCAAAGGGTCCGCCCAGGACGGGCGGCGGCACTGTCGGCACTCATGGACGCCCCTCGGTAATGTGGTGTAGACCAGTTGGCGACGTGATCGTCACCATCATTCGGCACGCACGACATGACCGCTCGCGAAGCTGGGCCAACTGTGGGTTACTGCGACAAAGCGGTTCGGATCAGGGAGAGAACAACATGGCCACCAAGGCTGAGAAGATCGTCGCCGGGCTGGGCGGCATCGACAACATCGAAGAGGTCGAGGGCTGCATCACCCGCCTGCGCACCGAGGTGAAGGACCCCGCCCTGGTCGACGAGGCCGCCCTGAAGGCCGCCGGCGCCCACGGCGTCGTCAAGATGGGCACGGCGATCCAGGTCGTCATCGGCACCGACGCGGACCCGATCGCGGCGGACATCGAAGACCTGATGTGAAGCGCGGGGATCATTCCCGGCTTTGACCCGAGCGTCGACCCCGACTTCACCTACGGCGTCACGCGCTGAGGGGCTCTTCCCACCGCGGGAGGAGCCCCTTCCTCATGTACCACTAGGCTCTTCGCCATGTCTCGAATCGACGGCCGCACCCCCGAACAGCTCCGCCCCGTCACCATCGAACGCGGCTGGAGCAAGCACGCCGAGGGCTCCGTCCTCGTCTCCTTCGGCGACACGAAGGTCTTCTGCACCGCCTCCGTCACCGAAGGCGTCCCCCGCTGGCGCAAGGGCAGCGGCGAGGGCTGGGTCACCGCGGAGTACTCCATGCTGCCCCGCGCCACCAACACCCGCGGCGACCGCGAGTCCGTCCGCGGCAAGATCGGCGGCCGCACCCACGAGATCAGCCGCCTCATCGGCCGCTCGCTCCGCGCGGTCATCGACTACAAAGCCCTCGGCGAGAACACCATCGTCCTCGACTGCGACGTCCTCCAGGCCGACGGCGGCACCCGTACGGCCGCCATCACCGGCGCGTACGTCGCGCTCGCGGACGCGGTGACCTGGGCCCAGGGCAAGAAGCTCATCAAGGCCGGCCGCCAGCCCCTCACCGGCACGGTCTCCGCGGTCTCCGTCGGCATCGTCGGCGGAGTCCCGCTGTTGGACCTCTGCTACGAGGAGGACGTCCGCGCCGAGACCGACATGAACGTCGTCTGCACCGGCGACGGCCGCTTCGTCGAGGTCCAGGGCACCGCCGAGGCCGAGCCCTTCGCACGCGACGAACTCAACGCCCTCCTCGACCTCGCCGTCACCGGCTGCGAGGAGCTGACCGCCGTACAGCGAAAGGCACTTGAGGCCGCGCTGGAGAAGTAAGAGGCTGGGACGGTCAGGTAAAGGGCGCACCAAGGTCATACCAAGAGAGGCGGGCTGCGGGATCAACCCGGCGGCCCGCCCCCGCGTCCCTACGCATACGGAACGGAAACGGGGAGTGGCCGCCGAGGCACGCCCCACGGGGAGGAAACCGAACCATGGCCGCCAGCCGACGAAGCCGAAGCAGCCGACGCCGTATCGCCATTGCCGCCACCGTGGCGTCGATCGGCCTCACCGCCGGACTCGCCACCGGCTGCGACGCCGTCGACAAGGCCATCGACTGCGTCCAGACCGCCGACACCATCGCCGACAGCGTCACCGGCCTCCAACAGGCGGTGGAGAACGCGGCCAACGACCCCACCCAGACCGACGAGTCCCTCAACTCCATCGAGAAGGACCTCGACAAGATCGGCGACAAGACCGACAACGCGGACGTCAACAAGGCGGTGGACGACTTGCGGACGGCTGTCGACAACGTCCGCACGGCGGTCAAGAACGGCGACAACACGCCCGACATCAGCCCGGTCACGGACGCGGCGGGCGAACTGACGAAGGTCTGCACGTCGTAGTCGTACGGCGGAGGTTGGAATACTGAACGCCATGACACGCCTGATCCTCGCCACCCGCAACGCCGGCAAAATCACCGAACTGAGGTCGATCCTCACCGCCGCGGACCTGCCCCACGACCTCGTCGGCGCGGAGTCCTACCCCGACATCCCCGACGTCAAGGAAACGGGCGTGACGTTCGCGGAGAACGCCCTCCTGAAGGCCCACGCCCTGGCCCAGGCAACGGGCCTCCCGGCGGTGGCGGACGACTCAGGCCTCTGCGTGGACGTCCTGAACGGCGTCCCCGGCATCTTCTCGGCCCGCTGGTCCGGCCAACACGGCGACGACCAGGCCAACTTGAACCTCCTCCTGGCCCAGCTCTCGGACATCGCGGACGAACACAGGGGCGCCCACTTCGCCTGCGCGGCGGCCCTTGCCCTGCCGGACGGCACGGAACGGGTGGTCGAGGGTCAGCTGATGGGTGTGCTGAGGCATGTGCCGGTGGGCACGAACGGCTTCGGCTACGACCCGATCCTCCAGCCGGAGGGCGAGACACGGACCTGCGCGGAACTCACGGCCGAGGAGAAGAACGCGATCAGCCATCGGGGGAAGGCGTTCCGGGCGTTGGTGCCGGTGGTTCGGGAGTTGTTGGGCTGACTTCACGAAAATGCCCCGCACCTACGAAGCGAAGATGCGGGGCATCCTTGTGCGCCCGGTCGGATTCGAACCGACAAACACGACCACCTAAAGATCGCCGCTCAGCCCTTGGCGTACGGGCGCCAGTGCTGAGACCCACTTTACTGGGCGCCGCAACTGCGTTGTCGACCTCCTCTGCACCATGTGCTCGTGATCGCGTGACAGTTGGGGCACAGCAACCGCAGGTTCTCGCGCCGGTCGTCGCTCCAGTCCCCGTTGACGTGATCGACCTCCAGCGTCATCGGCTTGCCGAGCCACTCGGGGCCGATCCCGCATTCGGCGCATACCTCTGGTGCACCCACCTCCCGGAGCGCCCGACGCAGCAGGTGGGTTCTCGTTCGGCGACTGCCGTCGTGCCGGACGAGGATGTCCTCGGCACGCCGAAGAAGCACGCCACCCGACCGTCCTCGCTGGTGCGCCTGTCCCAGAAAGTGGGAGGTGTCGAGGCCGTCTTCCGTCAGCCATTGGCGGAGCAGGGTGCGCAGTCTGCTGTTGTACGGCTCCATACCCAGTACGCGGAGCGCGTCCGCGATGGATGTGGCTCCAGCGATGGTGCGACGCAGTTCATCGGTGGCCGGTTTGGATGGCGCCGTGTTCGATCGTCTCTGGCGTGGCATGTGGGAGACGTCGATTCCGAAGTGGTCGAAACGCCCAAAGAGGTGGCGGCGAAGCTTGCCGTAGGGCTGCGTACCGAAGAAGGCGATGACCTCGTCGATGTCGGAGCAGCGCGCGGCGGCTTCGGTCAGTCGCTCGCGGGTGTACTGCGCGCCGTTGCTCATGGGGCGCCACCTTTGCCCCGCCTCTTTCCACGTCCTCGATAACTGTCCGTCGTCGAGTGGCAGTTGGGGCAGAGGAACCGGAGGTTCTCGATGCGGTTGTCGCGCCAGTTGCCGTCGAGGTGATCGACCTCCAGCGGGAGCGGATGTCCTCGCCAGACCGCTTCCGCCCCACACAGAGCGCACCGCTCCTGCATTCCCAACGCCTTCATCGCCCCCTTGAGCCGATCGCTCGGGATGCGCCGAGCCTGACCGGTCGGCTGCTCGACGAGCAGTCCCTCAGGTGTCCGGGGGCGCCGGGTTTCACCCCGCCGGCTCGGCATCCGAAAATGCGAGGTGTCGATGTCGTACGCCTTGATACGACGGCTGATGTGCGTGTGGTGTCCGCCCACGACCTCCAGCCCGAGACACCGCAATACCTCGCACATGTTCGTCGACGCCGAAACGGCCGCCTGGAGGATCTCCTTCGTCCACTTCACCCCCTCCCGCTCGAAGTGGGAGACGTCCACCCCCAGCTTCTTCATCCGCGCAAGGACGTAGCGCCGAGTCGAGCTCCCCGGATCCACCCCCAACCTCTCCAACGCCTCGGACAACGTCCGAGCCCCCTGAGCCGCCTCCTCCAGCCGCTCCCGCGAATACGCGCTGACTCCCACCGTTTCCCCTCCGATCTCGACCACACGTTCGTGGCCTCGAACGGAGTAACGAGCCGCTTATCGGACAGTCACGCCCGTAACGTAAAGCGGTTGGTAGGCTGTGGGTCGCTGGAGCCTTTCGGGAGCGGACCCTTGTCCGGCCGGGAGGCTTTTTTCATGACCTCTTTTGTGGGAGCAGGAGAAGTAGACGTAGACGTACGACTGGCCACCCCCGCCGACCGCCCCATCGTCGAGCGGCTCTGGCTGATGTTTCGGCATGATCTGTCTGAGTTCGCGGTCGGAGGGCGACCTCAACTGCCCAACCCCGACGGCACGTTCCGCAGTGAGCGGGTGGACGCGGCGTTCGACGGCAGGGATGGGGACTGGGCGCCGTATCTCTTCTGGAGGGGGGAGCGGCCCGTCGGGTTCGCCTTCGTGCGGGCGGTCGGAGCGCCCACCCGGGTGCTCAACAGCTTCTTCGTCGTGCGCGGTGCCCGGCGGGCCGGGGTCGGGATGCGGGCCGTGCGGGATGTTGTCGCGCGGTATCCGGGGGAGTGGGAGGTCGCGTTTCAGGACGTCAATCCGGGGGCCGTGGCGTTCTGGCGGCGGGTCGGTGAGGAGCTCGCGCCGGGGGAGTGGGGCGGGGAGCGCAGGTCGGTGCCCGGGCGGCCCGACCTGGCTCCTGATGTGTGGGTGTCGTTCAGGTACGGAGAGGCGGTGGAGGCCTAGCGCCTCAGACGCCCAGGTCCTTGATGATCTTCGCCACGTGGCCCGTCGCCCGTACGTTGTACAGCGCGTGTTCGACCTTGCCGGACTCGTCCACGATGATCGTGGAGCGGATCACGCCCATGTAGGTCTTGCCGTAGTTCTTCTTCTCGCCGAAGGCCGCGTAGGCGTCGAGGACCTTCTTGTCGGGGTCCGCGAGGAGGGTGACCTTGAGGTTCTCCTTCTCGCGGAACTTGGCTAGCTTCTCCGGCTTGTCGGGGGAGATGCCGATGACGTCGTAGCCGGCGCCCGTCAGCAGGTCCAGGTTGTCCGTGAAGTCGCAGGCCTGCTTGGTGCAGCCCGGGGTCAGGGCCGCCGGGTAGAAGTAGACGATGACCTTGCGGCCCTTGTGGTCGGCGAGGGACACCTCGGTGCCGTCGGCGTCGGGGAGCGTGAAGGCGGGGGCAACGTCCCCGGGCTGGAGTCGTTCACTCATCGCGCTAGCGTAACCGGGGGTGCTGACAGTGCACTCCGCGCGAGAGCTGACAGACTGTCCGGCACAAGTACCAGCAGACTTCGGAGGCCGTACGGTGACGGACACGTCGAACACGCCGGACACCAGAACCCCGGCGCAGATCGAGGCGGACATCAGGCGTCGCCGCGATGTCCTCGCCGACACGCTCGACGAGATCGGGGTGCGGGTGCACCCGAAGACCATCGTGGGCGACGCGAAGGCCAAGGTCGCGTCGAGCATCGATCACACCCTCGGCAGGGCGTACGTCGGCGTCAACCGGGTCGTCGGTGACGTCAAGGGTCAGTTCGTGGACGAGGAGGGTGCGCCGCGCGTCGAGCGGATCGTTCCCGTCGCTCTCGTGGCCGTCGGGGTCGTGGGGCTGTTCGTCCTCGGGTCCCGGCGTCGTAGCGGTCGTAAGGGCTGAAACCGTGGGTGACCCGCCCGCGTACGGACGGGTCCTGGGCAGGTAGGTTCGTGGGCGTGAGCGCCAAGAGAGACGAGCAGAGCACCCAGCACGACAAGCTGCCCATCCGGATGCTGCACGACCGTGTGCTCGTGCGGCAGGACAAGAGCGAGGGCGAGCGGCGTTCGGGTGGCGGGATCCTGATCCCCGCGACGGCGGCCGTGGGGCGCCGACTTGCCTGGGCCGACGTCGTCGCCGTAGGACAGAACGTGCGGACCGTGGAGCCCGGCGACCGGGTCCTCTACGACCCCGAGGACCGTGCCGAGGTCGAGGTGCGCGGGGTCCCCTACGTCCTCATGCGCGAGCGGGACCTGCACGCCGTGGCCGCCGACCGGTTCGAGGGGTCCGAGGACTCGACCGGCCTGTATCTGTAGACGCGTACCTGTAGCAGCAAGCCTCGAAGGGGCTGGTGACCATCGTCACCAGCCCCTTTTGCCGTCCCTTTGCTACGTTGGAAGGGAACCCGACGAGACGCGCCGTACCGGGACAGCGACACGGAAAGACGACGCACCCCCGTTCAGTACGTACGTCTCGGAGGTGCCTGTCATGGCCTGGGTTCTGCTCGTCGTCGCCGGTCTGCTCGAAGTCGGCTGGTCGATCGGGATGAAGTACACCGACGGCTTCACCCGCCTCGTCCCCAGCGTGTTCACCGGCGCCGGCATCGTCGCCAGCATGCTGCTGCTCTCGTACGCCGCGAAGTCGCTGCCCATCGGTACCGCCTACGGCGTGTGGGTCGGGATCGGCGCGGCCGGGGCGGCGGTGCTCGGCATGGTGGTGCTGGGGGAGCCCGTCACCGCCGCCCGGATCTTCTTCGTGTGTCTGCTGCTGGTCGCGGTCGTGGGGCTGAAGGCGACCTCCGGGCACTAGCCGCCCGGAGAGCCGGTCACTCCTTCTTGCGACCCGTGCTCTGCGGTCCCGCCGTCGTTCCCCCGGTCGTCGTGCCGCCGGTGGTGCCGTCCGTCGTCGTCCCCGTCGTGCCGCCCGTCGTCGTGGTCCCGCCGTCCGTGGTCGTGCCCGTGGTGCCGCCGGTGGTCGTGGTTCCGCCGTCGGTCGTGGTGCCGCCCGTGGTCGTGGTGCCGTCCGTCGTGGTGCCCGTGGTGCCGCCGGTCGTCGTGGTGTCGCCGCCGGTGGTCGTCGTGCCGCCGTTCGTCTGGCCCTGCGTCTGGCCCTGGTCGCCCTGGCCGCCGGTGGTGGTCGTACCGCCGTTGTCCTGGTTGCCCGTCGTCGCCGGCTGGCTGGGCTGCAGGCTCGGGGGTGCGACCGTCTCGGCGCCGTCCTGGAGCTGGAGGTCGAAGTCGCTCGCCTCGGTGCCCTTGAGGGCGGACTTGGTGAACTGGGCCCAGATCTCGGCGGGCGCCCCGCCGCCGTTGACACGTTCGAGGCCCATCGCGCCGTAGAGCGACTTGTGGGCGGCGGTGGTCGGGTCCTGGCCCATGACCGAGACGACCGTCGCCAGGTCGGGGGTGTAGCCCGCGAACCAGGCCGCCGTGTCCTCCTCCGCCGTGCCGGTCTTGCCGGCCGCGGGGCGGTCGGCGCCCTGGGCCGCGGTGGCCGTGCCGTTGTCGACGACGCTCTGCAGGACCGAGGTCGTGGTGTCGGCGGACTCGCGGCTCACCGCGCGGGTCGTCTTGTTCTCCGGCAGCTTGATGTCGCTCGTGCCGTCCTTGGTGATCTTCGAGATCATCGTGTACGTGTGCCGCTCACCGTGGTTGGCGATCGTGGCGTACGCCTCCGCCATGTCGAGGACGCTCGCGGTGGACGGGCCGAGCGCGATGGACGGGGTCGCGGTCAGGTCGGGGGTGTCGGACGGGATGCCGAGGGCGATCGCCGTCTGCTTCACCTTGTCCGGGCCCACGTCGACTGCCATCTGCGCGTACACCGAGTTGACGGACTTGTCCGTCGCCGTGCGGACGGTGATGTCGCCGTAGGAGGCCTCGTCCTCGTTCTCGGGGGCGTACGAGCCGCCGTTCCAGCCTTCCACGGGGCGCTTGTTGGTGCCGTCGTAGTAGGTGTTGGGCGTGATGGTCTGGCCGTCCTGGGTCTGCGAGTCGTTCTGGATCGCCGAGGCGAGGACGAACGGCTTGAAGGTGGAGCCGACTTGGAAGTCGCCGCGGGTCGCGCCGTTCGTGTACTGCTTCACGTAGTCGATGCCGCCGTACATCGCGACGATGTGGCCGGTCTTGGGATCGACCGAAGCGCCGCCCGCGCGCACGTAGTTGTCGACCTTGCGGCTCTTCTTGTCGAGCTTGGACATGACTTGGTCGTTGACGGCCTTCACGAAGGCGTCCTGCTTGCTCTTCTGGAGGGTGGTGGTGATGCGGTAGCCGCCGGCTTCGAGGGTGTCCGCGTCGATGATCTTGTTGGTGGTGAGGTAGTCCTTGATCGCGCCGACGATGTAACCCCGCTGTCCCGACATGCTCGTCGATGCCGTCGCCTCCTTCGGCATGGGGAACTTCATGCCGGTGCGCGCGGCCTGGGTGAGCCAGCCCTTCTTGACCATGCCGTCGAGGACGTAGTTCCAACGGGCCACCGCGGCGGCCTTGTTCTCCGGATGCGCCACGACGTCGTACTCGCTCGGCGCGTTCAGCAGTGCGGCGAGGTAGGCGCCGCGGCCCGCGTCGAGGTCGGTGGCGTCCTTGCCGTAGTAGGCCTGGGCGGCCGCCTGGATGCCGTAGGCGTTGCGGCCGAAGTAGCTGGTGTTGAGGTAGCCCTCCAGGATCTCGTCCTTGGACTCCGTGCGGTCCAGCTTGATCGAGATGAAGAACTCCTTCACCTTGCGGGTGACGGTCTGTTCCTGGCCCAGGTAGTAGTTCTTGACGTACTGCTGGGTGATCGTGGAGCCCGACTGGGTTCCCTTGCCGGTCGCGGTGTTCCAGGCGGCGCGGACCATGGCCTTGGGGTCGACGGCGGACTCGGAGTAGAAGTCCCGGTCCTCGGCGGCCAGTACGGCGTGCTGGGCGTTCGCGGAGATCTGGGCGAGGCCCACGTTCTCCCGGTTGACCTCGCCGTCGCGGGCGAGTTGGGAGCCGTCCGCGTAGAGGTACACGTTCGACTGCTTCATCGCGAGGGCGTTGGCGGGCGGGATCTTGACCAGCGAGTAGCCGAGGAAGAACGCGCCGATCAGCAGCGCCACGAGCGCGATGAACCCCGCGAGCGTCATGCGCCAGGTCGGGATCGCCCGCCGCCATCCGGTGCGCTTGGGCCGCTTCGGCTTCTTGGGCTTCTCGCCGCCGGGCGCGCCGGGCGCCTCGGGTGCGGCGGCCGCTTCCGGCTCTCTCGGTGCCCAGCCCTGGTTCGGCTGCTGCGGCTGCGGCTGGTCGCTCATGTCGTGCACGGACTCCTGTTTCGCGTCGTACGGTCCCGCACTGCCTCGTACGTTCCTGTACGGCCTTGTGCGCTTCTGCGCCCCCAGACGAAGACTCTCGCACCATGCGTTCCGTTCCCGCCGATCGGCACGCACTTGCCCGGAAAATGCGTGGCGTGCGTCACCACCTGCGGACTAGGCTCCTGCGCTTCGGTGTCAAGACAGGGTGGAGGTTGGTTTCTGTGGGCGCTGGGCGGTTGTACGCGGCCGTCGCGGCGGGGGGTTTCAGGCGGTACGCGACGTACCGGGCGGCGACGCTCGCCGGGGTCTTCACCAACACCGTCTTCGGTGTCGTCCTCGTCTACACCTATCTGGCGCTGTGGGACCAGCGCCCGCATCTCGGGGGGTACGACCAGGCGCAGGCGGTGACGTACGTGTGGCTGGGGCAGTGTCTGTACGCGACGCTGGCGATCCAGGGCGGCGGGTTCGAGAAGGACCTGATGGAACGGATCCGCACGGGCGACATCGCCGTCGACCTGTACCGGCCCGCCGACCTCCAACTCTGGTGGCTGGCGAGCGACTTCGGACGGGCCCTGTTCCAACTGCTGGGCCGGGGCGTGGTCCCGTTCGTGTTCGGCGCGCTGTTCTTCCCGATGGCGCTGCCCACGGACGTCATGTCCTGGGCGGCTCTTCTGGTGGCGCTGCTGCTGGCGATCCTCGTCAGCTTCGGCATCCGCTACCTCGCGGCGCTGAGCGTGTTCTGGCTGATGGACGGCACGGGCATCAACCAGGCCATGATGATCCTGGGGATCTTCTGCTCGGGCATGGTGCTCCCGCTGAACGCGTTCCCGGGCGCGCTCGGCGATGTCGTCCGCGCGCTGCCGTGGGCGGCGCAGATCCAGATGCCCGCGGATGTGCTGATGGGGAAGACCGACCCGCTCCACGCGTACGCCTTCCAGGCGGCCTGGGCGGTGGCGCTGCTCGCGGCGGGGCGGCTGATGCAGTCGGCGGCTACGCGGAGAGTGGTGGTGCAGGGTGGCTGAGACGACCCGAACGAGTGAGGGGGTGCCCCTTCGGCACGCGGGTGACGGTGAACTCCCGCGCTGGCGCGAGGGGTTGCGTGCCTACGGGATGATCGCCGGGATGTGGATCCGGTCGAGCATGGCCTACCGGACGTCCTTCGTCATCACCGTGATCGGCAACCTCCTGGTGACCGGCCTCGACTTCGCCACGATCCTGCTGATGTTCTCCCAGGTCCACTCGCTGGGCGGCTGGTCACTGCCCGAAGTCGCCTTCCTCTACGGCCTGTCGGCGACCGCGTTCGGCATCTCCGACCTCGTCCTCGGCTCGATGGACGTGCTCGGCGCCCGCATCCGTGACGGCTCCTTCGACACCCTGCTCGTGCGCCCGGCACCGGTGCTGGCCCAGATCGGCGCCGACCGGTTCGCGCTGCGCCGCCTGGGCCGGATCACCCAGGGCGGCCTGGTGCTCGGGTACGCGCTGCTCCACATCGACGTCGACTGGACTGTCGGGAAGCTGCTGTTGGTGCCGATGATGCTGCTCTGCGGCGCGGCGATCTTCGGGGCGCTGTTCGTGGCGGGCGCGGCCTTCCAGATCCTGGCGCAGGACGCGGCCGAGGTGCAGAACGCGTTCACGTACGGCGGCACCACGCTGCTGCAGTATCCGCCGGCCGTGTTCGGCAAGGACTTCGTGCGGGGCGTCACCTTCATGCTGCCGCTCGCCTTCGTCAACTGGGTGCCCGCCTCCTATGTGTTGGGGCGGCCGTACCCGCTGGATCTGCCGCCGGGCGCGCAGTTCGCGTCGCCGCTGGTGGCACTCGCCTTCTGCGCGCTGGCCGGGCTGGCCTGGCGCGCCGGGCTCAAGTCGTACCGAAGTACTGGGAGTTGACGGTGACAGAGCAGGCGTTCATCGAACTGGACCGCGTCGAGAAGGTCTTCGACGTGCGCAAGAAGACCGGGTTCATGAAACGGGAACGGCGGCAGGTGCGGGCCGTCGACTCGATCTCCTTCACGGTGGCGCGCGGCGAGATGGTCGGCTACATCGGTCCGAACGGCGCCGGGAAGTCGACCACCATCAAGATGCTGACCGGCATCCTCACCCCGTCCGGGGGCCGGCTGCGGGTCGCCGGCATCGACCCGGCCCGCGAACGCACCCGGCTCGCGCACCGCATCGGCGTGGTCTTCGGCCAGCGGACCACACTCTGGTGGGACCTCCCGCTGATCGACTCGTACAAGCTGATGCACCGCATGTACCGCATCCCCGACGCCCGTTACGCCGCGAACCTCGACCGCTGTGTCGAACTCCTCGAACTGGGCGCCCTGTTGGACGTCCCCGTACGACAGCTCTCCCTCGGCCAGCGGATGCGCGGCGACATCGCGGCGGCCCTGCTGCACGACCCCGAGGTGCTCTACCTCGACGAACCGACCATCGGCCTGGACGTCATCTCCAAGGCCAAAGTCCGGGAGTTCCTGCGGGACTTGAACGCCGAACAGGGCACCACGGTCCTGCTCACCACCCATGACCTCCAGGACATCGAGCAGCTGTGCTCCCGCGTGATGGTCATCGACCACGGGCGCCTGATGTACGACGGCCCGCTCACCGGTCTGCACGAGGCGGGGGAGAGCGAACGGACCCTGGTGGTGGACCTGGAACGGGAGTTGCCCCCGATCGAGGTGCCCGACGCGCGGGTCGTGAAGGTGGAGGGCCCCCGGCAGTGGCTGGCCTTTCCTGCGTCGGAGTCGGCGGCCCCGCTGGTCGCGCGGATCGCGGCGGAGTACCCGATGGTGGACCTGTCGGTGCGCGAGCCGGACATCGAGGCGGTGATCGCGAAAATGTACGCCGAGCAGGCGGAGAAAGCGGTGTCGTAGCCCTTCGGGAAGCGAACTCGTAGGCTGCTCCGTATGACCGACGACGCAGTCCCGGAACTCCGCGCATCCGACGCCGACCGTGAGCGGGTCGCCGAGGTTCTGCGCGACGCCGTCGCGGAGGGCCGCCTCGACATGGAGGAGTTCGAGGAGCGTCTGGAGGCGACCTACAAGGCGCGGACGTACGGCGAACTGACGCCCATCACCCAGGACCTGCCGGTCGCCGGGGTCACCCCGCCGCGGGTGAACATGGTCAAGGAGCCGGTGGACAGCGGGAGTTGGGCCGGGCGGATCGTCGGCGGCGAGGGGTCCTCGACCGCCGCGGTGGCCATCATGTCCGGGTTCCAGCGCAAGGGACGCTGGACGGTCCCGAAGCGGTTCACCGCCTTCGCCTTCTGGGGCGGCGGCGAGATCGACCTGCGCGAGGCGAACTTCGCGGACCGCGAGGTCGAGATCAACTGCGTCGCGATCATGGGCGGCGCGCAGGTCATCGTGCCGCCGGGCGTCGAGGTCGTCGTCCGCGGCATCGGCATCATGGGCGGCTTCGACCACAGCCAGGAGGGCGTGCCGGGCGACCCGGGCGCCCCGCGCGTGATCATCACCGGCTTCGCCTTCTGGGGCGGCGTAGGCGTGGAACGCAAGGTGACCCGCGCGGAACGCCAGCGCCTCAAGGAGGAGCGCCGGCAGGAGAAGCTGGAGCGCGGCTCGTCCGCCAAGCAGCTCTACGGCTCCCACCGCGAGGCCATGGACGAGCACCGCGAGGCGATGCGACGCCGGCACGAGGAGCGCAGGGAACGGCACGAGGAGCGGCGCGAGCGGCACCGGGACCGGCGGGAGCGCAGGCACCGGGACTGGGACTGAGTTCCTGAGGTTTTTGGAAGGGCTCTGAGCCTCTGCCTCACCACCGGGGCCTACAACTGGGCGGGTACCGCGCCCTTGAGATCCGCCAGGTCGATCGTCGCGGCCATCTTCCGGTAGCCCCGGTCGCTGGGGTGGAGATGGTCGCCCGAGTCGTACTCGGAGGCGAACCGGCGCGGGTCGTACGGGTCGCGGAGCGCCTTGTCGAAGTCGACGACGGCGTCGTAGACCGTGCCGCTCCTGATCGCCGCGTTGACCTGTTGGCGCACCGCGTTCCGGCCCGCCGAGTAGCGGGGGTGGCCGCCGAAGGGCATCAGGGTCGCGCCGATGACCTTGATGCCGCGGGCGTGGGCCTGGCGGACCAGGGTGCGCAGGCCGGTGAGGACCCGGTCGGCGCCGGCGCCGTGCAGGACGTCGTTGACGCCGAGGTCGATGACGACGACCTTGACGTTCGGACGGCCCAGCACGTCACGGCCGAAGCGGACGAGGCCGCTCTGGTTCTCGGCGGGCCGGCCGGCGAGGCTCGCGAGTATCTGGTTGCCGCTGATGCCCTCGTTGACGACGCTGTAGCGCGGCACGTCCTGCCCGGCCGCGACGGCCGCGTGCAGCCGCTGCGAAAAGGCGTCCGGCCAGCGGCGGTTGGCGCTCTCCGTCGAGGTGGACCCGTCGGTGATCGAGTCGCCGAACGCGACGACCGTGCCGTTCGCCTGGTGGCTCAGCACGTCCACCGCGGTCAAGTAGCGCCAGATCGCGGTGCGTTCGCGGTACGGCGTGCCGGTCGCGTCCTCGGCGTGGTCGCCGTCGGCGAGATAGGAGATCTGCCGCGCGTACGGGTGGTAGGTGGCCGGTCCCGACGCGGTGGGGGAGTAGGTGGTGACCAACAGGTCGGCGCCCGCCGGGACTTGGAGACGAACGGCGTCGCTGAGGGTCTGCTGCCCGGCCGGGACGGTGACCGAGGTCGCGCCGCCGAAGGTCAGCCGGCGCATGGTGCCCGCGGCCGCGGCGGAGCTGTTGCTGGTGGCGGCGACGGCGATCGAGGCGTGGGTGACGCTGAGCGGGGCCTGGCCGTAGAGGTTCGAGAGGGTGATCCGGGCGCCCGCGCCGCCGGCGCTCGTGTGGACGATGTTGCGCACCGAGCGACCCGCCATGCCGGTCTCCTCCGTGCCGACTTCGGCGCGCACCGGGGCGGCGGCCCAGGTACCCACCCAGGTGCCTGCGGAGGCGGGGGCGGCGGAGTTGCCGCCGGAGCGGGAACCGGCGGAGTTCCTGCCGTCGTCGACGCCACCGTCACCGGCGGACGCCCCGACGTATATGCAGGCGGAAAGGACCAGGATCAAGGTGATGATCGCGGCCAACAGGGCACGCTGCTTGGTGGGGGGCACCCCCCCACCCCCAGCACGTCGCTTGGTCACGCGGTACGGATCTCCTCGGGTGAGCGGCAGGGTCCTGCCATTTTGCCCGATCGGGTGAGTGCGGGAACTCCTGTTCCGTTCCGGGAGTCGGTCAGGAAGGGACAATGTGCACGGTACCGGCGAACGGGTGGAGCGGATGGACCAGACAGAAGTGGGGTTGGGGGCGGCGACCGAGCGTGACGGGTCCCGCCGCACGATGACCAACTTCAGTGCGGCCGACCAGGAGCGGCAGCGCGGCGTCCGCCGGATGAAACTGACGGCGCTCGCCCTGTTGCTCTTCGTGGCCGTCGTCTACGTGCTCGCGAAGTGGGCGTCGCACGCGGGCGCCGGTCCCTGGGCGGGCTATGTCGCCGCGGCGGCCGAGGCGGGCATGGTCGGCGCGATGGCCGACTGGTTCGCGGTCACCGCCCTCTTCCGCCACCCGCTGGGCCTGCCCATCCCGCACACCGCGATCATCCCCACCAAGAAGGACCAACTGGGCGTCTCCCTGGGCGAGTTCGTCGGCGAGAACTTCCTCTCCGAGGAGGTCGTACGGCAACGCCTGCGCGCGGTCGGCATCGGCAGCCGCCTCGGCGCCTGGCTCGCCGTACCGGAACACGCGGACCGCGTGACGGCCGAGCTGTCGGCAGCGCTCCGGGGTGCCCTCACGGTGCTGCGGGACTCCGACGTCCAGGCGATCGTCGGCGAGGCGATCACCCGCCGTGCCGACGCCCAGGAGATCGCGCCCGGGATAGGGAAGACGCTGGAGAAGATCGTCGCCGACGGCGGTCACAAACGGGTCGTGGACCTGGTCGTCTCCCGTGCGCACGACTGGCTGGTCCTGCACGACGAGCAGGTCATGGACGCGGTCGAGGGCGGCGCGCCCGGCTGGACCCCGAGGTTCGTCGACAAGCGCATCGGCGAGCGCGTCTACAAGGAGCTGCTCCGCTTCGTCACCGAGATGCGGGACATGCCCTCCCACCCGGCCCGCGGTGCCCTGGACCGCTTCCTCGGCGACTTCGCCGCCGACCTCCAGTCCGACACGCAGACCCGCGCGCGCGTGGAGCGCCTCAAGGGCGAGGTCCTCGGCCGCGGCGAGGTCCAGGACCTGATCGCCAGCGCGTGGACGTCCGTCCGCTCGATGATCGTGTCGGCCGCCGAGGACGAGCGCAGTGAGCTACGGCTGCGGGTGCGGGCCTCGCTGCTGTCGCTGGGCGCGCGGATGGCCGTAGAACCGAAACTGCGGGAGAAGGCCGACGGCTGGGTCGAGGGCGCGGCGGTGTACGTCGTGACGACGTACCGCAAGGAGATCACCTCGCTGATCACGGACACGGTGGCCGGCTGGGACGCCGAGCACACGACCCGGAAGATCGAGGCGAACATCGGGCGTGACCTGCAGTTCATCCGGATCAATGGCACGGTGGTGGGGTCGTTGGTGGGCTTGTTGATCTATACGGTGACGCGGCTGGTCGGGGTGTAGGCGGGGTGTAGGGGCCGATTCCCGGGGGCACCCGGAGGGGGTTCGCTCGACGAGGAGGAACCCCGATGACCAGTGCGAGTGTGAGTGCCGACAGCCCTGCCGGGAGCGGTGGCCGGACGATCACGTCGTCCATCCCCGCCCGGCTCGACCGCCTCCCGTGGTCCCGCTGGCACTGGACGATCGTCGTCGGCCTCGGCACCGTGTGGATCCTCGACGGCCTGGAGGTCACGGTCGTCGGCAACATCGCGAGCCGCCTCTCCGAGCCCGGCAGCGGGCTGCCGATCAGCTCCGGCCAGGTCACCGGTATCGCGGCGGCGCTGTATGTGGCGGGCGCGTGCTCGGGCGCCCTGTTCTGGGGCCACCTCACCGACCTCTACGGCCGTAAGAAACTCTTCATGATCACGCTGGTGGTGTATTTGGCGGCGACGGCCCTCACCGCGGCCTCCTTCTCCACCTGGTGGTTCTTCGCGTTCCGCTTCCTCACCGGCTTCGGGATCGGCGGCGAGTACGCGGCGATCAACTCCGCGATCGACGAACTGATCCCGGCGTACTGCCGGGGCCGCGTGGATCTGGTCATCAACGGCAGCTTCTGGGTGGGTGCGGTGGGAGGTTCGTTGTTGTCGATCGTCGCGCTGAACACCAACATCTTCGCGGCGGACGTGGGCTGGCGGCTGACCTTCGCGCTGGGCGCCGTGCTCGCTCTGGTCATTCTTCTCGTACGACGGCACGTCCCGGAGAGCCCGCGCTGGCTGCTGATCCACGGGCGGGACCGGGAGGCGGACGAGGTGGTGACGTCGATCGAGCGCCGGATCGAGGCCGAGCAGGGCCGTGAACTGCCGTCCGCCGAGGGCGAGATCACCATCCATCAGCGCAGGAGCGTCTCGTTCGTGGAGATCGCCCGCACGATCTTCCGTGACTATCCGAAGCGCGCGACGCTCGGCTTCTCGCTTTTCATCGGCCAGGCGTTCCTCTACAACGCGATCACCTTCGGCTTCGGCGCGATCCTGACGAAGTTCTTCAACGTGCCGACGGGCAACACCGGTTACTACTTCGCGGTCATCGCGGTCGGCAACTTCCTGGGCCCGCTGCTGCTGGGCAAGCTGTTCGACACGGTCGGCCGCCGGGTGATGATCTCGTCGACGTATCTGCTCTCGGGGCTGCTGTTGTTCGGCACGGCCTGGCTGTTCGACCGGGGTTCGCTGAGCGCGACCACGATGACGGCGTGCTGGTGCGCGGTCCTGTTCTTCGCGTCGGCCGGCGCGTCCAGCGCGTATCTGACGGTCTCGGAGATCTTCCCGATGGAGACCCGGGCGATGTCGATCGCCTTCTTCTACGCCCTCGGTACGGCCGCGGGTGGCATCAGCGGGCCGCTGCTGTTCGCGGACCTCACGGGCACGGGCAAGGTCGGCGACACGGTGCTCGCGTTCCAGATCGGGGCGGCGCTGATGTGCGCGGCGGGGCTGGTGGCGGCGGTGCTGGCGGTACGGGCGGAGCGGCGGTCGCTGGAGGACGTGGCCACGCCGTTGACGGCGGTGGACGGGCCTGTCGCTACGGCGCCCTCGACACCGTGAGGGAATCCTCGGCCGGCATCTGAGTACGCGTACTCTGTCGCGGCCCCGGCGGCGGGGGAACCCTCGTACGTATGACCGAGAAGTTGCTGAGCCCCCTGCGGACGCGCCCCTGGCCGGAACGCTGGCTGACCCGCGTGCTCGGTGCCGGGGTCGCGACGGCGGCGTACGTCGTCTGCGTTCCGTCGGGGTCGGTACCGGTGCCTGTGCCGACGGCGGACGAGGCGTTCGGTGGCGGCGGGTTGGTGCTCGCGGTGATCCTGGTGTTGTTGGCGGGCTATTTCGGCCGTAGGGACGATCTGGCCTGGCCGTTGCTGTTGGTGGCGGTGCCGCCGGCGGTGCAGATGTACGTGTCGTTCGAGTCGGAACAGCCGCTGGCTTGGGCGTTCGCGACGCTGGTGATCGCGGCGGGGGCGCTGGTCGCGGCGACGGTGGGGCGCTGCTTCAGGCCGCGTGGCGTGGAGGATTCGATCGACGGTGTGCTGTGCGCTGCGGCGTCGTCGGGTGCGGGCTCGGTGGGGGCTGGTCGCGCAGTTCCCCGCGCCCCTGGGTGAGTCGGGGTGCGGCTCCGTGTGTGGGTGCGGGTCCGCTTCGGCGCGGGGTGCGTTGTGGGGCGGCGCCGCGCCGGGGGGTGTCCGTCCTCGGATCGGCGCGGGGGCCGTTGCTCACCGGCCTGCCCGTGCTTGACGCGCCGACCGCTGCGGGCGGACACCCCCCGACACGTCGCCTCGCCGCCGTACGCGGCCGACGGAGTCACGCGGGCCGGTGCTTTCCGCACCTCCTGGTAGCAGGTAAATCCATTCAGGCAATAAGAATAGCCTGGCAATTGCCTAAGTGAATTCTGTGAATTCACGCCGCGTTGCTGTGCAACCTGAAACTTATTTTACCTACGTGACCATCCATTGAGATTCAGGTGAGAACGTCGATAATCTTGTCAACGATCGCGCGAGCGGCCGGCCGGTGCCGCCCCCTGCGTGTCTGACCCCTGCCTGCGTGTCTGACCCCTGCCTGCGACCGCTGACGAGCGGCGATGGGTGCTGCCCATGCGGCTGGGACATCTTTCTGGAATTGAAGGAGTGGTCCGTGAGTAAAGAAAGAACCCGTCTCGTGCGTACGAGACGGACCTGGCGTGGAATAGCCGGAGCCGTCACGGCAGTTGTGCTGGTCGGTGGCGGTTTCGCCGTGGCTAATGCCTCGACGGACACCGGAACCGGTAAATCGGCGGCGGGCGTCAAGCGCCCGGTCGACAAGAAGGCCACCGGCGTCGGTGCCGTGGTCAGCGCGGCCAACGCGTTCCTGAACACGCTGGACGCCGACCAGCAGGCGGAGGTGCTGCTGGACTTCTCGCAGGCGAACGCGACCGCGTGGTCGAACCTCCCGTGTGGCTCGTCCTGCCGTCCCGGCATCCAGCTGGGCTCCCTGACGGACACTCAACTCGCCGCCGCCATGAAGGTGGTGAAGCTCGCCACGGGCACCGGCAAGGGCACCGGGTACGACCAGATCACGCAGATCATCAAAGCCGACGACGTGCTCAACGCCGCACAGAGCACCAGCTCCGCGGGTCCGGCGCCGTCGGACACCGCGTCGAGCACGGCCTCCGCGGACCCGTCGGCAACGGCTGACCCGTCCGCGAGCTCGACGGCCACCGACATCCCGACCGGCACCCCGCCGTCCGGCGGCGCCGGAGGCGGCGGCATGGGCGGTTACGGCAGCGGCGTCTACTTCCTGGCGTTCCTCGGCACCCCCTCGGTGGACGGCACCTGGCAGCTGCACTTCGGCGGTCACCACCTCGCCGTCAACGAGACCTACAAGAAGGGGAAGGTGGCAGGCGCCAGCCCGTTCTTCGTCGGCGTCGAGCCCAGCACCTGGACAGCCGACGACGGCACCACGTATTCGCCCCTGGCGACCATGCGCAACGGCCTGCTCGCGCTCACCGGCAGCCTGAGCACGGAGCAGCTGGCCACCGCCAAGCTCTCCGAGTCGTTCAGTGACGTGCTCCTCGGCCCGGGCCAGGACGGCCAGTTCCCGGCGACGAAGGAGGGCATCAAGGTCAGCACGCTCTCCCCGAAGCAGAAGCAGCTGGTTCTGAAGGCCATCCATCCCTGGATCGCCAGCGTGGACGACGCCACCGCGAAGAAGCTCATGAAGACGTACGAGCATGAGCTGAACCAGACCTACGTCGCGTACTCCGGAGGTACCGCCCTCGACACCCAGGGCGACTACGTGCGCATCGACGGCCCCGGCGTCTGGGTCGAGTTCGTCTGCCAGAACGGTGTCGTGTACCGGGACCAGATCCACTACCACACCGTGTACCGCGACCACACCCGCGACTACGGCAGCGAGTTCACCTTCTCATGACCCGACCGCGAACTTGGCTGACCACAGCGCTACTTCGCCTGGTGGCCGGGATCGCGATCGCGGTACCGGCGGCGCTCCTGCTCGGAGCGTCGCCGGCCGCCGCGCACCCGATGCCGCACTCGGTGGTCCAACTCGACGTGTACCAGGCCTCGGTGACCGCGCGGCTGGCGCTGCCGGTCGACGACTTCTCCCGGGCGAGCGGCATCGACCTCAACACGATCGCCTCAACCGCCCTCCCCGCCAAGGCCGTTGCGATCCGTACCTACCTCGCCCGGCACATCCACCCCACCACCCTCAAGGGCAAGACCTGGCAGGTCACCATCGGCGCGCTGAGCCTCAGCCGCACCGAACAGACCTCCACCGGCCCGTACCGCGAGCTGATCGCGAAGGCCGTCCTCACCCCGCCGGCGGGAGCGGACGTACGGCACTTCACTCTCGGCTACGACGTGATCGTGCACCAAGTGGTCACACACGTGACGCTGGTGTCGGTTCGTCAGGACTGGGCCGCGGGTCAGGTCGAGGGTGACGGCGCCACGCAGGTGGGCACCATCCGCCTGGACGTCCGGCACATGAAGGTGCCGCCGCTGACCGTCGACCTCGGCGAGGGCAGCGCCTGGCGCGGTTTCGTCGCCATGCTCGAACTGGGCGGCAACCACATCCTCACCGGCACCGACCACCTGCTGTTCCTGCTCATCCTGCTGCTCCCCGCACCGCTGTTGGCGGCCGGCGGACGCTGGAGGGGCCTGGCCGGCCCGCGCGCGGCGCTCAGGCGCATCGGCGGCATCACCCTCGCCTTCACGGTCGGCCACTCCGTCGCCCTTGCGGCAACTGCCCTCACCCGCTTCGAGATCCCCGGCCGACCGGTCGAGGCGTTCATCGCGGCCAGCATCCTTGTCGGCGCGGTCCACGCGATCCGCCCGCTGTTCCCCGGCAAGGAAGCGCTCGTGGCGGGCGTGTTCGGCCTGGGCCACGGCATGGCCTTCTCGTTCGTCCTCGCCGAAATGCACCTGTCCACAGGCCAGTTGGCGACCAGCCTCCTGGCCTTCAACCTGGGCATCGAGCTGGTCCAACTCCTGCTGGTCTGCCTCGCGTTGCCGTCACTGCTGGTCCTCGCGCGGGCGCGGGTGCAGCCCGCGCTGCGGGTGGGCGGCGCGCTGATCACGGCGACGGCGGCTGTCGGCTGGCTGGCGGATCGGTTGGGGCTGCCGAATCCGGTGGCCAGGGCGGCCGACAGCGCGGGGTCCCATACGACGGGAATGCTGACGGTGCTGGGGGTGGCGGCGGTCGCGGCGGGTGTGTGGACGCTGATCGTCCGCCAACGGGGTCGCGCGTTGGGGGAGTTGGGAACAGCGACGTAGAAGGCGCAGAAGACGTGCAAGGCAGGGAAACGGGTGCGGGTCGGGGTGTGTGATTCCGCGGCCCGCACCCGTGATCAGTGGCTCATGAGGAGAGCCACTCCGTGGCGTTGAGGGCGAGGGCGGCGTTGGTGGCGCCGGTGTCGTTCCAGCCGTCGTAGAGCGTGTTGCCGGACTGGCCGGTGCCGTCGTCGACCGGCGAACTGTCGCCCCAGAACGCGACCTTGCCGCTGCCGAAGGTGCTGGTGGCGAAGAAGGCGCCGGTGTTGCCGGAGTAACCGGAGCGGTACAGAAGACCCTTGGCGGCGGAGTTGTCGGCGGGCTTGATCGTGGCCGTGGTGCCGTTGGCGATGAGGCTCTTGGTGACGGTGCCGAAGGAGCCGTGCAGCACCGGGTTACTGCTGTCGCCGATGGCGGCCGGGTAGCCGGAGCTGATGTTCAGCGAGTCGATGGAGAGGCCGAACGGGTCGGTCGAGTCGACGCTGTTGTTGGTCATCAGGTCGTTGAGGATCTGGACCGCGTCGTAGCCGTCGTTGTTGCGGTCGGACCCGGTGTGGTCGGAGATCATGAACAGCCCGCCGCCGGCCTTCACGAAGTTCATGATGGCGGTCTTCTCGGCGGTCGTGAACTTGATGTTCGGCTCGGGCAGCACGAGCGTGTCGAAGTTCGACAGGTCGGTGGCCGAGGAGCCCCCGTAAGTCAGCGCGCTGGTCGCGGTCTTGAGGCTGTAGTCACCGGTCTTCTGCAGGGCGATGCCCCACGACGAGAGCGCCCCGGTCCAGTCCTTGTCGGAGGACGGCGAGGAGTCCTGGGACAGCGGGTCGGGCTTGCTCGTGGAGATGATCCAGTCGGCGTTGCCCGCCTCCTCGGCGTGCCCGTCGTCGAACAGCACGCGGTGCGTGGTGGCCGCGTGCGCGGGCGTGACGGTGGCCGCCTGCACGGCGGCGCCTGTGGCGAGCATGCCGAGGACGGTGAGGGCGGTGGTGAAACTGTGACGTGACGTGAACTTGCCAAGATTGAGCATCCGGTGAACCTCCGTGAGTGGGGGGATTCCATCGGTGGGGGGTGGAATGAACAGGGGTGCGGGTGCTGCGGATGTCACTGACTGCGGTGAATCTTCGCGCGTAGAACGGTAGTTGAGTGATCACCGATCGACACACGGGAGGACGGTACACAGAGGGGCGGGGGTGTCGGGAGGGGGCCTCGGCGGTTCACGTAGATCTCTTACTTCACGACCTGGCGCCGACCTCTTTTGGTCAACTCTTGATCGTCCTTGACCTGTTCGTGGCAGACTTGGCGGGGCGAGGTGTGTGTGCTCGCGCGATGTCACGGCTGAACGGGGGACGGGAAGCGTGTCGTGGGACGAGGAATGGGCCCAGCTCAAGGCGGACGCGCTGGCGCGGCAACAGCCGTCGGCGCGAATGCGGTTGAACCAGTTGCCGGCCGACCCGGGTGGCTCGTCCACTGGTCCGGTCGACGGTGGCGCGGACGGGTTCGCCGTCAACGCGGCCTCGGTCGACGGGAGTTCGCATCTGCTCATCGAGATCGCGGGAGTTCTGTACGAGGGACGCATGGACGGCGAGAACGCCACGATGGCCCGGGTGCCCCGGTCCCATCCGGACGTGGCCTCGAACGTAGAGGCGTTCGCGCGGTTCGCCCAGGACCAGTACACGGACGCGGTCGTCCTGTTGGCGGCGCTGGCGGGCAGGCTGAAGTCCGCGAACAACGCGTACACGCAGTACGACGGTGACGTAAGCGGGCAGCTGGACTCCGTTCTGGTGGCGGGCCGTTACACCGAACCAGGGAACCGGTGACCCCGTGGCCCACCGCGAGGACATCGAGTTCCTGGAGGACTCGAACCCGGCGCTCATCGGCCGCAGCGCCGCCGAGTTCACGCGTTTGCACAAGCTGATCGACACCACCGACGACGCCTTTCGCAAGGCGGTGAAGGTGGACTGGCAGAGCGACGCCCGTGAGCTGTACGCGAAGCGGCTGAGCGAGGCCAAGGATCTCACCGACGCCCTGTCGGAAGCCTTCCGCAGAGTGGGGAACGCCCTCACGACGTATGCGGACGCGGTTGCCACGGCCAAGAGCCACTACAAGAGCGGCAAAGCCAGCGAAGGCAAACTGTCCGAGGTGATGTCCCGGGAGGCCGCCGCCGTCACCCCGACCGCCCGCGCCGCGGAGCCCATGAGGCAGTGGGAGGACCTCCGGGCCACCACGGGCGTCATGGACTGGTTCGCGGAACTGACGGTCGACGTCGACGCGATCCGCGAGGACGCCGAGCGCTACTACGACCAGGCCGGCGGCCACTACGGCGACGCCCTGCGCGTGGAGTCCGAGGCGCGCGAGACGTGCGTCGCGGACATCAAGGCCGCCAACCGCTCCCTTCCCGACTTCCAGAGCCCCGTCGCGGACCCGGGCCAGTTCCTCAAGAACCTCGGTCCGTTGCAGGCCGAGGCCCGCCGGGCGAGCGACAACCCGTACGCCCAACTCCCGGGCGCCGGGCCGAAGGTGGACTCGATCCCCACCATGGGCGGGAACGTCGTGGTCAACGAGACGCTGTCCCGCATCCAGACCCGCATCGACGGACTGCCGGGCGCCGAGGGCAACAACTACTGGCTGCCGTCGAACTCCGACGAGAGCCGACGCCAGTACATCTCGGCCAACAGCGCCGTCATCAAGGCCGCCGCCCAGGACGCGGGCCTGCCGCCCGAGATGGTCGCCGGCATCGCCTGGCAGGAGGTCGAGGGCGATCCGGGCGTCCTCGACGACCTGGCCTACGAGGGCCGCAAGGTCCTCCCCTTCAGTGAGGACCCCGACCGCACCTCGATGGGCCCCATGTCCATCCAGGTCCGCCGCGCCGCCGAGGTCCTCGGGTACGACCCGAACCACCTCACCGACATGCAGCGGGACGTCGTGGTGGACTCGATCAAGGACCCGGCCAAGAACATCTTCATCTCCTCGGAGTACCTGGCCCAGCTCAAGGCGGAGAGCGGCTTCGCGGATGTCCCGCCGGACCAGATGACCCGAGCACAGCTACAGGAGCTGGCCGCTCGCTACAACGGCGGTCCCTACTATGAGGACCCCGCCGCCCAGGCTTACGGTCGCGGCTTCGACCGCAAACTGGACGACGCCAAGGAGGCCCTGAAGTGACCAGCCCTGTCCGCCCCCCGACCCCGCACGCGGACGTACGGACACCCCGCCCCCCGCGCACCCGCATCGCGTCCGCGCTCTGCGCCCTCGTCCTCACCCTGGGCCACTTGGTGACGGCCTACCTGACGCTCCTGGCCTACGCGGCCGACCCCGCGGGCCCCTGGGACAGCGAAACGGTCGCCCACTCGAACTTCGCGGCGGGCTTCGCCCTGGCACTCACGGCGGTGACAGCGGGGCTGAGTTGGGTGTTCGCCAAGGCGGGATGGGTGCGCGGGTGGTGGTACGCGGTCCCGGCGGTGCTGGCGGTCGCGGCGGTGCTTCGGCTGACGTTGCTGGCTCCGGAACTCTGACCGGTCGGTTCGCACCTTGCGGCGTTGTCGGTAAGCCGGCGGATGCGTGCCGTCCAGGTCATGCGCGGCGGGAATGTGATCAGGCGTCAGGGCCCTTCGCGTATTCCTTAATTGCCCTAATGGGCTCGTGGTGCAAGTCGGCCTGTTCGGAAGGTCGGAAGGTCGGAAGGTCGGTGGTGCCGGGCGCCGTGATGCATGGCGACCCGGCACCGAAGTGCTGACGTACTGATGTCGAGGTGCTGCCGACTGATGTCGAGGTGCTGCCGAACCGCTTACCGGACGTCGACGAAGTCGCCGGGCGCTGTCGCCGCGGCGGTGGTGGCGGTGCCGGCGAAGACGTAGCGGTAGTAACCGTCGACCGTGGCCTTGGTGGTGGTCTTCAGGACGCCGGTGCTGTTGGTCTTGACCGTCTTGAGGGTGGTGTAGGTGCTGCTGCTCTTCTTCCGGAACTGCAGCTTCACGGGCTGGGACACATAGCCCGCGTACTTGCCCGTCGACCAGTTCGCGCGGGCGAGCTTGCCCGTGACCGTGATGGTCTTGCCCTTCTTGACCGGCTCGGGCGTGGCGTTGGCGGTCAGCGTGGCGGACTTCTTGATCGAGGCGGTGGCGACGTCGTCGTTGTAACTGGCGTTCGCGTACAGGTCCCAGGCCCCCAGGAACAGCTTCCAGGTCCCGGCCACGCCGTTGTCCTTCATGTCGGTGGCGGGGTGGATGTTGAAGACGGCCTTGCAGGTGTACGTGCCCTGGGTCGCCGTCTCCGTGCAGTCGGGGTCGTCGTCCGTCCCCAGGCCACCGGTGATGCCGTCCGTGGTCGAACTGTCCGTGCCCTGCCACAGGAAGGCCTCGGTGAGGGCGACACCGCTCGCGTCCGTGGCGGTGTACGTGACGGTGACGGACTTCGTGCCGGTGGTGCCGAGGACGATGTCCTTGCCGCCGTTGATGACGGCGTGCGAGAACTTGGTGTTGCCCAGGGAGTCTCTGGGCTGAACGGCGGCCGAGGCGAAGGATCTCAGCTCCGCCGAGGCCCCCCTGCGCTCCGCCGCCTGAGCGGCAACCGGAAGAGCGAGCGCGGACAGAACGACGGCCCCGGAAACAACGGCGGCGGCCGCAACGCGTATACGCATGAATCCCCCACAGGAACCTGAGAGGCCCGCCCAAGTGTCCGCTTGGCCGGGCCTGTTGATCTCCGCATGATATGGACTCAGGTCGGAAATGGTGAAGATCTCTTGTGCAATAAGTGCGTAACGGACCAGTGGGGCTTGGGAGTTGGTATCGACCAGGGTTGGGCGATGCCTCGCCGGGCCACTCGCTACAACGGGGTTCCTACGATGAGGATCCCGCCGCCCGGGCATACGGTCGCGGCTTCGGCCGCAAACCGGACGACGCCAAGGAGACCCCGCGCAGTGACCAGCCCTGTCCGACGCCCGACTCCCCACGCAGGCAGGCAAGTTGCCCGGGCCCCGCGCATCTGTATCCGCATCGCATCAGCGCTCTGCGCCCTCGTCCTCACTCTGGGCCGCATGGTGACGGCATACCTGGCGCTCCTGGCCTACGCGGCCGACCCTTCGGGCCCGTGGGACAGCGAAACGGTCGCCCACTCGAACTTCGCGGCCGGCTTCGCCCTGGTGCTCACGGCCGTGACGGCGGGGCTGAGTTGGGTGTTCGTCAAGGCGGGATGGGTTCGCGGGTGGTGGTACGCGGTACCGGCGGGGTTGGCGGTCGTGGCGCTGCTGCGACTGACGCTGCTGACTCCCGAGCTTTGACTGTCGGTTCGGAACGGGCGACGTTGTCTGCGACTGGCTCGTAAGTCACGTACCACCGAAACACTTGGGCAACGAGATTCGCCCCGTGAGCAGGATGTCGTGGTTGGCGAAGAGCGCGTCGAGGTCGATACGTCGGCGGATGTATGCCGTCCAGGTTGTGCGCGACAGGTCTGTGTAGGCGGCGACCACGCGGGCGCGGATTGCCTGGGTGAGGATCCAACGGGCTTGGTCTGCCTCGCTGTTACGGCCGCCAAGACTGCGCGCGAGTCGCCACAGCTCCTCACCGTCGCTGGCTATGTCGACTACGGCGACGAGGCCGATGTCGCCCAGGCCGCGTTCGTCGCTGGACTGGGTGGTGTAGGCGAGGGTGAGGGTTTCGAGGGGGAAGACGGTGACGCGGCTGGTTGCGGTCAGCTCGGTCAGGGACACGAGATGGTGGTCCGTTTCTGGCGGCGAGGGGGTTGGGGCGGCCCCGGGAGAGACCGGACCAACCCCCTCTGAGGGGCGGCTGGTTGTGCCGGTCAGCAGCAGGGACCGTCGCCGCAGCAGGCGGGTGCGTTGCATTCGGCGGCTGTGCCCCACAGCTGGTCGTCGACCTCGAAGCCGGCCGCTCGGATCTTGCTGACGACCGAGGTCATCAAGCCCCCTGTCCGCGTCTTGCTGTTCGGCTGGTGATGCAGGAAGTAACCGAACTGCTCCTGACACCAGTTGGCGTACCAGTCGGTGTGAAGGACGAGCGTGTGCCAGCCGGGGTCGACCTGTTGGGACGGGGCCATGGAGGCGCCTTCGCCCGTGGAGCCCATGACGAAGACCAGGGCGAGTGCCTGGTCGACGACGCGGTCCGCAACAGCACGTTCGAGGCTGTACTCGTCGGCGCAGAACGCGGCGAGCATGGCGAAGTCAGCGACGGCTACGAGGGAGCGGCCGGTGCGGGTTGTGGTGGCTACGGCAGCGGTCATCGCATGCCTTCTTTCGCGCTCGTGCCCAGGCTGGGCGGGGTCGGCCCCGGCGGCCTTTCAGGCGCTGGTGGAGTTGTGTGGAGCACTGCTTCACCTCGTGGTTGAGGGGTTTTCGCGTAGCCCACTCCGGGAGCGACGCACGGGCGTCACGCATTCAGGAGAGGGATCTTCCAGCCCGCCGAATGAAGCGAAGACGCGTACACGGCGGAAGGCAGCGGGAGTTGCTTCAAGCTCGGGGCGCCTCGGTGGGCGCATGCCGGTTTTGTGTGTTCACATTCGTGCGCCGATGGCGATCCGGTCGTTGTCGGCGGCCAGCCGGATCATCGCCCGGAGCACGATTTCCAGGCGACGCTCATCGAGGTATTCCACCGCGGCGAGGTAGCTCTGCTGCACGCCCACGATCGACAGCACCAGCCCGAGGAACGCACGCTCGCCTTCGTCGAGTTCCAGCGTGTAGAGGCGTCCGGACATGCCTTCCCACCGGCAGGTCGTGACGCCGTCCTGCTGTGTCACGAGCGCTTTGCGGACGCGGTCCCGAGCGAGGAGCAACTCCTCTTCGACGAGGGCCTGTACCGCAGTGCGATCGCGCAGGCTGACCGCAGACCGTACGAGAAGCTCGCCGAGCGGCGGGATATCGAGCTCGTCGTTCGTTGTGTGTGGGGAGGGTGTGCTGGTCACCATCCAGGGGCCGTCGCAAGAGGCGGGCTTTGTGGTCATGACCAGGACGTTAGGCGGTGCAATTGCGCATGGAGGCAGCGATTGCGCGTGATTGCGCATGCAGCGGCGGGGCTTGCGGTGGATTGCCTACGAGGGGTTCAAGGACGCTCTCGCTCGCCCGATCAGACGGCGTGCGGACGCTCCGTACTCGGCGGATTCGGCGAGCCAGTCCCAAGCCCGCTCATACAGTTGGATGTCTTCTTCGCCGGTGAGCCACAGCTCTTCGCTGATCGTCTCGACGATGACCAACCGACGGTCGTAGATCCAGAAGGCATGCGGAGCTGTACGGCGCAACTGCGCTCCGAAGGGCAGGATGCCGAGCTCGATTCGGCGCTGGCCCACCAGGTTGTACAGCCGGTCCAACTGCTCGGCCATCACGTCCGCGGGACATGAGCGGTGGTAGAGGGCTGCCTCGCAGACGAGAAACCGGAAGGATTTCGCCGGGTCGTACAGCGACTCCTGGCGGCGCATGCGGGCTTCGACGGCAGCCTCGGTGGTTGGCGGGATCCCCCGGAACTCCGCGTTGGAGTCGAAGATGACGCGGGCGTACTCCGGAGTCTGGAACAACCCTGGCACGCGCGACACTTCAAGACCCCGGATCGCTTTCGTGGCATCGGTCTGGCGGACAGCGATCTCCTGGCGGCCGCGGTGTCCGCCGGCCAACTGGCGTCGCCAGGAGCGGTGCCGCTGCTTCATCTCCAGCCCGGCTCGCAGCCCTTGGAGCTCAGCTTCGACTTCCGGCCGACCGCACGCCTCCGCCCACGCGGTGAGATCGGCCGCGGTTGGGGTCTGCTTGCCGTTCTGGAGCCGAGAGACCTTCGAAGGCTGGCAACAGAGCTTGGCCGCAAGGTTTTTGCCCTCCAGACCAGCCTCAGTGCGCAGTTCGCGCAGCCGCGCACCAAGGGCCTCTCTGGCGGTCTGGTAATCCGTGCTCACACGGTGGAACGTACCCGCCTGGCGAAATCTTCGGTACGTACGGCGTGGTGCCAGGCGGCGTCGCGGGCCTGGCAGGCGGCGAGGACTTCGGCAGGGTCCTCGGTGACGTACACGCCCAGCGTGGTGTCCTCGTCGTCGAACGCGAAACGGGCCAGAACCTTGGAGTCGAAGAGCCAGAAGTCGTAGTCCGGCAGCCGCAGTTGCTGTTCCTGGGCGCGGGGCAGGTGGCGAATGTCCTCTCCTGCGGCGACGTTGCTGGGCGCGCTCGCGAGGAGGAACTCCTGTCCCTGGGTGAGTGGTTGGTCGACTACCCGGACGCGCTCGAACCGCTTGCCCAGTGCGGTCTGCGCGCGCACGTTCTCCCGCCAGGCGTTGTCCGGCTCGCTGGCGATGTCCTCGCCCGCGAGGAACCGCGCCCACTTGGGGCTGGTGCGGTCCGAGGCATAGCTGCGGCGAGTTTCCAGGCGCCAGGCGGTGTGCTTGAAGTCGTGAAAGAGACTGGAGATCGAGGCGAACGGCTGTAGTTCGGGCGCATCACTCCTCGGTGCGTACCGACTGAGCAGGCTGCGCGGTACGCGGACGAAGGTCTCGGACTCCTTGACGTCCCGCAGTTGGGCGAGGTGCTCCGGGTCGGTTTCCCGCTCGCCCTGCACGAGGATCTCGTCCGTGCCCTCGATCTCGTACAGGGTGGGGCAGTCGCCATCGTCGCTGGTCGTACCGAGGAACCTGAGCGTCATGTCACCCTCCGGATGCGGTTGTTGGAGATCCAGGATGGGTGTGCAGGCCTTGGACGTGCTGAAGGATTGCAGCAGATTGCGCATACCGCGCGCCAGGCTGAGATTGCGCGCAAGCACGCGAGACATGATTGGGGCAGGCGAACAGCTCGTGATCGAAGCCAAATTGGACGCCTGCATTCCACTCGCTTGAGACGGTGATACGCCAGGGCGACGAGTAAGGATGCCGCTCCTCCATCGTAATGACAGGAAAGCACAGTGTATTCAACTTGCGAGAGTCGCAGCAGGCGTATCCATTTGAGGAGACCGACCAGTTCGGTTGTTAGCGAGCGGGGTCACCCATAAAACTCCCTCTTCTCTGGAGAGGGGCATCGCACGGTGCGTAATCAAGATTGTCTTCCGAACGGCATGAGGTGTCATCTGCCGCGACATAATGGGTTAAATATCAGGAATTTTCGTGGCAAGTATGCCGGGCAGCTCTTCTATGAAAGCAACGGCCTTTTCATACAGTCTGTATATCTCTTTTGACGTCTTCAGTAGGACGTAGTTTGCGTAATCTTGGTGTACAAGTTCGTTTCTTAGGCGTCCAATTTCCAGGAAGGCGTCAAGGTGCTCTTTGAGCTCCAGATCTTCCTTCAGTTTGACTTTCATATGCCGCTTGAAATCTTCGCCCAGTGCGGACCAGAGAGGGCCAGCGCTCTTGTTATCCCAATCGAAGAGTTTGTGGTACTGGCGCGTGAGCACCCATCTGTCGATCATGGTGGCTAGCTTTTTGTCATTCGAGGAGGCTGATGCGTATTCTCGAATATGTCGGCAGACTTGCACCTCGAATTCGCTGGCCGCAGCCAGCAGGAGTACCTTGGGGAGAGTGCGCTCAAGGCTGGCTTGATAGGACGGATTGTCGTCACCGAAGAATGCTATGAGATCTTCATGCTCCTGGTACATGTTCGTCACGGCTGACATGCAGGGCTACTCCTCGTCTCCGCGCAGGATTTTGAGAGTTGCCTCATAGCGTCCTTGAACATGTCGAGTCTTGGTTACACCTTCCTGAGCGTGCGTTGAAATGCTTGCTGCGGCCTGCGATAGCTTATCCAGGGTAAGCTTAACTTGAATATCATGCTCGCTGTCCAGACGGACGGCTGCGGCAAACACGCTCTCGAAGAGAAGGGGGCTGAACCTGTCGGAGGTTGCTGAGTAGAACAAGGTATCTGGCTTACCTTCGGTCAGTCCCAGGAACCAATCCCAAGTCATCGCGGTAGATGCAATTTGCTCTTCGGTCATTCCCTGGGCCTTCTTGCAGAAACTATTCAGAAATCCAGTCATGGATCCTGAGTAAGAGTCGACACCGTGGGCAAGAGCGAAAGCGCGAAGGATCACCTCGATATCCTTCATCCGTGGGTCGGAACTGGTCGATCCTGTCAGTGCTCGCCAGCGGGGCCTGTCGTTCATCTCATAGAGGGATTCCATGAACGCAGAGTGATAGAGGCTCATTCGAATCTCTTGCGCCTGCAAGTTGCTGCCGCCAGTATTGAGGCGGTTGAACATTTCGAATACCGAATCATCACCGGCTGGCTTTATCTGTTTGACAATGATGTTACGCAAAGGGCGAAGCTCGAATCGTTCCTTGTGCTCGTCAAGATCCTCGTAGGTCAGTCCGCTGAACTTGTTCTTCCGGCCGTCTGGAAATTTAGCGAAGGAGAGTTTGAAGGGCTGGAAATATTCATCATTGTCCAGAAATTCGTCAACATCGGCCGGCGGGCCGGAGAAGATCTTGCGGAATTCGGCGCGTCCGTCCTTTCTGGGAAACCTGCCCTTGATGAAGAAGTACAACGTCAGGAGTCGCTGCTGTCCATCAATTACTAGAAACCTGTTCGTCCCTTCCTCGTATAGGAAGACTTGCGGAACTGGGAGTCCCAGGATTATCGACTCAATAAGCTTCGAGGCTCGTCGAATATCCCAAACGTAATTTCGCTGAAAGATGGGAATCTTGACTGAACCGCGATTAATAAAATTGAAGATCGTGGTTACGTTAAAGTCGTTGGGAGTGCTGATTAGATCATATTCTTCAATCTGATACTCTTCGTCTTCTTCTAGCTGGGTTTCATCAAGCCAGGCATTTTTTGTAGGAGAACTCATTGATACACCTTTGTGTTGGAGTGAGGCTGTCGTGGATGCCGCGCACTCTGAACTGTACGGGTGCTACTGCATCATGGCATGACCGGGATCTCCCGCGCAGGCATACCTGGTTCTCGCGCCATGCCCGGCTCATTATCCGTCAGCTTCGAACGGAGTCGGCTCCTGTGGAGCTCAGGGATCGCGTGGTTGCGCCCCTCGGAAGGTCCTGCTAGAGCACTGAGGGAAGACCGCAACCACTACGTCTCAACTGTTGTGGAGGCAGTGCAGGTCATACTCGGAGGGCGGCCTTCTGGCGCGCGACGTTTCCCGAAGCCTGGCGCGACGTGATTCTCCGGGCGTGGGCCGAAGGTGCAGGGTCTGGCTAGCGAGCCGCGCAGCTAGAATCATGTTTGGTCCCGCTCGCTCGATGCCCTTGCTCGTTGACCTTTCCGTGCACAACTCAATCGGATATGTATAGGTACTGGAACGGCCCTTCACTGGTACTGCATACCTGCCATAAAATTCACCCATGCTCTCTCCGAGACGGCGAGATGCGGGCCCTCTGGGTGCTTGGAATCCCGAACGAGCACACAGGTCGGGTCGAGTGCAGCTTCCACGCACTCGGTTGCATTACCTCCGCTGTACGACGACTTGAACCAGGTGTGGTCAGGTATGGCCTGAGTATCGGCGGACATTTACATCTCCTTGCGGGCGCGATGGATCATGGCAGAGGAAGCCTCCATGTCCAACGCTTGCGCGCGGAGGTACTCGAACGCAAGTCTGTATCGCTCCAACTCCTCATCCTTCTCCAGGAAGAGGGAGCCCGTGTGGAAGTCGACGTAGACCACGTCAAGGGCTGGCTCGGTGCCGCCGATGATGACGAAGCTTCCGAGGGCAGCCGCGTGGGCGCCCTGAGAGAAGGGGAGCACCTGAAGCGTGATGTGAGGAGATTCGTTCGCTTCGAGCAGCCGGTCGAGCTGCTCCTTCATGGTCTGCGGCGATCCAACAACTCGACGGATCACGGACTCGTCGAGGATCGCCCAGAGCCGCGGCGGTTTCGGGCGGGTGAGAATCTCCTGCCGCTTCATGCGGATGTCGACCAGCTGCTCGATCTCCGCTGACTCCAGGGGCACTTCGTTGGCCTTCTGAAGTGCTGTGCTGTAGGCGCGCGTCTGCAGGAGACCGGGAACGTACACGCAGGCGAAGTGGCTCTCGTGCACGGCTTCGTCTTCGAGCGTGAGCAGCAGGTTCATGCTCTCCGGGATGGAATCGGCGAACGAACTCCACCAGCCCTGCTGCTTGGCGTCCTTCGCCAGCCCGACAACGGCCTTGCGCTCGGCCTCAGTTGCTCCGTACTCGCGGCACAGCGCATCAACGACAAGCCACTTCACGGGCCCGGCTTGGGTCTCGTACCTGCTGACCGTTGCCTTGGATACGCCAACGAGTGCACCCGCCTCTTCCAGGGTCATCCCCTTGCGGGCGCGCAACTTGCGCATCATCGCGCCCAGTTGGCGGCGGCGGGTTGTGGTCCGTTCGGGCATTCGGCTCCTTCGCCATGTACCGGGCGGTGGGCCCGGAGATCTCCATCAGGCTAGGCATCTGGGGAGCGGACCCACCATCAGATTCACTCGATGGATTCTCGTGAGAAGTTACACAGCGAGAGTTCTCTGTGTCATGCTCGATCGCAGACCGCTACGCAGTGCAGCCGTACGGACACGGCAGGCGCAGCACGAGCGTGGCTTGGGAGGGAGGAGTGGCCATGTCCGGCTACGAAGTCACCGAATCTCGACTCCGGTGTGTGCTGCCTTTTGAGGCGGCGCCGGCGGAAGTGCGACTGCTGCGGAGAGCCGCTGTCACGCAGCTGGCCAGGTGGGGAACGCCGGTGGCGGAGGACGAAGCAGAGCTGCTGGTCACCGAATTGGCGACGAACGTCGTCAAGCATGTTGGCGAAGGTGCGGCAGCGACTCTGATTCTCGAATGGCGGGGTGAGCGGCTCCGGCTCGAAGTGCACGATACGAGCCGAGCATTGCCGACGCAGAACACACCAGACTGTGACTCCGAGTGCGGTCGCGGTCTACATCTCCTCGCGGCCCTTGCTGTGGACTGGGGTGCGGTGCTGACCGCCGTGGGCAAGGCGGTCTGGTGCGAGATTCCCATCACTGCGGGGCGCACCTGCCGACGCATTGAGCGAGCCGCCGAAGCGCTTGAGGGCTATCAGGGGACCAGCGCTGGTGCCGTGCTGCGGGCGAGCAGTCGAGCGGCGGGCCTTGAGGAGTCGGCGGTGGAGTTGATCGCCGACTTGCTTCACTGGACGGCAGCTCGTGGCCATGATCCGGATGACATCCTGGACCGGGCTCAGATGCACTACGAAGCCGAGGCGGACGCGGCCTAATGGGTGGCAACCTGAGCGGACCTCCGTATCTGCTTCCGAGGGGCGGTCTGCGTGCGTCAGGATTCTCCAGGGCGGCTTCTGAGACACATGCGGGTGCAGCTGGCGCGCAAGTGCGTGATGTCTCTAACGGAGGGCGCGTTCAGCGAACCTCCGGCGTGTTGCACACTTGGGGGTCTCGTTGTCAGTGGGGTCTGTCACCCTCAGTGATGGTGGATTGCACGATGTGTCTGCCGCTGCACGAATGTAAGGAGGGGGCATGACCCGCACGAACAAACTCAAGTACACCTCGGTGGAGATCTGCGCTGGGGCGGGAGGGCAAGCCGTTGGCCTACATAACGCCGGCTTCCGGCATGCTGCCCTGATCGAGATCGACAAGGACGCCTGCCAAACGCTCAGGGATAACACTGAGCAGAATCAGGAGTGGGCAGGCTGCAAAGTTGTCGAGGCTGACCTGCGAGGGTTCGATCCAGCAGAGCTGGGCTTGGACCCCGGAGAGCTCGATCTCCTCGCGGGCGGGGTTCCCTGCCCTCCGTTCTCAGCAGCGGGTAAGCAGCTTGGGCGCGATGACGAGCGTGACCTCTTCCCGACGATGCTTGACCTCATCGATCACCTTGAGCCCAAGGCCGTGATGATCGAGAACGTACGAGGTCTGCTCGACCCGAAGTTTACTGAGTACAGGCAGGAGATCATCAAACGCCTGGAGTCGATGGGCTACGAAGAGTGCTACTGGGACATCCTGGAGGCTAAGGACTACAGGGTGCCCCAACTGCGCCCGCGGGCCATCCTCGTGGCCATGAAGCCTGAATACGCCAGGTACTTCGAGCACTCGAAGCCGGAACCGGTTGAGCCAGTCAGCGTAGGCGTGGCACTTCATGACTCGATGCGTGCACGCTACGACCAGGTCTCGGATGATCCCAGGGCAGAGAGGGCTTTCAAGCGCTGGTATGGCAAGGCGCTTGAGGGAGTCGCGCCGACTGTTGTCGGGGGGTCCAAGAAGCATGGTGGGGCGGATCTCGGCCCGACGCGGGCGAAGCGGGCGTGGGCCGATCTCGGAGTGTGTGGTCTCGGCGTCGCAAACGAACCGGATGAGATGAAGGACGCGGAGCGTGACCTGTTCGCTTCCGCTGGCCCGAAGCTCACCGTAACGCAGGCCGCCTTGGTCCAGGGCTTCCCCGAACACTGGAAGTTCTCTGGCCGTAAGACGGCCGCCTACCGGCAGGTCGGCAATGCGTTCCCGCCGCCAGTGGCGAGGGCTGTTGGAGAGCAGATCTACGCTGCGTTCGAGGCTGCCGAAAAAGCTCGCCGGAAGAGCTGAAGGCGGCGCGCTTTAACCGCTAGGGGCCCGGAGACGGCTCACTGTGGCCGCGATCCTGGCCGCGCACTCCTCGGCTGGATCGTGCTCCCAGAACCGGAGTACGGTCCAGCCAGCAGCTCGGAGCTGTGCATCCGTGTCACGGTCGCGAGTTATGTTCCGGGCGACCTTGTCTGACCAGTAACCCGGATTCGTCTTCGGCGGTACGTAGTGCTCAGGACAGCCGTGCCAGTAGCAGCCGTCAATGAACACGGCTAGCTTTGCCGGACGGAAGACGATGTCAGCAGTCCGGCGAAGATCGGGTAGTGGCTTTGCGGCCACCCTGTACCGCAGACCCTGAGCGTGGAGCAGACTCCGTACCAGGCGCTCCGGTTTCGTGTCGCGACTGCGGATGGCTTGCATGTTCCGGCGTCGGGCGGCCGAGGAAGCCCAAGAACCTTGTGGCGGTTCCCAATCGGTCTTGTCAGTCATTCGTTGGAATGCCTGCTTCTTCGAGGAGCCGCCTCTGTTCTGCCTTGGATTTAACCTTCCGCCTCACGACGGTTCTTACGAGGGAGGGAAGCACATCGAAGGTCAGATCGAAGGACCGCAGTACGTAGACGTCAATGCCACCCTCTTTGTACCAGTCGACGTCCATTCCGAGTTCTCGTAGTTCTCGCGTACGTCGTTCCGTATGGACTCCGTCGGCTGTGACGATCCGCAGCTTTGCTGCTTCTATCGGCTCTGACAAGTTCTCTTGAAGCAGGGAGAAGAGATGCTCATGGAGTTGATCTCCATAGGGCGCCTTAAGGAATCCGTCCGGGAAGAACTGGCCGTATCGCGCGTCAAGTTCGTTTTGGACTCTTGAGTAAAGCTCCCGGAACTTTGGATTTTCGGCCGGCAGGTGCATTAGCATGCGAACTTTCAAGGCGTCAGCCGTTACGCGTTTAGCATATGTGTATGCTTCGAACAATTCTTGCGCATTTGCATTCTTGTCGATCTGATGGAACAGCGTCTGCAGGGCGTGTTCGGCATCTGTTTTGAGATTTTTCCACTCACCTTCAAGTGGATCTTGTTCCGGCATTGTGATCCTCCTTTTGTCAGGCGTGTATGGAACTTTGGTCAGCCCTCTTCGGGGGTAGTGCTATCCAATTGTTGCGCAGCGAGCCTCTGGATAACCCGTCTGTCGGTTGGTGACGTACTGTTGACGATCTGGGCGAACCATGGGGCAATCCAAGATGAGCTCTGGTATGGCCATTCGCCGAGGCGAAGGCAATTCCCTGGGAGCCATGCTGGGTCAGGTGGCATTGCGGAGCGTGTGGCGGCGGCTAGTGACACTATCGGCTCGTTGTCAAAAAGAGATCGACGACCCAACTGGGCTGTTACTCCGATCAGCCACCAGTTTAGAGTATTTAGCAGATCTGGGAGGTCGTTGGAGAGGATCGAAACATGCAATCCAGCAGCTTCGTATGCGGATAGTGTCAATTCGACTGGTGGTGTGGTGTGGCCGGCCTCCTGTTCGGTGATGGTGATCTCCTTGGAGGCTTCGGCGGCACGATCAATTTCCTCGTATGTCTCATCTGCGATCTCCGCGTTGAGAAAGCGATTCACGCCTCGATAGAACTGCCCCGGAGTTTCGATACGCAGTTCGGCGTTCGCGCGCGTTCTTAGTTCGCTTGCCAGTGAAGGCCACGGGCGTCGGCCTCTACCGAGTTCTTCCGGCTCGTACCAGTCTTCCTTCGTGTCGTGCGAAACAAAGAGCAGCCGATTACGTTCTGACGAGGCTGCGACAAACAGAACTACTTCTTCCCAAAGCAGAAAGTCCCCCGCAGCAGATAGCGGAGTTCCTTTTCCTGTGTCAGAGAACCCGGGTGGAATCTTATTTGGGAATCTGTAGGAAGAGGCCTCATTTACGCGGCGTCGCACCTCCGTGGGGTCCGGGGGGTCCGCGATGTTACTACCGAACAACTCTGCTACTTGTGGTAGAACGGGATCGTTTGCGTTCATTGAGGCTGGCGCGAGATCGTGAGCCTTGAGGCCTTTGACGAGCTCGATGAGTTCCTTTTTCCATTCGCTTAGCAGGGCGTCGATTGCTTGGCTTGAAATCTTGGACGCCAGGTTGTCGCTCGTTTGGGTATCACGTGCATACTTAATTAGAAGTCCTTGAACAAATTCCCTGGCTCCTATGATCGCCTTGTTTGCCTCTCCTAGCTGCCGGTTTAGGGAGTTGGGGGCATCCTTCAGGGCTTTTGCTCTTTCGGCGATCACGCGATGGCGCCCCCGCACGAACTCCAGCGCTACCTGGTGAGGTAGCCAGAGCTGCTTCTGGACGCTCTTCAGTGCATTGAGAACCTGTTCGCGAGCGGCAGGCGTGTACTCGTACAGGCTAAGTAGAATATTGGTGTCGAGCACGATGACCGCCTGTGTGAAAAAGTCCGAGCGGTCCGGGCTGTCTTCAGGCGGGCTGCCTTGCAGCCAGTCTCTGTATTGCTTGATCAGTGGCAGTTCGCCCCCTGGGTCTTGCACCGCTCACCTCCTTTGTTCGGACGGGAAGAGGGATAATGGCGTTTTAATCAGCGCGAGGCTGTGTGCTGAGGTAGGAGCGGCCCTAGCTCGTGTGGGTCGTCTGGCCCCGCAGTTTTCCACGTCTCGCCGTCGAGTTCGACTCGTGGTTGCGAGCCGTCATCGGGGTCGACCTTTACTACACGTACGCTGACGAACTCCCCTTCTGCGGGGACGGGGATACGCAGTTTCGCTGCGATCTCCTGATGGCTGGCATAATCGCCCATGATGAGGATGCCTTCCTTCCGCAGTGCAGACCGTGCGCCGCCGTTGCCCCGAACGCGTTTCATGTAGTCCTTCTGCTGGGCAACAGTGCGTACGACATTGCGGCCAATGCGGCGGCGCTGAACTAGTCGAAAAAGTTCATTGAGCCGTGCTTGGCCGGACTGATGAGAGAAGATCAGATCTCGGTCTCCTGGGTTCATGTGAAGGAGGACGTTCTCGGGTAGCTCCGCATCGCGCCAAAGCCAAAGGATCCTGTTGCGGTGCTCGGCTTTGACGGTGAGTTTCAAATCTCGGTTGTTGCCGCCGTTTAGCCACTCTCGCCGTATGCGGAGCAGACCGGCACTCCAGAGACTCTTCGAGTCATCCGCCCAGATGAGCAAACATAGGTGCCCAATAGCTTCCGGAGGAATCATCCAGCCGCCGAACTGCTGGGAGTACTTGCAATCAACATCGATATTTTCTATCCGGTAGTCCATATTGATGCCGTCGCCGAACTTGAACTCGCGTTGCAAATTGATCTCGACAAGAGTTCCGGCGTGAGTCTTCTCGGTCTTGAAAAGCGCCTTCCAGTCATATCGTCCTGTGTTTTCGCCGTTGAGCAACTGGTCGATAGTGTCGCGTAGTACTGTCGCGAAACGTCGGCCGCTTGGATCGAGGCGATGGATGTGAGCGTGGACGGCGGCCAGTTCGCGGTCGTCCTGGAGAGCTGACTTAGCGCCGATGCTGATTGCGGCTGAGATGTCTTCCAGGGGGAACACAGGCCTGTTCCTGTTCTATGTGTTGATGGCTTGGATCAGATAACGCTACGTAGAGGACCCGACAGTGACGGCCTGTTGGGGGCAGGCTTTTTGTGATCTTGGATCTAGCCTAGAAGTTCCCCAGTCAGGCCGACGGCTACGGTGTGCGCTCAGGATTTGCTGACGACCGGAGTATGCGAAGCCGCGTCGAGTGGTGGCCAAGTTGTTAGGGAGTCTGGCCATGACATTCCCCATAGGCCATCCCCGACCCGCACCAACAACTAGCCCCCCGCTGCGGCGGCCAAACCACAGCCCGCCCCCGCGCCGCCAGCGTCGTCGCATACTGCGGCAACAAATCGGCATCCCCAGGCGAAGCCCCCTCCGACGCAGCGAACGCCTCGTAAGAAGGCACCGTCCCCGTGACGATCCCAAGGTTCGGCGTCCCACTCGCCGCCAGCTCCCGCAGCGACCCCTCTATCGTCGCGAGGTGCTCCTCGTGCGAGGGGTACTCCTCCGCCAGCGAGGCATACGCCCCCACCAACTCGGCCAACTCGCCCTCGGGCCAGTGCAGTACGGCCACCGGGAAGGGCCGGGACAACGCCTCCCGGAACGCGCCCAGTTCCGCCCGCAGCCGGGAGATCTCGGCCTCCAGCTCCGCCGGGTTGTCCGACCCGAGCGACCACACCCTCTTCGGATCGTGCAGCTCGTCCAGGGACACCGGCGACGAGGCGGACGACGAGGGCGAGGGCGATGAGTGGGACGAATGCAGCGTGTCCGCCAGCGTGTCCCACTCGTCGTGGGACACGCCCAGCATCCGCCGTACCCGGTGCCGGCCGTACAGCAACGGGTGGGTGGAGTACGGCGGTTCGGGTACGTCGGTCAGGAGCAGGCTCACGCCCTCCGTGAACGTCTCCTGCGCCGCCTCCAACTCGTCGTGGGACTCCAGGGACTCCGCGACGATCACCCAGGGGGCGGCATCGCGGGGGGACGCGGTCCGTACCCCGTCGATGATGGCCCTGGCCTCGGCCTCGTGGCCGTACTCCCAGAGGTTCGAGGCCTTGAGGGCCCGTACCAGATGCGGGGTCTCCAGGGCGTCCGCCGATGACAGCAGGCGGTCGTAGAGCGCGGTGGCGGCGGGGCGGTCGCCGGCCAGTTCCAGGTGGGCCGCGGCCTGGAGGAGCAGGGCTTCGGCGTCCTCGGGGTAGCGGGCGGCGGTCCGTTCGAGGCGGGCCGCTTCGGCGGAGTGGTCGACGTTCTCGGCGGGCGTGTCGGGGCGCATGAACGACACGGTACTGCCGATGCCGACACAGATGGAGGCAAGGGCAGAGATATGCCCAGGTCGGCCGGTGAGAGCGGCGTGGGGGAGCGGTGAGGGGGAGCAGTGAGGGGGGCAGCGGTGAGGGCGCCGGCGGGGAGCCGCCCCCCGGGGAACACCGGGCGGCTTCCCGGTTTCCGCCGGTTTTACGGCCGCCTCGCCTCTACGGCCGCCTCGCCTCTACGGCCCCTTCCGATCGCTCCGCTCCGCTCTCGCCACCCACAGCCCCCCACACCGCGACCCCCCACACCGCGACCCCCATGACCCCCAACCCCGCCCCCACGATCCCCGCGCCCACATACAGCGGAGCCGCGTACCCCCACCCCGCACTGATCACCAGGCCACCCGCCCACGCCCCCACCGCGTTCCCCACATTCGAAGCCGACACATTCGCGCTCGCCGCCAACGGCACACCCCCCGCCGCATCGGTAACCCGCGTGATCATCCCCGGCACCGTCGCGAACCCGAACACACCCAGCAGGAACACCAGGATCACCGACGCCCCCCGGCTGCTCGCCAGCAACCCGAATACCGTCAATGTGGTCGCCAGGCCCGCCAGGGACAGGACCAGCGTGGCGTCGCGATTGTGGTCCGCACCCCGCCCGCCCGCGATGTTGCCGACGACCAGCCCCGTGCCGTAGACCACCAGCAGCCAGGCCACGTCCGTCGTCGAGAAGCCCGTGACGCGGGTGAAGGTGTACGCGAGGTAGCTGAACGCGCCGAACATGCCGCCGTAGCCGAGGGCCGTGGCCGTCAGGGTCAGCCATACCTGGGTGGAGCGGAAGGCGTGCAGTTGTGATCGGAGGTCGGCCCTTCCTCCCGCCCTTCCTGCCCCTCCTGCTCCTCCCGCCCACGCCGGTACCAGTACGGCGATGGCGGCCAGCGCCACCGCCCCGATCGCCGTGATCGCCCAGAACGTCGCCCGCCAGCCCCACCGTTCGCCGACGAGCGCGCCGAACGGGACCCCCAGCACGTTCGCCACCGTCAGGCCGGCGAACATCGTCGCGACCGCGCGCGAGGCGCGTTCGGGAGGGACCAGGCGGCGGGCGACGAGGGAGCCGATGCCGAAGAACGAGCCGTGGCAGAGGGCCGCGACGATTCGGCCCAGCAGCATCACCCCATACGTCGGGGCCAGCGCCGACAGCAGGTTGCCTACGACGAACAGCGCCACCAAGCCCACCAGGACCGGCTTTTGGGGCAGCCCCGCCGTCGCCGCCGTCAACGCGATCGCGCCCACCGCGACCGTCAGCGCGTAGCCGGAGATCAGCCAGCCCGCGGCAGCCGTGGACACGTTCAGGCTGCCGCTCACCTGCGGGAGCAGCCCGGCGATCACGAACTCGGTCAGGCCGATTCCGAAACCGCCGAGCGCCAGGGCGAGCAGGCCGAACCGCCCGCCGCCGTAACCGACTTCCGTCCCCGGGGTCAGATCACCACCCCGTCGATCTGCAGCGTCTGCACCGCCCCCGCCGCGAACGTCGCGCTCACCGTCTTGCCGCTCACGTACGTGTCCGAGTGGGAGGCGTACAAGTCGCCTCCACCACCCGTCACCGTGTTCCAGCGCGGGACCAGCCCGCCCGAACCGCCCGCCACCGTCGTGAACTTGGACAGGTCGAAGGTCAACTTCGTCGACGACGAGCCTGTGTTGGCGGCGACGATCACCAACCGCTTCGCCGACGCGTCGTAGCCCGCCGCCGCGTAGCTCACGCCCGTGTCCAGGATGGTCATGCCGGGGCGGATGTGGCGGCTGAACTGGGCCATCACGTAGTACTTCGTCTGCACCGCGCCGGCCGTGAGCGTGCTCTGGTCGTACGCGATCATCGCCCAGCCGGACGACGGGTCCATGACCTGCCAGTACGTCCATGCCGTGGGGTGCAGCCAGCGGAAGTCGTAGAGCAGGTTGCTGGCCATCGTCAGGCCGGTGGAGTCGCTGTCGCCCGTCTCCGAGTTCCAGAGCGCCTTGCCCGCCGTGGTGACAACGTCCGTGTACAGCAGGTCTCTACGGCCGCCCGAGCCCTGGTAGCCGTGGACGTTGACGCGGTTCACGTAGCCCTTCGTCGTGGACGAGAAGGCGCTCCAGGTCGTGCGCGCGAGGTCGTAACTCGTCTCGTCCGAGGCCGAGATCTTCGTGCTCGTCAGGCCGCGGCTGTCCAACTCGCTGCGGACGTACGGGAGTACGGCCGCCTGGACGGTCGAGTCCATGTGGCAGCCCTCCTGCGTACCCGTCGCCGTCCACCAGCTCGACGAGGGCTCGTTGAAGGCCTCGACCGTCGCGAAGTTCACTCCCCAGTTGTTCTTCGCGTAGAGGGCGACGGACGCGAGGTGGGAGGCGTGCTGGCGGTAGTTCCAGGTCTGGAGGTTGTTGCCGCCGCCCGAGGCGCCCGACGGGTTGTGGTTCGAACACATCCACCACATGGGGGAGTTGGCGAAGAGTTCGGTGGTGGCCCCGCGTGACGTCGCCTTCACCAGCATCGCCCGCTGGGTCGCGTCCGCGGTCCAGTCCCAGGCCGAGGACGTGGGGTCCTCGTTGTTCCAGTCCTGCCAGTAGCCCTCGATCTGCTTGAACGCGGGGATGTTGGCGGAGGCCACCATCGACTCGCCGTTCACCGAGTTCCAGCTGCACGCGCCGAGGTTGTAACGGGCGATGTTCAGACCCAGGCCCGGCAGCGAAGTGCCGTTGTACGTCGTCGACTTGGTGGTGAAGAAGATGTCGGCGAAGTCGTCCCGGGCGCCGAAGACGTTCGCCCACCAGGCGAGCGAGGTGCCCCAGCCCTCCCACGTGCCGTACTTCGTCGCCGGGTTGACCGCGATCGTCGCGTCGGCCCGTGCGGTGCCGGTCGCCAGGGCGGTGCCGAGGAGCCCACCGCCCGCTGCGGCCAGCAGGGTTCTGCGTCGGATCATCTCTACTCCCGATTCGCTCAACCGCCGGTCGTCCCACCGGCGTCGGCCATCCCCCCGGCTCGTGCCATCAGGAAGCATCGGGTGTGGTGTGTGGGGTTGTCGAGGGTTTTGACACCCCTTTCTAAAACCCGTGTACGAAGGATCGAACGGAAACCCTTTCCGGTAAATCGAACGGGCACCCTTTCCGGTAATCGGAGCCATGAGTCTGGTGAGTTCGCGAACCGGCCCTTATCGTGCGGCCCATGCGGGTTCCCGTCGTGCAGCACCGCAGCCGTCGACGCCGTGCGCTGGGCCGACGCGCCCTGTGGACCGGCGGGGAGTTCCTCGTCACCGCCGGGGTCGTCCTGCTCCTCCTCGTCGTCCACGAGCTGTGGTGGACCAACCGGGAGGCCCGTCAGGGCGCCGAACACCAAGTGCGGGCCCTGGAACGGCAATGGGCGACACCGGGTGCGGTGAGCGGCGGCACCCCGTCGGCCAACACCGGTCCGGCGGGCGGCAGTTCACCGCGCCGGAGCACCTCCGCCGACGGCTCGACCACGGTCACCGGTTCCGCCACCACCCCCCGCCGCTCCCAGGCCTACGCCATCCTCACCATCCCCCGCCTCCACCTCCGCGTCCCCGTCGCGGAAGGCGTCAGCAAGCAGAACGTGCTCAACAAGGGGTACGTCGGCCACTACCCCGGCACCCAACAGCCGGGCCAGGCGGGGAACTTCGCGCTCGCCGGGCACCGCAACACGCACGGCGAGCCGTTCCGGTATCTTCCGCGACTGCGCCTCAAGGACATCGTCCAGGTCGAGACGAGCGCGGCCACCTACACGTACACGGTCGACAAGATCCTGCCGCAGACCTCCGCCACCGACTCCGGCGTGATCCGGCCGATCCCGCGCTCGATCGTCAAGCCGGCCTACGGCTTCAGCCGGCCCGGGTACTACGTCACCCTCACCACCTGCACCCCGGAGTTCACGTCCAGGTACCGCATGGTGGTGTGGGGCACGCTCACCTCCACGCGACCCCGGTGAGGCGCGCGACCCCGGTGAGACGCGTGCCCGCGGCGGGGCACGGAACCCCATAAGTCCCGTGCCCCCAAAGGGAGTTCACGCCCGCTCCCGCAACACCGCCACACTCACCGCCGCCACCACGGCGAGCCCCGCCGACACCGCCATCGCGATGTCCGCACCGCGGGCTAGACCGCCGCCCGCCGACGTCGCGATCGCGATCGTCAGCGCGACGCCCGCGCAGGAACCGATGTACCGGAAGGTCTGCTGCGCGCCGGAGCCCATCGCGGCCCGGGCCGCCGGTACGGACTCGACGGACAGCAGCGGCAGCGCGGCGTTCAGCAGGCCGCTGCCGACGCCCGCGATCACCAGTCCCGGCAGCAGCCGTAGCCAGGAACCGGAGTCCAGCGCGCCCAGCATCGTCAGGACGCCGGCCGCGTGGAGCAGGAAACCCAGGGCGAGTTGGTGCCGGGGCGAGACGCGGCCGGCGAGGCGGCGGGCCTGGAGGGCGACCGTGAAGGACAGGCCCGACCAGAGGAGGAACAGCCAGGCCGTGTCCATCGCGGACAGGCCCAGCGTCTGCTGCAGCAGCGCCGGCAGGAAGCTGAACAGGCCGATCACCGCGAAGCCCGTGAACAGGCCGCCCGCCGAGGAGGCCAGGAAGAGGCGGTGGCGCAGCAGGCTCAGGTCGATCATCGGGGTCGCGACCCGGCGCTCCACCAGCGCGAAGACGCCGACGAGCACCACGGCCGCCAGCGCCAGCAGGCCCACCGGCGCCCGCAGCCAGCCGTCGCGGCCCAGTGTGAGGGCGGCGACGAGGGCGACCAGGGCCAGCCCGAAGGCGACCGCTCCGGCGAGGTCGGGGCGTCCGCCGCGCGGCGCGCGGGACTCGGACAGCGTACGGACACCGAGGGCCGCCACGACGATCGCCGCCGCGCCGAGCACGACGTAGATCATCCGCCAGTCCGGCATCGCGCCCGCGACCAGCGGGCCGACCGCTATGCCGCCGCTGACGAACGCGCCCCACACGCCGGTCGCGTGCAGGCGGCCGCGCGGGGTCGGGAAGGCGTGCACGATCAGGCCCAGGCTGCTGGCGAGCAGCGCCGCGCTGGACGCGCCCTGCGCGATACGGGTCAGCGTGAACAGCCAGGTCGAGGAGGTGAGCGCGGCCAGGGCCGTGGTGATGCCGAGCGCGAGGGTGCCGGCGAGGAAGATCCGGCGGCGGCCGTAGTCGTCGGCGAGGCTGCCGGCGACCAGGAGCAGCGCGGCCAGGCCGAGCGGGGTGCCGTTCAGGAGCCAGGCCTGGGCGGAGAGCGGGGTGTGCAGGGCGGCGGCGATGTCGGGGAGCGTGACCATCGGCGCGGTGTACGTCATCAGCGCCACGGCGGTGGCCGCGCTGGTCAGGGCGAGGGTGGCGCGGGGATGCGGCACGCTCGGCCCGGAGACCGGGGATGTCTCCGAGGCCTTGGACGTCTCGGGAGCCTTGGCGAGGGTTCGTTCACTGAACCTAGTCATGTGGAGCACCGTAGCACCCAAGGTTCGTTCATTGAACTCACTGTCGGAAAGTGGCTACAGTGGACGGCATGTCACTAGGCAAGGACTACGCGGGGCAGGACTGCTCGATGGCCGGGGCGCTGGAGGTGGTCGGGGAGCGCTGGACGCTGCTCATCGTCCGGGACGCCCTCTACGGCGTACGGCGCTACAACGACTTCCTCGCCCACCTCGGCATCCCGCGCGCGGTCCTCGCCGCCCGCCTCCAGGCGCTCACCGCCGATGGCATTCTCGAAAAGCGCCGGTACCAGGAGTCACCGCCGCGCGACGAGTACGTCATCACCGAGCGCGGGATCGCCCTGTGGCCGGTGCTGCGCTCGCTCGGCCTGTGGAAGCGCGTGCAGTACGGCGAGACGCAGCTGCGCTACTTCCGGCACGCGGACTGCGGCACCGAACTCGGCTCCTACGGCGAGTGCCCCACCTGCGCCGTCGTCGTCCCCGTCGGGGATGTCATCATGGACCCGGGTCCCGGTCTCGATCAGGACCCGGCGGATCCGGTCGGCCGGGCGCTCCTCAAACCGAGGCGACTGCTCCAGCCGATCGAGACGGATCCGGTATAACGAACGGTACGAGAACGGCAGTTGAGGGAGGGGGCGGACCATGAACCAGCGTCGGGCGAGCGCCCTGCTGCTCCTCTTCCTGCTCCCGATCGTGCTGGTGGACACGGCGAGCCTCCCGGCCGCCGTCGCGCTCGCCGCGACGGGTACCGCCCTCGCCGTCTGCGCCCTCCTCACCGCGCGCAGCGCGCCCGCCGTACCGCCCACCCGGGTCCGTACGGCCATCCGCGACCGCGCCCGCCGCACGGCGTTCCTGCCCCAGCGCGACCCCGACGCCTCGGGCCGCCCACGCCCCCGAGCCCCCGGACACCCCCTCCGGACGACCACCGCGTAAGGCACTTTTTCTGCTGCTCCCGCGCTGAGGGCCGTCCCGTCGCCATGCCCAACTCCCGGCACGACGAGACCCACGGAGGGCTCACCCATGTCCGTTTTCGCTGCCCTGGTCGACCAACTCGCCGACATGCTCCACCCGTTGTTCGGCACGGCCGCGGCCGCCGCCGCGATCGTCCTGTTCACCGCTCTCGTACGACTCCTCGTGCATCCCCTGTCGCGGGCCGCGGCGCGCGGGCAGAAAGCCCGGGCCCAACTCCAGCCGCGCGTGGCCGACTTGCGGAAGCGGTACGCGAAGCAGCCGGAGAAGCTGCAGAAGGCCGTACTCGAACTGCACGCCGAGGAAAAGGTGTCCCCGCTCTCCGGAATCCTGCCGAGCCTGCTCCAACTCCCGGCGTTCTTCCTCCTCTACCGCCTGTTCTCCGGCGGCGGCGACGGCCTGCTCTCCCACCAGCTGTTCGCCGCACCGCTCGGCGGCCGCTGGGCCGACGCGCTCGCCGGGGACGGGATGTTCGGACCGGCCGGACTCGTCTACGTCGGACTGTTCCTCGTCGTCGTCGCGATCGCGACCTTCACCTACGTCCGCACCCGGCGCGCGGCCGTCGCCACCCCCACTCCTGCCGGCACCGGCGCCCTCGGCAAGGTGCTGCCCCTCCTCTCCTACGGCACGCTGATCACCGTCGCCGTCGTGCCGCTCGCCGTTGCGCTGTACGTGGTGACCAGCGCGGCCTGGAGCGCCGTGGAGCGGGCCGTCCTGTACACCTGACCGCTCGCGGTTACGGTCCAGTCCGTGAACCAGGTATTGCGGACTGGACCGTGAGCTTGGAGGATCGACCAGTCCTCCGATGGCTGCACCCATCGGTCGACCGTCCGCGATCGATGGAGATGGTGAACATGAAGCTGCTGCGAGTCGGTACGGCGGGGGCGGAGCGGCCCGCGCTGCTCGACGCCGAGGGGACCCTGCGGGACCTGTCCGGCATCGTCCCGGACATCGACGGGCCGCTGCTCGCCGACACCGCCGCGCTCGGCCGGATCCGGGCCGCCGCCGAGGCCGGGGAGCTGCCGGCGCTGGACGCCGACGGGCTGCGGGTCGGGCCGCCGCTCGCGCGGATCGGCAAGGTCGTGTGCATCGGGCTGAACTACCACGACCACGCCCGCGAGACCGGCGCCGAGCCGCCCGCCGAGCCGGTCATCTTCTTCAAGGCGGCGGACACGGTCGTCGGGCCGTACGACACGGTGCTGGTCCCTCGCGGGTCGGTGAAGACGGACTGGGAGGTCGAACTCGCCGTCGTCATCGGGCGTACGGCCCGTTATCTGGAGTCCCACGCGGAGGCGCTCGCGCATGTCGCGGGGTATGCGGTCGCGCACGACGTGTCCGAGCGGGAGTTCCAGATCGAGCGGGGCGGGACGTGGGACAAGGGGAAGAACTGCGAGACGTTCAATCCGCTGGGGCCGTGGTTGGTGACGGCGGACGAGGTTCCGGATCCGCAGGCTTTGTCGCTACGGCTGTGGGTGAACGGGGAGTTGAAGCAGGACGGGACGACCGCCGAGCAGATCTTTTCGGTGGCTGAAGTGGTGCGGTATGTCAGCCAGTTCATGACGCTCTATCCCGGGGACGTCATTAACACCGGTACGCCTGCGGGGGTTGCTCTTGGGCAGCCTGAGCCCAAGCCGTTCTTGCGGGCTGGGGATGTTGTGGAGCTGGAGATCGCGGGGTTGGGCAAGCAGCGTCAGGAGTTCAAGGACGCCTAAGGGGTGGGGGACTGTGCATTGTTTGCGGGTGCGCGTGCGCTGTGGCTGGTCGCGCAGTTCCCCGCGCCCCTTAGGGCGTCACCCCTACGCCAGTAGAGAGGCCAGCTTGCGCCAGGCCTCTCGGGGGAGGTCTTCCCGCGCGTTGCCGTCCACGATCTGTAGGGCCACGTGGTCCGCACCCGCCGTCAGGAAGGCGTCGATCCTGGAGCGGATTGAGGAGTCGTCGCCCCAGGCGAAGACCGCGTCCACCAAGCGGTCGCTGCCGCCGTCCGCGAGGTCGGACTCGGTGAAGCCGTTGCGGAGGAAGTTGTTGGTGTAGTTGGGGAGGGTCAGGTACATGGCCAGGTAGTCGCGGGCCAGGGTGCGGGCTCGGGTCGGGTCCGTTTCCAGGACCACCTTCAACTCCGGGGCCAGCAGCGGGGTTTCGCCGAGGATGGCGCGGGCCTTGGCCGTGTGGTCGGGGGTGACCAGGTACGGGATCGAGCCGGCCGAGCGGTCGCGGGCCAGCTCCAGGGTCTTCGGGCCGAGGGCGGCCAGGAGGCGGCGGTCGGCGGGGACTCCGGCGGCGTCCAGAGCGTCCAGGTAGGTCACGAGTGCCGAGTACGGGCGGCGGTACTGGTCCGCCAGCTTGGCGTGGCTCACCCCCAGGCCGAGCAGGAAGCGGCCGGGGTGGGCCGCTTCCAACTCCGCGAAGCCCGCGGCGCTTTCGGCCGCGTCGTACTGCCAGATGCTCTGGATGCTGGTGCCCACGGTGAGCGTCGAGGTCGCCTCGACGAGCGGTACGGCGTGCCGGGCGGCGCTGCTGCCGCCCAACCAGACGGCGCCGTAACCGAGTTGCTCCAACTCGGCTGCCGCGTCGGCGAGTTCACCGCGCCGGGACGGATCCTCGGTGCGCAGGCCCACGCTCCAGATGCCGTACCGCCCGACCGTTTCCCTCAGCTTCTTCGGCGTATCGCTGCTCATCGCTGCTGTTCCCTCCGTGGTCCGGCCGTCTGTACCTGTGGACAGTGCCAACCGGAGTCGGGTCCCGCTTAATCCCGTCGTTCGTCGTCCAGGAACTGCTCCAGCGCCGCCACCACGAATCGGTGGTCCTGCAGCTGCGGCAGACCGCTCACCGTCACCGTTCCGATCACGCCGACGCCCTCGACCCTGATCGGGAAGGAGCCGCCGTGTGCCGCGTACTCGTCCGGGTCGAGGCGGGAGGAATCCTCGAAGGTGCTGCCCTTGGCGCGGAAGCGGGTGCCGACCAGGTAGGAGGCGGCGCCGAAGCGCTCGACCACCTTGCGCTTGCGGTCGATCCACGCGTCGTTGTCGGGGGAGGAGCCCGGCAGTGCCGCGTGGAAGAGCTGCTGGCCGCCGCGCCGGATGTCGATGGCGACCGGGGCCTGGCTCTCGCGGGCGAGTTCCACGAGGAGCGAGCCCAGCGCCCACGCGTCGTCGTAGGTGAAGCGCTGGAACACCAAGTGCCGTTCCTGCGCTTCGAGTTCCTCCACCGTCGGAGTGATCTCGGGGGCGATCCGCTGGGTGATCGCGGGCTTGTTCTGGGTCACAGGGTCACCGTCACTCCGTCGCGGGTGCTGCGGCGCGCGGCTTCCAGTACGTCGAGGGTGGCGGCCGCCTCCAGGGCGGTCACCGGATTGGGGGCTCCGTCACGGAGGGCGGCGGCGACGGCCGCGTAGTACGCGGGGTAGTCGCCGGGGACGGTCGGCTCGGGGCGGCCACCGCCGGTGAGGGGGGACTCGCCGGCGCCGACACGGCCGTAGAGGGACTCGGGTTCCTGGCCCCAGCTCTTCTCGGTGCCCGGGCGCCTGCCGTCGCGCAGGTCGGCCTCCTGGGGGTCGAGACCGTACTTGACGTAGCCTGCCTTGGAGCCCAACACGCGGAAACGCGGGCCGAGTTGGGCGGTGGTCGCGGAGACGTACAGGTGTGAGCGGACGCCGTTCGTGTGGGTCAGGGCGAAGAACGTGTCGTCGTCCGTCTCCGCGCCCGGGCGGCGGATGTCCGACTCGGCGTACACGGAGGCGACGGGGCCGAAGAGGGCCAGCGCCTGGTCCACGACGTGGCTGCCGAGGTCGTAGAGGAGACCTCCGATCTCTGCCGGGTCGCCGGACTCGCGCCAGCCGCCCTTGGGCTGCGGGCGCCAGCGCTCGAAACGCGACTCGAAGCGCCAGACGTCACCCAGCTCGCCCTCGGCCAGCAGCTTGCGGAGGGTCAGGAAGTCGTTGTCCCAGCGGCGGTTCTGGAAGACCGAGAGGAGCAGGCTGTGCTGCTCGGCGAGGGCCGCCAGCTCGCGGGCCTCGGCTGCCGTGCCGGCGATCGGCTTGTCCACGACGACCGGGAGGCCGGCCTTGAGGGCCGTGGTCGCGAGCGCCACGTGCGTCTTGTTCGGGGACGCGATGACGATCAGGTCCAGGTCGTCGGCGCGAGCGAACAGTTCCTCGGGGGTCGCGGCCGTGCGGACGTCCGGGAACTCCGCGCGGGCCTGTTCCTGCCGCTCCGGGTTCGAGGTGACGACCGTGTCGAGGGTCAGGCCCTCGGTGGCGGCGATCAGCGGGGCGTGGAAGACGGAGCCGGCGAGGCCGTAGCCGACGAGGCCGACGCGGAGGGGTGCGCGAGTCGTGCGTCCAGTCATGCCCTCCACTTTCGCAACGCTGTTGCCAAAGTGCAAGTGGTGGGGACAATGGGGGTGTGGACAACAGTGCGCGGGGCGGGGCGAGGGCAGGGACGGCCGAAGGAGCGGGGGGCCGTTCGGTGAGTACGGGGGGCCGCTCGGTGAGTGTGGTGGGCGCGAATCTGCTCGCCGTGCGCAGCCACAACGCCGCGCTGGTCCTGGACCTGCTCCGGACGGCCGGCACGGACGGGATCAGCCGGCTCGAACTCGCCGACCGCACCGGGCTCACCCCGCAGGCCGTCAGCAAGATCACCGCCCGGCTGCGGGAGTCCGGCCTGGTCGCGGAGGCGGGCCGGCGCGCGTCCACGGGCGGGAAGCCGCGCACGGTTCTGCGGTTGGTGCCGGAGGCCGGGCACGCGGTGGGGGTGCATCTGGACCGGGACGAGCTGCGGGTGGTGCTTGTGGATCTCACCGGGGCGGTGGTGGGGGAGCGGGGCGCTTCGCTGGATCTGGGGGCGGGGGCCGGGGTTGTCGTGGAGGCGGTGGCTCGGGAGGTTGAGGGGTTGGTGGGGGGAGGGGGTGGGTGGGGTGGTGTTGGCGTGGGTGCGGGTGCGGGTGCGGGTGTTGGCGCCGGTGCTGGTGCTGGTGCTGGTTCGGAGGCTGCCGGTACGGAGGTTGCTGATACGGACGATGTCGGTGCGGCGGGCGCGGGTGTCGAGCGTCGCCTCGCCGACTCCGGGCGCCTCGCCGACGCTGCGCGGCTCGCTGATGCCGGGCGTCCCGCTGACCCGGTGAGTGTCGCGGACTCGGCATCCGGGCGTCCTGCCGGTTCCGGGCGCTTCGCCGGTTCTGCGCGCCTTGCTGATGCCGGGCGTCCCGCTGACCCGGTGAGTGTCGCGGACCCGGCATCCGCGCGGCCGGCCGGTTCCGGGCGCTTCGCCGATCCTGCGCGCCTTGCTGATGCCGCGCGTCCCGCTGACCCGGTGAGTCTCGCGGACCCGGCATCCGCGCGGCCGGCCGGTTCCGGGCGCCTTGCCGACCCTGCGCGCCTCGCGGACGCCCCGCGTCCCGCTGACCCCGCGCATCCCGCTGACCCCACGCGTCCCGCTGACCCCACGCGTCCCGCGACCCCGGCATCCGCAGCGCAGCGCAGCCCCGGCGCCGCTCACCTCCTCGGCGTCGGCGTGGCCCTCCCCGGACCCCTCGATCACGCCCACGGCGTCCTGCATCGCGTCACCGGGTTCCCCGAGTGGGACGGGTTTCCGTTGCGGGACGCGCTTGCTCGGCGGCTCGGGGTGCCTGTGGTCGTGGACAAGGACACGAATGCCGCCGCGCTCGGGCTGGCCGTCGGCGGGGAGGGCGGGGCGTTCGCCTATCTGCACCTCGGGACCGGGCTAGGTGCCGGGCTGGTGATCGGCGGCGGTGTGCACCGGGGTGCGCGGACCGGGGCCGGGGAGTTCGGGCATCAGGTGATCCAGCTGGACGGGCCGCCCTGCGACTGCGGGAACCGGGGCTGTATCGAGGCCCTGTGCCTGGCCGCCGTAGCGCGTGGCGACCTGGATGAAGCGGCGCGGGTGCTCGGTGCGGGCGCCGCGAATCTCGTGGGCCTGCTCGACATCGACCTCGTGCTGCTGGGTGGCCGAACCGTCGCCGCAGACCCGGAACCCTTCGTGCGCGGAGTCGCCGCCGTCCTCGACGAACGCGCCCGGCGTGAGGGCGCACGCGAGGCCGCCGTACCCGTACGGGTCGCCCCCGGCGGGGCGCGGGGTGTCGCGGAGGGGGCGGCGCAGTTGCTGCTGGGGCCGCTGTTCGGACGGGCGGACGGGTAGGCGGGCGGTGGTGGGCCGGGGAAGCGTCGCGCTTCCGTCGGGCAGGGGTCCTGTCGTGGCCGGGTGAGGCATTCGCGCGGCGGACTGGCAGGCGCGGGGGCGGTGGGTGGCCCGGGGAAGTGTGACACTTTCGCAGGATCTGTAACACTCCGCGGAACAGGGGGCCTGTCGCGGCCCTGTGAGGCCTTCGCGCGGCGGACCGGCAGGCGGAGGCGGTGGGTGGCCCGGGGAAGTGTGACACCTTCGCCGGATCTGTAACACTTCCGCCGAACAGAGGTCCCGCCGCGCCCGTTCGAGGCATTCGCCGCCCGTGCTCGGCACGGCACCCCTGATCGGCAGCGCCCGTCCGGCACGCTCATGTGTTTATGCGACTGCCCCTGAGTCCGCGCACCCCACTGCGCACACCCCTGTCCCGGTTCCTGTCCCTCTGCCTAGCCGCAGCCGCCCCCCTCCTCCTCGTCACCGCCGCCCCACCGGCCCACGCGGCAGCCGCCGATACTGCCCACGCAACGGCGGTCACCACCCCCGCCCACGCAACGGCGGCCGCCGTCCCTGCCTGCGCCGCCCCCGACGCCCACGCCTTCCCTCTCACCACCCGCATCCATGACGGTCCCGACACCTACACGGCGGGCGGCGGCTACGGCACCTGGTATCTCGACCTCACCAACACCACCGCCCGCCGCTGCACCGCGATCCACCCGGTCGTCGTTCTCGTCGACCAACAGCGCGCCCTGAAACCGTCCCAGCCCAAGCTGGAGTTCTACGACGGCACCCGCCCGCGCCCCCACCCGGTCCGCTTCGAGAAGACCGACGAGGCCGAACTCGTCGGCGCCTTCGACGACGGCTTCCCGGGCTTCACCGTCGACCCCGGCAAGACCCTCACGGTGAAGGTGCGCCTCGCGCTGGCCCCGGACGCCGTCGCGAACGAGATCACCGCCGACGCGGCCGTCGTGCAACGCCATGCCGACGACGGGGACTGGATCGGTCAGTCGAACGACTACCGCTTCGACGTCGAGCCCGCCGACCCGGAAGCCGCTACCGCCGCGCCTCCCACCTCCCCGGGCACTCCCGCCCCCTCCGCCGCGACCTCGCCCCCCGCCGAGGACCTCTCGTTCACCGACGAACTCGCCAGCACCGGAATCGGCCCCGAACACCTCGTCCTCGTCGCCGCGTCCGTCCTCCTCGTCACCGGCGGTGCTCTGCTGCTGGCCCGGAGGCGCCGATAACGCGGGCCGCCGCCTCTGCGACGATCTACGCGTGGACTACCCGAACGACCAGGCCCCCGGCGCCCCCGTCCGCTCCGGCATCCCGGAGCACGGCCGCATCCCCAAGTACTACGCGGTCAAGGCTCAAATCGCCGTGCTCGTCGACGAGTTGGGGGAGGGCAGCCTGATCCCCACCGAGCGCGACCTCTCCGAGCGGTACGAGGTCGCCCGCGAGACCGTGCGGCAGGCGCTGCGCGAACTCGTACTGGAGGGCAGGCTGCGCCGGCAGGGCCGCGGCACGGTCGTCGCGGGTCCCAAGCTGGAGCAGCCGCTGTCCCTGGCCAGCTACACCGAGGGCGTACGGCGGCAGGGGCGCACCCCGGGCCGCAGCCTCGTCACGCTCGACCGCTTCCCCTGCACCGACGCGCTCGCCGCCGAGACCGGGCTGACCCGCGGCGAACCCGTCTGGCACCTGGAGCGCGTCCTGCTCGCCGACGACGAGCGCGTCGGGCTCGAAAGCACCTACGTCTCCGTCGCCCGGGTCCCGCACCTGGACACCGACTTCGAGCCCGACTCCTCCTTCTACGGCTACCTGGGCGCCCGCGGCATCCACTTCGGCGACGCCGACGAACGCATCGAGACCGTGCTCGCCACCCCGCGCGAGGCCCTCCTCATCGGCACCCCGCCCGCCCTCCCGATGCTGCTGATCCACCGCGTGTCACGGGACACGGAGGGCCGCCCGCTGGAACGGGTGCGGGGCCTGTACCGGGGCGACCGCTTCTCCTTCACGACGCACCACGGAGGCTGAGAAACCCGGGGGCCGAGAGCCCCGAGGAGCACCCGCCGTACGGCCTGTGATTGTCACGGATAGGTAACGGGTCTAGCCCAAATGTGATGGGTCGTTCACGCTCTCGTTGGGAGCCGGACCTTTCCGGTTCCCGGATCCCGAGGAGCGTGGCCGTCGTGAGAGTGACAGTCGTCGGAGGCGGCGTGGTGGGCACCATGCACGCCTGGCAAGCAGTGGAACGCGGCCATGAGGTCGTACAGATCGAGCGCGAGGCGGAGGCTCGCGGCGCTTCGTCGCGCAACTTCGGGCAGATCTGGGTGAGTGGCCGCGCGGGCGGCGAGGAACTCGAAACCGCCCTGCGGGCAAGGGAGTTGTGGGAGGAGATCGGCGCCCGCGTCCCCGGACTCGGCTTCCGGGCCAACGGTTCGCTGACCCCCGTCCGGGGCGACCGCGAACTCGCCGTCGCCGAGGCCGCGGTGGCCCGCGAGGACTCGGCCGCCCGCGGCTACAAGCTCCTCACCGCCGCCGAGGCCCGCGCCGTGAACCCCGCCCTGCGTGGCGACTTCACCGCCGCCCTGTACTGCGAACGCGACGCGGCCGTCGAACCCCGTACCGCCCAACTCGCCCTGCGTGCCGAGCTGTCGAAGTCCCCGAACTACACCTTCCTGCCGGGCCGTGAGGTCCGCGAGGTGGTCGGCGGGCACGCGGTGCGCGACGACCACGGGGACGTGCACGCCTCGGACGCGGTCGTGCTGTGCACGGGTGCCTGGCTCGGCGGACTCGTCCGCGAACTCGCCGGACCCGGACTCCCCGTCCGCCGCGTCCGGTTGCAGATGATGCAGACCGACCCGCTCGGCGAACCCCTCACCACGTCGATCGCCGACGCGGACAGTTTCCGCTACTACCCGGCCTACCGCGGCCAGGCCCTGGACCAACTCAACGCCGAGCAACCGCAGTTGCCGACGGCCGCCGCGCACGCCATGCAACTCCTCATGGTGCAGCGCGCCGACGGCGGGCTGACCATCGGCGACACCCACGAGTACGAGCACCCCTTCGCCTTCGACACGACCGAGGACCCCTACGACCACCTCACCGAGGTCGTCGAGTCGTTCCTCGGCCGTCCCCTCCCGAAGATCCGCCGCCGCTGGGCCGGCGTGTACGCGCAGTGCACCGACCCCACCCGCGTCGTCCACCGCCAACAGGTGCGCGACGGCGTGTGGTTGGTCACCGGACCGGGCGGTCGCGGCATGACCTGCTCCCCGGCGATCGCCGAAACCACCGCGAACGAACTGGACTGGTGACCCCCGTGACCTCCCTCATGAACCGCACGACACCCGACATCCGTCTCGTCGTCCTCGACATGGCCGGCACCACCGTCGCCGACGGCGGTCTCGTCGAGGAGGCGTTCGCCGCTGCCGCCCGGCACATGGGCGCGGAACCCGACTCGATGGTCGACTACGTCCGCGCCACCATGGGCGAGTCCAAGATCTCCGTCTTCCGCCACCTGTTCGGCGAGGAGTCGAAGGCCCAGGACGCCAACAAGGCATTCGAGGCGGCGTACGCCGAACTCGTCGACGGCGGCCGGGTCGCAGCCCTGCCCGGCGCCCGCGAGACCATCGAAACGCTCAAGTCCCAGGGCCGTACGGTCGTGTTGACGACCGGCTTCGCCCGCACCACGCAGGACGCGATCCTGGCCGCGCTCGGCTGGCAGGACCTCGCCGACCTCACGCTGTGCCCCGCCGACGCAGGCGGCCGGGGACGCCCGTACCCGGACATGGTGCTGACCGCCTTTCTGCGTACGGCGGTTGCCGACGACGTACGGCAGACGGCCGTCGTCGGCGACACCTCGTACGACATGCTCAGCGGGGTCCGCGCGGGCGCGGGTCTGGTCGCCGGTGTTCTGACCGGCGCCCACGACGCGGACGCGTTGCGGGGGGCCGGGGCGGGCCAAGTCCTGGACGGCGTAGGGCAGTTGCCCGGAGTCCTCGCATGACGAACGGCATCCGCTTCGACTCCGTCACCGTCGCCTACGACGGCACGGTCGTCCTGGACGCCCTCGACCTCACCGTCGAACCCGGCGAGGTCATGGCCCTGCTCGGCCCGTCCGGCTCCGGCAAGACCACCGCGCTGCGGGCGGTCGCCGGGTTCGTACGGCCGGTGTCCGGGCGGGTGTTCCTCGGCGGCCGCGACGTCACCGACCTGCCGCCGTACCGGCGGGGCGTCGGGATGGTCGTCCAGCAGTACGCGCTCTTCCCTCACTTGCGCGTCGAGGACAACGTGGCGTTCGGGCTCAAGGCGCGAAAGGTGGCGCGAGGGGAGATCCGAACCCGGGTTGCCGAGGCGCTGGAGATGGTGGGCATGGGGGAGTATGCCCGGCGCCATCCACGGGAGTTGTCCGGTGGGCAGCAGCAACGGGTCGCTATCGCGCGGGCGTTGGCGATACGGCCCGGGGTTCTGCTTCTGGACGAGCCACTCTCCGCGCTCGACGCGCAGCTGAGGTCCGGGATGTTGGGTGAACTTGCCCGGCTGCACCTGGAGTTGCCCGAGGTGTCGATCCTCTACGTCACCCATGACCAGGTCGAGGCGCTCACTCTGGCCGACCGGATTGCCGTCATGGACCGGGCTCGGCTCCAGGAATGCGGTACGCCGCGGGAGTTGTACCGGGCGCCCAAGAGTGAGTTCACGGCGGGGTTTGTCGGGAGCGCGAATTTGTTGCCGGTGACTGTGGGGGAGCGGGGGGTGTTCTTTGGGGAGCAGCGGGTTGAGGTGCGGGGGGTTGTTTCCGGCAGCGAGGCCACATTGTGCGTACGGCCGCATCTGGTTGGGCTTGGCGCTGGGCCCAATCAACTGTCAGGGACGGTGAGCGAGGTGCAGTGGCGGGGGGCTACTCATCGGCTGTACGTGGGGATTGGTGGGCATCGGGTTATGGCTGATGTGCCGGAGTTGAAGAAGCCGCCTGTGCATGGGGATGCGGTGACTCTTCATTTCGCTCCCGATGATGCGGTGTTGCTGGGTGCTGGAGTTGGCGATGAGTGAGGTTGTTCGTCGGGTGCGGCTGGGTGGGGGCTGGTCGCGCAGTTCCCCGCGCCCCTTGGGTATCGCCCTGCTGCCCGTTGCAATCCTCAGCCTGTTCTTTCTCTACCCTCTCGCCCTCGTCGTCCAGCAGTCCATCCACCCTGACTCCGGTGGAACCTCCCTCCAGCCCTACTCCGACGTCTTCGCCTCGGAGTTGTTTCGTACCGCCCTCTGGACCACCGTCTGGATCGCTGTCGTTTCGACCATCGGGTGTCTGGTCCTCGGGTTTGTGCTGGCGCTGATCATCGCGTTCGTGCCGTTTCCCGGGGCCCGGGCCGTCGCGCGGTTCATCGACGTCTACCTCTCCTTCCCCTCCTTCCTGATCACGCTCGCCCTGCTCTTCATCTACGGCACCACCGGGATCGTCGGGTCGTTCCAGTTCCTCGCGACGCCCTGGGGTGTGCTGCTTGCGGAGGTCACCTACTTCACGCCGTTCGTGATGCGGCCGTTGCTCGCCGCGTTCTCGCAGCTGGACACCGCGCAGTTGGAGGCGGCCAGTTCGCTCGGGGCGCGGGCTCCCCGGATCATCCGGCAGGTGATTCTGCCGGAGGCGCTGCCCGCGCTCGCCGCCGGCGGGAGTCTGGTGCTCGTCCTCTGTCTGAACGAGTTCGGGATCGTGTTGTTCACGGGCGCCAAAGGGGTCACGACGCTCCCCATGCTCGTCTACAGCAAGGCGATCCTGGAGTCGGACTACCCGGGCGCGTGTGTGGTCGCCGTCGTCAACGTCCTTATATCCGTGGGGCTTTACGGCCTCTACCGGGTGGTGAGCCGTCGTGTTGGTGCATAGCCGCAAGGCGAAGTGGGCTGTGTGGCTGGTCTTCGCCGTCCTCTTCCTGCCCCTCTTCGCGCTGCCCCTCCTCGTCGTCCTTGGGGCGTCCTTCGCCACCAACTGGTCCGGCGTGCTGCCCTCCGGATTCACCGCCTCCCACTACTTGGCCGCGACCCGGGGTGAGGCCCTCCAGGCGCTCACCACCAGCCTGGTCACCGCGCTGACCGCGAGCCTGTTCGCGCTCGGCATCGGGACCTGGGCCGCGCTCGCCGCCGCCGGGCTCAAGAAGCGTCAACGCAGGGTGCTGGACGCCCTGTTCGTGCTGCCGGTGGCCGTGCCGTCCGTCGTGGTCGGGCTGGCGATCCTGGTCGCGTTCTCCAAGCCGCCGATGCTGCTCAACGGCACCCGGTGGATCGTGATCCTCGCCCACACCGTGCTCGTGACCGCCTTCGCCCACCAGTCCGTGTCCGCGGCGATCGTCCGCCTCGACCCGGCCTACGAGCAGGCCGCCGCTTCCCTGGGTGCCCGGCCGCTGTACGTCCTGTGGCGCATCCGGCTGCCGTTGCTGCTGCCCTCGCTCACCGCCGCCGCAGGACTCTGCTTCGCCCTGTCCATGGGCGAGTTGAGCGCCACGATGATGCTCTATCCGCCCGACTGGACCACGCTTCCGGTCCTCATCTACTCGGCCACCGACCGCGGCGCCCTCTTCGCCGGGTCCGCGCTCGCGGTGGTCCTGATGACGGCGACCCTGCTCGTCCTGCTCGTCGTCTCCCGGGTCCGCAACCGAGCCTCGTACCGCTGATCCTCAAGCATCTCCTCCACCTCAAAAACCCTTGATACGCCAGGAGTTGGCCTCGCCATGCCCAGAAACACGCTCAAGATCGCCGTAGCCGTATCGCTCTGCGCCACCCCGCTCCTCACTGCCTGCGGCGGCACCTCCGCCGCCTCCGACGCCAAGGTCGTCACCGTCTACAGCGCCGACGGGCTCAAGGGCGAGAACGGCGACGGCTGGTACGACCGGATCTTCAAGGACTTCGAGAAGCAGACCGGCATCAAGGTCAAGTACGTCGAGGGCGGCTCCGGCGAGATGGTGCAGCGCGCCGTCCGCGAGAAGAGCAACCCGCAGGCCGATGTCCTGGTCACCCTGCCGCCGTTCATCCAACAGGCCGACAGCAAGGGGCTGTTGCAGAAGTACACCCCGGCCGGTGCCGACCAGGTGAGCGGCGCCGACAAGGCCACCGACGGCACCTGGACCTCCGTCGTCAACAACTACTTCGGGTTCGTCTACAACAAGAAGCAGCTCAGCCAAGCGCCCACGACCTGGGACGAGTTGCTCGACGGCAAGTACAAGAACAAGCTCCAGTACTCCACGCCCGGAGTCGCCGGCGACGGAACCGCCGTACTGATCAAGGCGATTCACGACTTCGGCGGGAAGGACGCGGCCCTCGCCTATCTGAAGAAGCTGCAGTCCAACAACGTCGGCCCTTCCGCCTCCACCGGCAAGCTCGCGCCCAAGGTCGACAAGGGTGAACTGCTCGTCGCCAACGGCGATGTGCAGATGAACTACGCCCAGTCCAAGACCATGCCGAACCTCGGCATCTGGTTCCCGGCGAAGCAGGGCGGCAAGCCCACCACCTTCGCTCTCCCGTACGCGGCCGGTCTCGTCACCAAGGCCCCGCACAGCGCCAACGGCAGGAAGCTCCTCGACTTCATGCTCGGCCTCAAGGCCCAGCAGCAGGTCAGTTCGGTCGGCGGTGGTTTCAGCGCCCGCCAGGACGTCAAGGGCACCGACGCCAACGCGACCGCCCTGACCAAGCTCATGACCGGCGTCGAGATCTTCGAGCCGGACTGGACCGACATCGACAAGAACCTGACGTCGTACGTCGAGGACTGGCAGTCGGCGACGAACAGTTGATCACCTCTGATCCAATCCAATCCGATCCGATCAGATCAGGTCGACCAGGTCCGCGATGGATTCCACCACCGTCGTGGGGCGGTAGGGGTAGCGCTCCACATCGCCCCTGGTCGTCAGCCCGGTGAGCACGAGGAAGGTCTCCATACCGGCCTCCAGCCCGGCGAGGACGTCTGTGTCCATGCGGTCGCCGATCATGGCGCTGGTCTCCGAGTGGGCGCCGATGGTGTTCAGCGCCGACCGCATCATCAGCGGGTTCGGCTTGCCGACGAAGTAGGGCTCCTTGCCGGTCGCCTTGGTGATCAGCGCGGCCACCGATCCGGTGGCCGGCAGGGCGCCCTCGGGCGAGGGCCCGGTGTTGTCGGGGTTGGTCGCGATGAACCGGGCGCCGTCGTTGATCAGCCGGATCGCCTTGGTCAGGGCCTCGAAGGAGTAGGTCCGGGTCTCACCGAGGATCACGAAGTCGGGGTCCGAGTCGGTCAGCACGTAACCGGCATCGTGCAGCGCCGTCGTCAGCCCGGCCTCGCCGATGACGTAGGCGGTGCCGCCGGGGTGCTGGTTGTCCAGGAAGGCGGCGGTGGCCAGCGCCGAGGTCCAGATGTTCTCCACCGGGACGTCGAGACCGATCCGGTTGAGGCGGGCGTGCAGGTCGCGTGCGGTGTAGATCGAGTTGTTGGTGAGGACCAGGAACGGACGCCCCTTCTCGCGCAGCGTCTTGATGAACGCCTCCGCGCCGGGCACCGGGACGCCCTCGTGCATCAGCACCCCGTCCATGTCGGTGAGCCACGATTCGATGGGCTTGCGCTCTGTCATGGGTGGGCACTCCTGCGGTACGCGGGCATGTGAGGTGACCATGCTATGCACCTTCCGGCGCCGTCCCCCATACGGAGCAGCGGGGCGTGGCTGAGGATGCGGCCGTCCGCTGTGAGGAGGAGTCTCCAGATATCTGGAGGTTCACGATGGGTTCACTGAAAGTCACACTCTGTGCGGGTGCCGCGGTGGTCCTCGCGGCGCTCACCCCGACGGCGTACGCGGCGGACGGAGGCGGTGTCACGGTGACCCCCGCCTCCCCGGCCCCCGGCGCCGATGTCGCGCTGAAGATCAGCGGCTGTGCCGGTACGACGGGCTCGGCGGCGTCCGCCGCGTTCGTCGCCGACGCCAAGCTGGTCGGCGCGGCCGGCACCCTCGCCGGCGAGACCCGGGTCCGCACCTCGCTGGAACCGGGCAGCTACGACGTGAAGATCACCTGCGGGAGCGTGACGGTGAAGGGCGCGATCAAGGTCGTGGCGGACGCGTCCCAGCCGCCCTCGGCGCCCACCACCCCCGCCTCGCCGGTCGCCCCCGTCCACGCGGGCGGCGGTGGTACGGCACACCTCGCGGCCGTGGACGCGCGGGCGGCCGGTCCCAGTACCGCGCACACGGTGGTGGGCCTGCTGCTGGCCGGTGTCGCCGCGACGGCCGTGGCGCTGCGCCGCGCCCGCCGGAGCCGCAGGACGGGCTGACCGGCCATGTTCGATCACGACAGGCCCGCCGAGCACCAGCGTTCCTCCGGCACCGGACGGCTGCTGACCGGGGTCGCCTGGGCCGTGCTGCTGCTCGGGCTCTGGCTGTGGGGGCAGGACCTGACCGACATCCGGCTGGGAATATCCGCGCCGACGACCGGTGACGTGGCGGCGGTCGGACGCCCCCCGGAGGCCGAACTCCCGCCCGCCGCAAAGCCGTTGGGGAACGCGCTGCCCCAGCGCATCGACATCCCCCAACTCGCCGTCCAGGCACCGGTGGTGGCCCGCGGCCTGGACACCCAGGGCGCGATCGACCCCCCGCCGTTCGACCAGGCGGGCGTGGTCGGCTGGTACGGGAACGGAGTGCGCCCCGGGGCCCCCGGGACCGCCCTGATGGTCGGGCACGTCGACACCGAGACCCGGCCCGCCGTCTTCTACAAGCTCAGCACCCTCCGCCCGGGCGGAACGATCCGGGTGATCCGCGACGACGGCAAGGTCGCCGAGTTCACCGTCGACGACGTCCGCGTCCTGACCCGCGCCCACTTCGACGCCCAACAGGCCTACGGCGCACGGCAGTCGGGCCGCGCCGAACTCCGCCTCATCACCTGCGGCGGCACCTTCGACCGAGCCAGCCGCAGCTACACGGCCAACGTCGTCGTGTCCGCCTACCTCACCGGCACCGGACTCTGACAACCGGGCCCGGCCGACGACCTGCTCCCCCCTGAAGCCGCCGACCGGGCTGGTCCTCAACCGCACGCGCACGGGCTGCGGGAGTAACCCGGCGAACGGCGCGGGAGGTCTGGAAAACCAGTGGTGGAAGGTGTGCGCTTGGCCGGGGGCCGGGGCCGTTGGGAATGACTCTAGAGCGAATGAGCGTCCGGGCCTAGAGGGCGAATAACGCCATGTCCCACAGCGGTCGCTCGCTGTCATATGCGCTGGTCACTATTGATCCGCCAAGTCCCGCACGGAACCACGGACAAGTCCCTTACAGGTCTACGGATCTACGGGCTCGGGCGCAGTTCGGTGTCGTCCACGGCCCCCTCGATCACCGCCCGCGCGACCCGGTCCAGCGGCGTCCGACGCCGCCGCGCATGCCCGCGCAGCGCGATGAACGCCTCGTCGGTACCGACCTGCCAGCGCTCGGCGAGCATCCCCTTGGCCTGCTCGATCCGCACCCGGCTCGACAACGCCTCCTGCAACTGCCCCGCCAGGCAACGGGATTGGGCGTACGCGCGGTGATTCGCCAGCCCCAGACCGGCGGCGTCGGCGAGCGCCTGCGCCATCACCAGCTCCGAACGCCAGCTGTCCGAGGCGCAGTCGGGCAGCGCCGGCGCGAACACGTTGAGCGCGCCGAACAGGGTGCCCCGCCACCGCACCGGCACCGCGAAGGTCGCCGCGACGCCGTGCCGCAGGGCCCGTTCGGTGAACTCCGGCCAGCGGGCGGCCGCGTGAGCCGCACTGATCGACACCGGTGGCACGGGCCGCCCGGAGCCGTAGCTCTCCAGACAGGGCCCGCCGTTGCGCTGGGCGGCCAGCAGTTCGAGGGCGACCTCCTCCCGGCCACCGCACGTGCTCCCGCCCAGCGCCACCGCCTCACCACCGTCGATCAACACAATCCCGGCAGCCCAGGGGGACAACAGCTCCACACAATGATCGGCCAGCCGCCGCAGATGGTCCTCGGTGTCGAAGGTCTCCGTCAGGGTGTCGGCGGCCTCCAGCAGCGCCGCGGCGAACCGGCCCTCCCGGGGCGTGTGGTGCATGACGGCCACCTTCTCCCTGCCCCGGAACCGAGCGCGCCGGGCAGACCCTAGGCCGCGCACCTACCCACAGGGGCGGAGGTGTAACAGCCCGCCGACAACACCCCTGGCGTTCTCGTGGGCGGCACGCCACGTATGTCACGATTGACCCTTGGATCGGTACAGCCAAGGGGGAGTTGGATGTACGGCAGCCAGGGGACCCCGGTCTCCTTCGGCACACGGACGTCGGCGCTGGTCCTGGGGGCGGCGCTGCTGATGGCGGGGTGCTCCTCCTCGGGGGACGGAGACAAGAAACCCGACGTGAACGCGAAGATCACCCAACAGCCCGAGGGAGCCGACCCGATCTGGGTCAACCCGGACACCAACGCGGCCCGCCAGCTGGCCACTTACGTCAAGGCGGGCAAGACGGCGGAAGCCGAGCAGATCAGAAAGATCGCCGGACAACCCACCGGCGAGTGGATCGGCGCGGAGAACCCGAAGGCGGAGGCCCAGGGCTTCACCGAGGCCGCCGACCAGGCCGGCCGCACCGCGCTCCTGGTCCTCTACAACATCCCGCACCGCGACTGCGGCCAGTACTCCCAGGGCGGAGCGGGCGACGGCGACTCCTACCGCGCCTGGATCGACGCGGTGGCCGAGGGCATCGCGACCCGCTCGGCGACGGTGATCCTGGAACCGGACGCGGTCCTCCACCTGGTGGACGGCTGCACCCCCGCCCAATTCCAGGCGGAACGCTACGACCTGCTCGCCTACGCGATCACCAAGCTCAAGTCCTTGAAGAACACGAAGGTCTACCTGGACGCCGGAAACGCGGGCTGGGGCCACCCCGACGAGATCTACCAGCCCCTCCAACGAGCAGGCATCACCAAAGCCGACGGCTTCGCTGTCAACGTCTCCAACTTCTACTCCACCCAGGACTCCATCGCCTACGGCAAACAACTCTCGGCAAAGACCGCCGACAAACACTTCGTCATCGACACCAGCCGCAACGGCAAGGGACCGTATACGGACGGCGACACAGACGAGAACTGGTGCAACCCCCCAGGCCGGGCCTTGGGTGAAACCCCGACAACGAAAACCGCAGATCCGCTGGTGGACGCCTACCTGTGGATCAAACGCCCCGGAGAGTCGGACGGCACCTGCAAGGGCGGCCCCAAGGCGGGCGATTGGTGGCCAACCTACGCTCTGAAGCTGGCCAAGGCCTCAACCCCCTAGGGGCGCGGGGCTGTATCGATTTGCGGCTCCGCCGCGTGGGCGCGACCAGCCACAGCGCCCCTGTTTTTAGGGGCGCGGGGAACTGCGCGACCAGCCACAGCGCTCCCGCACCCACAACACATACCTGCGGGAGCGCTACGGCACTTTCACCCACACCGCCTTACTCGGCGTCCCCTGATCGTCATCCACAAACAGCATGTACCACCCCGACTGCACCAAGTTCCGATCCTTCGGCACAGTCACCGTGACCTTGTCCCCCGCCGTCTTGAAGTCCAGCGCGACAGACCGCTGATCAACATCCGTGACATGCGTGGACGCACTGGGCCGAATCAACCGCACCTTCTTGATCGAAGAAGCATGCTCCGAGGTGAACGTCCCCGAAGCCCCCCGAGCAATGGACTCCGGCCCCCCGGAAAGATCCGGCCGAGAATCCCGGTAAAGATACGGCGGCGTGTACATCTCGATCCGCTGCTCAAAAACCCCCGGCTTCGTGTCCGCCTTGTCCGCATACAACGGATTGGACCCGAAGAACATCACCCGCCCGTCCGGCAACAGAATCGACCCGGAGTGATAGTTCCGCCCCACCAGCGGATCGGCGACCTCCTCGAAACTGTTCGTGTCCGGGTGGTAGAGCCGAGCCTGCAGAATGTCCGACTCGCCGCGCCCCCGGTAATCCTCGGACCCACCCGACACGAGCACCGTGTCATCGGGCAGGATCGAGGTCTGCGGATACCGGGTCCCCTTCTCCAGGGAGGGCCCGTCCACGAACTTGGGATCGGGGTCCTTCAGATCAACGAGCCGGGTCTTGTTGGTGGACAACTTCGACTCACCAACACCCCCACCCCCGATCACCATGTACTTCTCGTCCTGAGCCGGCGCCAACAACACAGTCGCCGAGGTCTCCAACATGTTCGGATCACTGAGCCCCGGCACCTTGGTGAACGTGTTGGTGTCGACGTCCCAAATACCCGGATCCCGCCCCACGTTGTCCGGCCCGTACCCCGCGTTGGACCCCGAGTAGAACAACTTCCCGTTCTCCATCAGGAACAGCGCCGGATACGTGGGGAACTGCCGCTTGGTCGACGTGTACGTCCACTTCTTCGTCGCCGGATCGAAGATCTCGTTCTTCCCCGGCACCAACTGCCCGATGTCATCGAGCCCGGAGACACTGAGCACCTTCCCATCGCTCAACGTCGTCAGCGTCGGATACCACCGAGCCTCGTTCATCGGATCGACCTTGATGTACTTCTCGGCGACCGGATCGAACTCGTACGCGTTCTTGATCCCCTCGAAGTCCCGCTTGTCCAGCCCGAACTTGTTCCCGATGCCATACGTGTTGCGCTCATCGGCACCGGTCAACCCCTGGATGCGGTAGTTGTCCTGGGTCCCGGTCTCGTACTGGGTGCCCTCCTTCGGCGCCTCGACGACGACCCGGGCGTAACCGGGGTTGTTCCGCAAGAACTTGCCGGTGCTCTTGTCGAACACCTTGGTCGCGCGCGGGATCAGCACCGAATCCGTCGACACGAACGACTTGCCGTTCGCCTTGCCCGTGAACTTCGTGCCCTGGGGCAGCGTCATCGGCTTGTCGGGATTCTCGTTGTAGAGAATCATGACCCCGCCGGCCTTCTTGACGTCACCCTTCAGCTTCTCGTACTTCTTGGTGCCGCCCGCGATGAGGATGTTCCCGTTGGCGAGCTGGGTGTGTCCGGTGCAGAACAGATCGGCGGGAGTCGGGATCTTCTTGACGGTCCCCTTCACCGGGTCCCAGATCCGCGACTCGAACTTCTTCGCGTTGAAGTTGTCCTGGTTGTTCCCCGAGCCCGCGACGAGCAGCACCTTCCCGGTGTGCAGCAGCACCGCGTGAATGGTGTCCTGCCGGTACTCCTTGGGGAACTGGATGATGTCCCAATGCCCGTTCTCCGCTTTGTACTCGGGCTTGTTGATGACGTACTGGTGGTATCTCTCGGTCCCGAATCTGTACAGCCAGGGCCCGTTCATCCCGGCCAGGGCGAGTACGACCACCGTGCTGATCGCGAGTCGACGGGCACGGCGCCGGCCGGCTTCCTTCATTCCTCACGACCCCCCAGCCCACCGAGCGCGATCTGCATGGTCTGCTCGCCACCACCGCTGTCCGTGCCCGTTCCCGTGCCCGACGCCACCCAACTGGGCTTCTGCCGCGGCCCATGCGACGCGTGAGGGGCATGCGCGGCCGGCACCGGCTGTGGCGGCGGCACGGCGTCCTGCGGCTCGACGGCCGGGAGGACAACCGGCCGCTTCTTCTCCTGCCGCAGCATGTACCGCCACGCCAGGATCGGCGACGCGGTGATCAGCAGGGCGACCGTGGCCCAGGTGATCATCGCCGGATGGGAGTGCCCGTTCTCGAACCCGGCCATCAGCGACCCGGCGAAGACCAGGATGAAGAACCAGTGCACCCGGAACGTCCCGAACAGCGTGTCGGGGCTGGCCGAATCGCCCTTGGGCGTGACCACGAACCTGCTCTTGCGGCGCAGTACGGCGTCCAGCAGCGAGCGGGCGTATATCGGCGCCGACAGTGCCGACATCACCATGCCCGCGACCCCGCCCGACCCCTCCGGCTCGTGCGGGGAGACGTTGTGCCGCCGGTTCCAGATGTACAGCCCGATCTGCAGTGCGGACGCGTTGCCGTACAGCATCAGCCACACCGTCGGGTCGATGTTGACACCCGAGGCGCCCATACCCAGGAACAGCGCACAACTCAGCGCCGCCAGTATCCAGTTGAGCGCCGACATCGGGTAGAAGATGATCATCATCGTGTAGTTGAAGAACTTCCCCGGAGGCATCGAGAAGAAGCCCTTCCAGTACTGCTTGAGAATCGTCTCGTACGTCCCCCGCGACCACCGGAGCTGCTGCGTGAAGAAGTCGGTCCAGGCGCTGGGCCCTTCGCCGACCGCGAGCACGTCCGGCGTGTAGACCGACTTCCACTTCTTCCCGGTGACCGGGTTCTTGGCCCGGTGCATCTCGAAGCCGGTGGCCATGTCCTCGGTGATCGAGTCGTACAGGCCGCCGATCTGCTGAAGTGCCTTGATCCGTACGGCGTTTGACGTGCCGACGAACATCGGCGAGCCGTAGCGGTTGCCGGCGCGCTGGATCAGGGCGTGGAAGAGGAACTGCTGCGACTCGGCGGCCTTGGTGACCGGGCCCTCGTAATTGCCGTACACCTGGGGGCCGATGACGAATCCGACGTCGGGGTCGCGGAAGAAGCCGAGCATCCGCTCCAGGTAGTTGGGCAGTGGCACGTGGTCGGTGTCGACGGAGGCGAAGTAGTCGTACTCGTCGCCGTGCGCCTCCAGCCAGGCGTTGTAGTTGCCGTGCTTGGTCTTCGCCCGGTGCGCGCCCTTGGGCTGGTTCCAGCGCTCAACTCCCTTGCGGGTGAAGTGGTGTACGCCGAGCCGCCCGCAGACGGCCTTGACCTCGGGGTCGTCGCCCTCGTCGAGGAGCCACACGTGAAGAAGCCCCCGGTGGCGCAGCCGTACGGCCGCCTCCAAGGTCTTGGTGACCATCTCCAGGGGTTCCTTGCCGGGCACGAACGTCGTGATGAACGCGACTCTCGTGCCGGTCTGCGGCACCACCGGGACCGGGTCGCGGGCGACCAGCGTGGCGTGCGCGTTGGACAGCACGTTCATGCAGCGGAAGAACTCGATCAGGCCGATCGCGACCAGCATCACGATGTCCAGCGCGGGCAGGAAGTCGTAGGCGGGATAGTCGCGTTGGGTCCAGTGCTCGGGCTGCATCAGCCAGCCGAGCAGGACCAGGGACAGCAGCGGCGCCGCGCTCAGCATGAGGGCGGCGCGCAGGCGGTGCGTCTCCTGGGACAGCAGCGACCGGTACTGGACCCTGTACGGCTTGCCCGGATCGGGCTGTGTGAGGGGTCCCGCCAGGCGGCTGTAGTGCTCGTAGTCGTATCTCGGAAGTGTGCTCTTGATCCGGCGGAAGCTGCCGGTCCGGTGTCCCGGGACTCTGAGTTCGGTGGTCTGTGTCTGTGACGGGTCGAGGTCGTGCCGGGCGCCCGTCGGCGTCGACGTCATGAGTCATCCCCCCACACGCGAAAACGCGCGTGTCTGTTTGTCTCGGCCGCCCGCCGGCGTCCCCCTCGACCCTCGACGGGCGTGTCAGTGATGGCCGCGGTGACCACACAGTCCACTGGCAGAGATGTGCGACTGCGACCGTCCGGTTGCGCGATGCCCCCTCCGACATCTGTTCCAGGGCGGGGCCCCTCCTCCCCGCGAAACCGCGCAACCGGTTCCTTACCCCCTCAACTGCCGTGTACCGACAGCATCTTCAAAACCAGGGTTCTACGGTGCTCATCTTGATCGCAAGACACGAAACGCGGTGTTTACCGGTCATACGCGTTCATTGGGGCGCGTGTGGGGATCATGTGGAGCCGTTGTGGACAGTCTTGTGCGCACATTGTCGAAGTGCTCTCTTATGGCGTTCTCGGCACGTTTCGCATCCCCGGACCGGACCGCGTCGAGGATCGCCCGGTGCTGGCGGCAGGTGACCCCGGGGTCCTGCGGGCCGGCCGCGAGATCGGTGTGGACGCGGTGGAAGGCGTCCCAGAACGCCTCCAGGACCTCGCTCAGCAGCGCGTTGTCCAGCCCCCGGTAGAGCGTGGCGTGAAAGGCGCGATCGGTGGCCGCGAGCCCCACGCCCTCGGCGGCCTCCCGCTCCATCTGCCGTACCAGCGCGTCGAGTTCGACGAGATCCCGCTCCGGCAGCCGCCCCGCGAGCCGGGCGACGAGCCCCGACTCCACCGCCTCCCGCAGTTCGAGCAGCTGCAGCAGGCTGTCCTCGCCGCGGTAGTGCCCGACGACGGTACGGAACGCGAGCCCCTCGACCATCGGCGCGAGCGACATCGGGCCGACGTACGTCCCGAACCCGTGCCGGATCTCGACGATCCCCATCGCCTGCAGCGCCTTGAGCGCCTCGCGCACCGAGTTCCGGCTCGCCCCCAGAAACACCATCAGCTCGGGCTCGGTCGGCAGCGGAGCCCCGGAGGACAGCCGACGGTCGAGGATGAGCTTCTTGATCCGCTCCTGCAGGTCACGGGCTGTCATGGCCAGAGGGTATCCGGCCAAACGGGGGGCGAGCTGTGTTCCGCCCATGCAAAAAGCCCCCCGCAGAGCGGAGGGCCTTGCTGTCTGTGCGCCGCCAGGGACTCGAACCCCGGACCCGCTGATTAAGAGTCAGCTGCTCTAACCAACTGAGCTAGCGGCGCGTGTTGACCTGCACAACTCTACCGGATGCTGCGGGGTGCTCCCGACCACCCCCGGGCGGGTCCCAGTGGGCCCGTGTACATCATTCGGACCGTCAACATGCGAGTCCGGAAGACAGTTGAGAAACTGGCTGATGTGCACGAGCGCGGATATTTCCACCTGGAGTGTGAGGGGCATCGCATGGAGACTCCGGTATTCGAGGAATTCGATCCCGCGAGCGATTGCGACTGCCCCGGATGTGCTGACCGGCGGCGCCGCCGGCCGAATTCCCCGACCGGCCGCACCGGCGGCCACCCCGCAGCCCAGCGGGTCCTCTTCGTGGCGGCCGCGGCGTCCACCGCCCTCGCCGCCGGGCACGCCGTACCGGCCGCGGCCGCTCCCCACACTTCGGCTCGCCCCGGCGTTCCCGCAGGTGACACGGGTGACGAGCCCGCGACCCCGCAGGGGAGCAAGGCCCCGCTGCACGGCCCGAGCGGGAAACCGGCGAAGCCGGCCGGTGCGGTCAAGGCGCCCACGACCACCCGCGCGGAGATCATCAACCGGGCCAAGACCTGGATCGCGGCCCAGGTGCCGTACAGCATGAACGCGTACTGGTCGGACGGTTACCGGCAGGACTGCTCGGGGTTCGTCTCGATGGCCTGGGGCCTGCCGGGGAACGAATGGACCGGCAGTCTCGACCAGTACGGGGTGCGGATTTCCAAGGACGAACTTGAGCCCGGCGACATTCTCCTGTTCCACAATCTCGCGAACCCCGAGAAAGGCTCGCACGTCGTCATTTTCGGCGGCTGGACCGACTACACGCACACCTACTACATCGCCCTGGAGGAGACCCCCTCGCACGCCCGCCGCCAGTCCACGCCGTACGCGTACTGGAGCCACTCGGACAGCTATGTCCCCTACCGCTACAAGGGCGTGACGGGCGGTACGGAAGGGGTGACACCCGTGGTTCCGGTGACCCCGGTGGACGCGGGCAAGGCGAACACGCCGTACCCGGGAGCGTCGTCTTTCGGCCCCGGCGCCAACAACAAGTACGTCACCCAGCTCGGCACGATGCTCGTCGCCCGGGGCGCCGGCTCGTACTACACCTCGGGTCCGGGCCCGCGCTGGTCGGACGCGGACCGGCGGGCCACCCAGGCGTTCCAGCTCGCTCAGGGCTGGACCGGCGCGGACGCGGACGGCCTGCCCGGCCCGCAGACCTGGCAGCTGCTCGTCACCGGCAAGGGCAAGAACGTGGGCGGCGCGGCGGTGGGAGCGGCGGGCCCGCCGGCACCCTCTTCCCACGGCGTCCCCGGCTATCCGGGCAAGGCCGTGTTCCGCCTCGGCGCGAACAACAAGTACGTCACCCAGCTCGGAAAGCAGCTGGTCAAGAAAGGTTTCGGCAAGTACTACACGACCGGCCCGGGACCGCGCTGGGGCGAGCCGGACCGGCGCAACGTCGAGGCCTTCCAGCGCGCCCAGGGCTGGCGCGGCGGCGCGGCCGACGGCTACCCGGGCCCGGAGACCTGGCGCCGCCTCTTCTCGTAACCGACGCACAACCACGCTCATCCCCACCCGTTGTGACGCATCTGGCGCGGAGGCTGGAGGCACCTATGAGTACGACGACCACTTCACAGACGCCCGAGAACGAGGGGCCGCCCGAGGGACAGACCCGTCCCGCGCGGCTCATCCAGAACGAGGCGACCACCGAGATCCCCGTCCACCTGCTGTTCCGCGACGACCCCGACCCGGTCTCGGTGCCGCTCAGGCCCGCCGTCGTGGCGCGCCGGCAGGGCACCGGCGAGCAGCCCCGCTTCCGCCGCCCGGTCCCGGCCAAGCCGCGCCCGGCACCGGAGGTCGACCCCGACCTGGTGGAGCGCCCCGCCCGGGTCCTGCCCGGCTCGGCGGGCGTGCTCGCCGGTTCCTGCGGCCTGGCCGGCTGCCTCGCCACCTCGTGGTGGGCGGGCGTCCTGCCCCCACTCGCGACGGAGGCGCTACGACTGCCGTTCTACGCCGGTGCCGGACTCGGTCCCGCGCAGTGGGCCGCGTACGCCGGGGCCGGTGCGCTGGGTCTGTTCGGCTTCGGAGGTCTGGCCCGGGGCCGTACCGGACGGGCCTGGGTGCTCGGCCTGTTCGGCCGCTACCGGGGGACCGTCCGGCGCACCGGGCTGATGTGGGTCAACCCGTTGCTGCTGCGCCGCCGCGTCGACGTACGGCTGCGGCACTGGCGCAGCGCGCCGATGCCGGGGGCCGACGCGAACGGGGTCGCGCTGCGGGTCGTGACGCTCGTGGTGTGGCGGGTGCGGGACACCGCGCGGGCCACACTCGGGGTGGAGGACCACGAGACGTATCTGCGCGAGTGCGTGGAGGCGGCGCTGGCCCGGGTGCCGGTGGAGCCGCCGGGCGGGGGCGCGAAGGGCGCGGCCGACCTCGCCGTCGACGCGCTGACCCGGCTGGTCGCGGCGGACTCGGCGCCGGTCGGCATCGAGGTGTTCTCGGTGCGGCCGGTCCGCGTGGAGTACGCCCCGGAGGTCGCCGCGGCGATGACCCGCCGCCGTATCGCCGCGCTGGACGCGCAGCAGCGGGCGACGATGCTCACGTCGGTGGTCGACTCCGTGGAGGACACGGTGACGCGGCTGACCATGCGGGGTCTGGTGGAGCTGGACGACTACGAACGCAGGGCGCTGGTGAAGGACTTGACGGTCGCGTTCTGCTCCGGGCGGGGGGAATCGGCGCCGTGAGCGGTATGGACACGGTCAAGTAAGGGCAATAATCTGGGACTTGGTCTAGACCTGCACGGCTCACGGAACTTCCCCACACGTTCTCCAGGAGCGGCAGCATGCGCAAAAAGACCAAGTGGTACGCGGGCGTGCTCGGGCTCACCACGGCCGGGGCCATCGTGCTCTCGTCCGGGGCCGCGAGCAGCCACGGCTACACCGACCTCCCCATCAGCAGGCAGAAGCTCTGTGCCAACGGCACGGTGACGAACTGCGGTGACATCCAGTACGAGCCGCAGAGCGTCGAGGGCCCCAAGGGCTTCCCGGCGGCCGGCCCCGCCGACGGCCAGATCTGCAACGGCGGAATCAGCCGCTTCGCCCAACTCAGCGCACCGAAGACCCCGTCGGGCGCCGCGTGGCCGACGACCAAGGTGACGGGTGGTCAGTCGTACACGTTCCGCTGGCAGTTCACGGCGATACACGCGACGACGGACTTCAAGTACTACGTCACCAAGGCGGGTTGGAACCAGAACCACAACCTGGCCCGCTCGGACCTCAACACCACCCCGTTCCTCACCGTCCCCTACAACGGTCAGCGCCCCTCGTCGTCCACCATCTCCCACACCGGCACGCTCCCGTCCGGTCTCTCCGGCCACCATGTGATCGTCGCGGTGTGGACGATCGCGGACACGACCAACGCGTTCTACTCCTGCGATGACGTCACGTTCTGAGGGCGTGAGGTTCTGAGCATTGCTTGAGACAGTCCGGCATCCCCCGGGGGTAGGTTCCCTCCACCAAGCGGTACTTGACCTCGGGGGACACCATGGAAGCGCTGTTCTACATCGCGCCACTGCTCATCATCGGCATCGTCGTCTTCGCCGCCACCGGCGTGATCCGCCGCTCGCGCCAGGTCAACAGCGCCTGGAGCAGCGGGCTCACGGCCGAGGCCCGCTGTCTGCGGACGTACACGACGACCAGCGGCGGCGCCGGGGACACCATGGTGTCGACGACGCTGCACCACGTCTACGAGTTCACGACCCGCGAGGGCCGCACGGTCAGGTTCGAGGAGCGGAACGGGCCGGGGACGACCCTGGAGGGCGACATCGTCACCGTGCACTACACGGCCGATCACCCCGAGCGGGCCACCGCCCACGCCCCGTCCCGCGGGAAGCTCGCGGCGGGTGCGGGTTGCGCGCTGGTGTTCTTCGGCGTGGTCGTCGCCTTCTGTGTCGTCTTCATCCTCGTGGCCCACAAGATGTTCGACTTCATGGGCTCGTAGTCTCCATATCTGACGGCACGTCAACTACCCTGCGCCCCCATGGAGTCCAGGAGGCGTACCGTCGCGGAACTCGTGCAGGCACGGTGGGGCGACCACCGCCCCGGGCTGTGGTGCGGGCAACAGGTGCTCACCCACCACGAGATGGCGGCCGGCGCGGCGGCCAGAGCGGCGCTGCTGGCCGACCTGTTGCCGCGGGCCGCCGCACCCCATGTCGGCGTGCTGCTCGACAACACCCCCGAATATCCCCTGTGGTTGAGCGCGGCGGCTCTCGCGGGCGCGGCCGTCGCCGGTATCAACCCCACCCGCCGCGGCCCCGAACTGGCCCGCGACATCCTGCACACCGAGTGCCGTTTCCTGGTAACCGAGCACGCCCACCTGCCGCTCCTCGACGGCCTCCAACTCCCCGGCGTACGGCTCTTGGTGACGGACACTCAGGCCTACGACGACCTTCTCGCCCCGTACGCGGACGCACGCCCTTCCGCCTTCTCCCGCGCCACCCCCGACGACCGCGTCCTGCTCTACTTCACCTCCGGTTCCACCGGTGCCCCGAAGGCCGCGATCTGCACCCAGGGCCGACTGGCCGCCGCCGGACAGTCACTGGTCGACAACTTCAAGGTCCTCCCGGACGACGTGCACTACATCTGCATGCCGATGTTCCACGGCAACGCGGTGATCGCCGACTGGGCACCGGCGTTGGCGGCCGGAGCGGGCGTGGCGCTGCGTCGGCGGTTCTCGGCGTCGCGGTTCCTGGACGACGTACGGGCGTACGGGGCGACGTACTTCACCTATGTCGGCCGTGCCGTTCAGTACATCCTGGCCACCGACGAACGGGCCGACGACCGGGACAACCCGCTGCGGATGGGCTTCGGCACGGAGGCGGGGGCGGTGGACGCGGCGGCGTTCGAGCGGCGGTTCGGGGTGCGGCTGGTGGAGGGGTACGGGTCATCGGAGGGCGGGGCGGCGGTGCAGTGGTCGCCGGGGACACCGGCCGGGGCGGTCGGGCGGGCGGCGCCCGGGCTCGCCGTACTCGATCCGCAGACGCGCGCCGAATGCCCGCCCGCGGCCTTCGACTCGGCCGGTCGGCTGCTCAACGGGGAAGATGCGATAGGGGAGTTGGTGAACCGCGCCCCCAACCCCTTCGAGGGCTACTGGCGCAACCCGGAGGCGGACGCGGAACGTCGCCGGGAGGGCTGGTACTGGACCGGCGACCTCTTCTACCGCGACACCGACGGCTACCTCTACTTCGCCGGCCGCACCGACGACCGCCTCCGCGTCGACAGCGAGAACCTCGCCGCCGCGATGATCGAGAACATCCTCGCCCGCTACGAGGGCGCCGACGCCGTGGCGGTCTACGCGGTACCGGACCCGGTGACCGGCGACCAGGTCATGGCGACGATCGCCGGGCACTTCGACCCGCTCGACTTCGCGGAGTTCCTGCTGGCCCAGCCCGATCTGGGGACGAAGATGGCACCCCGGTTCGTGCGGGTGGTGGAGCGGATGCCGGTGACCGCGACCAACAAGATCCATCGGGCGGGGCTCAGGAGGGAGGGGATCCGGTGCTCCGATCCGGTGTGGTGGCGGCCGCCGGGGGAGGCGGCCTACCGACGACTCACCCCCGAGGACGCCGAAGGGCCTCTCGTCGGAACGAGGGGCCCGGCTTGAGGGGGTGTGGGTGGCGAAGCCCCCACTGCGCGCGGCGAAGCCGTGCAAAACAGCGATGGCGAGGCTGGTTCGCGTTTTCTGCGAACATGCCTCGCCATCGCTAGCGTGCGCCGCCAGGGACTCGAACCCCGGACCCGCTGATTAAGAGTCAGCTGCTCTAACCAACTGAGCTAGCGGCGCATGACTCACGCCTTCCGCTGGATCGGTGTCTCGCGGAGGGCGACGAGAAAAATACTACCTGGTCCGGAGGGGTGCTTCGGACCAGGGTCGGAGCGGCCGCTAGATGGCCAGGGAGAGCAGCACCGGCCCCGCTTCACGGTTCAGCGTGTCCGCCGCCTGGCGCAGGCGGTGGGCGTGCTCGACCGGGAGGGAGAGGGCCAGGCAGCCGACCGAGGCGCCGGCCGTGATCGGGACGGCCGCGCAGACCGTGCCCACCGCGTACTCCTGGAGGTCGAGGTGGGGGACGGTCGGCGGCTGGGTCTCCAGGCGGGAGAGCAGCAGCCGGTCGCTGGTGATGGTGCGCGAGGTGAGGCGGGCCATCCTGTGCCGGGCGAGATGGTCGCGCCGGCCGTTGTGGTCGAGCTGGCCCAGCAGGCTCTTGCCGAGCGCGGTCGCGTGCGCGGAGACCCGGAAGTCGACCCACTCGTTGACCGCCGGGGTGGCGGGCCCGGCCGCGTACTGGGTGATCGTGACCTCGCCGTCGACGTACCGGCTGACGTAGACCGCCGCGCCCAGGGAGTCGCGCAGCCGGTCCAGGGTCCGCTGGATCTGTTCGCGCACCGCCTGCTCCCGGCCGGCCGCGGAGCCGAGCCGGCTCAGGGACTCGCCGGTGATGTAGGCGCCGTCGGTGAGCTGCTCGACGTAGCCCTCGCGGCGCAGGGTCCGCAGCAGTGTCGTCAGGCGCTCGGTGCCGAGGCCGGTGCGACGGGCGAGTTCGGTGTCCGTGACGCCGGTGGAGTGTCCGGCGACTGTCTCCAGGATGCGCAGTGCGTCCTGTACCGAGTGGTAGGGAGCGGTCGGCTCGTGCATCAGCGCCACGGTGTTTCTCCCTGCGCTCGCTTTTTTGGGCCGTGATACCGGACAGCGAATCCCCTCCACGATAGCTGTCAAACGGCCGATGTGGAGCGGCTGTTGGCGAGAATGTGGCTCTCCTTACGGCCTCCGAACTGCGGCGCGAATCCTTTGGCATATGCCTTTGTCATGCCACGTGACGTGGACCTTGGGTGTTCGATTGCTCACGTGTCGTAATTGAATAAATGTCAAAGAATGGCGCCGAGGAATTCCCGGGTCCGCTGTTGTTCCGGATCGCCGAAGATCCGCTCCGGCGGGCCCGATTCGATGACCTTGCCCGCGTCGAACATCAGGACTTGATCTGAAATATCCCGGGCGAAATTCATCTCGTGGGTCACACAGAGCATGGTGATCTCGGTGGTGCGGGCGATGTCCCGCAGGACGTCGAGCACGCCCGCGACGAGTTCCGGGTCGAGCGCGGAGGTCACCTCGTCGAGGAGCAGCACCTGCGGCCGCATCGCCAGCGCCCGTGCGATCGCGACGCGCTGCTGCTGGCCGCCGGAGAGCTGGGTCGGGCGGGCGCCGGCCTTGTCGGCCAGGCCGACCAGGTCGAGCAGCTCCAGGGCGCGTGCCTCCGCCTCCTCCTTGGGCAGGCCCAGGACGGTGACCGGCGCCTCGGTGACATTGCGCAGCACGGTCATGTTCGGGAACAGGTTGAACTGCTGGAACACCATCCCGATCTTCTTGCGGATCTCCCGGATCTGCTTCTCGGGCGCGGGGAAGAGCTGTTCCCCGTCGACGGTGATCGTGCCCTCGTCCGGCTTGGTCAGGGTCATCAACAGCCGCAGGATCGTGGTCTTGCCCGACCCGGACGGACCGATCAGGGTGACGTGCTTTCCGGACTCCACGGAGAAGTCGAGGCTGTCGAGCACGGTGTTGGACCCGAAGCGCTTGGTGACGTGGTCGAGCCGGATCAGCTCGCTGCCGTCCACCGGCGGGTTGGCGTTGGCGTCGGGATCTTTCATCAGGGGCGTGTCAGCGGACAAGGCGTCGCTCCAGGGCTCGGATCAGCAGGGAGGCGGGATAGGAGATGAGGACGAAGGCCACACCGATCACCGTGATGGGCTCGGTGAACTGGTAGTGATCCTGGGAGAACAGCCGGGCCTGGCCCATCAGTTCGAGCACGGTGATCACCATCAGGATCGGGGTGTCCTTGAGCATCGCGATCACGTAGTTGCCGAGCGCCGGGATCACCCGGCGGATCGCCTGCGGCAGGATCACGGCCGTCCAGGTCCGGCGCACCGGAAGGTTCAGCGCGGTCGCCGCCTCCCACTGGCCGACGGGCACCGCCTCGATGCCCGCGCGGTAGACCTGCATCGTGTACGTCGAGTAGTGCAGCCCGATCGCGAAGACACCGGTGGTCAGCGCGGAGAAGGTCAGACCCCACTCGGGCAGCACGTAGAACAGGAAGAACAGCTGCACCAGCAGCGGGGTGTCCCGCACGAACTCGGTGACGACCCCAACCGGCCAGCGCACCCAGCGAGTTGGCGTCCGCATCAGCAGCGCCCACACCAGTCCCAGCGCGAAGGACATCAGCGACCCCAGGAGCAGGATCTGCAGGGTGACCTTCAGGCCGTCCCAGAAGTACGGCATGAAGTCGCTCACGGCGTTCCAGTCCCACTTCACGCGACCCCACCTCCTCCGACGCCGGTGGTCTCGGGACGCCTCAACTCACGCGCGGCGAAACCGCCCCCGGTGTCCTTGCCGATCCCCGCCTTGAGCTTCTTCTCCAGCCCGCGCATCAGCCGGGTGAGCGTGAAGGCGATCACGAAGTAGATGAGCAGGATGTACGTGTAGATCTCCGCGCTCTGCTGCAGCGCGAGCCGCACCAGGTTGGCGCTGAAGGTGAGATCGCCCATGCCCATGACCGAGACCAGGGCGGTGCCCTTGAGCAGTTCGATCAGCAGGTTGCAGAAGGACGGGATCATCTCGGGTACGGCCTGCGGCAGCAGGATCAGCCGCATCCGCTGCCAGGGCGTGAAGCTGAGCGCGACCCCGCCCTCCTGCTGGGCCGGGTCGACCGCGTTGAGCGCGCCGCGCACGATCTCCGTGCCGTACGCGCCGTAGGTCAGGCCCAGCGCGAGGGTGCCCGCCCACAACGGGACCAGCTGCCAGCCGAAGGCGACCGGCAGGACGAAGAACACCCAGAAGATCATGACGAGGGCGGAGGTGCCGCGGAACACCTCGGTGTAGAAACCGGCGAGGAAGCGCACGATCCACAGCCGGTGGGTACGGGCGATGCCGACGGCGAAGGCCACGGCGGTCGCCAACAGCGCGCTGAGGACGAGGAGTTGGACGGTGGTCCAGACTCCTTTGAGGACGAGTTCCCAGAGGCCTGAGGTCATCCGCTGCAGAGCTCCTTCGCGGTGAGGTTCGTCATCTCGGCCTGGGTGAACCCGAAGGGCCGCAGGATGCGGAACAGCTCCCCGCTCTTCTTGAGCTTGTGCAGCTCGACGTTGAAGGCGTCGCGCAGCTTCGTCTCGGTCGGCCGGAACGCGAAGGCGCCGCCGTCGATGCGCGGTTTCCCGTCGACGAGCGGTGCGAAGGGCGTGGTCGACTCCGCCTTCGCGGAGTTCTTCACGACCGCGCGGGTGGTGAGCGCCGTACCGGCGAAGACGTCGACACGCCCTGCCTCTACGGCGTTCAGCCCCGCGACCTGGTCCGGGACGATCAGGATGTCGCTCTGCTTGTATCCGGAGTCGACTGCGTGCTGGATCTGCGCGTAGCCGGTGCCGGTGGCGAACTTCGCCTTCTTCGCGACGACGTCCTTGTAGGTGTGCAGCCCCTTCGGGTTGCCCTTGCGGACGACGAACGCGTCGAGCACCTGGTAGTCCGGGTCGGCGAAGATGACCTGCGCACAGCGTTCCGGGGTCACGTACATCCCGGCGGCCACGACGTCGAACTGCTGCGAGTTCAGGCCGGGTATGAGCGAGCCGAACTCCGTGGGCACGGGCTGCACCTTGTCGACGCCGAGCCGCTTGAAGATCGCTTCCGCCAACTTCGGTGCCTCACCGGTCAGTTGACCGTCCTTGTCGATGTACCCGAACGGGATCTCACCCGCGATCCCCAGCCGTACGACGCCCTGCGCCTTCAGCCGGTCGAGCAGCTCACCGCCGCTCGTGGTCGAAGCGGTGGCCACACGACTGCAGCCGGCCGCGCCCAGCGCACCTGCCGCCGCCACCCCGGCGAGCAGTGCCCGGCGGGTGTGACCCGGCGTGTGACCGGATGTGTGTCTGTCGTTCCCAATTGGTGGAGCCATGGGCGCGCAGCTACCCGACCGCTCCCGGGTTATGCACCCTGGAAGACATGACGGATCACTTCATCGAGGTCTCACTCGCAAAGCGGAACGTCCACTGCCGGGCAAAACTGCTGGTAGAACGCGCCCCGCTGACCTGCGCGGCCATCTGGGACGCACTCCCGCTAATCGGCGACGTCTACCACGCCAAGTACGCCCGCAACGAGATCTACGCCCTTTTCCCGCCATTCGCAGAGACGGAACCCCCGCTGGAAAACCCCACAGTCACCCCCATACCGGGCGATCTCTGCTATTTCGCCTTCGCGGGCACGGAACTCGGCACGAAGGCCTACGGCTACGACCGCGAGGTCCGCGCCGGCACGACGGTCGTCGACCTGGCCCTGTTCTACGAACGCAACAACCTCCTCCTCAACGGCGACGTGGGCTGGGTGCCCGGCATCGTCTGGGGCCAGGTGGTCGAGGGCCTGGAGGAGATGGCGGAGGCCTGCAACGACCTGTGGCGGTCGGGGGCGGCGGGGGAGAGCCTCAGCTTCCGGCGGGCCTGACCCCACAGACCCCGGCGCCGAACAGCGCGTGCGCCGCCCGCAGCACCAGATCGTCCCGGTGTCGGGCGCCCACGATCTGCAGCCCGACCGGCAACCCGTCGCCGTCGTTCCCCACGGGGACGGTGGCGGCGGGCTGCTGGGTCAGGTTGAAGGGGTAGGTGAACGGGGTCCAGCCGGTCCAGCGGCGGTGCCCCGAACCCTTCGGGACCTCGACTCCCGCCTCGAACGCGGTAATGGGCAGGGTCGGCGTGACGAGGAGGTCGTAGCGCTCGTGGAACAGGCCCATCCTGCGGCCGAGTTCCATGCGGGCGTCCACCGCCGCCAGATAGTCCAGCGCCGAGAAACCCGCTCCCGTCGCGCAGATCTCCCGCAGCCCCGGGTCGAGCAACTCCCGTTGCTGCGGCGCGAGTTTCTGCGTCACCCGGGCCGCGCCGCTGAACCACAGGGTGTGGAAGGCGTCCACCGGGTCGCTGAAGTCGGGGTCGGTCTCCTCGACGTACGCGCCGAGCGAGGCCAGCCGCTCCACGCCCCGCCGTACCGCCGCCGCGACCGCCGGACGCACCGCGACCTGGCCGCCGAGGGACGGGGAGTACGCGATCCGCAGGCCCTGTATGCCGTCCGCGAGCGCCTCCGTGAAGGAGCCCGGCGCGCGGTCGAGGCCCGACCAGTCGCGGGCGTCCGGTACGCCGATCACGTCCAGCAGCAGCGCCGCGTCCGCCGCGTCCCGCGTCATCGGGCCGACGTGCGACAGCGTGCCGAACGCGCTCGCCGGGTACAGCGGCACCCTGCCGTACGTGGGCTTCAGACCGAAGATCCCGCAGAAGGACGCGGGGATACGGACACTGCCGCCGCCGTCCGTGCCGAGCGACAGCGGGCCCGCGCCGAGGGCAACGGCCGCCGCGCTCCCGCCACTTGACCCACCCGCCGTGCGCGAGGGGTCGTGCGGGTTGCGGGTGATCCCGGACAGCGGGGAGTCGGTCACGCCCTTCCAGCCGAACTCCGGGGTCGTCGTCTTGCCGACGAACACTGCGCCGTGCTCCCGGAGCCGGGCCACCGAGGGCGCGTCCTCATCCCAACTGCCCTGCTCGGCAATGGTCTTGGAGCCACGCAGGGTCGGGGTGCCGCGCTGCAGCAGGATGTCCTTCACGGTGACCGGCACGCCGTCCAGGAGTCCGGTCGGCTCCCCGCGCCGCCAGCGTTCGGCCGATTCGGCCGCCGACGCCAGCGCGCCCTCCGCGTCGAGCCGTACGAACGCGTTCACGGCGGGCTGGATCTCCTCGGCCCGTTCCAGGGCCGCCCGGGTCGCCTCCACGGGACTGAACTCCCCTCTGCGGTAGCCGTCCAGGAGTTCCACGGCGGTCAGCTCGGTGAGTTCGGTCGTCATCCGGCCCTCCAGAGTGGGGAGTTCAGTGCCCCGGTACGTACCCACGCTTCTTGTCGACCACGTTCGGCAGCGGCTTGCCCGCCTCCCATCTCTCGTACGCCGCCACGAACTGCGTGCCGAGTTCGTCCCGCCAGCCGACCGTGTCGCCGCTCATGTGCGGGGAGACGATCAGCCCCGGGACCTGCCACAACGGGCTGTCCGGGGTGAGGGGTTCGGCCTCGAAGACATCGAGGGCGGCACCCGCGATCCAGTGCTTCGTCAGCGCCTCGGCAAGCGCGCTTTCCACGACGAGCTGGCCCCGGCCCACGTTGATGAAGCGCGCCGAGGGCTGCATGCAGCCGAAGCGGCGGGCGTCGAACATGCCCAGCGTGTCGTCGGTGAGCGGCGCGGCCGAGATCACCCAGTCGGCGCGCGCCATCAGCCGGTCGAGTTCGCCGGGGCCGTGGATACCGGTGCGCGGAGTGCGGCCGACGAGCGCCGTCGTCACTCCAAGTGCCTTGAGGGTGCGGACGATCGCCCGCCCGATCGGCCCGGAGCCGACCACACACGCACGCGTTCCGGCCACCCGCTGCGCCTCGCGGTGCCGCCAGGTCCGCTCCCGCTGGAGCTCCAGTGTCCTGGGCAGATCCTTGGCCATCGCGAGGACGAGGGCGGCGACGTACTCGGCGATCGGCTGGTCGAAGACGCCCCGCGCGTTCGTCACCACCGTGTCGGAGTCCGCGAGTTCGGGGCACATCAGGTGGTCCACACCCGCGCTGGCCGTGTGCACCCAGCGCGGCCGGGGGCCCTCGCCGGGCCAGGCGGCGCGTACCGCGTGCGAGGCGAAGTCCCACACCAACAGGACGTCGGCGGACGGCAGTCGATCAGCGAGCGTCGACGCGTCGGCGTGCTCGACGCGCACCCGGCCGGTGAGCTTGCCGAGGCGGGGCAGCGGTTCGGCGTCCAGGACGAGAAGGGTGGGCAGGGCAAGGGGAGTTGCGGTCATGCGAAGCCGTTTCTCGCGGGAGGTACAGCGTGAGGCACGGCGGGAGGCACCGGGCGCGGCCGTCTGACATGCACGGATTGACCACGCTCGCACTCGAACCTACCTTCGTCAACACGGACGCCCGCACGGACCGTTGTCACCCCGTTTCTCTTGGTGAGGCCGGTGTAGCCATGCATGTTTCCTTCCTGGGCGGACCCCGCCCGCAGCGCGGCGTCGGTGTGGTCGCCCCCTTCGACTTCGCGCTGGACCGCGAGTTGTGGCGCTGGGTCCCCGACGACATCTCACTGCATCTCACGCGGACGCCGTTCGTGCCCGTCGAGGTGAGCCTCGACCTGGCCCGGCTCGTCAGCGAGCACGAGACGCTCCACGACGCGGTCCGCACGCTGAACGCGGTCGCCCCCGAGGTCGTCGCGTACGCCTGCACCTCCGGGAGCTTCGTCGGCGGGGTCGCCGGGGAGCGCGCGATGTGCGAGGCGATGACCCGGGCCGGCGAGGTCCCGTCCCTGACCACCTCGGGCGCCCTGCTGGCCGCCCTCACCGAACTGGGCGCCCGCAGGATCGCCCTGGTCACCCCCTACACCGTGTCCGTCACCCAGTCCCTGGAGGAGTACCTCGCCGAGGCCGGCGTCGAGGTCACCGGCCGCGCCTTCATGGGCCTGACCCGGCACATCTGGAAGGTGCCGTACCGCGACGTCGTCGACATGGCCCGCCAGGCCGTCAAGGGCGCCGCCGACGCGCTCTTCATCAGCTGCACCAACCTCCCGACGTACGACGTGATCCCCCAGCTGGAGGCGGAACTGCGGATACCGGTCGTATCGGCCAACCAGGTCACGATGTGGGCAGCCCTCCGCCGACTGGGTACCCGTGCCGTGGGCCCCTATCAGGCGCTGCTGGACGAGTCCGCCCGCCGCCAGGGGCCGGTACTGCCGGAAGAACACCAGGAAGGCTTGTCATGACGGCACTCGGATTCCTCTACCCGGGCCACTCCGCCGAGGACGACTACCCGCGCATCGAACAGCTCCTCGGCAGCGATGTCCGCCTCGACGTGGTCCACACGGACATCGGCGAGGACGCCCACCGCGTGGACGCGCTCCTGCGGATGGGCTCCCCCGAGCGCCTCACGGCGGGCGTCGAACAACTCCGCATGTCCGGCGCCGAGGCCGTCGTCTGGGCCTGCACGAGCGGCAGCTTCGTCTACGGCTGGGAGGGCGCCCACGACCAGATCCGCGGCCTGGCCCGGGCGGCGGGCCTGCCGGCGTCGTCGACGTCCTTCGCCTTCGTGCACGCGGCGAAGGAGCTGGGGGTGCGCCGGGTGGCCGTAGGGGCGACCTACCCGGACGACGTGGCGAACCTGTTCGCGGACTTCCTGCGCGCCGGGGGAGTGGAACCGGCCGTGGTGCGCGCCTCCGGCATCATCACCGCCGCCGAGGTCGGCACCTGGGGCTACGACGAGGTGCTCACCCTGGCCCGGGCGGTGGACGGCCCGGACATCGAGGCGGTCCTCCTCCCGGACACGGCCCTGCACACGGCCGCCCACATCCCGGACCTGGAGAAGGAACTCGGCAAGCCGGTCCTCACGGCCAACCAGGTCACGGTCTGGGAGGCCCTGCGGCTGGCGGACCGCAAGGTCAACGCGCCGGACCTTGGGGCGCTCTTCACGAAGGAACCGCTGGTGCAGGCGGGCTGAGCCGCCAGCCGACTTCCGGGAATAAAGCGGAGACAGCCTCCTGTTACGCGGAGAAGGAGCGGGGAAGGACACCGCACAGCTCACAACAGGAGGCACCCACCGTGGCGGCAGACGACGAGGTCCGGGGCGCGACCGACGAGATCAGGGGTGACGAGATCCGGGGCACGGCACAGGGCACCGCCCCCGTCCCCCTCTCCGTACTGGACCTGGTGACCGTGGGCGCCGGCCGCACCGCCACCGACGCGCTGCGTACCAGCGTGAAGATCGCCGCTCTCGCCGAGTCGCGCGGCTTCCACCGCTACTGGGTCGCCGAGCACCACTCGATGCCGGGCGTCGCCTCCTCCTCGCCCGCCGTGATCCTGGCCCACCTCGCCGCCCACACGGACCGCATCCGCCTCGGTTCGGGCGGCGTCATGCTCCCGAACCACGCGCCGCTCGTCATCGCGGAGCAGTTCGGCACCCTGGAGGCGCTCGCCCCGGGCCGCGTCGACCTGGGCCTCGGCCGCGCCCCCGGCACCGACGGCGCCACCGCCGCAGCACTGCGCCGCACCGACCGGCTGAACGAGGGCGCCGACGACTTCCCCGAGCAACTCGCCGAACTCACCCGCTTCTTGGACGACGACTTCCCCTCCGGCCACCCCTACGCCCGCATCCACGCGGTCCCCGGCCCGATCCAGTCGACCTCGCCCGGCGGTGTCCAGTCCCCGCACCGCCCGCCGGTCTGGCTCCTCGGCTCCTCCGGCTTCAGCGCCCGCCTGGCCGGCATGCTCGGCCTGCCGTTCGCCTTCGCGCACCACTTCTCCGCGCAGAACACGATCCCGGCGCTCGACCTCTACCGCGAGTCCTTCCGCCCGAGCGCGGTGCTCGACGCGCCGTACGCCCTGATCGGTGTCTCCGCCCTCGCCACCGACGACGAGAAGGAGGCGCGCCGCCAGGTGCTGGCCGCCGCCCTCAACATGGTCCGGCTGCGCACCGGCCGCCCCGGACTCGTGCCCACCCCGGAAGAGGCCGAGGCGTACGAATTCAGCCCCATGGAGCGGGAGTTCATCACCTCCTGGAACGCCAACGTCATCCACGGCACCGCCGACGAGGTCCGCGCCGGACTCGACGACCTCCAGAAGCGCACGGGCGCCGACGAGTTGATGCTCACGTCCCACGCCCACAACGGCGACCTGCGCCTGCGCTCGTACGAACTGATCGCGGACGCCTACGGGTTGACGGTCTCTCAGAACTGAAGGTTTATCAGGTCTGCTGGCAGGCCTTTGTTCCCAATAGTTCGGAGATACGATCCGGCGCCACCGGACGGGAGTACAGCCACCCCTGTCCGGTGTCGCAGCCGATCCGGCGCAGCCGGGACGCCTGCGACGAGGTCTCCACGCACTCGGCGGTCACCGACAGGCCCAGCCGGTGGGCGAGTTGGATCATCGCCTCGACGATGACCTCGTCCGCCGGGTTCGGCGGGACGCCCTCGCCCTCGTACTGGAAGCCCCGCACGAAGGACCCGTCCAACTTCAGGACGGAGACCGGGAGCCGGCTCAGATACGCCAGGTTCGAGTAACCGGTGCCGAAGTCGTCGATGGCGATGTGCACACCCATGTCGCTCAGCGCCTGGAGCGTCTGCAGCGGCCGCCCCGCCGACCCCATCACCGCGGACTCGGTCAGCTCCAACTGCAGCAGCCGCGGGTCCAGTCCGGTCTCGGCGAGGGTCTCCGCCACATCCGCGACCAGGTCCGAGTCCCACACCTGGCGTACGGCCACGTTGACGCTCACGAAGATCGGCGGCTCGTCCGGGTGGTCCAGCTGCCAACGCCGGGCCTGGCGGCAGGCGGTGACCAGGACCCAGCGGCCGAGCTGCACGATCGAGCCGTCCTCCTCCGCCAGTCCGATGAACCGATTCGGCGTCAGCATGCCGAACTGCGGGTGATTCCAGCGCACCAACGCCTCGACCCCGCGCAGCCGTCCGTTCTCCATCCCCACCAACGGCTGGTACTCCAGGGTGAATTCACCCCGCTCGATGGCCGGACGGAGCGTGGAGGCCAGCGCCTGGCGGGTCATGCGGTGCGCGTTGCGCTCCGGATCGAACAGCGTCCAGCGGGACTTGCCGTCCGCCTTCGCCCAGTACAGCGTCGTGTCGGCGGCCTGCATCAGACCGGTGGCCGTCGTACCGGACGCGTGCCGCTCGACCACACCGATCGACGCCGACAGCGACAGCCGCTGCCCGGAGAGGTCGAACGGCGCCTGCAGGGCCTTGAGCACCGACTCGGCGAGTTCGGCCAGTTGGTCGGTCCCGGTCGAGTCCTCGACAAGCAGCGCGAACTCGTCTCCGCCCAGCCGCGCCACCAGCGGTGAACTCGCCCGCGCGTAACCGGCTTCGTCCGCACACCGCGTCAGCCTTTCGGCCACGGCGGCAAGGAGCCGGTCGCCGACCCGGTGGCCGAGCGTGTCGTTGACCGCCTTGAAGCCGTCCAGATCCAGATAGCACAGGCCGATCCGCCCGGTACCCCCTTGCTCGTACGACTCCGCCTCCAGCGCGGCCGAGAGCCGCTCGAAGAACAGGGTGCGGTTGGGCAGCCGGGTCACCGGGTCGTGCATCTCCAAGTGCCGCAGCCGCGCCTGGAGTTCACGGCGGGCGCTGATGTCGGTGAGGGACAGCAGCACACCGTGTTCCTCGGCGGGCAGCGGTGCCACGGTCACCTGCGCCCACAGCACGTGTCCGTCGGGGTGCTTGACCCGGCGGGTGCAGCTCAGCTTGGCCTGCCGGCCGCGCAGCACCTCGCGGTAGGCGTGCCAGGTCCGCGCGTCCGACTTCAGGTCCATCAGATCGGCCGCGACCCGCCCGGTCAGCGCGGTGCCCGCCTTGCCGAGCAGCGCGCCGAACGAGTCGTTCGCGCTGACGACCAGACCGTCGCGGTCCACGACGGCCATCGCGAGGGGAGCCGCGGAGAAGGCTGACCCGAGACGGCCGCCTTCGAGGGACTCAAGGGATGCGAGGGACCCGGGGGACTCGTGGGAGTCCGGGACCTCGGTGGAACAGGGGACATCGGTACGAGGCGATGCCTCGCCCTTACTCTCTGTGACGGCTGGCCGGATGAGGTCTGCCGCGGGCGCCGGCCCTTCGGACGTTCCGCTCACCGCTCGCTCCCGCAGTGCACTCGATCTTCGGATGGGTCTCGTCGGGATGGCCGACCGGGTGGGGGGCCGCCGTGCCGTGTCCGTGCAGGAAAGTGTGCCGATCATAGAGGTTGGCCCCCGGCCCTTCCAGCCACTGTCCAGTGTCCCGGAACAACGGCCGGTTCCGGCAGATCGTTTCCGCCCGCACCTGGGCGGGTTCTTCAAATGGCCGACCACATGTGACGTTCCGTGAGTGTTTCCGGATGTCGGCCCGGGCGTGTCCCGGCCGCCCCCTCACTCGTCTGGTGCAGATAAACAGGGCGTACCCCAACAAACCATCACAGGCTGGGTGTCGGTGTCCCGTGAACCCGCTCCCGGAGGTCCAACGTGCCGTGTCAGCTCCCCCTCAAGGGGCTCTCCCGTACGGCGCTCAAGGGGCTCGCCCAGTGGCGTACCCGACCCGGACTGCGCGGCACCGCCGCCGTGTTCACCACGATGTCCGCGCTCGCCGCGACCTCGATCATGTCCAGCCAGTCGGTCGCCGAGCCGTTCTCGACCACACCCTGTGCCCTCAAGCGCACCGACGCCCACCACTCCGAGGGTCTCGACACCTGGAACACCGCCTACCCGCGCCCCACCCGCCCGCTCGACGCGGTGATGATCTTCCTCTCCTTCCCCGACGCGACCCCGCGGACCACCCCCGCCGAACTCGCCGCCGACCACTTCCCGGCCACCACCCGCTTCTACGAACGCGCCTCCTACGGCAGATTCACGCTCCGCCCGCACCCGCTGCGGAACTGGATCCGCATGCCGCACGCCTCGACGTCGTACGCCATACAGCGCGACTGGAACCCGGTGAACCGCGCCGCGTACCTCCGCGACGCGCTCGCCGCCTCCGACCCGCAGGTCGACTTCTCGCGCTACGACATCGTGTACTTCGTGGCGGATCCGGACGCGCCCGGAGTGGACTCGGACGCGACGAAGGTCGTCAACCTGGACACCCCGCTGCGGGCCGACGGCACGGACGTCCGACGGGTCGTCACGGTCTTCGAGAAGCACCCGCCGGACCGGCTCGTCCTCGCCCACGAGACCGGCCACGTCTTCGACCTGCCCGACCTCTACCACCGGCCGGTGGACGGCAAGGGCGACTGGGACACCTACGTCGGCGACTGGGATCTGATGGGCAGTCAGTTCGGGCTCTCCCCGGACCTGTTCGCCTGGCACAAGTGGAAGCTGGGCTGGCTGGATCCGCGCCAGGTGGTGTGCGTACGGGGCACCGCGCCGAAACGGCTGACCCTGGAACCCGTGGCCGCCGGGCCCGGCACCTCCTCGGCCGGGGCCGCGGCGGGATCACCGGTGTTCGGCCTCGGCCTCGGCGCCAAGCTGGCCGTCGTGCGCACCGGGACCGACAGCGCGCTGGCCTTCGAGGCGCGCAGCCCCGTCGGCAACGACAGCACGGCCTGCAAACAGGGCATCCTCGTGTACCGGGTGCGCGACGGCGCGGCCTCCGGCAACGGCCCGATCGAGGTCGTCGACGCCCACCCGCGCACCGAGGCCTGCTGGGAGACCTCGGTCTACCCGCCCCTCGCCGACGCCCCGGTCTCCCTCGGCGAGAGCTTCACCGTGCCCGGCGACAACGTGAAGGTGGAGGTGGAGGGGCGGACGCCTTCGGGGGCGTGGACGGTGACCATCACGCCGGGGGAGCCGGGCTGAGAACCCCGGACCGGTGGCGGTGGGGGTGTGGGTGGCGAAGCCCCCGCAACGCGCGGCGAAGCCGCGCAAAAACAACGATGGCGAGGCTGGTTCGCGTTGTCCGCGAACATGCCTCGCCATCGCTAGCGTGCGCCGCCAGGGACTCGAACCCCGGACCCGCTGATTAAGAGTCAGCTGCTCTAACCAACTGAGCTAGCGGCGCCTGCTGACGTCGTAGACCTTAGCATCCTGATCCGGGGGAGGAAAAATCGATATCCGCACGGTCTCGCGGGCCGCCCGCACGGCCGCCCAGAGCAGGATTTCGGCGCCGGGAAGCCAAGGCCGACGGGTGTCCGGAGCGACCAGCCAGCGCGAGTCGAACGGGGCCGGCGATGCCCCGCGCACCAGCGCCGGGACGGTCACCGCGTCGCCCTTGCCGTGACACAGCAACGGCGGGACGGACCCCGTACGGCTGTGCTCCCCGGGGTGTGCGCCCCACTCCTCCCAGCCCATCAGCGACGGCAACCGCTGAGCGGTGCCGGGACTGGCGAACAGGAGCATCCGTCCCCGGTGCGTCGCGACGGGTCCGGAGCCCGCGCCCTCTTCCCATAAGCGGTCGACCATACGGCGCCCGAAGACCACCGGGGCGCTCACCACGTCGAAGGCGGAGCCGCAGGGCAGGACGACCGGGGCGTCCGGCCGTTCCTTCCAGAGGGCGAGGGTGCTGCGCGGATACGTTCCTGCCGAGGCGAGCCAGGCGGCACCGTCCCGGGTGACGCCCGAGATGTCGAAGCGGTCGGCGAAGGGCTCATCCTGTGTGCGGCTCATGTCCCATAGATCTACCGCCCGTGAGCACCCGCTCTCTGAGAGTTGTCAGAAATCGGGACAGGAGGGGGCGGGAAGGAGTATCTTGCCCGACCGGCATATGCCAGAAGTTCTTTCTCGTCCTCCGGGCCCCCGCTCCCGAGGTCACACGGGGTCGGCACCCCCGCTGTCCCGGCCTTCCGTGCCGCGCAGCAGGTCCCGGCCGAACTCGACCATCTTCTTGGCGTAGTCCTCGGTCCACTCGGCGCGCTCGGCGATGTCCGCCGGGGTCAGCCGGTCGAAGCGGCGTGGGTCGGCGAGCTGGGCCGCCGCGATCGCCTGGAACTCCACCGCGCGGTCGGTCGCGGCGCGGAACGCGTGGGTCAGCTCCGTCGCGCGGGCCAGCAGCGCGCGGGGGTCGTCCATCGACTCCAGGTCGAAGAAGTGCTCCGGGTCCTCGGCCGCCTGGGCGGGCTCGAAGAGCAGGGGCGCGGGGCGTAGCCGCGATTCGTTGCGACGCGGCGTGTGCTCCGCCATGTCTTCTCCTCCTCGTACGTCATGGATGACCCGCCTCACGAGCGGACCACCGTCCATTGTCCCCCGGGCGCGCAAGGGGCCCCCGGCATACTCCCGAGGCACCGATCCCGCACCGCATGATTGGCTGCCCAGCCGCCCGGCCCGGTATTCATCACCCCGCGGACCGGACCACGGGGAGCCGCAGGTCACGGTCTCCAGACCACCCGGTGTTCCGCGAGATGCGCCAGCACCGCGTGATTCGCCTCCCAGCCGTCCGGACTGTTTCCATTGGCCGCCTCCGGCGGCGTGCCGGACTCCGCCCGGCGGATCGGCGGCGCCATGCCGATCGCCTGACGGGCAGGTGCCGTAAGGACGGTCAGGGACGCCAGGCCACCCGGTGCTCGGACCAGTGGTCCCATGTGGACATCATCGCCTCCCACCCGTCGGGAAACTTCACCGTCACCCCCAGCTGCACCGGCTCCGTCGACGGATGGTCGTCCAGCAACTCACTGACCCCCGCCCGGCAGACCACGATGCACGCGTGCCGGTGCCGGGAGGCCAGGACGCACAGCCGGCCCGTCTCCAGGTGGAAGGCGGTGGCGTCGGGGCGGCCGGAGAGGGGGTGGAGGACCACCGTGACGTCGAACTCCCGCCCCTGGAGCCGGTTCGCCGTGTCCACCGTCACGTCCGTGACGCCCAACTCACCCAGCGCCGCGCGGACCGCCGCCGCCTGGTCCCGGTGCGCGGTACCGACCGCGATGCGGTCGGCGGTCAGGGGAGTGGGGTCGGGCGAGCGCTCCGACGTGGCCGCGCCGCCCCGGTCCAGCAGGCGTCGTACGACCGTCGCCACCGCCCGCACCGCCTCCGGGTCCGTGCGAGGGGTGTGGCGGGCGGGCAGTTCCAGCAGGCCCCAGCCCGCCTCGGCGGCCTCGTCGATCACCCGGTCCGGGCCCGAACCGTCCGACGGGACACCGAAGGTGAGCCGCCGGTCGCCGGGGCCCGTGCCGCTGCGGAAGCGCGTGTACGGGTAGAACGCGTCCGACACGAGGGGCGCCGCCGACGCCGGGAGTCGCCACGACACCGGCAGGCGGTGCTGCGGCAGTTCGGGGTTGTGGGCCAGAAGGGTCGTCACCGCGGAGGCCGAGGGGTCGTAGGAAAGGCCTGCCCACTGCTCCGCGCCGACGATCGCGAACGGGTCCAACTGGCCCGGATCGCCCACGAACAGCGCCCGCTCGAACAGCCCGGCCACGGCCAGCAGCGAGTCCGAGCGCATCTGGTACGCCTCGTCGACGATCGCGTGCCGCCACGGCTCGTCGACCTTGACGTGCGCCCACTTGGCCGCGGTTGAGATGACGACCGGGAGGCCTGCGAGTTCGCCCGCCTTCGCCGACTTCCGTACGTTCGGCAGGTCGTCCAGCGTCTTGTCGTACGGGTCGGCGTCACTGCTGTGGAGGCGGCCGACCGGCAGCTCGCCGTTCTTCTCGGCGAGCCGTACGACCAGGTCGTCGACCTGCGCGTTGGTCTGCGCGACCACCATCAACGGGCGCCCCGCGTCGGCCAGTTCGAGCGCCGCGCGGACGACGAGGGTGGACTTGCCGGCGCCCGGCGGGGAGTCGACGACGACTCCGCGAGCCGTGCCGTGCAGGGTGTCGCGGAGGATCGCGTCGGTGGCGCGGCCGGCCTCGGCGCCGGGGTCGAACACGGTGGTCACAGGACGTCCTCCTCGGTCAGCGGGTCGGCGGCCTCCTGTACGGCGCTCTCCTCGCCCGGCGGACCCCCGTGCGTCCACGGCGTCTCCTCCTGGTCGGGCAGTTTCGCGCCGCCCCGCTGCTCGTGCTCGAACAGCGTGAAGCAGATCCGGTCGCCCTTCTCCGGCAGCGAACCGGTCTCCGGCTCCTTGCCACGCCCCATCTTGTCGACGACCCGGAGCACGACGACGGCACCGTCCTCCTCGTGGCCCACGAACTCCGCCGACTGCGGCTTCCCGCCGAGCGACCGGAACACCTTCACCCGCTCCCCGAGATGCGGCCGGTCGTCCGTGCGCACGGTCACCAGCGGGCGCGGGCGGGGGCTCTTGCCCTCGCTGTACGCCATGACGACATCGATGACCTCGCCCGCGAACGCCTCCCCGGCGAGCCGCCGCCCGGCCATCACCAGCGGGTCGTCCAGGGCCTCCTGGGCGTCCAGCCGGGCCTGTTCGCGCTCGCGCGTGGCGAGTTTGTTGGCCGCGGTCACCGCGTCGTCGCGGCGCGGCTGCGGGGGCTCACCGGCGACGATCCGGTCCCGGTGACCGGTGAACGACCAGCGGTCCCGGGTCCACCGGTCGACGGCGTGCGCACCCTCCGGCAACGCCCGCAACAGGTCGAGCCCGTGCCACACCGCGTCCCAGGTGGGGCGGGTGACGCTCTCGACGAGGGACCTGATCTCCCGCTCGACGGCGGTGAGTTCACCGAGCCGGTCGTCCGCCTCCAGACCGTCCTCGGCGGCGGCGAGGGCGGTACGGGCGCGGTCGTAGCGCTCGATGGCGGGGGCGAGCAGCTTGTTGTCGAACGCCGGGTCCGTGGCCGGGCCGGCCGGCGGGCACACCAACTGGCCCCGCCCGTCCCGCCGCAGCTCCGCGTCGAGCGCGGCCTCGGCGCCGGAGACACCGTCCGGTGGGTCGATCCAGGCGAGCAGCGCGGCCAAGTGCTGGTCCTCCAGGCTGGATTGACCCGTGGACCAGTGCCGCCCGAGCACCTCGGTGAGCGCGAGCAGCAGCGCGGAACCGGGCACCCGGGCCCGCTCCCCGTAGTGCGTCAGCCACCGCCCGAGCAACGGCACGCGCGGGGGCGCCGGGTGCGGGGTCTCCGGGTCCTGCTCGGCCGTACGCCGAAAGCGCATCGAACGCCCCAGCAGCCGCACCAACTCGATGCCCGCGCGGCTCGGCACGATCAACTGCGGTGCGTCCGCGCACAGTTCGACCTCGACCTTGACCCGCTTCCCGGTCTCCGGATCGGTCTCGTTCCGCTCGGCGGCCTCGACGTCGTCCGCGAACGTGTCGATGTACGGCAGGACCACGTCGGCCAGTTCGGCGAGAAACGTGAACCTGAGGTCCCGGTCCCGCGGCTGTGGTACGACGAACAGCCGCGGCGCGTCCCGGTCCGTACCGACGAGCGCACCGAGCGGCGCCCCGGCCTCACCGGCGGTGGTCAGCGGCACGAGGACGAGGGGGCGCGCGGACAGGTGCCGGTGCAGGACGGTGGCGGCGCGCTGGGCACGGCCGGTCTGAACTGCCTCCAGCCGAGCGAGAGTTGAGATCAGCGACACGGGGTCCCCTCGGGGTGGGTGACCGGGGTTGGGGTGTGGTGGTGCGGGCTGTGCGGGGCGCGAGATGCCGGCTGGCGGTACGGCGCCGGTGCGTCGGGGGCATGCGGGATCGGGCTCGTCGCGGGTCGCGCCGGGTCGGCGATGGCGGCGTCCGGGTTCGCGGTCATCGGGTGTCGTGTCGCGGTGGCGACGGTGCGCGGGCTCGCGGCCGTCAAGCGTTGCGCCGTGGCGGCGAGGGTGCCGCGCGGGATTGTGGTCGTCGCATGTCGTGCCGGGGCAGCGGCTACGGCGCACGGGTCTGCCGTCATCGCGGGTCGCGCCGGGCCGGCGACCGTGCCGAACAGGATCACAGTCACCGCGCCCCACCGCCCGTCGCACTTCCCAGCGCCTCCATCGGCAACTCGGCCGCACTCCCCGGCGCTTGCCCTCGTAGCGCGGCCGCGTTCTCCAGCGCCTCGGCCCGCAGCTCCGCCGCCCTCCGTAGCGCCGCCACCGCCGGGTCGTCCGGGTCTCCGGACTCGCCGTGGGCCGCCGCCAGGACCTCGTCGACCGTGGTCAGGTCGCCGAGGTCGGCGCGGAGGGAGCGGCCGAGGGCGGTGACCGCGCCGGAGGTACGGGAGTGGTCGCGGCAGTGGAAGGCGAGTTCGCAGGCGGCCAGGCATTCGGGGGCGTAGGCCGCGGGGACCGACTCGACGGCGGCGGTCAGCTCGGCGGCCGGGCGGTCGGGGGCGAAGCAGGTGCCCTCGGGGAGGGTGTCGGCGATGTCCTCGATACGGGTGAGGCGGGCCAACTGGCGGCCGGTGACCGCACGTTGCTTGCGGACGTCGACGGCGGACGCGGTGGGCAGGTTCGAGAAGTCCTTCGGGCAGACCAGGAGGATGCGGTGGCGGACCCGGGGAACGGGATCCAGCTTGGCCGCGACCTCCTCCAACGCCAGCACGTACACCGCCGACTGGCGGGCCGCCGCGCCGACCTTCGCCGGGTCCGCCGAACCGTCCAGCATCGGGAAGGACTTGATCTCCACGACCGTCCAACTGCCGTCCGGGTGCACGACGACCGCGTCCGGCTCCAGGAACGCGGGCGACCCCGCCACATCGAGGGCGAGCATCGGGTGGTCGAGCAGGGTCCAGGCGGCGGCCTCGGTGGCCTCGCGCAGCGCGAGCGCCGTACGGGCCGCGCGCCCCTCGGGGCCGATCGCGTCCAGCTTGGGCACCCGCGCGCGGGTCGGCGGCTCGGCGCCCGGGTCCAGCTTCTCGTGCACCAGCCGCAGCAGCTCCGCGCCGCCGTCCGCCTTGACCCGCGCCTCGAAGGCGTTGCCCCGCATGAAGGCGAACTGGGACTGCCCGAAGGACGAGGGTGCGCCGAGCGCGTCGGCCAGCACCGCCTTGTTCACCCCCGCGCCGTCCAGGATCGCCCGCCGCTTGCAGCCCGGGTTCGCCGCCAGGGCCGCGAGGGCGCGCGCGTCCAGCGCCTTGGCCGGGACGTCCGGGCCGCGCAGCTCAGCGAGCCGTTGCCGGAGCGCCGTCCCCCGCGTCCGTGGGGGAGGCACCCGGCTCGGCTCCGGTACCGAGCTGTGACTCGCGCTGCCGTGGAATTCGCTCACCCGCCGAAGTCTGGCATCCGCCACTGACAATTGAGGTTTCTGAGCCACGGGAGGCGTCACGGGAGGCCTTGCGGGAGGTGCCGGCGGCGGCGTCACGCGAGCGCGCCGCAACCAGCGATCCGCGTCCCTCGAATTGCGTCCTGATCCGATCCGCCGCCTTCATCACCTGCGGCGCCAGCAGGAATCCGAGGCCCATCACGACCACGCCCGCGACCGCGTCGAGGAGGTAGTGGTTCGCGGTGCCCATGACCACGATCGCCGTCAGCAGCGGATAGGCGACCCCGACGACCTTGGTCAGCCGGGTCCCGCCGTAGCGCCAGAGCATCACACCGCACCACAGCGCCCAGCCGCAGTGCAGGCTCGGCATCGCCGCGTACTGGTTCGTCATGCCGCCGAGGCCGCGCGGCGCGCTCGCGTCGCCGCCCCACCAGCCGTACGAGCTGTACTTGGCCATCGTGTCGACGAAGCCGTAGTCCGGGGAGAGCAGCCGGGGCGGGCAGGTCGGGAGGAGGGTGAAGCCGATCAGGCCGATGAACGTGGAGGTCATCAGCCAGGTGCGGGCCGCGCGGTAGACCTGGGAGCGCGACCTGAACAGCCAGATCAGGATCGCGGGCGTGATCAGGTAGTGCAGCGACGCGTACCAGAAGTCCGCCGGGACGCCGAGCCAGGACTCGCGCGTGAAGAGGCGGTTGAGCGGGTGCTCGGCGTTGATGTGCAGGACCTTCTCGATGCGCAGGATCGCCAGTCCGTGGTCCACGGCGCTCGCCGTGTCACCCCGGGCCAGCAGCCGGCCCGCCGAGTACGAGGCGTACACCATGAGGATCAGCGGCAGCTCGGTCCACCAGCGCAGCCGGGTTCGGCGGTCCGCCTCGATGCCTGGTGTCTCGGTCTGCGGCATCCGATCGCCCTCCCCCTTCTGTTCTGGTGCGCTGCCCCGTGGTCCGGCTTCCCGATGGCCCGGTCGGAACACTTTACGGCGTATGTGCGCGCCCTGTTTCCGGCGCCCCCGGACCTCAAAGACGCAGAGATCGCCCCCCGGGTTGCCCTTCGCAAGGGTGCGCGATGATGGAGTGACCCGCCTCTCGTTTTCTCCCGGAAGGGTCCCTCATGGCACCGCGCATCCTGCTGGCCCGGCACGGACAGACCGAATGGTCGCTGTCCGGGAAGCACACCGGCAGGACCGACGTCCCGCTCCTCGAAGAGGGCCGACGCGGCGCCAAGGTGCTGGGCGAGCGACTGCATCGGGCCCCGTTCGACGGCCTCCCCGGGGTGGAGGTCCGCACCAGCCCGCTGGCACGCGCGCGTGAGACCTGCGAACTGGCCGGCTTCGGCGACCGCGCGACCCCGTGGGACACCCTCATGGAGTGGGACTACGGCGCCTACGAGGGCATGACCCCGGAGGAGATCCGTTCCGCACGCCCCGACTGGCTCATCTGGCGCGACGGCGTCCCCGAAGGGGAGACCCTCGCCGAGGTCACCGCCCGCGCGGACGAGGTCGTCACCTGGGCCCGCGCCGAGGACCGCGACGTCCTGGTCTTCGCCCACGGCCACATCCTGCGCTCGATCGGCGCCCGCTGGCTCGGCCTGCCGATCGACTTCGCGGCGCGGATACGGCTCAATCCGACGTCGTTGTCGGTGCTTGGGTGGGCCTACGGGGAGCCGGCGATCGAGAGCTGGAACGACGTGGGGCACCTGGTCTTGTAGTGCGACTGTCGGCCGGTGGGGGCTGGTCGCGCAGTTCCCCGCGCCCCTAAAAACCAAAGGCCCTGCAGCTAGGCCGCTGTTCTGGGCAGGCCTGAGTGCCTCTCCAGGAAGGTCGATACACCCGACGCCCTCTTGTGAGGCAACAGCACCCGAGCCGTCCCCGCCAACATCGTCTGAATCCGCGACGACTGCACCAGGTCCAAAAGATCAAGCACCCGCATCCCCGCAGTGGCCGCCTCATCCGGACGGCCACCCCGCGCGAGGTCATCCGCCAGCTCGGCCATGTACAGCGCGATGTTCCGAGTGAAATGCGGATCCTGAAGATGCGCCGCACGCCGTGCGTGACGTGCGGCCCGAGGCCAGTCGCCCAGGGTGGACCAGCACTGCGCCTCAAGCCCCTCCAACTCGGCCTCTCCGTAGAAGCTCATCCACTCGGGGTCGGCGTCCGAGTGGCCCCGCTCGAAGAGGGCCTGCGCACGGGCCAGCGCCTGCTCGCAGCCGGTGCGATCGGCGAGCCCCGCCCAGCCGCCCGCCTCGCGCAGCGCGAGCAGCGACATCAGGCGCGCGGAGCCCAGGGGCCCTCCGACGCGCTGCGCGGCCTGCGCGGCGCGCACCGCCTCGCGCGGGCGTCCGGCGTCCCGCGCGAGGAACGCCGTATTGCAGAAGGCGTGTGCCTCAAGGCCGGCGTCGCCGGTCATCCGGGCTGTGGCGAGCGCCTCCGCGTAGTGCGAGCGGGCGTCGTCGAAGCGGCCGGAGTCATGGGCCAACCAGCCCACCGAGATGGCGAGTTCACCCGCTCCGGAGTGCAGTCTCTCGGCGACCGACTGCCGGGTGGTGCCCGCGTCGAGCAGGGCGTAGGCGGCGCGCAGCGGGGCCGCCGCGCGCCGGTAGAGGCCGTCGGCGCCGTGCCGGTCGTCGAGCAGCCGGATTCTGCGGACGGCCTCTTCCAGGGCGCCCGCCTCGCTCGTACCGGGGCGGCGGACGGAACGTTCCGTTGCCACGGCGTCCAGGGTGAGCCCCAGGGGGCCCAGCGTGCCGGCGGCCACCGTGACGGTGCCGCCCCTCATGAATGCGCGACGCAGCACGTCGCTCTCCTCGTGGTTCTGGTGCGTGTCGTACGGGTCCTGCGTGTCATACGGCTCGTACACGTCCTGCGTCTCACCCGCCCTGGCCGACTCATCCGTGATGCAGGCCGGGCTTGTGAGGTGTGCGGGGGGCGTGTCCTCGGCGGTGCGCGCCCCGCGTCCGCGTACGGACGAGCGGGGCGCGAAGCCGAGGTCGGCGAGCGTGCGGCCGGGGAACATGTGCAGGAACACCCGTTCGTACGCGTAGTTGGGACAACGGATCTCACCGGCCTCGACGCGGCCTACGTAGCGCGCGTCGCAGCTGACCCGCTCGCCGATCTCCCGCGCGGACCGGCGTACGGCTGCGGCGAACTCCGCCGGTGAGCGCTGTCCGCGCAGCCGCCGGAAGGCGAGATTGGGTCTCGGTGGTCGGGGGAACGGGGACGGGGTCACCATTGACGACGCCATGGCCGGGTCCTCTCGTGCGAACCGTCGAACCATGCCGGATTCAGGGTGACTTGTTGAGTGACGCCCTGTTTCCAGCGGGCAAGAACGTACCTGCTGTGCACGACCCGCCACGCAGGGTTTGGCTACAAACCGGATATCTCATCCGCGATCTGCCATGAACTGCCATCCTTTGCGGCTGACTTGTGCCGTAGCCGTTGACGCTTCAACGCGTTGAACTCCGTGGACCGGGAGCCACCCGACTCCCGTCCCGCTCGTCCAAGGAGGGGTTCCGTGGTGGAGACCGGGATGGAGACCAGGCAGAGCGTCGATCCTCGAATGCCGAGCGCGGAGTGCAGTGCGCCACCGTTCGCGGACTCGGCCTGCGACCTGGTGACGGTGCCGACGCGGCAGGGTCTTGAGGCGGTCGACATTCTGCGGCGCGGCGCGTGCGACGGGGTCGGCCCCGTCCTGCACGACGACGGCGACGACACACTCGGCTTCCTGGTACCGCCGGGCACGGCGGCGGCGTGGGACATGCCGGGCAGCACGTGTACGGAGACCAACGGCAGGGGGTTGCGCCTCGCCCCGGACCCCGAGCCCCCCGTAGAGGGCTCCGACTGGCTGCTGCCTCCCGGTGACGCCGACCTCGCGACCGACCCGGAGGTCCTGCGTGCCGCGCTGGGAGAGGCGGCTCGGTTGATCGAGGCGGCGGACGGCTGTACCTGACCGCCCCTCGCCCCTGCCCGCCCGCACACCCCCGTCGATGCCGGGCGCGCCGTACCGCCCAGGGCCCCCGATAATGGGCCAATGGGAAAGTCCAGGACCCCCCGGCGCGGTGCCGGCGCCCCCGAAGCCGTCGTCGTACCCGTCGACGGTGGGCTCGCCGAGCTCATACCCGATCGGGAACGCGCGCGTGCCTGGACGCTGCTGATCGACGGGGCGCCGCAGTCGTACGTCGATCTCGACGACCCGGCGTATCTGTCCTTCGAGTACCAGCGCCGCCTCGGGCACGTCATCGACCTCGTCGCGCCGGCCGGGAAGCCCATCCACGTCGTGCACCTCGGCGGGGGCGCCCTCACGCTCGCCCGGTATGTCGCCGCCACCCGGCCCCGATCCACCCAGCAGGTCGTCGAGTTCGACGCGGCGCTGGTCCAACTGGTCCGCCGGGAACTGCCGTTGGACCCGAACGCGCGGATCCGGGTGCGGTCGACCGACGCCCGCGCGGGGCTCGCGAAGGTGCCCGAGGGGTGGGCCGATCTCGTCGTGGCGGATGTGTTCAGCGGGGCCCGTACGCCCGCCCACCTCACCTCCAGCGAGTTCCTCGACGAGGTGCGCCGGGCGCTCAAACCCGGTGGGTGCTATGCCGCGAACCTCGCCGACGGGCCCCCGCTCGCCCACCTCCGCGGCCAGATCGCCACCGTGGCCGCCCGGTTCGCGGAACGCGCGCTGATCGCCGACCCGACCGTCCTGCGCGGCAAGCGGTTCGGCAACGCGGTGCTCGTCGCCTCCGACCACCCGCTGCCGCTCGCCGAGTTGACCCGGCGCGCCGCCTCCGACCCGCACCCCGGCCGGCTCGAACACGGCAAGGAACTCACCGACTTCACCGGCGGAGCCGTACCCGTGACGGACGCCGCGGCGGTCGCCTCACCGGCACCGCCCCCGTCCGTGTTCCGCTAGCCGAAGCAACACACCATGAAAAACTCAGTAGTTGCCCACATCGACCCGCGGCGCCCCGTCGTGCCATGTGCAGATCACCGACACCTTGTCCGTGCCCTTGGTGAACTCCACCCGGAGCCACGAATCCGTCTTCCACACCTGCATCGACCAGCCCGTACCCGGCGTCGCCGACACGAGCGTCACATAGGCCGGCGAGGTGTCGAGTTCGAGTACCACCCGCCCTCCGTCCGTGGCGTAACTCTTGACCTGGCCGGAGGTGGAAGGCGAGGGGGGCGGGCTCGTGGTCGCCGTCTTCGTGGGGCTGGGGCTGCGGGTCGGTGTCGGGGTGCTCGACGGGCTCGGTGACGACTCGGCCCGGATCGTCGGATCGGCCGGCGGCTGAGCAGCCTGCGCGGTGGCACCGGCCACCGTGATGGGCAGGGCGCGCGGCGGGTCGTAGGCCGTGCCCGTCATGACCGTGTGGACGCCCCACCAGGACAGCGTGACGGCCGCGCCGGTGGCGAGCGACCAGGCCAGCACGTGCACGAATCCGTTGACGAGTCCTCTGGGCATCGCGGCCATACTGCCTCACGCGCCCCACAGGTGTCCCGTCGATGTCCCACCGGTTGTCCACAGGCGGGAGTTGTCCACAGGCCCGGATACGGGTCGCCCGCATGGCGTACGGTGCGGCGCATGGCAAGTGTGCTCGTGGTCGAGGACGACCAGTTCGTGCGCTCGGCCCTCATCCGGCATCTGACCGATGCCGCGCACACGGTGCGCAGTGTCGGTACGGCCCTTGAGGCCCTGCGCGAGGTCGCCCATTTCCGTTTCGACGTGGTCATCCTGGACCTCGGACTGCCCGACCTGGACGGGTCCGAGGCGCTGAAGATGCTGCGCGGGATCACGGATGTCCCCGTGATCATCGCCACCGCTCGGGACGACGAGAGCGAGATCGTCCGGTTGCTCAACGCGGGCGCGGACGACTACCTCACCAAGCCCTTCTCGGTCGACCATCTGTCCGCCCGCATGTCAGCGGTTCTACGACGCTCCCGTGCCACCACCGGCGAGGCACCCCCGTCGACCGTCATCCGCGTCGGCGGCCTCACCGTCGACCCGCTGCGCCGCCAGGCAGAGTTGGACGGCGTCCGACTGGACCTCACCCGCCGCGAGTTCGACCTCCTCGCCTTCCTCGCCGGGCGCCCCGGTGTGGTCGTACCGCGCAAGGAACTCCTCGCCGAGGTGTGGCAGCAGTCGTACGGCGACGACCAGACCATCGACGTCCATCTGTCCTGGCTGCGAAGGAAGTTGGGGGAGACGGCGGCTCAGCCGCGCTATCTGCACACCCTGCGGGGTGTCGGCGTGAAGCTGGAGCCACCGGGAGCGGAGTCGCCGCGATGAGGTGGGCGCTGGTCAGGGTCTGTCTGGCGATCGCGGCGATGGTCGTCGTCGCCTTCGCGGTGCCGCTGGGCCTGGTCATCAAGGAGATGGCCCGCGACCGCGCCTTCTCGAACGCCGAGCGGGAGGCCGCCGCCGTCGCCCCCGCGCTGTCCATCACCACGGACCGGGACCAGCTGGAGAAGGTCGTCGCCTCCGCGGGCGCGGACTCCGGGATGGCCGTCCACATACCGGCGGGGGAGGGGAAAGCCGCCCTCGACATCGGGCTGCAACGCGCCGCAGGCAAGGACATCGCGACCATACGGAAGCTGGGCCGCGCCTCCACCACCGAGGTGCCCGGCGGTTCCGTCCTGCTCCAGCCGGTCGCGCTCAGCTCCGGCGAGATATCCGTCGTCGAGGTGTTCGTCCCGGAGTCGGAGGTGAGCAACGGCGTCGGTACGGCCTGGGCGGTGCTCGCCGGGGTCGGCATCGCGCTGATCGTCGGTTCCGTCGCGGTCGCCGACCGGCTGGGCGTACGGATGGTGCAGCCCGCGCAGCGTCTGGTCGAGGGCGCGCACGAACTGGGGGAGGGGAAGCTGGGGGCGCGGGTGCCCGAGGAAGGGCCGACCGAACTGCGGCTCGCGGCGGTCGCGTTCAACTCCATGGCCGACCAGGTCGTACAACTGCTCGCGAATGAAAGGGAATTGGCGGCCGACTTGTCGCACCGCCTCCGCACACCGCTCACCGTGCTGCGGCTCAACGCGGCCTCGCTCGGGGACGGGCCCGCCGCCGAGCAGACGCGGACCGCCGTGGCGCAGTTGGAGCGGGAGGTCGACACGATCATCCGGACCGCGCGCGAGGCCAAGCCGCAGACCGTGGCGGCCGGGCCCGGTGCCGGGTGCGACGCGGCCGAGGTGGTGCGTGAGCGGATGCGGTTCTGGTCCGCGCTCGCCGAGGACGAGGGGCGGAAGGTGCGGGTCGCCGGGGTGGAGCGACCGGTGCGCATACCAGTGGCCCGCGCCGATCTGGTCGCCGCGCTGGACGCCCTGCTCGGCAACGTGTTCCGGCACACGCCCGAGGGCACGGCCTTCGCGGTCGACGTGCACAACAGCGAGGACGCGGTGATCGTGCTCGTCTCGGACGCGGGCTCGGGCATACGCGACCCCGAGGCGGCGATGGCCCGCGGGCGCGGTTCCGGCAGCGCGGGGTCGACCGGGCTCGGCCTGGACATCGTGCGCCGGCTCGCGGAGTCGACCGGCGGGGACGTACGGATCGGGTCCTCGATGCTCGGCGGCACCGAGGTGCGGATCTGGATCCAGCTGGACGGGCGCGAGCCGGAGCGCAAGGGGCACCGCGGAGCCGTACGACGGCGTCGGCGCGGGAAATTGGTCTCTACCTTTAACCGTTCCCGATCCCTCCCTTAAGCGCACCCTAAGATCGCCAACCCCCGCCCGGATCAGGCGTTTTGCCCGGTTCCGGATCGCTAGCGTGCTGCCGCACCCCACCCCCGTACGGCGAAAGCAGGCACGCGATGAGCACGCACCGGCGCAGGATCAGCAAGAGGAACAAGGTGATCGGCGGAGCGGTCGCCGCCGCGGTCGTCGGTGGCGGCGCGATCATGCTGACCGGCATCGCCCAGGCGGCGAGCGTCGGCGCGGCCTACACGAGAACCAGCGAGTGGTCGACGGGGTACACCGCGCAGTACGTCGTCACGAACACGACCGGTGCCACGAAGAAGGACTGGACGCTGCAGTTCGACCTGCCGTCCGGATCGAAGCTCAGCTCGCTGTGGAACGCCGAGTCGAGCGTGAGCGGGCAGCGCGTCACCGTGAAGCCGCCGAAGTGGGACACGGACGGTCTCGCGGCCGGCGAGTCGGTCACCGTCGGCTTCGTGGTCAACGGCACGGGCCAGCCGACCAGTTGTCTCATCGACAACGCCAAGTGCTCGGCGGACGGCACCGCGACCCCCGAGCCGACCGGCCGTCCGACGACCTCGTCGCCGACGCCCACGCCAACCGCCTCCCCGACCTCCACGCCGACGGCCACCGCCAAGCCCACGGCCACTCCCACTCCCACTCCCACCCCCACCGCCTCCCCGACCCAGAGCACCGGCACCGGCACGACGGCAGGCGCGGGCTTCGCCCCCTACGTCGACACCTCCCTCTACCCGGCCTTCGACCTGCTCGCCAACGTCACCGCGACCGGCGTGAAGAACTACAACCTCGCCTTCATCACCGACGGCGGCGGCTGCACCCCGAAGTGGGGCGGGGTCTCGGACCTCGGCAGCGACGGCGTGGCCTCGCAGATCGGCGCGCTGCGCGCCAAGGGCGGTGACGTCCGGGTCTCCTTCGGCGGCGCGTCCGGCTCCGAGCTGGCGACGACGTGCGGTTCGGCGAGCGCGCTGGCGACGGCGTACGGGAAGGTCGTGGACGCGTACAACCTCACCAAGGTCGACTTCGACGTCGAGGGCGGCGCGCTGCCCAACACGGCGGCGAACACGATCCGCGCCCAGGCGATAGCGAAGCTCCAGCAGCAGCACCCGAACCTGGACGTCTCCTACACGCTCCCCGTGATGCCCGAGGGGCTGACCCAGGACGGGGTGAACTTGTTGTCCAATGCCAAGTCCAACGGCGTCAAGATCAATACGGTCAACATCATGGCGATGGATTACGGACCGGCGTACTCCGGAAATATGGGAACGTACTCACAGCAAGCGGCTACTGCCACACAAGCCCAAGTCAAGAGTGTTCTCGGGCTCTCAGATGCCGCCGCATGGAAAGCGGTTGCAGTGACACCCATGATCGGTGTCAACGACGTGTCATCGGAGGTTTTCACGGTCGAGGACGCGAACGGGTTGGCGGCCTTCGCGAAGGCGAAGGGTCTGGGCGGGCTTTCGATGTGGTCCGCGACGCGTGACAAGCAGTGCCCCGGCGGCGCCAAGCCCAGCGCGGACGCGACCTGCAGCTCGGTCGTCCAGGCCCCGTCCGCCTTCACCAAGGCATTCTCGGCCTTCCAGTAGATGCCTCATGGGCCCCAGGGACCCCTCGCGGACCTCGTGACCCAGCCTCCCCGGAGCGGACGTGTGGCCACTCGGCTGCACGTTCGCTCCTTTTGCTGGCGAGTGTCGATTACGTTTCGACAAATGAAGGCGGCGGGTGTTGACGCATGACCAGACATAGGACTGTTATTACGCCACCGTGTTTGGTCGCGTTGGTTTCTGGTCGGTTACGACGACCTGGGGCGTGGCGCATTCCGGCCGAACCTCGTCCGTCAGGAGCCGTTCATGCCCGACTTCTCCCTCCCCGCCGCCAGTCGCCGCTCCGTCCTGCGCGGCATAGGCGGCGCTGCCGTGCTCGGCGCCGGCATACCCCTGCTGAGCGCGTGCGGCAGCAGCGGCAGCTCGTCCGACCCGAAGACCGTCACCGTCGGCTCCAACGCGTCCGACGCGGTGCCGAAGAAGGCGTTCGCGAGCGTCTACGCGGACTTCAAGAAGACGTCCGGCATCACCGTGAAGGTCAACACGAAGGACCACAACACCTTCCAGGAGCAGATCAACTCCTACCTCCAGGGCACGCCGGACGACGTGTTCAACTGGTTCGCCGGGTACCGCATGCAGTTCTTCGCGGCCAAGAAGCTCGCCACGTCCATCGACGACGTCTGGGCGAAGATCGGTGACAACTTCCCCGACGCGATGAAGCAGCTCAGCAAGGGCGAGGACGGCAAGTACTACTTCGTGCCGATGACCACGTACCCGTGGGCGATCTTCTACCGCAAGAGCGTCTTCACGGCGAAGGGCTACACCGTCCCCACCACGTGGGACGAGCTGGTCGCCCTCTGCAAGAAGATGAAGAGCGACGGCCTGGTCCCGATCGCCTTCGGCGACAAGGACGCCTGGCCGGCGATGGGCACCTTCGACCAGATCAACTTCCGCCTCAACGGCTACGACTTCCACAAGTCCCTGATGGCGGGCAAGGAGGCGTGGACCGACCCGAAGGTCAAGGCGGTCTTCGACCACTGGGCCGAGCTCCTCCCGTACCACCAGGACGGCTTCATGGGCCGCACCTGGCAGGACGCGGCGCAGGGCATCGTGTCGAAGAAGTCCGGCATGTACCTGCTGGGCTCCTTCGTGGCCCAGCAGTTCACCGTCAAGGCCGACCTCGACGACCTCGACTTCTTCGCCTTCCCGGAGATCAACTCCGCGTACGGCCAGGACACCGTCGAGGCGCCCACCGACGGCTACATGGTCAGCAAGGCCCCGAAGAACCACGCCGGTGTCGTCAAGCTCCTGGAGTACCTGGGCACCCCGGCGGCCGAGCAGCTGTACCTCAAGACCGACCCGAGCGTGGTGGCCGCCTCCAGCAAGGCCGACACCTCCGCGTACTCGCCGCTGCAGAAGAAGGCGTTCGACATGATCGGCGCCGCCAAGAGCCTCACCCAGTTCATGGACCGCGACTCACGGCCGGACTTCACCTCGACGGTGATGCAGCCCGGGCTGCAGAAGTTCCTGCAGAACCCCAAGGGCGTCGACAGTCTGCTGACCTCGATCGAGCGCCAGAAGAAGACGATCTTCGCCTCCTCATGATCTCCGAGACGACTACGACGAGCCCGGAGGCGGACGCCGTTCCGCCTCCGGGCCCCGCGCCTGAGAAGAAGCGGGTCCCGCAGGGCGCCAAGCGCCTGCTGACCCGCCGTGACCGCATCACGCTCGCCTTCATGGCGGGCGGCCCGACGGTCCTGCACGTGGCCCTTGTCTGGGTCACCGCCCTCGCCTCGATCGCCCTGGCCTTCACGTCCTGGGACGGCATCGGCTTCAGCTCCATCAAGTGGGTGGGGCTGGCCAACTTCAAGGAGCTGTTCAACGACAACCCGCAGTTCTGGCCCGCACTTGAGCACAACATCATCTGGTTCGTCGTGCTCATCCTGCTGCCGACGCCCTTCGGCCTGTTCCTGGCCGTCCAGCTGGACAAGAAGATCCGCTTCAGCCGCGTCTACCAGACCGCGTTCTTCCTGCCGGTCGTGATGTCGCTGGCGGTCACCGGCTTCGTCTGGCAGCTCATCTACAACCCCGACACCGGCCTGATCAACAGCCTCATCGGGGCCAACAAGCCCGGCCACTACATCGACTGGATCGGCGACCCCAAACTCAACCTGTGGGCCGTCCTGATCGCCGCGTCCTGGCGGCACGCGGGCTACATGATGATCCTGTACCTGGCCGGTCTGAAGGGCGTGGACCCGTCCCTGCGGGAGGCCTCCGCGCTGGACGGCGCGAACGAGTGGCAGACGTTCAAGAACGTCATCTTCCCGACGCTGCGGCCCACCAACACGGTCGTCCTGGTCGTCACGATCATCGAGTCGCTGCGCGCCTTCGACCTGGTCTTCGTCTTCAACAAGGGCGCCCAGGGCACCGAGCTGCTGTCGATCCTGATCACCAACAACATCATCGGCGAGTCCAGCCGGATCGGTTACGGCTCCGCGATCGCCGTCGTCCTGCTGGTCATCTCCCTCGCGGTCATCATCCCGTACCTGATCGCGACCTTCCGGAAGGAGCGGCGCGCATGACCACCCCCACCGCCGCACTCGGCGTGAAGCAGCGCACCCCGCTCCGCCCGGCCCGGGTCCTGCTGCACACGTTCCTCGTGGTCACCTCGCTGGCCTGGCTCGCCCCCCTGCTGTGGGCGGTCTACGCGGCCCTGCGCCCGTACTCCGAGACCAGCAACAAGGGGTACGTCTCCTGGCCGGACACGCTGAACCTCGACAACTTCAAGAACGCGTTCGAGCAGTCCGACATGACGCACTACTTCGCCAACACACTGATCATCGCGGTCCCGGCCGTGCTGCTCACGCTGCTGCTGTCGTCGATGGTCGCGTTCTACGTCAGCCGGTTCGACTTCCGGCTCAACATCTTCCTGCTGCTGGTCTTCACGGCCGGCAACCTGCTGCCGCAGCAGGTCATCATCACCCCGCTGTACCGCATGTACCTGCTCATCGACCTCCCCGGCATCACGATGAGCGGCAAGCTCTACGACTCCGCGCTCGGCCTGGTCCTCATCCACGTGGCGTTCCAGTCGGGCTTCTGCGCCTTCGTGCTGAGCAACTACATGCGGATGCTGCCGCACGAGCTGACCGAGGCGGCGCTGGTCGACGGGGCGTCGGTGTGGCGGATGTACTGGCAGATAGTGCTGCCGCTGTGCAAGCCGGCGATGGCAGCTCTGGCGACCCTGCTCTCCATCTGGATCTACAACGACTTCTTCTGGGCGATCGTGCTGATCTCGACCGGCGAGAACATGCCGATCACCTCCGCCCTGAACAACCTCTCCGGCCAGTACTTCACCGACCCCAACCTGGTCGCCGCGGGCGCCCTGCTCACCGCGATCCCCACGCTGATCGTGTACTTCGCACTCCAGCGCCAGTTCGTCAGCGGCCTCACCCTGGGCGCCAACAAGGGCTGACGCACCGCCTGGCAGGAGAACGGCCCGGGTGACTCAGAACGGCCCGGGCCCGCCGAAGCCCCCGAACCCACCCGGTCCGCCCGGCCCACCACCGAACAACCCACCGTGCGGCCCGTGATGGTGGAAGCCGTCGAACAGCGCGTCCGCGAGCAACATGCCCCCGACCCCGGCGGCACCCGCGACGAGCGCGGTCTTCCACCAGGGCGTGCTGTACCAACCCCCGGCCATGGAACGGCCGTTGACGACCCCGCCGGGGTAGTAGTACGGCGTGCCGGCACCGGGCTGCGCGGAGGCGGTGTACGTCTGCCCGCCCACGGTGACCTGTCCACCAGTCCCCTGCGCGGGCAACTCGGGTCCCGGGTCGAGTCCCAGCGCGCCGCGGGCGGTTCGGATGTGGTGCAGCCCCTCGATGGCGGTCTGCGTCACGAGCCCGTACTGCGTCGGCGAGTAGGCGACGGCGAGTTGACCCTCGGCGGCCCGGAGCCGCTCGGTGGCGTCGGCGAGCGCCTGCCGGGCGGCGGTATTGCCACCGGCGTCCAGCGTGGACAGACTCCCGCCCAGCCGCTCCACCCAGCGGGTGGCCTCGGCACCGGCGTCGGCGTCGTAGGTCTGCTGCGCCGCCCCGGACCCGGCACGGTATCCGTACCGCGAACTCCCGCCCCCCGCCTGCCTCTTGCCGAAGGCGACCGCACCGCCGACGATCAGGGCCAGCAGCACCAACACGATGAAAAACATGACGTCCTCCCGTCTGCGCCGGGATCGGATCACCCCGTACGGGAGATGAGACGCCTTGGGGCTGAGAGGCCGCTGCGGGGGCTCTGAGGGGCGGCTGTGAATGGCGGCGTGGAATTGCCCGGCCTCAGCGGCGCAGCGCCCCCACGACGCCCTCCACGACCCTCAACACCTCGCCGCCGCGCACGAGTTCGGCGATGTGCTCGATGTCGGTGTGGAAGACGCGGTCCTCGTCGACGGTCGGTACGGTCTCCCGGATCCGGGCGCGCAGCGCCTCCGCGGCCGGTGAGGGCGCGAGCGGGGCGAGGAGGTCGAGGGCCTGGGCGGCGCACATCAGCTCGACGGCTATGACGTAGCCGAGCTTGCGGGCCGCGCGGTAGGCCTTCAGGGCCGCCAAGTAGGCGTTGCTGACGGTGTCTTCCTGGTTGGCCGAGGTGGTGACGCTGTCGGCGGAGGCGGGGACGGCCAGGCCGCGCAGTTCCATGGTCAGGGCGGCGGCCGTGTACTGGGCGATCATGTAGCCGCTGTTGAGGCCCGGTTGCTGCCCGACCAGGAAGGCGGGCAGCTCGCTGAGGCCGCTGTTGACCATGCGGTCGGTGCGGCGTTCGGAGACCTTGGCCAGCACGGTCATCGCGTTGACCATGGTGTCGGCCTGGATGCCGACGTACGTGCTGTCGCAGTTCGCCCCGCTCAGCGCGACCCCGTCCTCGCCCTCGGGGTGGATGACCGGGTTGTCGCCCACGGAGTGGAGTTCCTCGACGATGACCTCCCGGGCCTGCGCGAGCGCCCGCTTCGCACCGCCGTGCATCTGCGGAACGGCACGCAGGGACAGCCCGTCCTGAAGCCGGTGGTCGAGGAACTCGGCGCTGATGGCGCTGGACTCGGTCAGCCGCCGCAGGTTCTCGGCCACGGCGGCCTGCTCCGGGTGCCGTTTCCGTTCCTGGATCCGGGCGTCGTAGGCGCGGACGGTGCCCTTGAGCGCCTGCACCGACAGGCTCGCGGCGACGTCGGCGGTCGTCGCCGCGACCTCGGCGTCATGGGCGGCGAGGACGGCGATCGCGGTGACCGAGTGCGTCCCGTTGGTGAGCGACAGCCCTTCCTTGCAGGCGAGTCGGGCCGGCCGCTCGCCGATCCGGGCCAACGCCTCGGCGCCGGGCAGGAGTTCGCCGCCGTACCAGGCCCGGCCCTCGCCGAGCAGGACGAGCGCCATGTGCGCCTCGGGGGCCAGATAGCCGACGGACCCCTCGCCGGGGACGTGCGGCGTGACCCCGGCGTTGAGCATCCGCCGGATCAGCTCCAGCGTCTCGAACCGGATACCGGAGAACCCTTCACCGAGCCCGACCAGCTCCATCAGCGCGATGGCACGGACCACCTCGACGGGCAACGGCTCCCCGACCGACACGGCGTGCGAACGCACGATGTTCCGCTGCAGCCGCTCCGCGTCCGCCGGGTCGATGACCTCCGTGACGTTGTCGCCGAAGCCGGTGGTGACGCCGTAGACCAGTCGGTTCTCGGCGAGGAAGCGCTCCACCAGCGCACGGGACTTGCGTACGCGGTCGACGTAGGCCGCGTCGAACTCGACCCGGGCGCCGTGCCGGGCGACCGCGACGAACTGGTCGATGGTGATCGGCTCCGGGCCCAAGGTGACCGTCACGGACATCTCCCCGCGCTTGACGTGCATCCATTCACTAGCATGGCGAATGAATCACTTTATTTAGAGCTTGGCAAGGGCGGCAGGTGATGGCGGGCGCATCCCGGACTCTGCCGCATGCAGGCTGGGGTTCTGTCTAACCCCCTTGATCCTTCCAGCCGGTTAGTCCGCCGGGGCGCGGCACGCCCCTGGCATGCCGCGCCCCGTCCCCCGGGTACCCCCGTCGGTCAGACCCCCTGCACCGCAGGCAGCGCCCCCGTGCGCGCCGCCTCCCCGTACCACCGCGCGCTCGACTTCGGGGTGCGGGCCAGCGTCGCGTAGTCCACGTACACCGCGCCGAACCGCTTTCCGTAGCCGTACGCCCACTCGAAGTTGTCCATCAGAGACCACAGGTAGTAGCCGCGCACGTCCGCGCCGTCCGTGATCGCCCGGCGTACGGCCGACAGGTGGCCGTGGAGGTAGGCGATCCGCTCCGGGTCGTGGACGTTGCCCTCGGGGTCGGGCTTGTCGTCGTAGGCCGCGCCGTTCTCCGTGACGTAGAGCGGGAGGCCCGGCGCCTCCCTCGTGTAGCGCGTGATCAGGTCGTACAGGCCCGTCGGGTCGATCGTCCAGCCCATCTCCGTGCGCTCGCCCGGGGTCTGGAGGAACGCCACGTCGTCCGCGCCCGGCCAGGGGGAGTACGCGCTCAGGCCGTGGCCGTCGGCGCGCGGGCTGCCGGCCGGGGCCGCCTCCGTCGCCTCGACCAGGGTGGGGGTGTAGTAGTTCAACCCCAGTGCGTCCAAGGGCTGGTGAATGAGCGTCAGGTCACCGTCCTGGACGTACGACCAGTCCGTGACCGACCTCGTCGCCTCGAACAGCGACTGCGGGTACGAACCGTGCAGCATCGGCCCGTGGAACACCCCGTTGGCCAGGTCGTCGATCTTGCGGGCCGCCGCCATGTCCTCCGGGGACTGCGAAGCGGGCCTGACGACCGAGGAGTTGAGGCTCACCGCCACGGAGTTCCTGGCCGGCATCGACGCCCGCAGCGCCGAAGTCGCCAGCCCGTGCGCCAAGTTGAGGTGATGCGCGGCCTTGAGCGAAGCCGCCGCGTCCGTACGGCCCGGCGCGTGCACCCCCGAGCCGTAGCCCAGGAACGCGCTGCACCAGGGCTCGTTGAGCGTGATCCACTGCTCCACGCGGTCGCCCAGCGCCTCGCCCATGATCTGCGCGTACTCGGCGAAGCGGTACGCCGTGTCGCGCTCCGGCCAGCCGCCCGCGTCCTCCAGCTCCTGCGGCAGATCCCAGTGGTAGAGGGTCAGCGCCGGCTTGATGCCGACGGCCAGCAGCTCGTCCACCAGGCGGCGGTAGAAGTCCAGGCCCACCTGGACCGCCGGGCCCCGGCCGGTCGGCTGCACCCGCGGCCAGGAGGCCGAGAAGCGGTACGCCGTCAGGCCCAGGTCCGCCATCAGCGCCACGTCGTCGCGGTAGCGGTGGTAGTGGTCGACAGCGATGTCACCGTGCTCACCACCGGCCGTACGGCCCGGCGTATGACTGAACGTGTCCCAGATCGAGGGCGTACGGCCGCCCTCCCGCACCGCCCCCTCGATCTGGTAGGCGGAGGTCGCGGCGCCCCAGAGGAAGGCGGGAGGGAAGGTGACAGGTGTAATGGGCTCAGGCATGGAAGCGCTCCCATAGTGGAGGAGAGGGGCCGGAGAGGCCGGGGCGACGGCGCCCCGGCTCCCCGGCTGACGTAGGAGACAAGCGGGATGAGCGAGGTGAGGAAGTGGGCGAACCCTCAGCCCTTGACCGCGCCCTGCATGATCCCGCCCACGATCTGCTTGCCGAACAGGAGGAAGGCGATCAGCAGCGGCAGCGTGCCCAGCAGCGCACCCGCCATGATCACCGACTGGTCGGGGATGTAGCCGGTGCCCAGGGAGTTCAGGGCGACCTGGACGGTCGGGTTCTGCTGGTTGAGGGCGATGATCGGCCACAGGAAGTCGTTCCAGGCCATGACGAAGGTCAACAGCCCCAGCACCGCCATCGCGGGGCGCGCCGCCGGGAAGACCACGTGCCACACCACCCGCAGACTGCTCGCGCCGTCCACTCTCGCCGCCTCGATCAGCTCGGTCGGCAGTGCCTGCACGAGGTACTGGCGCATGAAGAACGTACCGAAGGCGCTGACCAGGGTCGGCAGGATGACCGTCTGCAGATGGTTCGACCAGTGCAGGTCCGCCATCCACAAGTACAGCGGTACGACGGCCAGTTGGGGCGGGATCATCATCGTGCCGATGGTCAGCAGGAGCAGCGTGCTGGAGAACCTGAACTTCAGCTTGGCGAAGGCGAAGCCCGCGAGGGTGGAGAACAGGACCGTGCCGATGGTGATCGAGCCCGCGACGATCGTGGAGTTGAACATCGCGGTGCCCATGCCGGCCTGGTCCCAGGCCGTCTGGAGGTTCTTGAACAGGTTCGCCCCGAACCACAGCGGCGGCGGGGTCTGAGCGAGCCGCGTGTTGGTCCGCGAGGCGGCGATCGCCGTCCACACCAGCGGGGCCAGCGAGACCAGCGCGAAGACCACCAGGACGACGTAGGTCAGCGGGCCCGCGTGCATCTGCTTGCCCGCGCCCATCACCCGGCGGCGCGGGGCGCGTGCCGCCGGTACGGGCACCTGATCCTGAGGGAGCGTCAATTCACTTGTCGTCATTGGGACTTCCTCAGCCGTCGGGTGAACAGCAGGTTGATCGCGGCGACGATCAGCAGGATCAGGAACATCGACCAGGCGATCGCGGACGCCTTGCCGAGGTTGCCGATGATCCAGCCCTGGTCGTACATGTACAGACCGAGCGTCTGGTACTGGTGCTCGGAGCCGCCCTTCGAACCGCTGACCCCGCCGAACAGCAGCGGCTCGCCGAAGAGCTGGGTCGCGCCGATGGTGGAGACCACCACCGTGAAGAGGATGGTCGGGCGCAGCTGCGGGATCGTCACGTGGCGGAACTGCTGCCAGCGGTTGGCACCGTCGATCGCCGCCGACTCGTACAGGTCGCCCGGGATCGCCTGCATCGCCGCCAGATAGATCAGCGCGTTGTAACCCGTCCACCGCCAGATCACGATCGACGACACCGCGAACTGCGAACCCCACGTGGATTCGCGCCAGTTGATGGCATCGACCCCGACGAAGTGCAGCAGCCAGTTGACCATCCCGCCGTCCCACGAGTACAGCAGCGTGAAGACGAGGGTCGCCGCCGCCACCGAGGTGGCGTACGGCGTGAGCATCACGACCCGCCACACGGTCGAGCCGCGGAGCCGGTAGTTGAGCAGATGCGCGATCCCGATCGCCATCAACAGCTGCGGCACGGTGGAGATCAGCCCGATGGTGAACGTGTTCTTCAGGGCGTTCCAGAAGAAGTCCGACGACAGCAGGTTCCGGTAATTGTCCAGCCCCGCCCACGTCTTGTGGTCCAGCGACGACAACTGCACGTTGTGCAGCGAGTACCAGGCCGTGTAGAGCAGCGGGATGAGGCCGAAGGCCCCGAAGATGATGAAGAACGGGGAGATGAACGCGTACGGCGCCGCCTTCATGTCCCAGCGGTACAGCCGGCTCCGCCACGAACTCGGGCCGGGAGCCGGCGTACCGCGACCGCCGGCGCCGCGGGCCGGGGGGGGGGGGGGGGGGGGGGGGGGGGGGGGGGGGGCGGCGCGGGGGGGGGGGGGGGGGGGGCGCCGCGCGCCCCGGGGCGGGGCGGCCGGGGCGGGGGCCCCCCCCCCCCGACCCGCGCCCGCCGGGGGC
>NZ_JBICXA010000020.1:0-268188 GCF_043200035.1 Streptomyces sp. NPDC048504
ACAAACGTGACTACATCTTCAACGGCACCCTGACCGTCACCGCGATCGTCATCTGGCTCCGTGACACCGTCCAAGAGCCATCAGAAACGGCCTAGGCCCATCGGGAGGATCAGGTCGCAGACGCGGGGCGTGGCACGCGCTCCCCGCTTGGCCCAAGTGCGCGGGCGCCCCAGTCGGCGTCTTCGCCGCCTCGCAGCCGCACGTGGCTCGCCCCGCTCACCGGCGCGCCCGTCAACTACCGCCGCTTTCCTGCGACCTGAGCCGCCGGCCAGCCTCAGCGCGTGGCGGGACGCTACGGGAACGGTCGCCCGGTGACGACAGCGGCGACCGTGCTCCCGCGCGGGAAGGCGCCTTCGTCGGCGAGGGCGACAAGTCCGTACAGCAACTTGGCGACATAGAGACGCTCGACGGGCACCCCGTGCCGCTGCTCGAAGTCCTCGGCGAAGGCGTCGAGTTCGGCGGGCACGCGCGCGTAGCCCCCGAAATGGAAGCGGTCGTCGAGCGACCAGTCGCCACACCGGCCACCGAAAGCGCGCTCCTGAAGGCCCTCTACCTCGGCGCTCAGGAAGCCGCCCTTGAGGACCGGTATCCCCAAGGCGCGCTGGTCGGGGCCGAGTCCGGCGGCCAGCCCGGCCAGTGTGCCGCCGGTGCCGCAGGCCAGGGCGACGACATCGACAGGGGTATCGGCGTCGGCACGCGCGCGTAGTTCCTCGCCCAGGGCCCGGCAGCCGCGTACCGCAAGGGAGTTGCTGCCGCCCTCGGGGACGACGTACGCGTCCTCCGCGTCCACCTCGCGCAGGATGCCGGCCAGCGTCTCCGGCTCGGACTTGCGCCGGTACGTCGACCTGTCGACGAAGTGGAGGCGCATCCCGTCGGCCGTGCAGCGGGCCAGGGACGGGTTGAGCGGGCGGTCGGACAGCTCCTGGCCGCGGACCACGCCGACCGTGGGCAGACCCAGGAGGCGGCCCGCGGCGGCGGTGGCGCGCAGGTGGTTGGAGTAGGCGCCGCCGAACGTGACGACCGTCCGTCCGGCCGCCGCCGTCAGGTTCGGCGCGAGCTTGCGCCACTTGTTGCCGATCAGGTCCGGGTGGATCAGGTCGTCCCGCTTGAGCAGCAGCCGGATGCCGTGCCGGCCGAACCGCCCGTCCGTGATCTCCTCCACCGGCGACGGGAGCCGGGGCCGCAGGTCGGAGAGGTCGGGGCTGGTCACGGGACCATTGTCACCCGGGGCGGCGGTGTCGTCCCCGCCGTCCGGGGGTCACTTCAGCCGGTCGTGGACCCGGTCGCGCAGCCAGTTCATCGTGAACCCGCGCGGGTCCACCTTTCCGGGCTGCCACTCCAGGTGCCCGATCACCGATCGCGCCGTCCAGCCGTGGTGGCGGCAGATCGCCGCGCAGACCTTCTCGATGGTCTCCAACTGGGCCTCGGGCCAGGGGTCCTCGCCGTCGCCGAGGTTCTCGCACTCGAAGCCGTAGAAGTGCCGGTTGCCGTCGGTGTCCGCCTCGTTGTCGTGCGGCAGTGCCTTCTCGGCGATCACCGCGCGCAGGACGTCGTCGTCGCCGAGGCCCGCGTGGTTGGCGCGGCCGTAGCCGACCAGGTGGAGGTGGCCGTCCTTGGTGATGACGCCGTGGCAGAGCGGGCCGGGGAGGTCGGGGCGGCCCTCGCGGCACAATTCCACCGTGCGCGCGCTGCCCTTGGTGACCGTGTGGTGGATCATCACGCCGTGGACGGGCCCCCACGGGCCCTTGTGGTTGCGGTTGTGGTGCTCCCAGTCGCCGACCTCGACGACGGTGACGCCCTCCGCCTTGAAGCCGGCCAGGAAACCGCCCGCGGACATGGGTGAGGCCATGACGCCTCCTTCGTGCTGCGCGACGGCCGACGTGCACGGCCGTCTGTTATCGCTGCTTGTACCGAAAAAATCTGGTACGGACGACTTGTTCGTACGGCGTGCGAGCCGATCCGGACAACGGCCGACTCGGCGGCCACTCGAACAACATTCGACGTAAACAGCCCCTGTGCCCAGCAGTTGAAGATCCATTCCCGCTCTTTCGGGTAATACCACCAGCACGCTCCGTGAGGAAGGCTGGTGCGCGAGAACGATGCCGGGCGCACAGGTGCCGGGCATGAATGGGGAGGGCATTTCTCTATGTCGGTAGGCGAAGAGGTCCGCGCGGAGCAGAACAAGCCGCAGCAGAGTCTTGGTACGGCGGCTGCGCGGAACCTGGCCACGACCACGAAGTCCGCGCCGCAGATGCAGGAGATCAGCTCGCGCTGGCTGCTGCGCACACTGCCGTGGGTGAACGTGCAGGGTGGCACATACCGGGTGAACCGACGGCTGAGTTACTCCGTGGGCGACGGCCGGGTGACATTCGTGAAGACCGGCGACCGCGTCGAGGTCATCCCCGCGGAGCTCGGCGAACTGCCCGCGCTGCGGGACTACGAGGACGAGGAGGTGCTCTCGGAGCTGGCCACCCGCTGCCGGCAGCGCGAGTACGCCCCGGGGGAGGCGATCGCGTCGTTCGGCGGCCAGGCCGACGAGGTGTACCTGCTGGCGCACGGCAGGGTGGAGAAGGTCGGCACCGGCCCGTACGGCGACGACACGGTCCTCGGAGTCCTCGCCGACGGCGCCTACTTCGGCGACCAGGCACTGCTCGACCCGGACGCCATCTGGGAGTACACGGCCCGCGCGGACACCGCGTGCACGGTGCTGATCCTGGCCCGCGGAGACGTCGAGCAGGTCGCGGAGCGCTCCGAGACCCTGCGCGACCACCTCGCGCAACTGCGGGCGATCCCGGAACAGCGCACCAACAAGTACGGCGAGAAGGCCATCGACCTCGCCGCGGGCCACTCCGGCGAGCCGGACATCCCGCACACGTTCGTCGACTACGACGCCAGGCCGCGCGAGTACGAACTGAGCGTCGCCCAGACCGTCCTGCGCATCCACTCGCGCGTGGCCGATCTCTACAACCAGCCGATGAACCAGACGGAGCAGCAACTCCGGCTCACCGTCGAGGCGTTGAAGGAACGCCAGGAGCACGAACTCATCAACAACCGCGAGTTCGGCCTGCTCAACAACTGCGAGTACGACCAGCGGCTCCAGCCCCACGACGGCGTGCCCAGCCCGGACGACCTGGACGAGCTGCTCAGCAGGCGGCGCGGCACCCGGATGCTCCTCGCCCACCCGCGCGCGATCTCCGCGATCGGCCGCGAGCTCAACAAGCGCGGACTGGTCCCGGAGTCCATCGACGTCGGCGGCAACCGCATCCCGACCTGGCGCGGCGTGCCGATCTACCCGTGCAACAAGATCCCGGTCAGCGACCGGCGGACCACCTCGATCATCGCCATGCGTACCGGCGAGGCCGACCAGGGCGTCATCGGCCTCCAGCAGGCCGGCATCCCGGACGAGATCGAGCCGAGCCTGTCGGTGCGCTTCATGGGCATCAACGAACAGGCGGTCATCAACTACCTCGTGACGGCCTACTACTCGGCGGCGGTCCTCGTGCCGGACGCCCTCGGCGTCCTGGAGAACGTCGAGATCGGCCGCTGGAGGTGACGTTTCAGCAGCTGGACGCGGTGTCCCCGCCCGTAAGGGCGGGTACACCCCGGTCGAACGCGACCGGTCGCAGCGCAGGCGTCACCGTCCGCGGACTCTCCGAGGGGGACCCCATGGCCGAGTTCAGGACGGAGACGAAACAGCATTCTGAAGGGACGCAGTCGCCCGACGGGCACGAGGCGGCGGTGATCCTGGAGGGGGCCAGGACGTCCGTCGACCCCGGACTGCGCTCGGCGATCGACTCGTTGCCCGGCTCGATGCGCCGGGTCGCGCTCTACCACTTCGGGTGGGAGCACGCGGACGGCACACCGGCGGCGGGCAACGCCGGCAAGGCGATCCGCCCCGCCCTCGTCCTGGCCGCCGCCACCGCACTCGGCGGCGAGCGGGCACGGGCGAGCGCGCTGCGGGCCGCCGCGGCGGTGGAACTGGTCCACAACTTCACGTTGCTGCACGACGACGTGATGGACCGGGACACCACCCGCAGACACCGGCCCACCGCGTGGACCGTGTTCGGTGACGCCGACGCGATCCTCGCCGGGGACGCCCTCCAGGCGCTGGCCCTCCGGCTGCTCGCCGAGGACCCGCACCCGGCGTCCTCGGCCGCGGCGGCCCGGCTCGCGGACTGCGTCGTCGAACTGTGCGAGGGCCAGCACGCGGACACCGCCATGGAGAAGCGCGCCCCCGGCGAGGTCACCCTCGACGAGGTGCTCGTCATGGCCGAGGCCAAGACCGGCGCGCTGCTCGGCTGCGCCTGTGCGGTGGGCGCGCTGTACGCGGGGGCGTCCGCCGAGGACGTCGAGGCACTGGACGCGTTCGGCCGCCAGGCCGGGCTCGCCTTCCAGCTGATCGACGACGTCATCGGGATATGGGGCGACCCCGGCCGCACGGGCAAACCGGCCGGCGCCGACCTCGCCGTCCGCAAGAAGTCCCTGCCCGTGGTCGCCGCCCTCACCTCGGGCACACCGGCGGCCGTGGAACTCGCGGAGCTGTACGGACTGCCGTACGAGGAAGGAGAGTTGGAGCGCACCGTGCTCGCCGTGGAGCGGGCGGGGGGCCGGGACTGGGCGCAGGACCAGGCAGCCGACCGGATGGCGCGGGCCGTGCAGGAGCTGGCCCGGGCGATCCCGGACCCGCAGGACGCGGGCGGTCTGCTCGCACTGGCCGAGTTCGTGACCCGGCGCAGCAGTTGATGACTCCGGAGCCCTCCGGAACCGCGCGGTCCTGACCCCGCACGGCCACCGGAGGCCCCGGACAGGCGGGTCCCGCGCATCCCCACGGTGCGCGGGGCTCGCACCCCTTTTTTAAGGCTCGGTTCGCCTCCGGGGCGCCGCTGTGTTCAATATGCGCCTACCGGCGCGTGGCTGTGTCGAGAGCCCCACCGTACTCGGCGCTGCGCGCCTCCGCGCGCTGGGACTCTCGACACCGACGCGCCCCTTCGGCTCACTCGCCCGGAAGTCCCGTTAAGCTCAACACCCCTTCAGGTGACGGTGGTTGAGAGCTAAGGGGCGGGACATGGGCGTGGCGATACGGGCGGCCGGCGAGGGTGACAGAGAGCTGGTCGTCCGGCTGTTGGACGAGGCCTTCCAGGACGATCCGGTCAGCGGCTGGGTCTTCCCCGACGCCGAGTACCGCCGTACGACCCACCACAGGCTGATGGCCGCCTTCACCGACGCGGTGTTCGCCGACGGCCGCATCGACCTCGCCGAGGACGGCGCGGCGTGCGCGCTGTGGCTGTCGGTACCGGCCGAGGCGCATCCGGAGAACGGCGAGGACGAGGCCGTAGGGCTACGGGAGTTGGTGGATCCGGACAACGCGCGGGTCGAGACGATCGCGCGCCTCATGGCGGAGGGGCATCCCGCAGGCCGGGCCCACGAATACCTGTGGATGATCGCCGTGGCACCGGGCCGGCAGGGCGAGGGCCTCGGTGCCGCGCTCATCCGGCACGTCCTGGACCGTTGCGACCGCGAGGGCCTCCCCGCGTACCTGGAGGCGAGCAGCGAACGCAGCACCAAGCTGTACGAGCGCCTCGGCTACACCTTCACCGGCCACACCCTCGACCTACCGGACGGCCCGCGCATGTACCCGATGTGGCGCGAGCCCCGCACGGTTCTAGGCTGAGTACATGGCCAGAGAAGAGCACACCTGTCCCGTCTGCGGGCAGCCGGTGGCCACCGTCGTCCGGCGGTACAAGACGCTCGGCGCATGGGTACCGAAGTGGGTGGCCGGCCCGTGCCGGAACCCCGAGTGCGAGGCGTACGCCGGTGAGGGCGCCGAGCCAGGGGCCGAATCCGGCCCGAAAGAATCCTGAACCCGTGTCGAGAATCCCGGCCCGGCTCCGATGTCTCATGTGACAGCCGCCCGGCACGGGTGGCACGAGCCGAAGGAGCGGACTCATGAAGTACCTGGTCATGGTGCAGGGCACACAGGCGGACTACGACGGCATGCAGGGCAAGCCCACCCCCGGGTCCCCGGCCTGGAGCGAGGCGGAGATGCAGGCCATGTTCGCCCACATGGGAGCCATCAACGACGACCTGGCCGAGACGGGTGAGCTGATCGACGCGCAGGGGCTGACCGAGCCGGCGAGGACCCGGCTGGTCACGCTGGGCGCGGACGGCAAGGCCGTGATCACCGACGGGCCGTACAGCGAGACCAAGGAGCTGATGGCCGGCTACTGGGTCCTGGAGTGCGCGAGCCTGGAGCGGGTCACGGAGATCGCCGACCGCGTCACCCGCTGCCCCCTGCCCGAAGGTGCCGTCAACCGCGCGGTGGTGATCCGCCCCATCCAGGACGGCACCGCGGACGTCTGAGCCGTATGCGCGACACCACCGGCATCGAGGACCTGCTGCGCCGACACGCGCCGCAGGTCCTCGGCGCGCTGGTCAGGCGGTACGGCCATTTCGACAGCGCCGAGGACGCCGTACAGGAGGCGCTGCTCGCGGCCGCCCGGCAGTGGCCGGAGCACGGTGTGCCGGAGAATCCGCGCGGCTGGCTGATCCGGGTCGCCTCGCGGCGGTTGACGGACGCGCTGCGCGCCGAGGAGTCGCGGCGGGCGCGGGAGGAGAAGGCGGCGGCTCTTGAGCCCCGGAACCCGTACACTCCCGAGCCGCCGCGCGAGGACGACACCCTCTCCCTGCTCTTCCTCTGCTGCCATCCGGAGCTGACCCCGACCGCGCAGATCGCGCTCACCCTGCGGGCGGTCGGCGGACTGACGACGGCGGAGATCGCCCGGGCGTATCTCGTGCCCGAGGCGACGATGGCGCAGCGGATCAGCCGGGCAAAGGCGAAGGTGCGCGGTGTGCGCTTGGGGCGGCCGGACAACTGGGCCGAGCGGCTGCCCGCCGTCCTGCACACGCTGTACCTGATCTTCAACGAGGGCTATACGGCGACGTCCGGCCCGAGTCTCACGCGGCGCGAACTCGCGGGCGAGGCAGTCCGGTTGACCCGTGCCGTGCACCGGCTGCTCCCGGAGGTCGGCGAAGTGGCGGGGCTGCTCGCGTTGATGCTGCTCACCGACGCCCGCCGGGCCGCCCGCACCGGTCCGCACGGTGAACTCGTCCCCCTCGACGAACAGGACCGCGACCGCTGGGACAGGGCGGCGATCGAAGAGGGTGTCGCCCTCGTCACCCGGGCGCTGTCCCAAGGGCCCGCGGGGCCTTACCAGTTGCGCGCGGCGATCGCCGCCGTACACGACGAGGCGTCCTCGGCGCGGGCGACGGACTGGCACGAGATCCTCGGCCTGTACGAGGTGCTGGTGCGTCTGGTCCCCGGCCCCGTCGAACGCCTCAACCGGGCTGTCGCCGTAGCCATGGTCGACGGCCCGCACGCGGGCCTGGCCGAACTGGACCTACTGGCGGCCGAGTTGGGGGAGGGTCACCGTCCCGACGCGGTCCGCGGCCACCTCCTGGAACGGGCCGGTGAGTTCACCGCGGCCCGGGCCGCCTACGAGTCGGCGGCGGCCAAGACCCTCAGCCTGCCCGAGCAGCGGTACCTGCGGGCGCGGGCGGCACGGCTCGGGCCGTAGCGTGACCCCATGCCGGAAGACGAATCCACCACTGCCACCATCCTCCACATCACCGAACGCGCCCTCTGGGACGCGGCCCGCGAGCGCGGCACCTACGAGTGGTCGACCCGCGGCCGCACCCTCCAGGAGGAGGGCTTCATCCACTGCTCTACCCGCGCCCAACTCCCGCGCGTGGCAGCTTTCTTGTACGGCTCCTACGACGGCCCCGACGACCTGGTGGTCCTGGTCGTGGACCCGGGACGGCTCGGCGTACCCCTGAAGTACGAGGCGCCGAAGCCGGGCGGCGAGGAGTTCCCGCACGTGTACGGGCCGATTCCGGTGGACGCGGTGGTGGGCGTAGAGGTGTGGGCGGGATGAGCCGGTTGTGGCGCCGGGTCCTGGTCGCGTGGGCGGTCGCCGTGGTCGTCGGGGGCGGGCTCACGCTGTGGCTGCAGGACCCCGGCGAGCCGCACGATCCCGGCGCGACGCCGACGCCATTGCTGAGGCAGGACAGCCAGGACACGGCGAGTGCCTGTCCGAGGCCCACGGACTCGCGGTACGACGACCGCCGGGTGATCGTCGTCTGCGTCAGGGGCGGCTAGGCAGCCCGCCGGTCTCCGGGTCGCGCCCCGTCAGGCAGTACGTGCCGCCCGCCGGGTCCCGCATCACCGTCCAGTGCTTGCCGTGGGAGACGACGGTCGCGCCGAGTTCCTCGTGCCGTTCCCTGGCCGCGTCGATGTCCGCGCAGGCCAGGTCGAGATGGGCGGCGGCGGGGCGTTCCTCGACGAGGCGTTGCAGCAGGATGCGGATCGGTAGGCCGGCCGGCGGCTTGAGCACATGGAACTCGGGGAGCGCGCCCGACAGCGAGGCCCAGTCGGGCAACAGGGCGCTCCAGAAGGCGACTTCGGCGTCGTAGGAGCCGGGTCCGGTGTCGAGGGAGACCTGGTCGAGGCGGGTGCCGGCCACGACGGGCGGCCGTACGGACTCGCCGTGCCAGGGGACGGCGCAGAACAACTGCCCTGCGGGGGACCGGAGTACGGCCCAGCCGTCGTGCTCGGCGACGGTCTCCGCGCCGAGTCGCAGCGCGGAGTTGACGAACGCCGGTACGTCCTCGACAGAGAAGTCGAGATGAGCACCACCCGGGCCGGCCCCGACGCCCTGGACCTTCACACAGGCGTCGCCCCCCTCCGGCAATAGGGTGACGAACTCGCCCTCGTCACCCCGCAGTTCGGACAGCCGGGTGTCTGTGGCCGCCGTCCAGAAGCCGCGGGCGGGGCCGAGGCTGTCGTGCGGGCGGTCGATGAAGGCGTAGGTCCAGCGGATGCTCGTAGCGCTCATGGCGTGATCGTAGGCGGGAGGCGGCGACCCGCCCGAGAGTCTTTCAGTCCCCCTCAGCCTCCCTTCAGTCCCGTCCCTCAGTCCTCACTCCGCTGCATGAACCGCAGCATGTTCCCGGCCGGGTCGCGGAACGCGCAGTCGCGGACGCCGTACGGCTGGTCCGTCGGCTCCTGGACCACCTCGGCGCCGGACTCCTGGACGCGGGCGTACAGGGCGTCGCAGTCGGCAGTGGTGAAGTTGACCCCGCGCAGGGTGCCCTTGGCGAGCAGTTCGGCCATGGCCTGCTTGTCGGCGGGGGAGGCGTCCGGGTTCGCGGCCGGCGGCTCCAGGACGATCTCCACGTCCGGCTGCAACGGCGACCCCACGGTCACCCACCGCATCCCCTCGAAACCGACGTCATTACGGATTTCCAGCTCCAGCACGTCGCAGTAGAAGGCGAGCGCCTTGTCGTGGTCGTCGACGGCGATGAAGCACTGGCGGAGTTTCAGGTCCATGGGCATCAGGCTAGGGGCGGAGCGGCGGTCCCGCCCGGTTCGGGCGGGTGAAAGTGCGGGCCACGCAGGACGGGATGACCGCGCCCGCCTCGTGGGAACGGGCGCGGTAGGCGCTGGGGGTCTCGCCGACCAGCTCGGTGAAGCGGGAGCTGAAGGAGCCGAGCGAGGTACAGCCGACGGCCATGCACACCTCGGTCACGCTCAGGTCGCCGCGTCGGAGCAGGGCCTTCGCCCGCTCGATCCGCCGGGTCATGAGGTAGCTGTACGGCGTCTCCCCGTACGCGGCGCGGAAGCTGCGCTGGAAGTGGCCCGGCGACATCAGCGCGGTCCGCGCGATCGAGGCCATGTCGAGCGGTTCGGCGTACTCGCGGTTCATGCGGTCGCGGGCCTGGCGCAGCCGTACGAGGTCGTCGCGGTTCACGTCGTCCAGGATGGCACGGGGCCGCTTTCGCCGGGCCGGGAACGACGAAGGGGCCCGCCGGCGAACCGGCGGAGCCCCTTCCCCATGCCCAACGACCGTCGATGGTGCACCGATCGCCGGTCGGTCGGGACAGACCGACTGGGTGTCAGGCCTTCTTGGTCTCCTAGTAAACGGCCAGGTAGGTGACCTGTAGCGATGGTTGCTACAAGTCGCTGACCTGGTCTTTTCTCGATGGCTGACGATGGGATGCGACGGTCTTGATCGGGTGTCCTGCGGACTGTGTGCGGACTGAGCACACTGGGCAGGCGGGGCACCGTGATCGCAGCCCGGCCGTCGGGGCGCCGGCTGTCAGTGGGCACTGAGAGAATTGGGCCCATGGCGGGAGATGTGTTCGGCTTTCATGCGCCTCGTGTCTGCAGAATCCGTAGCGCGCATGCCACAGCGGAGGATTCAATTCCGCGAGTCACCGAGGCGTTTCGCACCGGGGATGACGGTGTGATCACCGAGGCAGAGCGGCTACGTGAGGGTGCGCTGGCACTTCCTGCCGTGGTCGCGACGGCCGGAGCGATGGTCGTGCTAGGCGAGCCGGGAGCGGGGAAGACCACCGTTCTGAGGCATGTCACCAACATGCTGCCCCGCGTTGTGGACACATGGGACCCGGGCACCGACGCATGTTTGTGGGTGGCAGGTGGGGACTTGACTGAGAACTCCTACCTGGAGGAGCTGGGCTGCCATCTTGAGTCGTTGCCCCCAGAGGGAGACGCTGCCGCAGACGCTGGAGTGCTGTGGGTGGTCTTGGACCAGGCAGACGAGAGCTCGCTGCGTCAACGTTTGCCGGGGCGGTTGAAGAAGTCGTTGCGTGGTCGGGATACCAGCCGGGTTCGGTTTCTCATGGCCTGTCGCACGGCGGACTATCCGCAGACGCTGACCCCTGTGCTGTCTGAGGCGTTCGGGGCGTGTTGGTGTGTCGACTTGGTTCCGTTGAGTCGCAATGAGGCCGTGGCGCTGGCCGACAGCGCTGACGTACCGGGTGAAGAGCTGGTAGCCGCGGCCGAAGAGGCCGGCGCAGCCGTACTCGCTGGCGTTCCCTTGACCCTGGAATTGCTGGTGTTGACTTACCGGGTCGACGGCCGGTTGCACGGCACGCCGCAGGATCTGTTTGCCCGCGGCGTTGTGCACCTCGCGGAGGATCACGACCAAAACAGAGAACGTAGAGCTGTGACCACAACCGTCCCGCAGCGGCTTACGGTGGCGGGACGTATTGCTGCCTGGATGATGCTTTCCGGGCACCGAACAGTTTGGCGCGGCCGCGCGTTCGAGGCTGGCCCATACGACCTGGAGGGGGGCGCACTGGCCGACGGCCAGGAGCGGACCGTGGCGGGCGCATTCGACGTCACACGTCAGACGGTGGAGGAAACCTTGGAGACGGCGCTGTTTACGGCGCCGGACCAGAACAGGGTGGCGTTCCGGCACTCCTCCATGGCCGCGTACCTCGCTGCCCGGTATCTCACTGACCGGGAAACGACACAGCAGCAACTGGAAAACCTCTTCCTGGTTCGGGCACCGGGCGGAGAAACGGCCAGCATTCCTGCGCCTCTCCGGGAGACTGCCGCCTGGCTGGTGGCCATGAACCCCACGGCCACCGATTGGCTGGCTGCTGCCGACCCCGAGAGCCTGGCTGTGCACAGTTCCCTGGTGCGCTCCGACGAGGTCCGTCGGCTGACCGTGAGTCGGTTGCTTGAGCGCGCGGCCCAAGTCGAACTGAGTGACACGCGCTGGCAGCTTTCACAGTGGGACCTGCGGCACCCGCTGTTTGCGGATCAGCTTGCCGATGTGTTGGAGACAGCCCCGAGTGAAGGCGCGGCCGACTGGCAGACCACAGCAAGAATCCGCCTAGCCATACAACTGGCCCAGGAGGCCGGCACGGCGCACCCCAGGCTGGCCGATGCACTCCTACGACTTGTAGAGAACGACGCTTGGCACCAGACGGAGCGGCGCCTGGCAGCGCGCGCGGCGTTTACCTGCGGCGAGGCTGGCCGCACCGTGCCCGTCCTTACCAGAGTCCTTGCCTCCCTCGCCGAGCCCTCATACGCGACGCGCGTGGATCCTGACCTAGACCTGCGTGGGACTCTGCTGACCCTTCTGTGGCCGGACCACTTGGACATGGTCTCGGTACTCGCCGCACTGCGCCCTCCGTCTCCCGGCATGTACGGCAATTACGCCCACTTCTTGAGAAATTTGCCCAGCCAGTGCGCGGACCAGCATCTGGTAGAGCTTCTGGCCTGGGCTCAGAAAGCCGTCCTCAAACAGGAGCAATCGGGGAGCGGCGGCTTTCTCTTCTCCCCTGATCGCCTCGAGACTCCACTGATCGACTCCATAATCGACCGTACGCTCCGCAGTGGGGACGCCTCACAGGATCTGAGTTCCCTGGCGAAGATCATCCTGGGCCTCCTTCACGAGCACAACAAGGTCCGCCTTCCCGACTGCTTGCAACCTGACGAGCATGGGCAAGAGTCCGCGCACGTTCTGTTTCTCCGCAGGCTCCTGACCAACGCTCTCGTCAGCGAGGCCGTAAAGGCAGAGATTGACCCTCGCGAAGCGGCATATCTGATTGTTTACGACTGGGACCGCCGACCGCCGCTGCGGTGGACAACGCTTCCCCGGCTCCCGAGTCGGCTATCCGCTACCAATTGGTGGATGGAGCGGATTTCACATGGGGGCTAGATCAGGTGGTTGCGGCGGCTGCGTCCGGGGACGAAGCGCTCGTCGCTGCGTATGGTGAACTGGTCTCATGCCTGTTTCCGCACGGCGGCTACCAGGCGTTCGAGCTGGCCTACGATGACCAGCACCCAGCTTGGCCCTATGTGCGCCCCTTCTATGAACCGATTGCTCTCGATAGCAGACTGGCGCGGTCGCTGCGCCGGAGCCATGAAGCCTCGAACGGTCCTTGGCCAGAAGCCGTGGAGTTCCTTGCTGAGCAGGTGCACCTACTTACCGAGGCAAGGGAAGGAAACAACGACAGTCTGTGGTGGTTTCTGTGGCGTCTGCGGGTCACACCACAGACGGGCAGAGTAGATGACCTGTCCGGCTCCATTTCCACCTGGCCAGGGGCAGTCGCACTCGACAACGACCTGTCGGACCTACCCGAACTCGCACTGCGCTACCTTGCCGCCGAACACGACCATGCTGATTCCTGGCTCCAGAACTCCCAGCACAACAAGCGATCCTGGGCCGGATACGCGCTGTTGGTCGAGTTGCACGGCTGCAACCGGCTCGCCGAACTGCCTCCATCGGCGTGGAAATCGTGGACCGCCGCGATTCTTACGGAGATCCTGGGCATTTCAACGAGCTTCATGGAGCCAGTTCGGATTGACCTTTTGCGCCTGGCCAGCCTGCACGCGGCCGAGTCCATGGCCAGGCGCATTACCCAACTGGTCCTGGCGGCCATCTCGAATGCTCGGCAGCCCATTGAAATTAGCTCCATCGATCCGCGCTGGGCCACGGAGCTGCGCACGGCGATGGAGTACCTCGCCACGGAGATCTCAGCCTCTCTCGGGGTCGTGCCGATGGTTGCCGACGGTGCAGAGTCAGACGAGACGGCAGTAGAAGAAGCGGTCCTGGTCGTGCCAGACAGCGAAGAGGCGCGAGGGGTCGCGCTGAGCACTTGGCATAGCATCCTTAGTTCCCTCCTGAGCGTAGAGAGCAGGACCGCCTACAACCTCATCGACAGTGCTCTCGGCGTGTCTCTCGAACGTCCATTGAGTACGAGGATTGCAGTCCTGGCAGCCCAAGTTCTGTTGGCTACTGACGCAGAGGCGCACTGGCCGCGTATCAAGACTCTCGCCGTGGCAGACGATGAATTCGGTCGCCGTCTGGCCGAAGCGTGCGCAAGAGCGGAAACCGTGCGGATCCAAAGCTCCCTCGATGAGGCGGGTGTTGCGGATCTGTACTTGTGGCTCAGTGGTTTGTATGCCCCCGAGCAGGACCTGAACCTTCTCGAAGCACACTGGGTGAGCGCGGAGGAGCAAGCGAGAGAATGGCGAGAACGCCTGCTACCTGAGTTGAGCCAACGGGCCACTGCGGAGGCCGTCCACCAGTTGCGGCAGCTGTCTGCCCGCTACCCTGAGAGACTTGCAGTGGCTGCTGCACTTGTCTCGGCCACGAAGCAGTATGCCGCCGCCAACTGGACTCAGGTGCGAGCCGAAGATGTGATGAGGGTTCTCCAGGAACCGTCACGGCGCGTCATCCGCACTACCGCAGATCTCATGGACGTAGTACAGGAGATCTTGGAAGAGATTGGCCGAGATATCCCCTCACATGGTGAGCTGCTGTGGGACCGCACGCCAGGTAAGCGCTCTCGGAAGAAGCCCGTAACAGCAGCGGACGATGAGGCCATCCCGGACGCCTGGCGTCCCAAGCCCGAATCAGCCCTGTGCGCTTACCTCGCACACGAGCTGAATCTGAGGCTGGCCGGCCACCGAGTCGCAGTGAACCGGGAAGTACTGATTCACCCCACGGACCCCTACGGTGCGGGCGACCGCACCGACATCCTCATCGAGGCACTTTCCTCACTCGGTGACGATCCCAGCGCGGCTTCGGGGGCAAACGTGAAACTGGTCATTGAGGTCAAGGGCGCCTGGAATGACGAGGTTCTGACAGCCCAGCAGGAGCAGTTGTCGGGGAGGTACTTGCCCGAGGCTAGGACGAACGCAGGTATCTTTCTCGTCGGCTGGTACCCGATTGAGCTCTGGGACGCCCCAGGTGACAAACGTAAGACGCAGGCGAAGAAGCTGGAGCCTGACACTCTGTTGGCTGATCTACAGGATCAAGCGGTATGCCTTTCTCACGCGGAGTCCTTTGACCTACGCCCATTGGTGATCACCATTCCGCGGCCGCATAAGCTGTAGTTTGCGGCGTCCCATTGTGCAGGATGTGCAGTACGCAGAGTTTCATCCGCATCGTGGACCATGCCTGCGCGGCAGGGATGGTGCGGCGACCCTGCCTGCTACATAGCCCAGACTGCCGCGAGTAGCGAGTGTAAGACCGCCTGCCTGATACGGGGGCATGTGTCTGATGTGGGGGTTCCCCGTGACGTCGTAGACCGCTTCTGAGGCGGTCACGCCCTGGACTCATCCCGAAGGCCCTATCCTCCGGCTCCGTCGCCAATCGAATCGCCGGGTACGCTCCGCCCTTCGCCTTCGTATTCTTTCCGGAGATGCGAGACCATCTCGGGGTAATTATCGGCAATTGCGCGCAACTCGGTTGCGTACTTTGTTACGAGATCAAGTCGATCCAAGTCGGCGCATATGATCATTGCCGCAAGACATGAAGCCCCCCGAAGATATGGAGATACGACGCCATCTCCGATTCGCATAGCCTCTTCGGCATGGAAAAGGGCTTGCTCGTTCTCGTCTATGTCCTTAAAAGCAAGTGAGAGGTTCTCGTGGGCGCTAACCGCGTCTCTCACTTCTCCATGCCTGAGGAATACTTCGATTGCCTTGTTGGCGGCACTCTGGGCAAGGTCTACCTTTCCTGCCTTGAAGAGCATCGGTACTTGTCCCAGCAGAGTACGAGCAAGCCGGAGTTCATCTCCAAGAATGTCGAGCACCGAAACGGCCTGCTCGAAAAGTTGCTCAGCCTCCGCATCTCTGTCGAGCTCCACCAATAGGACTGCCGCGTTCGCTTTCGCCAATGCTTCCCCGGATATATTTCCACTTGCGCGAGATCGCTCTATGTCTTCAAGGTGAAGGCTCAACGCTTCTTGCGCTTTGTGTTGATGTCTCAGGCTGATGGCGAGATCGTTGCATACCATACTGACCTTGTGAGGGTTTCCGACGCTCTCGAATATTTTTAATGCTTCACGCTGATAGCTCTCCGATTTGGAAAATTCGCCGATCTCCATATGGGTTAGCGCAAGTGTGTTCATTGTCTCGGCTGCACCTGGTGCATCACCAGCCTCGATGCAGATTTCTAAATCTTGTTTGAAGTGTTCAATAGCTTCGTGGGCGCGACCGGAAGCCCGGTGTACCGTACCCAGGTTATAGAGAGCCCGTCCCATTTCATGGCGCAGCCCGAGCTCCCTGCTTAGTGAAAGGCTCTCTTCTAGTAGTGGCTGGGCCCCTGTTGTATCCCCGACGTCCATGCGTAGGCAGCCGAGAAGTTTTGCGGCATTCGCAATGAGCACCTTTTTCTGAGTCTCTTGCGCTATAGGGTATATTTTGGACGCTAATTCCAGAGCTGGCTGGAACTCTCTCCGATAGCGTAGAAGGTTCGCCTTGGAGCTGAGTATCAGCACGTCAAATAGCGGATCGGGGTACGATTCTGTGATCGATATTCCCCGGTTCACTACGTCCTCCCACGCTTGCCAATCCCCTACGACTTCGCACGCGAGAGAGAGTTGGATGACAAGTTTCTTCGCTCTATCCGTATCACCAGATCTCAGCAGCAAGTCGATTGCCGCTGCAGCGTTTGCGGATTCGCCCGCAATCCAGGCCGCTGCCTCCTCGATCGAACCAATCTCGGCCACGGGCACAGAAGGGAATTCAAATCTTCCGATCTGGCCACTCAGCGTTAGGTTAGCCTTCAGCGCGGAATGGGACAACCAATTAAGCATTCGAGAAGATGCAGCCGCGGTCTTCTTAGGTGAGTCGTGCTCGAACTGCTCTTGGGCGTAGAGCCTGATCAGGTCGTGAAACCGATATCGACCTGAACGCTGAGAAGCCTCAATTAAATTCGCCTCAGAGAGTTTGCGGAGCACCGTTTTTGCGCTTCGCTCGTCTGAATCATTCAACGCAGCACACAGATTAGCGCCGAAATCCCCTCCTGGCGCTAATGAAAGTCTCTTTAGTGAGTTTCTAGTGCTCTTCCCTAGATTCCGAAAAGACAGGTTGAAGGCAGCCCGAACTGCGAGGTCGCCTGCTTCCAGAGCTCCCAGTCGATTTCGCTGATCAGTTAACTCCTCCAGTAAATCGGTCATCGTTGCTGTCCTTAGCCGATTTCCCGCAATCCGGAGAGCGAGTGGTAAATGGCCGCAGAGGGCCCCGACCTCGCGTGCACTGGAAACATCAAGATCTACAACTTCAGCCCCGACGGTCTTACGGAGAAAGGTCAGAGATGAGTCGTCATCAAAGATATCAAGGAAGAGATGATATGCGGCCTCAAGGCCGCTCAGATTAGACCTGCTAGTAACGAACACAAGGGCTTCACCCCCTGGGGGGATAAGGGGGCGCACTTGGGCTTCGCTGCCAGCGTTGTCCAGAACTATTACCACCTTGCGACGGGTGAACTCGCGTCTATATCGATCCAGTCGTGCGTCATTACTTGCTGGGATCTCGTCTTCAGCAACCCCAACCCCTGCGAGAAACCGACCCATAATTTCCTCGGGGAGCGTTGGATTGCTCTCAATCCCCCGGAGGTCCGCATAGAGTGCGCCATCCTTGTAATGACTGGCCACTTTGTAGGCTACATGTAGAGCTAGGGTTGTTTTGCCGACGCCTGGTTTACCTGTCACCAGTATGACCATTCGGTTTACCGAGGAGATCCCGATTTCAATCTCGGAGACCTCTCGGTTGCGGCCCGTGAAGTCGGGAATTTCGGGCGGTAGGGAATTAGGTGAATTCCATGCCCTACTATGGTCGACTTCATTCTGAAAGGTCACTGGACCGGTAAAGATGTATCCATTGTTGTCATTGCCGACAGCTACAGCTCCTGTAGCGCTCGCTACGGTCTTTGAGGTGCGCATCTGTCACTGCCCCTGTGCTCTTTACGCCTCAGTTTCGATAGAGGATTCGTTGTCTCCTCCGATGGCCACCGATCCTGGGCCCTGGGCGATGACTCCGCTATTCGGTGTACTAGCGGGCGACGCAGTGCCGCTCGACCGGGTTTTTATCCTCTCGCCCCGCGATGACCCGCCGATCGCCACCGATCCGGCACCCTGTGCGGCCACGGGCACCTGACCATCCTGGTTCGGTCGCAGGGTCAGATACAGCTGAAGCCCGGCCCCTACGACTACGAGCACCACGAGTGCTATGCACCAGCCCCAAGTGGGCCTGCTCGTTGCAGCGTTGGTTACGACCCCGCTCGCAGCAGCTACAACGACGGTAAGTGCTGCAGCGCCTCCCCGCTTGGCTGAACTCGACACACGCATCCCCTGGTCCGGTCGTTACAAGTCTGAACCGGGATGTGTCTATCGCATGGGCCGCTGTCTTGTGAACGCTCTTCGGAATTTGTCTGCATCGCGCGCATTCCGGCGAGAAGGTGTCTGGAAAGCCTCGTTTCGAGTTAGGGCTCTCACGGTCTGTCGCAGGTGGAGCATGGCTGTGGTGGTACATCGCGTTGTCTGGGCTGGCAGCCAGGTAGCCACAGACAATGAGGGGGCCAAACACGCCAGCGGCCGGTCTTGGGTGTCGAGTACGAGCAGGGGAGGCCCGCTCTGGGAACGGGGCGAGTTGCCTCGGCGTCTCTTCACCAGCCGTCGAGGGAGACTTCCGGGCCTCCGGCGAGGTAGCGGTGCAGGGCGCTGGCGGTGGTGTCCACGAATTCCTTGGGGATGGCGTCCGCGTCAGCCCAGCAGACCTGGGCGTGCTTGCGCGGTTCGCGGTTCTCTGGTTCGCCGGTCCACTCGTGAGCGGCGAAGACGACGGTGAGGAAGCCGTTGGGCGCTTCGACGCCCCAGGCGCCATGGATGATGTGGGCGACCTTAAGAGCCTCCGGCTTCACGGTCAGGCCGGTTTCCTCGTACAGCTCTCGCACCGCGGTCTCGGTGATCGGCTCGCCGGGCTCGCTCTTGCCGACGGGGAGGTCCCACATCCCCTGGGCGAACTTGGCGTTCTGGCTCCGCTGGAGGAGCACAACCCGGTTGGTGGCCTTGTCGTGGACGATGACGGCAGCGACCAGCAGGGTCATGGATTCGAGGGCGGGCGGTAGGGCTTTGGGCTGGTCGTCGGTTGTCCGCTGAGCCACGGCTGGTGTCCCTTCGTCGGCCGGTTGGTGGGCAGCTTAGGCCAGTGCTTCGCGTGCGCGGCGGGCGAGTTCGGTGGCTCCGGGCACTTTGCGGCGCTGGTAGATGGAGAGGGTGGAGCGGAGCGAGGTGATCGCTTTGCGGGTGCGGTCGGAGGTCATGCCCTCCATGAGGGTCAGGGCCTGGGACCAGGCGGCGACGGCTTCGTCGGCGCGGGCTTGGGCGGCGAGGCTGTCGCCGAGGTCGGCGTAGGTGAGGGCGTGGACGCGCTTGTACTTCTCGGGGTCCCAGCGGATCAGGGCGTCTCGGTGCTGCTGTTCGGTGCCGATGTGGTCGGCGAGGTCGGTGAGGGTGCGGGCGGTGTGGCTGGCGACGGTGCCGGCGGTGGGGCCGCTGACGCGGGAGTAGCTGGGCTGAGGAACGTCGTCGCGCAGGAGGGCGTCTTCGGCGGCGAGCAGGGCTCGGGCCGCTGCGGGCCTCTCACCGACGGCGGCGTAGGCGCGGGCGTGGGTGATGTGGAGGAGTGCTTCGGTCTGGCCGTCGACGTGGCCGAGGCCGCGGGTGAGGGCGCCTTCGACGAGGTCGACGCAGTGGTGGGGTTGCTTGAGGCTGAGGGCCTGGTGGGCGAGGGCGCGCATCATCCAGGCGGCGTGGCCGTGCGGGTCGGCTTCCCAGGCGAGTTGGTAGCCGACCTGGTAGTAGCGCTGGGCGGCGCCTTCCTGGCCGAGGTCGTGGTGCTTCCACCCTGCCAGGTAGGCGAGTTCGGCCACGGCACCGAAGGCTGCCCGTCGCAAGGCTTCGCTCGCGTAGCGGCCCCGGAGCATGGGGGCGGCGGTGTCGGCAAGGTAGGCAGTGACTGTGGTCAGGCCGTGGCCGCCGCCGAGGCGTTCGTCGGCCGCGCTGAAGGCCGCGGTGATCTGCCGTACGACGTCCACGTCCTCCGTTCCGACCACGGACGTGCCGGTGCGGGCGCGGAGCATGCGGGCGGTGGCCTCGTGGTCGTGGGCGAGCGGCATGGCGACGCCGGCGGTGGTGAAGGCGGCCACCGCGAGGAAGCGGCGGCGCTCAACATCGGCCCGGCCGAGGTCAGTTGCGGCCAGGACGGGATCCCCTTCGGCTGGCTCCTCGCCATCAGGTGCGCGTAGACCGATCTCGGTCTGGGTGATGATGCGGCCCATACGGCGGGAGAGGGCTTCGGCGAGGTACTGGCCGGTCCGTCCGGTGGGCTGGCGGGTGCCGTTGGCCCAGTGGGAGACGGCCGACTTGTTGGTCTGGAGGATCTCGCCGTTCTCGGCCGCGATGCGCCGGACGTCTCTCGCCAGGGCCTCGTAGGTGCAGCCGGTCGCGGAAATGGTGTCGCGCAGGCGGGAGTTGGGGCCTCTGGGCGCTGCCACGCTCGCCTCCCGTCCGGGGCTGTAAACCGCGTATACCGCTTCAACTGCCTCTCACCGTACCCACTGTGCGTGACGGAGGGTTCACTAATCATCAGCCGCCCGGCCCCGGTCCGACACCGTGACCAGGCTCCCCCTTCGGCCGGGCGGCCCCCGAAGTTCCGTACGCCTACACCGGGTTCGGGCATTCCTGTGCCCGGACCCGGCCGATCAGAGACGGAGACACGGTGACCACCATCGACACCACAGCTACGACGGACACGACGGCCATCACGGTCGTACTGCCCGAGGCGTTCGACGGGCGCTGGGGCCGCCTGCGCGGCATCCAGATCGACGGCCGGCGCATCACCATCGACCCGGCCGAGTACTTCTTCCGCTTCGAGTCCAGCACGTGGCTCGTCGCCGACTGGGAGCTGGTCAAGTCCCAGCTCCTGAACGTGGAGGAGACGCCCGAGAGCGCGGTCGAGCAGCTCGCGCTGGAGTTCATCAAGGCCCACGCCGAGTCCACCTCGGACGCCGCCCGGGTGCTCGCCACCGCCTACGAGGTGTACGCGTACCTCTTCCGCGACGAGCACCTACCCGCGCTCGGCCTGCCGCAGTTCACCGCCGACCACCTGCGGATGCTGCGCGAGGCGGCCACGCTGATGGCGCTCAACAAGGTCGAGTTGGACGGACACATCTCCAACGTCGGCCCGTGCTGGTTCTTCCCCGCCGCCACCTCCGTGGTCTTCGACCTGGACGACGAGACCGGCGGCATGCTCGACGAGGTCTACCACGGCGGCTGGTTCAACGAACACCGCCGCATCGAGGCCATCAAGGCCCACGCCGCCCTCGGCGGACGGCTCGTGCACGGCTGCCAGTCCGTGCCCGATCAGTCCGGTGGCGTCGTGGCGCCCTACGGTGCCTCGATGACCGCCTTCCGCGACGACCTCGCGGCCTTCAAGTCCGGCTGGATCGAGCAGGTCTACGCCCACCGCGTGGCCCCGGCCGCGTAGCACCACCGTCCTGGCTCCGGGGCGGGCCGGCACCTCTCGCCCGCCCCGGACGCCACCAACCCCCTGGAGCCCCCACGTGACCGCGAACCCCAGCATCGAACTCCTCGACAACCTGCTCACCCTGGCCAGCCGGACCACCGCCGTTCGCGAGGAGGTGCGCGTGTGGTCCATGTCCGGCGTCGAGCGTCTGACCTTCCCCGACGGCACCACCGCCATCTTCAAGTACGCCAAGAGGCCGTTCGACAGCGAGGACCAGGCACTCCGGGTGGCCCACGCCCTCGGTGTCCCGGTGCCTGCCGTTCACGCCTCCGCAGTGCTGGACGGCTGGCTCGGGATGCTGCTGGAAGACCTCGGCGCTCCGATTCGCGAGGCCGACGACCTCGACGGCGCAGCTGCGGCCGTTGTCCTGCACGCCACCCGCACCGCCTCTGCCCTGCCCGTCCTGGACCAGGAACGCCTGCGCACCCTGCCGAGCCGAGCTCTGGAGCACCTCGCCCAACTCCGCAAGGCGGACCGGTGGCAGGCCGCGGACGACGTCGAAGACGCGCTCGACCGGATCGCCCAAGCCGCCGAGGCACGCTCGGCCGGTGCGACGGTGGCGCCGTTCGGCTGGGTGCACTCCGAGTTCCACCCCACCAGCCTCCACATCGGCCGGCACGGCTGGCGGCTGCTGGACTTCGCCCGCGCCTTCACCGGCCCCGGCCTGCTCGACCTCGCCAGTTGGCACGGCACCCTCGACACCCCTGACCCGGTACGCCTGCGGGTCTTCCTGGACACCTACGTCACCGAAGGCGGCACCCCCGACGCCCTCGCCGAACGCGGCGGACTGCCCGCCGAGCAGTGGGCACTGGGCTGGCACCGCATGTGGGCCGTCGAGTGGTTCATGGAGCAGTCCATCCGCTGGATCAACGACCCGGCCACCGACCCCGCCTACATCAAGGCCGTACGCCGCCACCTCACCGACGTCCTCCACCTCCTGGAGGTCTAGGTGCTCGCCGCCCAGGCTTCCCCCTGGTACGTCCACGCATTGCAACGCACCACTGCTGCTCCCGCGGAGCCGCTAGCCGTGCCCGCTCGGATGGAATGGACAACCCGACCCGGCCGCGGGCCTGGCGCCGAAATCCTCGGCCCGGACCTGCGCCACAAGCGACTGCTCGAACTCGGCTGCGGCCCCGGCCACAACGCCGCCCACCTCGCCACCCGCTACGGCGCCCACGTCACCGGCGTCGACCTCGTCGGCCTCCAGGTCCGCCGAGCCCGCTCGCACTACGGCCGACTGAACAACCTCACCTTCGTCGCCGGCCACGCCCTGCACTACCTGCAAGCCTCCGACGAGCAGTTCGACGCCGTCTACTCGGTCTTCGGCGCCATCGGTCTCGTAGCCCCCGAGCTTCTGCTCCCGGCCATCGCTCAGCACCTCAAACCCGGGCGCACTCTCGCCTTCTCGGTTCCGCACCCCCAGCGCGGCGGCCTACGCCCCGCCACCGACGACCGGCCCCGCCGCGACTTCGTCACCCTCCCCGACCGCAGCCGACTCCCCATCGCCCGCTGGGACTTCAACGTCGACCGCTGGGAGAAACACCTCGACCGCGCCGGGCTCTGGCTTACCTCAGCCGAGGAGTTCCACGACGCCCGCCACGGTTGCCGCTGGCCCACCACTCTCCTCATCACCGCGCGCAAGCTCTGACCCCACCCCGGCTCCCCAGGGAGAAACCGATGCGCCCGCCCTACCTACTCCTCGACGTCGACGGCGTCCTCATACCCTTCCCGGATGCGGGGGGAGCCAGCCCGGCGACCCACACCCGCCACGACGTCGTGCCTAGCGGCCGGAGCGTCGACGACCCGGTCACTGTCTGGCTCAATCCCGTCCACGGCTCCTTGCTCATGAACATCATCCGTAGCGGCCTGGTCACCCCGGTCTGGTGCAGCAGTTGGCGCCAGGACGCCACCACTCTCGTCGGCCCGCTCCTTGGCCTGCCGCCCTGGCCGTACATCGACCTGCCGCGCCCGCAGATCACCACCAGCCATCCCAACGGCTACCTGTGGAAACGCGATTACGTCGATATGTGGCTTGGTGACGCCCCAGCCGCTTGGATCGATGACGACTTCACCGCTCTGGACCACGAGTGGGCCGACCGACGTACCAAGAGGGGGAGCCTCACGCTGCTCGTACAGCCTGCTTGTCGGGTAGGTCTGCAGGTTGAGCACTTGGACACGATCGCGACTTGGGCCGGAAGGTACATAGACGCTGCTTCAGCGGCCTGAGCCCCAGGCGGCCTCCGAGATTACGTGCCTCGTGTGCATCCTCGTTTGCCACCGCTGAGGGCTGGTTCCGCTATCGGTGGCGGCTGCGCTCTGTAGACCGATCGCTCACCGTCGAGGACGCGGGCTGCATTGTGGGCAGAACGGGCGAGCCTGTGCGGGTGCTTTGCCTGCGAGCTGCCCGTGCCCGGCTGTTCGGCTGCACCGTGATGCGCCAGTTGAGGACTTCGGCGGGATGTTCGGCGGTGTCGAGTTCTCGCTGTGCGGCGACTTCGGCCAAGAGATGGCGGGGGTTGTGGCCGGCGGTCTCGGCGCGGGCCAGGCTTGTGCTGAGGGTCGGCCAGGCGGGATCGGCGAGAACGCGGTCGGCGTGGTCTGGCAGGGCTGCGCGCAGATCCTGCTCGAAGCGGCTGATGGTGGTGGCGCGTGGGGCGCGGCGGGTGAGATCCGCCAGGACCGGCTGCGAGGCTTGCTGGTAACCGTCCTGTAGGTGGCGGAAGGCTTCTTCGGCTGCCGCGGCCTGCTGCTCATGGCCGCGTTGCTCGTGCCACTTGGCGGCTGCGCGCGCCAGGTGGAGGGCGGCGAAGACCAGGGCAATAGCGACTCCGCCTGGATCGTGTGTGGCGTAGGCGAGTTCCTTGGCGGCTTCCCGCAGAGGGGTGGCGGCCTGATGGTCGGCTCGGATCGCCGAGCGGCGGGCGCGGTTGAACGCCCTTGCTGCTGCTCGCAGTTCGGCTTGATGCGGGCTGTGGGTGGCGAGGGCCAGGTTGTGGAGGGTGTCGCCGAAGGCATCCAGGTGGCCCTGGACTACGGAGGCGTCGCCCGAGTCAAGGACGACGTCGCGGGCGTGGCGGATGGCCGTTTCGGCGCGGCGCCATGGTTCGGCCGGGTCCGCCACCTGCTGGGGCCGGTCGGCCAGGTCCTGGGTGGCGAGGCGTTCGCACAGGCGGTTGTAGGACAGGTCGGGAGCGAGCTTTGAGCCGCCGTACCAGACCGGCTCGCCGCTGGCGGTGTCGCCGGGCGCGGCCAGGCTGTAGCCGGTCACCGCGCCCGTCTCGGGGCCTATCCGTGGCCTGACCTGGATGCCGAGGGACCGCAGCACGGTGAAGTAATCGTCGATGCTGCGTACGGCGGCGGCGACCGCGTACGACTGCTCGCGCAGCCACTCCCGCGCGGTCTCCTTCTGGCCCTGGCGCTCGGCCTTGGCCCGCTCGGCGCCGGTAGGGGTGCGTGGGGCGGTGAGGTCGCCGGACTTGAGGCGGCGCAGCCCGAACTCGGCCTCGATCTTGCGGCATTCCCGTTGTGCCCGCCAGCCGTCTCGGTTCGTACGGGGGCGGCGGCCGTCGGCGCGGACAGTGGTGGCCATGAGGTGGATGTGGTCGTCGGCGTGCCGGACCGCGATCCATCGGCATGCCCGTTCGTCGCCCTCGGGGGCGATGCCCGTTGCAGCCACTACACGGCGAGCGACCTCTGCCCACTCCGTGTCGGTGAGGTAGCGGTCGCCGGGCGCGGTGCGTACCGGGCAGTGCCACACGTGCTGCGGGGACTTCTTGCCGCCCAGCTCGCGGGTGCGGAGGTCGACATGGTGGTCCAGGCGCCTGGCGAGCTGGGTGTATGTGGCTTCGGGATCCCGGCCGGGGTCAGGGGCGCCGGCCATGTCCCAGGCAGCGACGATGTGCGGGTCGGTGTGCTCGTCGCGCCGTCCTATGCCGAAGAGGTAGTTGATCAGGCCCGGCGTGCTGGAACCGGTGGAGACATCAGGCACCATGGCTCGCACTCTCCGTCAGGAGCTGGTCGATGAGCCGGTAGCTGGCCTCGGCTGTCTGCTCGACGCGGGCCAGCACAGCCTCGGCGTGCTCAGGAACAGTTCCTTGGTGGATGGCTCCGGTGATCTGGTTGAGGTTGTTGCCGACGCGGTTCAGCGCGACGGTGTGGGCCTCGATGGCTTCGATCAGAGGACGGATGGGATCGTCCTCTGGGCTGCCGATCAGGTCGGTCTTGCCGAGGGCGACGGCGAGCGCGGCGTCGCCGACGAACCCGGCGAACTTCTGGCCACGCCGCTCGGCCTCCGTGGCGATGATGCGGACTGCGGTCGGGGTGAAGCGGATTGTCTTCTCTTGGTCGCGCTTCTCGGTGGTGCGCTTGCGGTTCATGAGCGTAGGCAGCACCGGGGCGTCGGGCTCGCGCCAGGAGAGCTGTTCGACAGGGGAGCGGTCGACGACAGGCGGCTCGGCGTACGGTGCAACGGAGTTGACGGTGAGCGCGGTACTGGGTGCGGTCATCTCCTCCTCCGGCTCGGGTGCCCGCTGGCGCCCGGCCTCCTCCTCCGCCACCCCCGGGGCGGAGGCAAGCGCGGACGAAGCCTCGTTAGAGGCTCGTTCGCTCCAGCTTGCTGCTGGTCGACGGCCCAGGCCGAACAGGCCCCTGCGGCGGCTGTGGTTGTCGTGCATGGTCGTGCTCCGGGTGGGTGTGCAGGGCTGTGTCGTACTCCGTCGCGTCCGTCGCATGCCTGGTCAGCACAGGTACGGACACGGACGCAGGTACGGAGAGATCCGTATTGGCGAGGAAGTCCGTCCCCGCGCTGACCTGCGCGGGGACGGACGCGACGGAGTGCGACGAGCCCAGGGGAAGGTGGGTTAGCGAGCGCGCTTGGGGCCCGCGATGCCGCCGGGCGGGCCAACAGGCAGGGTTCCCCGCGGGACGGCGGGCGACTGGCCCTTGGCTGGAGGTGCCGGTGTGACCTCGTGCGTGGGCGTGGTGACCTGTTGGGTGGGGTCCGGGCAGTAGCGGGCCCAGGCGTCGAGGAACCGGTTACGCATGTACGCCTTGGCCTGCCTGCCCTCCTCGAAGCGGTAGTTGGCCGGGCTGATGTTGAAGTCCCGCAGCAGATTGGCCAGGTGGTAGGCGTTCAGGCCCTTGGTGCCGTACTCCGCCCACGGCGCCTCGGCGTCCACGGTGAGCTCGTGGACCAAGTCATGGGTACGCAGGGCCTCGGGGTTGTCCCGCTCGGCAAAGACACGGCGGATATCGCGCAGCAGCCGTGTCTTGAGGGTGGTCTGCTCGTCCTGGACGACCTCGTTGCGGGTCATTGCCACACAGGCCACCCGAGCACTCGTGGGCCAGTGACCGCCGGCCATGTCGGCGACGATGACCAACGGCTCCCAGGTATCTGCGGCCCGGTCCTCGACCGGCATCCGTGGCACTAGGCGGGCAGCGGTGGCCTGCAGTGGGGTCAGCCACGCGGCCAGCTTGTCTCGCAGCGTGTTCAGTTCTGGTACGGCGTACCGTGACCGGAACGGGGTGACCTTCTCGCCGGGCTTTCGCTTTTGCATGCGGAGCACGACTGCTCGGTCCGTGATCGTGTCGGGCAAGTCGCCGATCGCGGCCAGCGCGGCCATGGCGAAGGTCGGATACGGGGTCGGCTTGTGCTCCGGACCGGAGATGCGCCAGGCGGGCCGGTTGCGCTGATGTCCGGCGTTCAGCAGGCCGCGCAGTTCCTCGTTGTCGCCCGCCTTACTGAAGATGGCGTCGGCCTCGTCCACCAGGAGCGTGCGCGGGTTCTTGCCGATGACGCGGAAGAGTACCGCCGTGGACATGTTCACCGTCATGATCGGCTGGTGGACGGTCTCGTGGAGCACGTCCAGGACGCGGGACTTGCCGCACCCCTTGGTCGGCCCGACCACCGCCAAGCGGGGAGCGTGCTGCAGCGCGGGCTGGATGTGGGTGGCCGCCACCCACAACGTGACCGCAATCAACGCCTCCTCGCTGGGCAGCACCGCGTACTTGGCGATCACCGACCGCAACTCGTCAAGCAGTGCAGCACCGTCAGCAGCCGACTCGATGCCGGTGCTTTCGTGATCTCCGGTGCCCGGCCCGCCATCGGGGACCGCGATCTCCTGCTGCACGGTCCCCTCGGTGGGACCGTCGGTCCCCGGCGGCCGATGGGGACCGCGATCACGGTCTCCATTGCGGTCCCCTGGTGTAACTCCCTCGTCTTGGGGACCGGTCCCTGTTTTCGCCCCGCTGGCCTGCAGGTTTCCAGCGGCTGTGGATATCGGGACCGTGGCTTGTGGGGACGGGGGCTCGGGCGCCTTGTGGGGACGGTCCCCAGCCGCTGCGTCAGCCGGGCGCTGGTCCCCGTGTGCTCCCGCGTCCGCCGATTGCTGTGCGGTCCCCGTAGCAGGTGACCGTGTGTCCGTCTGGTCCCCGCGGTGCCAGGGGATGCCTTCGCCGGGGACCGCGGTTGTGGGCCAGGCAGTTGGGGATGTGTTCATGGCGGGGGACGTAGGGTCCTCCATGGACGTTCCTCTCAGGCGAGGGGCAGGACGGGCAAGGTCCAGCCCCTCACCGGCTTGTTCGTTCAGGGATGGGCGATGTGCGGGGGACTCTCCGGCCCTTGGCGTTGGCGCGCCGAGGGCCGTTTCCGTGTCCGGGACTTTCGTCGGCTCAGGAGGCCAGACCCCACTCGTCCCCGCCGTCGTTCAGCGCGCGCTCGTAGCGCAGCAGCTCGGACTCGGCGTACAGCACCCGCTTGCCAATCTTGATCCCGCGCGGGCCTTTCTCGATCTGGCGCCAGTAGCGGACGGTGCTCTCGGCTGTGCGGTAGCGCTCGGCGACCTCGGCGGTGGTCAGGTATCGCATGCGTTCCTAATCGACTAGGTGGCGTTCCTATCTGCATAAAGTGTGCCCGACGATCGCCGGTTAACCAAATCGGATAGGGTACGTTACAATTGGGATAGCGATGATCGTGATGGAGGTTCGATGGCAGGCGACAAGGCCGACGGTGGTGAGGTGCCGCTGCTCTACAGCGAGGGCAACATCGCCGCTCGCGTGGCGCTGGAGCGCGAGGTCAGGGGGTGGAGCACGACGGAGCTTGCGGACCGGGTGTCCAAGGCCGGCGTCAAGATGAACCAGACCGCCGTCTGGCGCATCGAGAACGGCACCCCGCGCCGCCGCATCAACGTCGACGAGGCGCTCGCCTTCGCCCGCGTCTTCGAGCTGCCCCTCGAAGAGCTGATGTCACCGTCGCTGGAAGGGCTGGATCTCGACAGCAGACGGCTCGTCCAGGAGGCCGTCGTGGCGTACTACGAGACACGCGACGCCGAAGACCGCCTGCACCATGCCGTCGTCGGCATCGCCGAGCACATTCAGGCTCACCCCGACAGCTCACGAGCCATCCATGAGCAGTGCCTTCGCCTGATGGGCGACGAGCGCGACGCGCGCACCCTCACCGAGCACATCGAGGGCGGCGGCTACTACCGATAACCAACCCAAGGGAGAAGCCACTTGGCCAACATTCAAAAGCGCCCCAACGGCAAATGGCGGGCTCGCTACCGCGACCTCGACGGCAAGGAGCACGCCCGCCACTTCGACCGCAAACTCGACGCCCAGCGCTGGCTCGACGAGGTCACGGCCAGCGTGGTCACCGGCCTGTACGTCGACCCGCGTGCCGGCAAGATCTCATTCGAGAAGTACGCGACGAAGTGGGAGGGCGAGCAGATCGCCGGTGAGGCGGGCACCCGTATCACCGACAACGCCCTGCGGGTTCACCTGATACCCGCGCTCGGCTCCTACGCGATGGCGTCCTTGCGCCGCAGCCACATCCAGGCCCTCTTCAAGAAGCTCTCCGAGCAACTGGGTCCCGGCAGCGTACGCAACGTCTACGACGTCCTGGTCCGCGTCATGACGGCGGCCGTCGAGGACAAGGTCATCGCCGTGACCCCCTGCAAGCGGATCACGCTTCCGTCCATGCCCGATGAGGAGTTCACCCCGCTCACCGTCGCGCAGGTCGAGGCGATGCTCGGAGCGATGCCGCCGTACATCCGAACGGCGATCGTCGTCCTGGCCGGATCGGGCTTGCGCATAGGCGAGTTGCTCGGCCTCAAGCTCTCGGACGTCGACTTCAAGAGCGGCACGATCCGCGTCGAGCGCCAGCGCCTCCAGTCCGGCCTGATCGGTCCGCCGAAGACCGGCAAGTCCCGGCGTACGGTCCCGGTCGGCGAGGTCGTTACGGACGCGCTCCTCACGCACCTCGCCGCACGGCCCTCGAAGGAGTGGCTGTTCACGATGGAGGAGGGCGAGCCCCTCAACTACCGTCGCTGGAAGACCGAATGGAACTGTGCCCGTAAGGCGCTCCAGGCGGCGGAGAACGAGGCAGCCGAGCGCGCGGGGCGCAAACCCGTTGAGCTGCCGCACATGGTGACTCACGACCTGCGCCACTTCTACGCCTCCGCCCTCATCGCCGGCGGAGCGAGCGTCAAGCAGGTCCAGCTCGTCCTCGGCCACGCGTCCGCCGTCATCACGCTGCGGATCTACGCGCACCTGTGGCCGGGAGAAGAAGACCGCACCCGCTCCGTCATGGACGCCGTTCTCGGCGGCCTGCGGACCGGGTGCGGACAGATAGGCGATGCGGCCCGCGAAAACGCAGGTCAGACGGCCTAGGCAAAGATCAAGCCTTCTTGGTCTCCCAGAAGATCTTGTCGATCTGGGCGATGTAGTCGAGCGCCTTCTGGCCCGTCGCCGGGTCGGTGGACGCCTTGGCGGCCGAGAGGGCCTTCAGGGTGTCGTTGACCAGCTGGTGCAGCTCCGGGTACTTCTCGAAGTGCGGGGGCTTGAAGTAGTCGCTCCAGAGCACCGAGACGTGGTGCTTGGCGAGCTCGGCGCGCTGTTCCTTGATGACGATGGCGCGCGCCTGGAAGTGCGGGTCGTCGTTGGCGGCCATCTTTTCCTGGACGGCCTTCACCGACTCCGCCTCGATGCGGGCCTGGGCCGGGTCGTACACACCGCAGGGCAGGTCGCAGTGCGCGCTGACCTTCACCTTGGGGGCAAACAGGCGGGAAAGCATGGAGCGTTCCTTCCTCGTGATCGTCTTCTCAGGTGGGACATTACTCCCTGGAGAAGCTGATTTCGCGAGTGCCCCCATGGGCTTAGGACAAAAGTCCAGGGTCGGACTCAGACTGGTGGAGGATAGGACCGGGGAGGTGCCGGGGATGCCGGAGCTGTCACAGGAGACCGAGCGGGGAAGGGCTGTACTGCCCTTCGGTACGGCCGAGGTGACCGGGCCGTCGATGGTGCCGACGCTGTTCCATGGGGATCTGCTCGTGGTGCAGTACGGCACGCGGATCAGGCCCGGCGACATCGTCGTGCTGCGCCATCCGTTCCAGCAGGACCTGCTGGTCGTCAAGCGGGCCGCCGAGCGCCGCGACGGGGGGTGGTGGGTGCTCGGGGACAACGCGTTCGCCGGGGGTGACAGTACGGACTACGGCACCGTTCCCGAGGATCTGGTGTTGGGCAGGGTGCGCTTTCGGTACCGGCCGCCGAAGTCCGGTCAGCGTTCGCCGGTCGCGCTCGTCCGCTGGGCGCTCTCCGCCGCCAGGCCCGTCCTCTCCGACCGGTCGGCCTCCAGGCGCTTCCGGGCCCGGTAGGCGGCCACGTTGGCACGGGTCGCGCAGCGGTCCGAGCAGTAGCGCCGGGAGCGGTTCGTCGAGGTGTCCAGGTAGGCGTTGCGGCACGGCGCCGCCTCGCACAGGCCCAGGCGGTCGACGCCGTACTCGGTGAGGTGGAAGGCCAGGCCCATCGCCGCGATCGCCGCGTAGCCGGCCGTCGCGTTCGACGGGTGGTCCGCGAGGTGCATGTGCCACAGCGGGCGGCCGTCGTCGTCGCGGAAGTTGTGCCCGGAGATCTGCGGACTGACCGGGAACTCCAGCAGGAGCGAGTTCAGCAGGTTCACGGAGAGCGTCTCGTCGCCGCCGTCGGCCGCCTCGAAGACCGCCCGCAGCCGCGCCCGGACCGAACGGAAACGCGTGACGTCGGCGTCGGCGGCGCGGCGGGCCGCCTCCTTGTTGGTGCCGAACAGGTCCCGCACGGCCTCGACCGAGGTCAGGGCGTCCTTGCCCCGCGCCGGTTCCTCGGTGTTGACGAGGCGAACGGCGTAGTCCGAGTAATAGGCCAGTTCCACTTGTAGTCCTTACGGAGGCGCTCTATGGTCGTGGATGCGGTCGGGTAACAGCTGATCGTGCTTCCAGGGTATTACGACAGTGAGTGGACAGGGGGTCCTCATGACGACCGGTGTCGGAACCGACTGGCAGGCCTGGCAGGAGAGCTGGGACCGGCAGCAGGAGTGGTACATGCCCGACCGGGAGGACCGCTTCCGGATCATGCTCGACATGGTCGAGGCCCTCACCGGCCCCGCACCCCGCGTGCTCGACCTCGCCTGCGGCACGGGCAGCATCACCGCCCGGCTGCTCGCCCGCCTCCCGGAGGCCACCAGCACCGGGGTCGACCTCGACCCGGCCCTCCTCGCCATCGCCGAGGGCACCTTCGCGGACGACGAGCGGGTCACCTTCGTGACGGCCGACCTCAAGGACCCGGAGTGGACGACGAGGCTGCCGTACGACTCGTACGACGCCGTGCTGACCGCCACGGCCCTCCACTGGCTGCACAGCGAACCCCTCGCGGCCCTCTACGGTCAGGTCGCGGGACTCGTCCGCGACGGCGGTGTCTTCATGAACGCGGACCACATGATCGACGAGTCGACGCCCAGGATCAACGCGGCGGAGCGCGCGCAGCGGCACACACAGATGGATCAGGCCAAACGGAACGGCGCTCTCGACTGGGCCGAGTGGTGGCAGCTCGCCGCCCAGGACCCGGTCCTCGCCGGACCGACGGCCCGCCGCTACGAGATCTACGGCGAGCACGCGGACGGTGACATGCCCTCCGCCGCGCAGCACGCGCGCGTGCTGCGCGAGAAGGGATTCGCGGAGGCGCGTCCGGTGTGGTGCTCGCCCTCCGACACGCTGCTGCTCGCACTGAAGTAGGAGCGCGGGGGACCAGGCAGGGGCGGTACGGGAAATCCGTACCGCCCCTGCTGCGTCCTGACCGGTGGCCCGCCGCACTGACAGGAGTGAGGCGGCCCCTCGCGAAGGGCGGGCCGGGGAGGGGGAGTGGTGGGGAGAGGCGCGGAGACGGCGTTGCACGCCTTTGTCGAAGGCAGACGCACGGCGCTGTTCCGCAGCGCGTATCTGCTGTGCGGGAACCGGGACGAGGCGGAGGACCTCGTCCAGACGGCGCTGGTGAAGGTGGTGCTCGGCGCGCGCCGGCACGGGCGGCTGGACAACCTTGAGGCGTATGCGCGCAAGACGCTGGTCAACACCTTCATCGCGGGGCGGCGACGGTTCTGGCGGCGAGAGCAGGCCTACGGCGAAGTGCCGGACGCGCCGGGGGAAGAGCCAGCTGCAGGAACTGGCCCTGAATCCCCAGTTGTTGATGAAGAGCCAGCGGTAGGGAACGCCGAAGGGGCGGTACGAGGACCACGTACCGCCCCTTCAACTCGCCTACCGCCAGGGAGCCTTGTCCACCGCTAGAGCACCTTGGACAAGAACCCCTGTGTGCGCTCGTGCTGAGGGTTCGTCAGGACGTCGCGCGGGTGGCCGGATTCAACCACCACGCCGCCGTCCATGAAGACGAGGCTGTCGCCGACCTCGCGGGCGAAGCCCATCTCGTGGGTGACGACGATCATCGTCATGCCGGACTCGGCGAGGTCGCGCATGACGTCGAGGACGTCGCCGACCAGCTCCGGGTCGAGGGCCGAGGTCGGCTCGTCGAAGAGCATCAGCTTCGGGTCCATCGCCAACGCCCGCGCGATGGCCACCCGCTGCTGCTGACCGCCGGAGAGCTGCGAGGGGTAGCTCTGCGCCTTGTCGGACAGCCCCACCCGCTCCAGGAGCTGCATCGCGCGCTCCCTGGCCTGGCCCCTGTTGACGCCCCTGACCTGCACCGGCGCCTCGATGATGTTCTCGACGGCCGTCATGTGCGGGAACAGGTTGAAGCGCTGGAAGACCATGCCGATGTCCCGGCGCTTCACCGCGACCTCGCGATCACGCAACTCGTAGAGCTTGTCGCCCTGTTGGCGGTAGCCGACCAGTTCACCGTCGACGTACAGCCGGCCCGCGTTGATCTTCTCCAGGTGGTTGATGCACCGCAGGAAGGTCGACTTGCCGGAGCCGGAGGGGCCGATGAGGCAGAACACCTCGCCGGACTTCACCTCCAGGTCGATGCCCTTGAGGACCTCGACCGGGCCGAACGACTTGTGCACGCCCTCGGACTTGACCATCGGGACCGACGGGTCGGTCGTAGTGGCGTCGTCGGCCTTGCTGAGTTCGGGGCTCATGCCGCGGCTCCCTTCGGGCGGCCGATGGACAGTACGTTCGCCCTGATCTTCTGGAGCGGGGTCGGCGGCAGCGCGCGGCTGGAGCCGCGGGCGTAGTAGCGCTCGACGTAGTACTGCCCGACGCTCAGGATCGACGTCATGATCAGGTACCAGGCGGCGGCGAGGAAGTACATCTCCACCGGGGCGCCGGAGTTCTGGCCGATGTCCTGGGCGTAGCGGAAGAGTTCCGGATACTGGACGGCCGCCACGAGCGAGGTCGTCTTCAGCATGTTGATCACTTCGTTGCCCGTGGGCGGCACGATCACGCGCATCGCCTGCGGGATCACGATCCTGCGCAGCGTCTTGGCGTGGCTCATGCCCAGCGCGTGCGAGGCCTCGGTCTGGCCCTCGTCGACGGCCAGCAGACCGGCGCGGCAGATCTCCGCCATGTACGCGGCCTCGTTGAGGCCCAGGCCGAGCAGCGCCGTCAGCAGCGGCGTCATGAAGTCCGACCAGTAGTTCTTGTAGATCGGACCGAGGTTGATGTACTCGAAGACCAGGCCCAGGTTGAACCAGAGGAACAGCTGGACCAGGACCGGGGTGCCGCGGAAGAACCAGATGTAGAACCAGGCGATCGACGAGGTCACCGGGTTCTTCGACAGCCGCATCACCGCGAGGCCGATGCCGCCGACGATGCCGATGACCATCGACAGGACCGTCAGGAGGAGGGTCTTGTAGACACCGGTCATGATCCGGTGGTCGAAGAAGTAGTCCGGTACGGCATGCCAGTTGATCTTGCCCTGGCCGAACGCGTAGACGATCGCGACCAGGATGCCGATCGCGATCACGGCGGAGACGTACCGGCCGTAGTGCCGGACCGGAATGGCCTTGATGGGCTTCGGGGCGTCCGGGGGCGCGTCCTGCGGCCCCGGCGCCTCGTCGATGTCAGTAGTCACGGATGTTGCCTCTCAGCGACTGCGGACCCGCGGTCACTTGCCGCCGTTGATCACGGACGACTTGACGGCACCGTCCTCGGCGCCCCACTTCGTCAGGATCTTCTGGTACTCACCGCTCTTGATCACGGCGTCCATCGCGGCCTGCAGCGCGTCCCGCAGCTGGGTGTCGCTCTTGGCGACCGCGATACCGTACGGCGCCGCCTCGACCTGGTCGCCGACGAGCTGGAAGTCCTTGCCGCCGCCGGAGGTCTTCACCGCGTAGGCCGCGACCGGGAAGTCGGAGGAGGCCGCGTCCGCGCCACCGGAGCGCAGGCGGGTCTGGGACTGCTGGTCGTCGTCGAAGGCCTCGATGGTGATCTTCTTGCCGCCCGTGCACTTCTTCGTCTCGGACTTGGCGAGGTCCTCGGAGACGGTGCCGCGCTCGACGGCGAGCTTCTTGCCGCACAGGTCGGACCACGACGCGATGTTCTCGGTCTGGCCCTTGCGCGTGTAGATCGAGACACCGGCGGTCAGGTAGTCGACGAAGTCGACGCCCTCGCCGACCTTCTTGCCCGTGTCGGGGTCGACGCCGTCCTGGCGGTTCTTGTTGTCCGTCATCGCCGACATGGCGATGTCGTAGCGGTTGGACCGCAGACCGGTGAGGAGCGCGTCGAAGGTGCCGTTCTGGAACTCGAACTTCACCCCGAGCTGCTTGCCCATCGCGGCGCCGAGGTCCGGGTCGAGACCGACGACCTTGCCGGAGTTGTCCTTGAACTCGACCGGCGCGTACGCGATGTCCGAGCCGACCGTGATGACGCCCTTGTCGCGGATCGCGGCGGGGAGCTTGCTCGCCAGGGGGGCCGAGCTGGTGGACGCGCCGCTGGAGTCGTCCTTCTTGGTCTGGTCACCACAGCCGGCGAGCAGCAGGGTGGAGGCGACCGCGATCGCACCGACCGCTGCCAGCCGGGTGTGCGGGGCGGTCGTACGACGGGTGAATCTTGCGGTCATGGTGGGTTCCTCCGGCGGATGGATGGCGGTGCCGACGGGTCGACGAGAACACACACCTTCGGGTGTCGCGACCTCGTGTGATTAGGGCATCTTGCCATTCGGACTGAACCATTCAGGGGAGTAGCCATGTCAAAATCGGATAACGGGTGAACCCCGAATCGCATCAGGTCGGTACATCGAGACGCCCTGATCACGGACCATCTGCTGGAATCACTCGTTCCGGCCGGAAGATCTTCGGCATGTCTCACGATGTGATCGATCATCGTTCCGCCCTAGGCGGACGGGATGTGACCTTGCGCCTATTGGACTCGTCCTCGGTGCCGTCCGTCCGGTAAGAAGGTTCTCTACACCCCTCATCCGGGGCTCAGGGCGCGTGTGCGGCGCGCCCGTCGCGCAGGTGCTCGTACGCATCAAGTCTCTGGGCCCTGCGCGGTGCCCGCCCACCCCTCACCAGGGAGTGGCCACCCTCAAAATCAATGAAGACTTAAGGGGTAAGACAAAGTGGCAGCGGAGATCGTCAATCCTCGCAGCGACAGCAGTACGGATCAGGACGGCGGGGCCGAGCCCCTCGATTCCTTCGATCCGGCGTTCGCGCTGCACCGCGGCGGCAAGATGGCCGTGCAGGCCACCGTGCCGATCCGCGACAAGGACGACCTGTCCCTGGCGTACACACCCGGCGTCGCGCGCGTGTGCACCGCGATCGCCGAGCAGCCGGAACTCGTCCACGACTACACATGGAAGTCGTCCGTCGTCGCCGTCGTGACGGACGGTACGGCGGTGCTCGGACTCGGCGACATCGGTCCCGAGGCCTCCCTCCCGGTCATGGAGGGCAAGGCGATCCTGTTCAAGCAGTTCGGCGGCGTGGACGCGGTGCCGATCGCGCTGGACTGCACCGGCGTCGATGAGATCATCGAGACCGTGGTGCGCCTCGCGCCCTCCTTCGGGGGCGTCAACCTGGAGGACATCTCGGCGCCGCGCTGCTTCGAGATCGAGCGCAGGCTCCAGGAGCGGCTGGACATCCCGGTCTTCCACGACGACCAGCACGGTACGGCGATCGTGACGCTGGCGGCGCTGCGGAACGCCGCGCGGCTGACCGGGCGGGAGCTGGGTGACCTGCGGGCCGTCATCTCCGGTGCGGGTGCGGCCGGTGTCGCCATCGCCAAGTTCCTGCTGGAGGCCGGGCTCGGCGATGTCGCCGTCGCGGACCGCAAGGGTGTCGTCTCGCGCGACCGGGACGATCTCACGCCGGTCAAGCGTGAACTCGCCGAGCTCACCAACAAGGCGGGTATCTCCGGGTCGTTGGAGGCGGCGCTGGAAGGCGCCGACGTCTTCATCGGGGTCTCCGGGGGTACGGTGCCGGAGCCCGCGGTGGCTTCCATGGCCGAGGGCGCGTTCGTCTTCGCGATGGCCAACCCGGATCCCGAGGTGCACCCGGATGTGGCGCACAAGTACGCGGCGGTCGTCGCCACCGGGCGGTCGGACTTCCCGAACCAGATCAACAACGTGCTGGCGTTTCCGGGGATCTTCGCGGGGGCGCTGCAGGTGCGGGCGTCCCGGATCACGGAGGGGATGAAGATCGCGGCGGCCGAGGCGCTGGCCGGGGTCGTCGGTGACGATCTCGCCGCGGACTATGTCATCCCGTCACCGTTCGACGAGCGGGTCGCGCCTGCGGTGACCGCGGCTGTGGCTGCGGCGGCGCGGGCGGAGGGTGTTGCCCGCCGGTAGCCTGAACGGCCCCGTCCACTTGGGCGGGGCCCTTTTTTACCCACCCGCCCGCCCGTTCGGGTGATGTGAAGGGTGGACGTTGCCCGTGGGTGGCCGGTGTCGGTTGGCGGCCGCGGGCCGCGGGGGCTTCTTCTTTCCCGCCCGCCCACCCGTTACGCGCACTTGAAGGGTGGGCCTTTGCGGTGGGGGGCGGGGTCGCTCGGCGGCTGCGGCTGCGGACGGTCGACGGTGGGGTCTGGGGGCGCAGCCCCCAGGAGAACGGCCACGCAGGCGCCCCGCAGCCCTCGCGCAAGAGGGCATGTGTCACAACGCGAGGTAGTTCCCTGGTCAACCGGCGGAGCCTATCGTCGGGGGCATGTTCGCCGTCTACGCCGCCCGAATCGACCGCGACCAGCCGCTCTCCGGCCTTGAGTTGGGGGAGCGTCCCGCCCCCGAGGCCCGGCCGGGCTGGAGTGTCGTCGACGTCAGGGCCGCCTCCCTCAACCACCATGACCTCTGGTCTCTGCGCGGCGTCGGCCTCGCCGAGGACAAGCTGCCGATGATCCTCGGCTGCGACGCCGCCGGTGTCGACGAGGACGGCAACGAGGTCGTCCTGCACTCCGTCATCGGCCAGACCGGTCACGGCGTCGGCCCCAAGGAACCGCGTTCCATCCTCACCGAGCACTACCAGGGCACCTTCGCCGAGCGGGTCGCCGTGCCGACGTGGAACGTCCTGCCGAAGCCGAAGGAACTGTCCTTCGCGGAGGCCGCCTGTCTGCCCACGGCCTGGCTGACGGCGTACCGCATGCTCTTCACCAACTCCGGTGTACGGCCCGGCGATTCGGTGCTGGTGCAGGGTGCTGGCGGGGGCGTTGCCACTGCCGCCATCGTCCTTGCCAAGGCGGCGGGACTGCGCGTCTTCGCGACCAGCCGGGACGAGGCCAAGCGGAAGCGGGCGCTGGAGCTCGGTGCCCTGGAGGCGGTGGAGCCGGGGGCGCGGCTGCCGCAGCGCGTCGACGCCGTCATCGAGACCGTCGGCGCCGCCACCTGGTCCCACTCGGTGAAGTCGCTGAAGCCCGGCGGCACGATCGTCATCTCGGGCGCCACCAGCGGCGACCGGCCCTCGCACGCCGAACTCACCCGCATCTTCTTCCTCGAACTCAAGGTCGTCGGCTCGACCATGGGCACCAAGGACGAGCTGGAGGATCTGCTCGCCTTCTGCGCGGCCACCGGTGTCCGTCCGGTCATCGACGAGGTGCTGCCCATGGACCGCGCCCGCGAGGGCTTCCAACGCCTCGACTCCGGCGGCCAGTTCGGCAAGATCATCCTCACGAACGGCTAGCGACTCCCTCCCCTTACCGCTTCAACCCCTTACCGCCTCTACGGCCGGTCCGGTTTCCCGGGCCGGCCGTAGCCGTTTGTCAACTTTGATTGACAGGTGGGGCATGTCAACGTAGGTTGACATCATGACCGAAGCAACGGATCTCGCCGAGCGCGCGGGTGACCGTGATCCACGGGTCGGCCTGCGTGCCGTCTCCGCGCTGCGCAGGCTGGTGGAGCAGTTGGAGGCGGTGCAGGTGCGCAGTGCGCGCAACCAGGGCTGGTCGTGGCAGGAGATCGCCGCGGAACTCGGTGTCAGCAGGCAGGCCGTGCACAAGAAGTACGGGAGGCAGTGATGTTCGAACGGTTCACGAAGGACGCCCGCGCCGTGGTGCAGGGCGCGGTGGAGCACCGCGAGCGGTCGGGGCCCGGTTCCGTCGACCCCGAGCACCTGCTGTTGGCCCTCCTCGACCGCCGAGGCAGCCGGGCCTCCTTCGTCCTGACCGCCCTCGGTCTCGCTCCCGAGGAACGCAAGGAGTCCGTACGGCAGGCTCTCGGCGACGCCCGCCGGCGTGCGGGGCTCTCGCAGGCCGAGGCCGACGCGCTTGCCGGGCTCGGCATCGACGTCTCGGAGATCGTCGCCCGGGTCGAGGAGGTGCACGGCGTCGGGGCGATGTCCGGTGAGGGGAGGTTCAAGGAGTCGTGGTCGGGCCGCCGTACCTTCAGCCGCGGTGCCAAGAACGTCCTGGAGAAGTCCCTGCGCATCGCCGTCGCCCACCGCGACCGGCACATCGGCGACGAGCACCTCCTCCTCGCCCTGACCATCCTCCCCGGGGTGCCCGGTGAGGTGCTCGCCGACCACGGGGTGACCCACGAGGCGGCCACGCGCGTGTTGTACGGCGGCGGAGAGGCGAGGGCGGCGGGCTGAGGGGGCCGGGGGGCTAGGGGCTTGGGGGTCTGCGCGGCGGGGTGGTGCGCCTGGGGGGGGTGACTCCTGGGCGCACCACCTGCGGTTCGCGGCGTCGGCTCAGGCCTTGCGGCCGCCGCGCAGCACCGCCCCGATGCGTGCCGCCGCCGCGGACAAGTGGCGGCGGGTGTCGCGGAGTTGGTCCTCGGTGACGCCATGGTCGCGGGCCGCGTCACGGATGTCGTCCCGGAAGCGGTCGAGGAGCCGGTCCAGGTCGCGGGCCGGTTCACCGGTGGAGTCCTCGTGGGCCCAGGTCGGTTCGTACTCCGCCGGGAAGTCCTCCGGGGTCTGGCTGTACTCGGGTGCCGACGGGGTGGCCGGTGCCGAGGCCGACTTGCCGGCACCAGCACCTGTCCCTGCGCCCGTGCCCGGTCGTCCGAACCCGAAGTCCTTGCCGAACTCCTTCCCGAAGTCGCCGAATTCCTTGGCCAGTTCGGTCAGGCTCTCCCGTACGCCCGTGGGCCAGTCGCCGCGCGCGAAGTGGTCCTGCGCGTGCTCCTGGACCTGGCGGCCGATGCGCTGCATCTCCTCCTGGGCCTGCGCCCACGCCCGCGCCTGTGCTTCCTTGGCCTGACGCCGGGCCTGCTGGGCCTCCTCGCGGGCCCGACGGCTCTCGTCCTTGGCGCGGCGGGCCTGTTCCTTCCACTCCTGCTTGGCGCGGCGCATCTCCTCCTTGGCAGCGCGCCACGACTCCTTGTCACCGAAGTCCGTGAAGTCCCCGGCGGGGCCTTCGTGTTCACTCAGGCGACCGCGCCCGGCCCCGTTTCCCTGCCGGGCCTCCGTGGCCGCCGCGCGCATCTCACGGCGCAGGTCGCCCGCCGCGCCCCGGACGTCGGCCCGGATCTCGGCGGCCAGTTCGGCGACCGATTCGCGGATCTCCAGCTCCAGGTCGGCCAACTCGCCGCTGCGGTCGGCCAGTTCGGCGCGGCCGGCGTCCGTGATGGCGTACACCTTGCGGCCGCCCTCGGTGGTGTGGGTGACCAGGCCCTCGGCCTCCAGCTTGGACAGGCGCGGGTAGACCGTGCCCGCCGAGGGCGCGTACAGCCCCTGGAAGCGCTCCTCCAGGAGGCGGATGACCTCGTAGCCGTGTCGGGGGGCCTCGTCCAGCAGCTTCAGCAGGTAGAGGCGGAGGCGGCCGTGGGCGAAGACGGGAGGCATGTCAGAGCACCTTCTTGTCGGTCGTGCCGTCGGCCGCGTCGGTGCCGGAAGCACCGCCCGGGCCGGAAACGGAATTGTCCCCCGAGTCGCCCTGAGCCCCGTCCACAGGGGCGCCGGAAGCATCGTCCGTCACCCCGGGCGCGGGTGTGCCCGTGGCGTCGTCCGCAGCGTCCGGGGTCGTGGTCCTGCCCTCCGCTCCCGCCATCCCGGCGGTGTCGTCCGACGCGTTCGGCGCAGGTGTGTCCGCAGAGGTGTCCGACGCGTCCGGCCCCTTCTTCATGTCGGGCCGAGGCGTCTTGTCGGCCCGCGTCGCCGAGACGGTCACCTCCGTGTCCCCGTCCCATGGCCCCTCGTCCTCGCCCTCGTACTCCGCCGCCGGGCGGCGGAGCAGGGCGATCGAACCGGAGACGGTCGTCGCGCGCAGCTTCCCGGTGCCCGCGCCCAGGCGGCCGGTGATCTTGTGGGCGCCCCACTGGCCGTGCACCCGCAGTCCGTCGAAGGCGTTGGAGATCGAGCCGCTCGCCGTGTTGGCCTCGACGTCCGCGTCCGCCGGGTGCGGGAGCCGGATGGCGATCTCGCCCGAGACGTTGGTGAGGCGGACGTCGGTCGGGCCGTCCGGGTCGAGGTCCACGATCATCGAGCCGCTCACGGACTCGGCGCGCACGGAGGGGCCCGAGCCCTCGACGACGGTGAGGTCGCCGGAGACGGAGTTGAAGCGGAGGTCGCCGGTGACGGCCTGGGCCTCCAGGTTCCCGGAGACCGTCTCGGCGCGGACGGGTCCGGAGAGGCTGACGAGGGTCGTGTCGCCGGTGACACCTCGCACCACCGAAGGTCCGCTGATCCCGGAGACGACGGCGGCGGCGCCGACCACCCCGACCTCGACCCGGGTGCTCGCGGGCACGGCCAGGGAGACCACCGCGCTGCGCCGCCAGCCCTTCCGGTCGAGCCATTTGAGGAAGCCCTTCCAAGGGAGGTCCTCGTACGCCACCGTCAGCGTGCCGTTGTTCTGGGTCACCACCAGCGGTGGCCCGTCGATCTCGGAGATTTCCATGCGGGCGGAACCCTCGTCCGTCCCCACGACGTTCACCGTTCCGTTGACGATGCGCACGTGGAGATCGCTCACGGGCTCGTCGAACGTGAGCTTCTTGGGCTCTGCGACGGACCACTCGGACATGATGCAGACCTCCTCGGCCTAACCGGACCGGACACGACGCGCCATATCGCGTCTTCTGAGAAACACGATATATCGCGGATGGGGAAAGTCAAGACACTCGTTCCGGTGATCACCGGAGGTCGGATGCCGAGCGCCAGGTGTCGAACAAACGGCGGAAATGGGTGCATTGCCCTAGCGTGTGACCATGTCGACGGAGAAGCCGCAGGCCAGACACCGGACCGGTGCCACCCCGGGCGCCCTGCTGCTCTGCCGGGCGGACCCCGAGTCCGTCGCCCAGGCGGCCCATCTGCTCCGCGAACGCATGCTGCTGACTCGCGCGGGCGACGACTGGAGCGTGCTCGTCCCCGAGGGCAAGCCCTGGCTGCACGGCGACGAACCGGTCGACCGTGTCCTCACCGGCTGGGCCACCGCGCTCGCCGTCGGCGCCCCCTGGCCCGTACTCGCCCTGTGGTGGGACGCAGACCGCGCGGGCTACACCCTGGCCTCGGGTTTCCGCCGCCCCGTCGGCTACGTATGGCTCAGCGACGGCACCCCGGCCGGCGAGGACGAGGCGATGCGCCCCTTCGCCGCCCGCCTGGGCCTGGACCCCGTACTGGACCTGCGGTCCCTGGACCACCTGACGAAACCGGACCCCGAAGCCGACGCCCGCGCCCGTCTCCGCGGCCTCCTGGCGGTCCTCACGCGCGCGGGAGTGGCATTGCCCACCGGCCTCGCGCCGGGCGAACCCGCCGACCGCCTCCGGGAGATTGTCCGCGTCCGCCCCGATGCCCGACAGGTCGAACGGGCGGGCTGGCGCGAGGCGGTCCGCGCGGAACTCGACGCCGTCGACAGCAGCCGCCTCGGCCCCTGGATGCCCTGGTCCGGCACCCCCAGGGCACGCGCTCTCGCCCTGACCCAGATGGCAGCGGGCCTCCCGCTCACGACCTGGGGCCTACGACGCCGTAGCGGAGGCTGGATCGTCGCGGGGGCGCTGCTCCTGGCCCACGGCATGCTGGGCCTCGTCTACGACCTGGCCCGCCCGCGCGACTGACACGCCCTGGCGGCACCGCCGTAGGAATTACTCGTCGTCGTCCTCGTCGTCCAGGCGTGCCAGCCAGGTCGCCAGGCGTTCCACCGGGACCTCGAAGTCCGGGTTCAGATCGACGAACGTCCGCAGCTGTTCGGCGAGCCACTCGAAGGTGACTTCTTCCTCGCCGCGCCGCTTCTCCAGTTCTTCGATGCCACGGTCCGTGAAGTACATGGGTCAAGGATAAGTGCGCACAAACGGCCGGGCCGCACCTCCGAAGTGGGGGTGCGGCCCGGCCGCGTACGACAGTGCGGGGCGGTTACGCCTCGAACACCTCACGCACCAACTGCTCCTGCTCCGCCTGGTGCCGCTTGGCCGAACCCACAGCCGGAGACGACGAGTGCGGACGCGAGATCCGCCGCAGCCGCTCCCCGTGAGGAACGTCCGCGCCGACGGCCAGGTCCAGGTGGTCGATCAGGTTGAGGGCGATGAAGGGCCACGCGCCCTGGTTCGCCGGCTCCTCCTGGGCCCACAGGTACTTCTCGACGTTCGGGTACTTGTTGACCTCCGCCTGGAGCTCCGCACCCGGCAGCGGGTACAGGCGCTCGACGCGGATGATCGCCACGTCCGTGGTGCCGCGCTTGGTGCGCTCGGCCTCCAGGTCGTAGTACAGCTTGCCGGTGACGAAGACGACCTTGCGGACGGCCGCGGGGTCCGTCACCGTCTCGTCGCCGATGACCGGGCGGAACTGACCCGTCGTGAACTCCTCCGTCTTCGACGCGGCGGCCTTGAGGCGCAGCATCGACTTCGGGGTGAAGACCACCAGCGGCTTGTGGTGCGGGTTGTGCACCTGCCAGCGGAGAAGGTGGAAGTAGTTCGACGGGAGGGTGGGCATGGCCACCGTCATGTTGTTCTGGGCGCAGAGCTGGAGGAAGCGTTCCACGCGCGCGGACGAGTGGTCCGGGCCCTGGCCCTCGTAGCCGTGCGGGAGCAGCAGCGTGACGCCGGACGTCTGGCCCCACTTCTGCTCCGCCGCCGAGATGTACTCGTCGACCACGGACTGCGCGCCGTTGACGAAGTCGCCGAACTGCGCCTCCCACATCACGAGCGCGTCGGGGCGGGCCAGCGAGTAGCCGTACTCGAAGCCCATGACCGCGTACTCGGAGAGGAGCGAGTCGTAGACGTTGTAGCGCGCCTGCTCCTCGGAGAGGTACTGGAGCGGGGTGTAGTCCTCGCCCGTCTGACGGTCGATGAGGACCGCGTGACGCTGGCCGAACGTGCCGCGGCGGGAGTCCTGACCGGAGAGGCGCACCGGGGTGCCCTCCAGCAGCAGCGAACCGATCGCCAGCGTCTCGCCCATGCCCCAGTCGATCGTCCCGTCCTCGACCATCGTCGCCCGGCGCTGCAGCTGGGGCAGCAGGCGCGGGTGGACGTGGAAGTTGTCCGGGATGTTGACCTGGGACTCGGCGATCCGCTTCACGACCTCCGAGGAGATCGCCGTGGACACCGAGACGGGGAACTCCGCCTGCGGGTCCGACATCGGCGCCGCGCCCGGCTGGGCCGTCGCCTCGCGGACCTCCGTGAAGACCTTCTCCAGCTGGCCCTGGTAGTCCTGGAGCGCCTGCTCGGCCTCTTCCAGGGTGATGTCGCCGCGACCGATCAGCGACTCGGTGTACAGCTTGCGCACCGAGCGCTTCTTGTCGATCAGGTCGTACATCAGGGGCTGGGTGAAGGCCGGGTTGTCCGACTCGTTGTGACCGCGGCGGCGGTAGCAGATGAGGTCGATCACCACGTCCTTGTTGAACGCCTGACGGAACTCGAAGGCCAGGCGGGCCACGCGGACCACGGCCTCCGGGTCGTCGCCGTTCACGTGGAAGATCGGGGCCTCGATCATGCGGGCCACGTCCGTGGCGTACATCGAGGAACGCGACGACTCGGGAGCCGCCGTGAAGCCGACCTGGTTGTTGATGACGATGTGGATCGTGCCGCCGGTGCGGTAGCCGCGCAGCTGGGACATGTTGAGCGTCTCGGCCACCACGCCCTGGCCCGCGAAGGCCGCGTCACCGTGCAGGGCGAGCGGGAGGACCGTGAAGTCCGTGCCGCCCTTGTTGATGATGTCCTGGCGGGCGCGGACGATGCCCTCGATGATCGGGTCGACCGTCTCCAGGTGGGACGGGTTCGCCGCGAGCGTGACCTTGATCTGCTCGCCGTCCAGGCCGGTGAAGGTGCCCTGGGCGCCCAGGTGGTACTTCACGTCGCCGGAGCCGTGCATCGACTTCGGGTCGAGGTTGCCCTCGAACTCGCGGAAGATCTGGGCGTACGACTTGCCGACGATGTTCGCGAGCACGTTCAGGCGGCCGCGGTGGGCCATGCCGATGACGACCTCGTCGAGGCGCGACTCGGCCGCGCTGTCGATGACCGCGTCGAGCAGTGGGATGACCGACTCGCCGCCCTCAAGGGAGAAGCGCTTCTGGCCGACGTACTTCGTCTGCAGGAAGGTCTCGAAGGCCTCCGCCGCGTTCAGGCGGCGCAGGATGCGCAGCTGCTCCTCGCGCTCCGGCTTGGAGTGCGAGCGCTCGATGCGGTCCTGGATCCACTTGCGCTGCTTCGGGTCCTGGATGTGCATGAACTCGATGCCGGTGGTGCGGCAGTACGAGTCGCGCAGCACGCCCAGGATGTCGCGCAGCTTCATCAGGGACTTGCCGGCGAAGCCGCCGACCGCGAACTCCCGCTCCAGGTCCCACAGGGTGAGGCCGTGCTCGGTGATGTCCAGGTCGGGGTGCTTGCGCTGGCGGTACTCCAGCGGGTCGGTGTCGGCCATGACGTGGCCGCGGACCCGGTAGGAGTGGATCAGCTCGAAGACGCGGGCGGCCTTCGTCACGTCGTTGTCGTGCGACGCGTCGATGTCCTTGAGCCAGCGGACCGGCTCGTACGGGATGCGCAGCGCCTCGAAGATCTCGTCGTAGAAGCCGCTCTCGCCAAGCAGGAGGTTCGCGACGATCCGCAGGAACTCGCCGGAGGCGGCGCCCTGGATGACCCGGTGGTCGTAGGTCGACGTGAGCGTCATGACCTTCGAGATGCCGAGCTTGTTGAGGGTGTCCTGGCTCGTGCCCTGGAACTCCGCCGGGTAGTCCATCGAGCCGACGCCCATGATGACCGACTGACCGGGCATCAGACGCGGCACGGAGTGGACGGTGCCGAGGCCGCCGGGGTTGGTCAACGACACGGTGACGCCCGTGAAGTCATCCATCGTCAGCTTGCCGTCGCGGGCGCGGCGCACGATGTCCTCGTAGGCCTGCCAGAACTCGAAGAAGTTCAGCGTCTCGGCCTTCTTGATGCCGGCGACGACGAGCTGGCGGTCGCCGTTGGGCTTCACCAGGTCGATGGCGAGACCGAAGTTGACGTGCTCCGGCTTGACCAGGGTCGGCTTGCCGTCCTTCTCCTGGAAGGAGTAGTTCATCGACGGCATGGCCTTGATGGCCTGCACCATCGCGTAGCCGATGAGGTGGGTGAAGGAGATCTTCCCGCCCCGGGCGCGCTTCAGGTGGTTGTTGATGACGATGCGGTTGTCGAAGAGCAGCTTGACCGGGACCGCGCGCACCGACGTGGCGGTGGGGACCTCGATCGACGCGTTCATGTTCTTCGCGACCGCGGCGGCGGGACCGCGCAGCGTGATGAACTCCGGGCCACCGGCGGCCTCGGCCGCGGGCTCGGCCTTCTTCGGCTGAGCGGCCGGGGCCGCCGCCTTCGCAGGCGCCTGAGCCGGGGCTACGGCCTTCACCGGCGCCGGAGCGGCGGCTGCGGGCGCAGGCGCGGGGACCGCCGGAGCGGCGGGCGCGGCAGGAGCGGCCGGAGCAGGAGCCGGGGCGGCGGGTGCCGCCGGGGCCGGGGTGGTTCCTACGGCCCCCGCGGCCGCAGTACCCGCCGAAGTCGAGGTCGGGGCGGCAGCCGCGCCCGGCTTGTAGTCGGCGAAGAAGTCCCACCAGGCTCGGTCAACCGAGTTCGGATCCTGGAGGTACTGCTGATAGATCTCGTCGACGAGCCACTCGTTGGGCCCGAACGCCGCCGCGGGATTCTTACCCGCGGCTTGGTCGGACTCGGTCGAGATGGTCGAGTTACTGGGGGACTGTGACGACACGGCGGCAACCGCCCTCTTCCGCTTCACAAGGTGATGGACAGCGGGAATTAAGGCTACGCCCCCATGACGGCCAAGGTCAGGTCGGGCCGGTCCATCGTCGTGTAAGTCACACCGGAAAGTGTGTTTCGAGGGCCGAAATGGCGGGAAACAAGCGTGGTTCCGCAATGGAGGGGGCGCATGGATGCGGGCCGGGCGCACGAACGGCGCGGGCCTGTGCCTGATCACACGTGTCCGTCAGCGCGGACCGTCGTGGATCTTGGGGCTCCGGTTCGAACTTTACGTCAACTTGGCACGGAAGACAGTCCCGGGAGGGTGACGATAATCCTGCAGCCACGGTCGGATTCGGCCACACCGATCCGGCCGCCGTGCAGATCCACCGCCCAGCGGGCGATCGCCAGACCGAGGCCCGTACCGCCGTCGCTGCCGGGCCCGTGCGGCGAGCTCACCGCTCCCCGGTTGAACCGCTCGAAGATGTGCGCCCACTGCGACTTCGGGATGCCGGGTCCCTCGTCCAGGACCTCCAGCTCCAGCGACTCCGGCAGCGAACCGCGCCGTGCCTTCACCGTCACCCGGCCGTGCGCGGGGCTGTGCTTGACCGCGTTGTCGATCAGGTTGGCGACGACCTGGTGGATGCGCTCCGGGTCCGCGAGCGCGGTCAGCTCCGGCGGGGACACGTCCAGGTGCAGATGGACGTCGGTCCGCGTGTGACTGCCGGAGCCCGACGCGATGCCCGCGCGCGCGGAGGCGACCATGTTGGCCTCCTTGAGCACGCCCGAGAGATACGGCCACACCTCGAAGCGGCGCGTCTTCAGCGGTACGACGCCGTTGTCCAGGCGGGAGAGGTCCAGCAGCGTCTCCACCAGCCGGCCGAGCCGCTCGGTCTGCTTCAGCGCCGTCCGCATGGTCTCCGGATCGGCCGCCGAGACGCCGTCGACGACGTTCTCCAGCACGGCGCGCAGGCCCGCGATGGGGGTGCGCAGCTCGTGCGAGACGTTCGCGACGAGTTCCTTGCGCTGGCGCTCCTGCGCCTCCAGCTCGTCGGCCATGACGTTGATCGTCCCGGCCAGGTCGCCCAGTTCGTCACGGCGGTTCTCGCGCACCCGGCGGGTGTAGTCGCCGTGCGAGATGGACCGGGCCACCGTGTTCATCTCGTCCAGCGGCGCGGTGAGCGAGTGGGCCACGAACTGCGTTATCAGCAGTGTGGCGATCATCGAGAAGACCGTGATGAAGCGCAGCTCCGTCGCCGTGCGCATGGCGATCATCATCAGCCCGGTGGTGATGAGCACCGCGATGACGACCAGTGCGCCCAGCTTGGTCTTGATCGAGAACGGGCGTACGCCGCCCCAGGGCTCCCCGGGGCTCCTCCGTGACGTCGGCCCGTCGCTCATGGCGTCGGTGTCTCCAGTGCGTAGCCCACGCCGTGCACCGTGCGGATCCGCTCGGCGCCGATCTTCCGGCGCAGCGCCTTGATGTGGCTGTCTACCGTGCGGGTGCCGGAGGCGTCCGCCCAGTCCCACACCTCGGCGAGCAGCTGCTCACGCGAGAGCACGGCACGCGGGGTGTTCGCCAGGCACACCAGCAGGTCGAACTCGGTGGGCGTGAGATGAACGTCCTCGCTGCGCACCCTTACCCGGCGCTGCGCGTGGTCGATCTCCAGCTCGCCGAGGCGCAGGATGCCCGAGCGCGGGGTGGACGCGGCCACCACGGCACGCTCCACCCGGCGCAGCAGGACGTGCACGCGCGCCGCCAGCTCCCGCATCGAGAACGGCTTGGTCATGTAGTCGTCGGCGCCGACCCCGAGCCCGACCAGCATGTCGGTCTCGTCGTCGCGCGCGGTGAGCATCAGCACCGGCACCGGACGGGCGGCCTGCACACGGCGGCAGACCTCCAGCCCGTCGAAGCCGGGCAGCATGATGTCGAGGATCAGCAGATCGGGCTGCCAGGCCTCGGCGGTGTCGACGGCCGACGGCCCGTCGCCCGCGGTCTGCACGAGAAATCCCTCGGCGCGCAGACGGGCCGCGATGGCGTCGACGATCGTCGGGTCGTCCTCGACCACCAGCACCCGGCGCTGCGCGCCCGGCGTGGCCGTGGCCGTACCGTTGTGGGAGGTGTGTGTCTGCTCCATCGCCCGCCCCTGAAGTGTGCTTTCCGGAACCAGTGGGGTGATCCCATGACTGCGCTTGACGCTTGAATGATCTGCGTCAGGGAAGCAGGGTACGGGGAGTGACGTCGCCTTTGCTATCCAGGTCGTACAGCGAGGTGCACGACGTCGGGAACGCCTCGGGCAACGGGGATCTCTTCGGTACGCACCTGATGGAAACCGGCATTCCATAAGGTTCGTTCAAATTCCGGAGAGGGCTGCGCCGACCATACGGCGAGTACCCCGCCCGGTCTCAACACCCTTGCGCAGCTTGCCAGTCCGGCCGGTGAGTACAGGCTGTCGTTGCCCTCGGTGACGGTCCAGCCGGGGCCGTTGTCGATGTCCAGGCAGAGCGCGTCAAAAGTGGCGCAAGTCTCATTGACGAATGCGACTAGATCCGTTTTCACAATGTCGGTCCGCGGATCGGCGAGAGCGGCCGCGGAGAGCGCCGACAGGGGTCCTGAACGGTGCCATTCGACGATCGCGGGTTCCCGTTCGACGACCGTGATGTGACCCCACCGGGCGTCGGCGGCGGCATGCGCGAGCGAGAAGCCGACGCCGAGCCCGCCGATCAGCACGTCGGGCAACTGACCAGGTTCCTGGCGCCCGTTCAGGGCGTCGTACGCGGCGTCGACCAGCAGCCGCTCCGACCGCCCGTCCGAGGTGTCCATCAGGAAGCACCCGTTGGCGATGATCTGGAGCAACTCCCCGTGCCGGCGCAGCACCACCTCGCCGTAGGGGCCCTCTCGACGGTCCAGGACAACAGGGGTGTCGTACGCGGTGGTCATGCAACTCATCCTGGCAGTTTCACCGGATCGTGCAGCCGAATTAACCCAGGGCGAACACGACCGGGTGCAAGGTACCTGCGGACGCACAAGAAGGCTTTCAGGCTGCTGTGAATCGGCTCTCGCGTGGCGTCGGTCATAGACAGCGGCAGGTGGGACGGCGAAGGGTGGGGTTGAACCGGAAGGAGCGCCTCACCGTGGAACGGATCGCGACGGCCGACACCCAGGCCTCCGCCACGCCTTCGGGCGGGCCCCTGGCCGATGAGTCCGGGCCGGCCTCGTCGCTGGATTCCGGGCTGCTGGACGCGATGCCGAGACAGCGGGAAGTGCTGGACGGGGCTGGGGAGTTGAGGTTCGCCACGCCGACCCCGGCGGTGTCGGTCTCCGCGTCCACCCCGGCCGTCCCCGGAGAACCGCGCGTCCTGCTTGCACTCCGCCGCCTCCACCCCTGGCGGCTGCTGCCCACGCCCACGGGGACGCCGTTCACCTTCTGTTACGGGTTGCTGCTCGTCGTAACGTCGCTGGTGGCCCAGTACGCCGATCCGACCTTCGTGACCCAACTCCACCAGGCGTCCAGCACCGACGTCACCCACCTGCTCCGCGACCCGTTCCTCGTGCTGGTCGCCAGCGCGCTGTGGATCGTGGGCGGGGTGGTGTCGCCGTACGCGTTCCTCTTCCTGCTCGTACTGACCGCGCTGGAACGCCGGATCGGCGGCGTACGGACCGCGGCGGTGTTCCTCTGCGGGCACATAGTGGCCACGCTGGCGACTGAAGGGACCGTGGGAATCGCCGTGTTGGCGGGCCACCTCCCCGCCACCTCGCTGCACCGCCTCGACTACGGCATCAGCTTTGGTGTCGCGACGAGCATAGGAGCGCTGGCCGGCCTCCTCAGGCCCTGGCTGGGACTGCCGTTGCTCGCCCTGTTCGGCTGGACGCTGATCGAGGCCCTGATCGCGTTCACCGACCCCATGACGAACTGGGGACACCTGATCTCGCTGACGATAGGCGTCGCGACCTGGCCGCTGGTACGGCGCTGGGCGCGGACGGCGCAGGTGAACCGAGCGGCACGGTTGGCTGTGGCGGCTCGGGTTGAGGTCGCGGGGGTCTGACTCCCCGCCCAGTCGGCCGCGTTCAGCTTCTTCGCTACTCCTGGGACGCCAAGTCGGCGCTCTTGCTGGGCGGTTGCTCCGGGGACCACACGTACGGCGTGGTCGTGGTGATCGCCCGGAACCCCAGCCGGCGCAGGATCGGCGCGCTGTCGTCCGTGGCGTCCACCTGCAGATACGGCACTTTGCGGGCGGCGGCGAGAGCGGCCCGGACGGCGACGAGGGCGCGGTAGATGCCCTTGCCGCGCCACTCGGGGAGTGTCGAGCCGCCCAGCATGTTGGCGAACTGCGTCCCCGGCCGGAAGGCGAGCCAGGCCGCGGAGACCATCTCGCCGTCCGCCTCGACGGCGTAGACGGCCATCTCGTCCGGAGCGGCGGCGATCCGCCCGAGCAGGTCGGCGGCCAGCCAGTTCAGGTCCATGTCCCAGATGGCCGACTGCAGCGCCCCGAGCCGCCGCAGGTCGTTCTCGGCTGTGATCCGGCGGATCGTGACCCCTTCCGGCAGCACGGGCTCCCGTACGGCCATCTCCTCGGCCAGCCCGATCAGCACCGTCTCCGGCTCCTCGGGCACGAACCCCGCCGCGCGCAGCCGGTCGGTGAGGTCGGCGGGCACGTCGTGGGAGCGGGTCTTCCACTCCACGCTCTCCCCGCGCGCGGGGAAGAAGTCCCGCTGCCGCACGATCAGTTCGTCCAGTTCCGGTCCCTGCACCCCCAGGTCACGCGGCCCGCTCACGAACCCGCGGAACTGCCCGACGATCCGCAGCAGCGGCCCGTCCTTCTCGTACGTCACCCCGGCGGGCGGAATGGGCGGGGTGCCCCGCATCTGGTCGTCGTAGGCGGCGAGGAGGGTCTGGGTTTCGGGATCCGTGTCTGTCACGGCGTGACAGTACGAGGAGGCGTGCGGGCCGGGGCAACCAATTATCGGCGGGGAATCAGAATCAGCTCAGGCGGAGTTGCTCTGCCGGCGGCTGCGGTGTGAGCGTGCTGCGGAGCCGGTTGACGGCCGCCTGCCAGGGGCCGGGGCCGCCGTCCGGTTCGGTCCAGAGTTCCAGGAGTTCGGACGGCTCGGTCATGACGCGGTCGAGGGCCTGGAGGGCGAGGGCGCGTAGACCGGTGAGGTCGGGGACGGGCTCGTCCGGTCCGTAGGCGGGGTGGGCGGGCTCGCCGCCGGGGCATTGTGCGGCGACCAGGGCCGCTGCCGCGACGGCTTCGTCGGCGGCGCGCGCGTCGAGGTAGCCGGTGGTGTCGGCCGCTCGGGCGAGTGTGTCGCGGACCAAACCCTGCCGCGTGTCCGGGGAGGCGTCGTCGAGGTCGCCGCACCAGTCCGCCGCGGTGTCGTTGCCGAAGGGGCCGACGTCCCAGGTGCCCATGTGTCTCTCCTGGCCGTGATGGCGTCTGTGGCGTCCGGGCATCGTGGCAGGCGCCACTGACATCGACCGTCGAGCCCCGGCCACCCCGTCAGAGCACTCCGTCAGTGCACCCCGTTCCCCGGGAAGTCCCCGCCCCGTTTCCGTGTTGACCTGCACGGAGCCCAGCGCGTTACCGCCGATCGCTCACAGCGAACAACCGGTGGGGAACAATCGAAGACGCCCAGGCATTGAGTCGGCATAGCTCAACTTGACTGCCTAAGGGGAGATCATGGCTTCGACGTCCACACCGCTCACCCTGCCCGTGCTGCCGCTCGACGACGAGGTCGTGCTGCCCGGAATGGTGGTTCCGCTGGACCTGAACGACACCGATGTACGCGCCGCCGTGGAGGCCGCACAGGCCGCCGCGCGGTCCGAGCCCGGAAAGCCCAAGGTCCTGCTGGTGCCACGGATCGACGGGACTTACGCGAGCACGGGTGTGCTCGGCACCATCGAGCAGGTCGGCCGGCTGGCCGACGGCGACCCCGGTGCGCTGATCCGCGGCCGTAGCCGCGTGAAGATCGGGGCCGGGACCACCGGGCCCGGTGCCGCGCTCTGGGTCGAGGGCACCGCTCTCGACGAGAACCTGCCCGAACCCTTGCCCGGCTCCGTTTCCGAGCTGGTGAAGGAGTACAAGGCGCTGGCCACCGCATGGCTGCGCAAGCGGGGGGCCTGGCAGGTCGTCGACCGTGTGCAGGCCATCGATGACGTGTCCACCCTCGCTGACAATTCCGGTTACTCGCCCTTCCTGACCACCGAGCAGAAGATCGAGCTGCTGGAGACCGCCGACCCGGTGGCCCGGCTGAAGCTCGCCACCCAGCACCTGCGCGACCACCTCGCCGAGCAGGACGTCGCCGAGACCATCGCCAAGGATGTGCAGGACGGTGTCGACAAGCAGCAGCGCGAGTTCCTGCTGCGGCGCCAGCTCGACGCCGTACGCAAGGAACTGCGCGAGCTGAACGGGGACACGAGCGACGGCGAGGAGTCCGACGACTACCGCGCCCGGGTCGAGGCCGCCGATCTTCCCGAGAAGGTCCGCGAGGCCGCGCTCAAGGAGGTCGAGAAGCTGGAGCGCTCCTCCGACCAGTCGCCCGAGGGCTCGTGGATCCGCACCTGGCTGGACACCGTCCTCGAACTGCCGTGGAACGAAAGGACCCAGGACGAGTACGACATCCAGGGCGCCAAGGCGATCCTCGACGCCGAGCACGCCGGTCTGAACGACGTGAAGGAGCGCATCACCGAGTACCTGGCCGTGCGCAAGCGGCGCGCGGAGCGGGGCCTGGGTGTGGTGGGCGGTCGGCGCGGCGGTGCCGTGCTCGCCCTCGTCGGCCCGCCCGGTGTCGGCAAGACCTCGCTCGGTGAGTCCGTCGCGCACGCGATGGGCCGGAAGTTCGTCCGGGTCGCGCTGGGCGGGGTCCGGGACGAGGCCGAGATCCGCGGTCACCGGCGTACGTACGTCGGTGCGCTGCCCGGTCGTATCGTCCGGGCCATCAAGGAGGCCGGGTCCATGAACCCGGTGGTCCTGCTGGACGAGATCGACAAGGTGGGGTCCGACTACCGGGGCGACCCGGCGGCGGCTCTGCTCGAAGTGCTCGACCCCGCGCAGAACCACACCTTCCGCGACCACTACCTGGAGGTCGAACTCGACCTGAGCGATGTGGTGTTCCTCGCGACGGCGAACGTCCTGGAGGCCATCCCGGAGGCGCTGCTCGACCGTATGGAACTGGTGCGGCTCGACGGGTACACCGAGGACGAGAAGGTCGTCATCGCCCGTGACCACCTGCTCCCGAGCCAGCTGGAGCGGGCGGGGCTCAAGGACGACGAGGTCGTCATCGACGAGAGCGCGCTGCGCAAGCTCGCCGGCGAGTACACCCGTGAGGCGGGCGTCCGCACCCTGGAGCGGTCCGTCGCCCGGCTGCTGCGCAAGATCGCGGCCCAGCACGAACTGGGCCAGCGCGAGCTGCCGTTCACGGTGACCGACGCCGACCTGCGCGCGCTGATCGGACGGCCGCACCACGTGCCCGAGTCCGCCCAGGACCCGGCCGAGCGCCGCACGGCCGTACCCGGTGTCGCCACCGGACTCGCGGTCACCGGCGCGGGTGGTGACGTCCTCTACGTCGAGGCGTCGCTGGCCGACCCGGAGACGGGCGCGGCGGGTCTGACCCTGACCGGTCAGCTCGGTGACGTGATGAAGGAGAGCGCGCAGATCGCCCTGTCCTTCCTCCGCTCGCACGGCGCCGAACTGGAGCTGCCCGTGGGCGACTTGAAGGACCGGGGCGTGCACATCCACTTCCCGGCGGGTTCGGTGCCGAAGGACGGCCCGAGCGCGGGTGTCACGATGACGACGGCCCTGGCGTCGCTGCTCAGCGGCCGGCTGGTCCGCACGGACGTGGCGATGACGGGTGAGGTCTCTCTGACCGGTCGGGTCCTCCCGATCGGCGGCGTGAAGCAGAAGCTGCTCGCCGCGCACCAGGCCGGGGTCACCACCGTGATCATCCCGAAGCGCAACGAGCCCGACCTGGACGACGTCCCGGCCGAGGTCCTGGACAAGCTCGACGTCCACGCGGTGACGGACGTCCGCCAGGTTCTGGAGCTGGCACTGGCGCCGGCCACGAACGGCGCGACGGCGGAGGTTCCGGTGGCGGCGTGACGGACGTCCACCGGTAGGTGAGGGCCCGGGTCCCCTTTCGCGAGGGGCCCGGGCCTTCGCCGTACGTCAGCCGTTGGCGAGCGCGACCACCCGGTCCTGCGCCCCGTTGAACTTGTCGTGGTCCCCGACCGTCGTCCCGGACGACGTGTACTGCCACATCGTGTAGAACGACCACCCGCCCGGCAGCGTCCCCGGGTCCGAGGCGTACCGCGCGATCCACAGCGGGTTCGCCGAGTCGAAGGCGCCGGAGTTGCCCGTGCAGTCGGACCACCAGCTCGTCGCCGTGTAGATCACCGCGTCTCGGCCCGTACGGGACTTGTACGTGGACAGGAAGTCGGCGATCCAACTGACCATCGCCGCGGCCGACTTGCCGTAGCAGGACGCGCCGTACGGGTTCCACTCGATGTCGAGGACACCGGGAAGGGTGCGGCCGTCCTTGGACCAGCCGCCGCCGTGGTCGACGAAGTAGTTGGCCTGGGTGGCGCCGCTCGTCGTGTCCGGGGTCGCGAAGTGGTAGGCGCCGCGGATCATGCCGACGTCGTAGGCGCCGTTGTACTGCTGGGCGAAGTACGGGTTCGTGTAGTACGTCCCCTCGGTCGCCTTCGTGTAGGCCCACTTGACCCCGCTGCTCCACAGGGTCGACCAGGCGACGTCGCCCTGGTAGCCGCTGACGTCGACGCCCTCCGTCTGGGTGGCGTCACCGCCGGTGGGTGTGCCGTCCTGGCCGTCGTGCGCCAGGACGCCGATGCCCAGGTAGGCCGAGCCGCGGGCCGGGACCGTGGCGGCGCCGGCCGGGTGCGTGAGGCCCGCCAGCAGGAGTCCGGAGAGGGCGAGGGCGAGGGAGAGGTGCCGCAGGCGTGGTGGTCGGGGTCTGTGCACAGGCATGGGCGCGGGCATGGCGTGCCTCCGAGGGCGCGGTGGAGCGCGGTGGGGGAGTGGGGAAAGTGCGTTGATGTTGGCGTGGCCATGCCAGTCATTGCCTGGTAAGGAAGCTACGCACCGAGAAGACCGCGTGGGAAGGGGGTCCGGACGACGCCGTTGGTCTAGCCCTGCGAAATACTGGCGGAGCTGCGGCGATGACGGTGTTTGGCGGAAACTTTCACGATCGGGAAAGCGGACCAATGGGTGCTGACGTGCACAAGGGCGAGGACAGGAACGGCGGCCGGCCCTCCGGGGACGGTGACGAGCTCGTCCCGGATCACGAATACCTCTCTCTGGAACGCGAGTTGACGTTCCTCCTGCGCCGGGCCCGGGCCAACCAGGGCGAGATGGCCCGCGAGGTCCACCCCGACCTGGAGTCCGCCGCGTACGGCCTGCTGGTCCGGCTGGAGGAGTACGGCCGGCAGCGCGCCACGGAGCTCGCCGCCTACATCGGCGTCGGCAAGGCCACGATGTCCCGCCAGCTGCGCGCCCTGGAGGACCTGGGCCTGATCGCCCGCGAGCCCGACCCGGCGGACGGCCGCGCCTGGCTGGTCGACCTCACCGGCGAGGGCCGCCGCCGGGTCACCCACGTCCGCGAGGCCCGGCGCGCCCGCTACGTCACGCAGCTCTCCCACTGGGACCGCCGCGAGGTCGCCGAACTGGCCCGCCTGCTCCACCAGTTGAACGGCGTCATCGGCAAATAGACAGCAGAGGTGCCAGGGGACTCACAACTCGGCGTACACGACCGTCGCGTCGTCGTGCGTCTTGCTCCTGCGCAGATACGTCCGCTCCGCCGCGTCGGCCCGCTCCAGGGCGCGGACACGGGACACCAGCTCCGGTGCCCCTTCCTTCCGTACGAGAGTGAAGCAGTCCGCCCAGTCGCCCTGGCCGAACTTCTCCACCCATCGCGTCGCCCCGTCCGTCAGGGCGACGAGGGTGCGGACGTCGGCGCGGGGGAGCGACCCCGTCACCGCCCGGGCCGCGACCGACGGATCGGCGGCGGCCGTGAAGAAGCCGCCCTCCTTGTTACGGAGCGTGGTGTCGATCATGGCGTCCGTCGCGAGAGCGGAGCGGGGGAGGCGGGAGAGGCGGTCGTCCAGGACGACGGTCACCGCGCCGGACGGGGATTCGGCCAGCAGGGCCGAGTCCGAGAGGACCAGGTATTCGACCTCCTGGGGGGACCAGCGGGCCAGCACCACGGTTGCCTGTGGGGTGCGTGGGTGAGAAAGGTCACAGGTGGGGGCGTGGGCCTCAGCTGTTCGGAGGATCGCCCGGGAGAGAATCTCCGCCAGGGTCAGATCCCGGTAGGAAACGGTCAGTTCGGTCAGTGCCCCACCCAGGCGCGCGATGTACCAGGGGACCGAATGCAGACAGCCCGTCTCTCCTCTCGGCGGTGTCACACCGTCCAGGACGATCAGCGAACCGCCCTGTCCCGAGGCCGGAAGGCCGACGCTCGCGAAGTCCTCGTTGGGGCGGTCCGGGTCGCCGGGTTCCGACACAAGTTCCGTACGCATACGGCCAGTCTGCACGACCTCTTCACAGGCTCCGCGAAACGTTGGCACTCATGGTCGAATGAGCGCACTCGTGCAGGTCAGACGCCTGGTTTGGGCTGGAATGGATCACTCCGGGAATGCGTGGCGGCGAATCCTGCCAAAGCCCGCCGCTCACGTCCAACCGGCGCGCGCCGCGAGGGCTTTGGAGCGGCCGCCGGAACTTGCCCGCCAACTCCCGTCCGGGGTTCACTCCTTCGGGTGGCGGGCCGGACGATGCGCGACCACTGCCTACCGGCACTGGGAGGGTCGCCGTACCGGGATGACGGAGCGTCACCCGGGCCCATGGGTATCACGAGTCAGGAATGCGAGCACCGGTGCAGAAAAAGCGGCCGCGGCGCACAGGCAAGCAGACGGCCCCTCAGGGGGGCGCCACCGGTGCCGCCGTGCCCGACCCCGCGGGCAGGGGACGCCGTACCCACGTCCGCAACCGGCTCATCATCGCGGTGGCCGTCGTGGCCGCCGCCATCGCCGCGGCCGGTGTGCCCTCCCTCGTCACCGCCTCGGGCCAACTGAGCGACTCCCAGGACCTGGTGACCCTCGCCGGTCAGACGCAGGACGCGCTGTCGCTGGCCCACTCGCTCGCCGACGAGCGGGACGCGGTCACCCCGTACATCGCCGCCGGGCGACCCAAGTCCCAGTCCCCCGACGAGACCCGCAGCGCCCGTGTCGACCGCCAGATCGAGGAACTCCGCGCCGACACCGACATCTCCGCCGCGCTCCGCTCGGACCTCGACGACGTCGCCGCCGTACGACGGGCCGCGCTCACCGGGAAGAGCAGCGCGCTGGAGGCGCACGTCGCGTACTCCGGTGCCATCACCGAACTGCACCGGCTCGCCGAGCAGTTGGCGGAGAAGATGCCGCCGCGGGCCGGTTCCGGCGCCTACGCGCTCGCCGAACTCGACGCGGCGGTCCAACAGGCCGCCGCCGCACGGGGATTGCTCCTCGCGGCCCTGAACGTGCCGACGACCACCGAGACGGTCATCAGCTCCATCACGGGCCTCCCGGTCACCGAGACCACCTCCACGAAGGCCCAGACGAAGGAGCGCGACGCCCTCAGCGCCGCCGCCCAGCAGGCCCGGCTGCGCTCCGACGCCGCCCTCGCCGACTTCCGCGACAGCGCGACGAAGGACGCCGTCGCGGGCTATGACTCCACGGTCACCGGGCCCGAGGTCAACTCGGCCGAGAAGTACCTCTCCTCCCTCACCGCCCAACCAACGCTGTCCGACGGCCAGTTGGACACCAGCACGAAGAAGCTCGACGCGGCGCTCTCCGCCCGCGTCGATCTGATGCGCGGCGAGGAGTCCGCGCTCTACGTGGACCGCGCCAAGGACCTCGCCCAGCTCCGCGACGACGACGTCAAGGCGCTGGAACTCCGCGTCGCGATCCTCGGCGCTCTCATGCTGCTCGCCGTGGGCATCGCCACCGCCATGGCCCGCACCCTCACCCGCCCGCTCTCCGTCCTGCGCCGGGGCTCGACGCGCCTGGCCGAGGCGGAGGACCCGGCGGCCGAGGAGCCCATCAAGTTCACCGGCCGCAACGACGAGTTCGCCCAGGTCGTCCGCTCGGTCAATGCCCTGCACGCGCACGCCGCCGCCCTCCACGAGCGCATCGCCACCCTGGAGGCCGACCGCAAGCACCTCGTCGGCCAGCGCCAGAAGATGGCCGACGCCCGCGAGGAACTCCGCGCCGAAGTCACCGACTCCGCCACCCAGTTGGAGCGCCTGCGCACCAGCATCGGCGGCACCTTCGTCAACCTCGCGCTGCGCACCCTGGGCCTCGTCGAGCGCCAGCTCTCCGTCATCGAGGGCCTGGAGGAGCGCGAGCAGGACCCCGACCGCCTCGCCACCCTCTTCAAGCTCGACCACTTCGCCACGGTCATGCGCCGCCACAGCGAGAACCTCCTCGTCCTGGCCGGTACCGAACACGTCCAACAGCACGCCGGACCCGTCCCGTTGGTCGACGTGGTCCGCGCGGCGGTCAGCGAGATCGAACGCTACGAACGCGTCCGCATCTCGGCACTCCCCCCGCACGCGCACGTGGCAGGCTTCGCGGCCGACGACCTCAGCCACCTCCTGGCCGAACTGATGGAGAACGCGAGCTCGTTCTCCCCGCCGGACGCCCCCGTCGAGATCTCCGGCTGGCTCCTGGAGAACGGCGAGGTCATGCTCTCCGTCCAGGACGAGGGCATCGGCATGACCGTCAGCCGCATGGCCGCCCTCAACACCCGCCTCACCGAGTTCGACCCGGAGTCCCCCTACGACCAGGAGGGCGAGGAGGGCCTCGGCCTCGGCCTGTACGTCGTGGCCCGCCTGGCCCACCGCCACGGCGTCCGAGTCCAGCTCCGCGACCAGAAACAGGGCGGCATCGCGGCGGTGGTGGTCCTCCCCGGCCCGATGCTCGCGGCAGCCCCCACCTCAGCGGTCCCCTCCGCGACCCCGGTGACCGGCGACACCCACTCCTACTCCCTCCCCGGCGCCTCCGCGGAGGCCAACTCCAACGTCCTGCACGGCCGTTCGGACCACACGGACCCCCTGGTGGCCCTCGCGGAGCAGGCGGTACGGGAGACCCCGGCGGAGGCCCTGGCGGAAACGCCGGCGGAGGCCCCGGTGAGGAATCCGGTGGAGATCCCGCCGGAGTCTCCCGCGGAGATGACGATGGAACTCCTGCTGCCGCTGACACCGGAGGACCGAGGAGTCACGGAAGCCCCGCGAACAGCAGACGCACGGCCAGGCGCGCACGAAGGGTCAGCCGCGCACGAAGAGACAGCCGCCCACGCACGGCCAGCCGCGCACGAACGGCCGGTCGTCGACGGTGAGTTCGCCCCACAGGGGCCACCCGCACCCGACAACGAGAGCGTCACGGCCGGTGCGGGTGGGAACGAATTCACGGCTGATGGCGGAGCCGAAGCCGTAGAACACGAGCGAGCCCAGGACGAGGACCCCGTCACGGACAAGGGCCTCCCCAAGCGCACCCCCAAGATCACCCAACCCGCCCAGGCCCCGCGCCAGCGGACCGGCACGGTAGACGCCGACGCCCTGCGCCGCAGACTCGGCGGCTTCCGCGCAGGAGCCTCCGCCGGCTACCGCGACGTAGAAGCGGAGATCGCCGAGAAGACCGGCCAGAACCCGGTCCCGGCCCCGCGCAGCGCAACCGCACGTTCCGAAGAACCCACGGGGGGCACCGTCGAGGAGGCAAGCAGTTGACCGCGCCCAGTACCTTCGGACTGAGCAGTGAAGCCCGCAACCTGCACTGGCTGCTGAGCAACCTCGTCGAGGAGGTGCCCGGCATCCAGTCGGTCGCGGTCGTCTCCTCCGACGGCCTGCTGCTCCTCTCCTCCGATCCGGGGAGGAACGCCGAGGCCAAGGAAGCTCTCGAAGCCAAGCGCACCGGACCGCGAGGCTCCGCCGCGGACCTCGCCACCATCGTCTCCGGCATCGGCAGCCTCACCATCGGCGCCGCCAAACTGCTGGACTCCGGCCCGGTGAAGCACACCATGGTCGCGATGGAGGAGGGCAGCCTCTTCGTGATGTCGATCAGCGACGGTTCGCTGCTCGGTGTGCACGGCTCCGCGGACTGCGACATGAGCGTCGTGGCGTACCACATGGCGCTCTTCGTCGGCCGCGCCGGCCACGTTCTGACGCCCGAACTCCGCAGCGAGCTAAGGAAATCGCTCGAAGACGCGACCTCGGGGAGTGCGCGATGAGCCGTACGCCCAACAGGCTCCCGGTGCGTGGCGGCGACCGCAAACCCGCCCGGGTACGCCCCTACTCGCTCACCGGCGGCCGTACCCGGTTCGGTCATGTCCTCCTCGTGGAGACCTTCGTCGCGGCGCTCGAAGCCCCGGAGGAGCGCAAGGAGTTGACGAACGGTTCCCTCAACACCCGGGTCATGCCGGAGATGCGGGCCATCGTCGAACTCTGCCGCCGTATGCGCACGGTGGCCGAGATCGCCGCGCTGCTGAAGATGCCGCTCGGCGTGGTCCGCGTGCTCCTGAGCGATCTCGCCGACCAGGGAAAGATCCGTGTGTACGGAACCGGAACCGCTCACGGTACGGGCCGTCCTGACCGCGCTCTGCTGGAAAAGGTGCTGAGTGGACTCCGTCGTCTCTGACGCCGCCGCCTACGGCGTCGCCCCGCTCCTCAACGACGAGAAGCAACTCCTCAACGACGAGGAGCAGTTGCGGCCCTGGCAGCAGGACCGCACGCGCGCGCCCGTCGCCACGAAGATCGTGGTGGCCGGCGGCTTCGGCGTCGGCAAGACCACCATGGTCGGCGCCGTCTCCGAGATCCAGCCCCTCCAGACGGAGGCGCTGATGACCGAGGCCAGCGAGGAGACCGACGACCTCACGGCCACCCCCGGCAAGATGACCACCACGGTCGCCATGGACTACGGCCGTCTCACGCTCGACGACGACCTGGTGCTCTACCTGTTCGGCACGCCGGGACAGCAGCGGTTCTGGTTCATGTGGGACGACCTGGTGCGCGGCGCGATAGGCGCCGTCGTGCTGGCCGACACCCGCCGCCTGAAGGACTGTTTCCCCGCGCTGGACTACTTCGAGAGCTGCGGGCTGCCGTACATCGTCGCGGTCAACCACTTCGTCGGCAGCGAGCGGTTCGAACCGGAGGACGTGCGGGAGGCGTTGACGATCCCCGCGCACGTACCTGTCATGATCATGGATGCGCGGCGGCGGATTTCGGCCATCGAGACCCTGCTCGCGCTCGTCGGCCACGCGCTGGACGTCACCCCCGAGTAGTCCCCGAGCAGTCGCGACCAAGGAGCCACCACCCGTCATGCGGAAGATACTCGTCGTCGGAGCCGGCCAGTCCGGGCTCCAACTCGCCCTCGGACTCCAGTCGCACGGGTACGAGGTCACCCTGATGTCCAACCGGACGGCGGACGAGATCCGCTCCGGGCGGGTCATGTCGACGCAGTGCATGTTCACCACGGCACTGCGGCACGAGCGCGATCTCCAGCTGAACTTCTGGGAGTCCCAGGCCCCGAAGATCGAAGGACTCGGCGTCTCGGTCGCCGCCCCCGGCTCGCACGACCCGGGGCCGACACAGCGCGCGATCGACTGGGTGGGCAAGCTCGACGGGTACGCGCAGTCGGTCGACCAGCGGGTGAAGATGGCCGGCTGGATGGAGACGTTTGCCCAGCGCGGCGGCCAACTGGTCATCCACGGCGCGGCAGTTGGCGACCTCGACTACTTCTCCCGTACGTACGACCTCGTGCTGGTGTCGGCGGGCAAGGGTGAGCTGGTGTCGATGTTCGCCCGCGACCCGGAGCGTTCCCCGTACACGGAGCCGCAGCGCGCGCTGGCCGTGTCGTACGTCCATGGTCTCGGCCCGCGCCCGGAGCACCCGGAGTTCGACGCGGTCCGCTGCAACCTGGTGCCCGGCGTCGGCGAGTTGTTCGTGATGCCGACGCTCACCACGTCCGGGCGTGCGGACATCCTGTTCTGGGAGGGCATACCCGGCGGGCCGTTGGACGTCTTCAACGGCGTCAAGGACCCGGCTCAGCACCTCTCCCTGACCCTGGAACTCATGGAGAAGTTCACGCCGTGGGAGTACGAGCGGGCGCGGGGCGTCGAACTCACGGATGCGGGTGGCACGTTGGCCGGGCGTTACGCCCCCACCGTCCGTAATCCCGTGGGCCAGCTGCCCGGCGGTGGGCTGGTGCTGGGTGTCGCGGATGTCGTCGTCGCGAACGACCCGATCACCGGGCAGGGGTCCAACTCCGCGTCCAAGTGCGCCGCTTCGTATCTCGCGTCGATCCTGGACAACGGGGAGAAGGAGTTCGACGAGGCATGGATGCGGGGGACGTTCGAGCGGTACTGGGACACGGCGCAGCATGTCACCAAGTGGACGAACGCGATGCTTGGTCCGCCGCCGGAGCATGTTCTCAACCTGATTGGTGCTGCTGGGCAGTTGCAGCCGGTGGCGGATCGGTTCGCCAACGCGTTTGATGATCCGGCTGATTTTGAGAACTTCTTTTATGAGCCGGAGAAGACTGGGGCGTACCTGGCTTCTGTTGCCGGGGCCTAATCGCCGTTGGGGTTGTGGGGAGTTGGCGGCTGTCGGTCCGTTGTGGCTGGGCGCGCAGTTCCCCGCGCCCCTTTGGGGCGCTGATCTGGACGTACGGCTCCAAGGATTGGGTAGGACGCCACGGGTGATACCTGGACCTTCTCGCCTGTGCGGGGGGCCTGGACCACCTGGCCCGCGCCCAGGTACAACGCCACGTGGGTTGCCTCGGGGAAGTAGATGACCAGGTCGCCGGGGCGGAGTTCGTTCAGCGGGACTCTTGGCAGCTCGGCCCACTGTTCTTGGCTCGTCCTCGGAATTGGGGTGCCCGCGTGGCCCCACGCCTCCGAAGTCAGGCCTGAGCAGTCGTAGGTCTTCGGGCCCTCCGCGCCCCACTCGTAGGGCTTGCCGATCTGTTGTACGGCGTAGCGGAGCGCACGGTCGCCCTCTCGGGAGGGTTCGCGTTGGTCGTCTCCCAGGGCGCCTGAAGTGACGAGTTTCTGCTGGGCCTTGTCGACGTCGGTCTTCTCGAAGGCTGCCAGGGCGGTGAGTTGGTCGGGGGAGAGGGACGCGAGGAGTTTCTCTACGTCGGCGAGGCGCTTGCGGACGTCGTCCTGATCCTTCTTCTGGCGGGCGGCCAGGGTGAGTTGGGTGTCCAGGGCCTTGCGGGCCTCCCGGGCCAGGCCGTCGCTCTTCTTCTCGCTGCCGACCAGCCGGTCCACCGTCTCGGCGCGCTCCCGCGCCAACTGGCCGATGACATGGCCCTCGTCGAGCGCGTGCTGGGGATCGCGGGCTAGGAGCAGTCGTACGTACGGGGAGATGGCGGTGCTGTTCTGGTACTGCTCGCGGGCCAGCCGGCCCGCGGCGCCGCGGCTGTCGTGGAGGGTGAGGCGGGCGCGGGACAGCGCGGAGTCGAGGCGGTCGACCTCGGCGCGCTGTTTCTTCAGCTTCTCCTCGGTGGCGTTGTACGTCTCCGTGGCCTGTTCGGCTTCGCGGTAGAGGGTCTGAAGGTCCGTCAGCAGTTCGGCTACCGGGCGCTGTCCGGGCGCCTGCGGTTCGGGTACGGCCGCGGCGGGCAGCGGGGCGAGGACGGTGCCGGCCGCCACCGCCGCCGTACAGACCAGACGCAGGAGCCTTCCTGACACGTCATCACCTCCGGTGCGCGGCGGGCCTTCCGCCCCGCACCGTGAGCATCAGCCGGGGGCGGCGGGTCCGCGCGCCGGGTGTGCGCGGTTCGGCGTAACCCCGTCACCCGTGGGTGTCGTCCGGCTTGCCGCCCGGCGTGGCGTCTGGTGCGGAGTCCGGTTTGGACCAGGGCCACTTAAGTGCGCTGCCGCGCTTGCCTTCAGGGTCGTACTCGTACTTCCAGCCCTTGGGGAGGCCGAGCCGTTTGCTGCGGGCGCGGGGGACGCGGCGGTACACGAGGACCGTGGGCGGGCCGCCGGCGTCGTCGGGGACCGGGATGCGGTACGTCTTCGGCGGGGTGCCGGTCGGGCCGAGCAGCACGGGCAGGGAACGCCCGTCCATCGGGCCGCCCTCGAACGGGGTCTCTTCGCTCTTCACGGGACCAGTCTCAACCATCCGCCGCGAGGCCCTGGACCAGCGCGGCCGTCTGCGGATCCCGCCGCGCCGTCACCGACAGCACCGCCCCGAACTGCTCGACCAGCCAGTCCCGCAACTCGTCCAAGGGCGGCTGCTTGTCCTCGTCGAGCCAGATGAGAGACGCGGCTTCTACGGCCGTGATCCACATCCGTACGGTCATCCGGAGGCGAGGTCCGGGGTCGGTGACCCCGAGGTGGCTGAGGATGTGCATGGCCGCTGCCCTGCGTACGCCGTCCACGATGGCCGTCGTACGGGAGGTTTCCACCACGCTGCCGCCCTGGAGGAGGGCGCTGAAACCGGCGTCGTGCTGGTCGACGAAGCCGAGGTAACGGTCCAGGGCGCGGGCGAGGCGGGGGAGGAGCGGGCCCTCGCGGGGTTCGTCGAAGCACTGCTGGAGTTCGTCGGCGGCGGAGCGCAGGGCGGCTTCGTAGAGCTGTTGCTTGCCGCCCGGGAAGTACCGGTACACCAGCGGCCGCGAGACCCCGGCCGCCTCCGCCACGTCGTCCAGGGAGATCTCTTCGGGGGCGCGGTGCGCGAAGAGGCTGAGAGCGGCGTCGAGGAGCTGGCTGCGCCGCTCCTCGACGTTCAGGCGACGGTAGGCGGGGGTGGCAGGGGGCATGGGTGCAGGGTAGTCGGGCGGCTGCGGGTCGCGTTGTGGCTGGTCGCGCAGTTCCCCGCGCCCCTTAAAAGCAGGCCGGCTGCAAGGGGCCGTCTTTTAGGGGCGCGGGGAACTGCGCGACCAGCCCCCGCCGGCTCGCACTCTGAAATCAAGCCAACAGCCCCGATGCCTTCCACAGCCGTCGCCCCGCACCCCGCAGCACACCGATGTCGTCCAAGAAGTCCGTCAGCTTCTTCGACCCGTTCTGCATGACCTCCCGCCGATGCCCACTCGCCCGCACCTGAGCCACCGCCTCCGCCCGGTCAAGCCCTACGTTCGTGTAGACCTCAGGATTGACGAAGGCGATGGAGAAGATCCGTGCGAACTCCCCAGAAGTGACCCGCGTGAACTCCTGCGACCATCGCGGCGCGGTGATCATCTGCCGCCGCAACTCCTCCCGCGCATACCGGACATGACGAGCCTCCTCGACGACATGGATCCGGGTGACCCCTCGAACCAACGGCTGCACCCGCTCATCCGGAAACGTCAACCGCTGCATCCAGTCGAGGACTTCCTCCCCGAGCAGCGTCGCCGTGAACGAACCGGACGTCGTGGAGATGGTCTTGAAGAGCCGCCCGAGGTTCTGATGGACCCGGCTCACCGGATACCAGGGCGTATCGCCCCGCGAGATCAACCGCGCGAACATCTTCGAGTGCCGGCACTCGTCCTCGATCTCGGTCAGCGCGTAGCGCACATGCGCACTCGTCGCCGCCTTGTCGTAGATGTGCCGGACGAGCAGCTGCATCAGGATCAGCTCGAACCAGATGCCCAGCGAGGCGAGCGCCGCGGCCTCGTGCTGGGAGAGCAGGATGCGCTGTTCCTCGCCCATCCGTTTCCAGAGCGGGGTGTCGTACAGGGACACCAGCTCCGGCGGCCAGAACCACTTGCCGTCCTCGAAAGGCGCGTTCCAGTCCAGCTCCTTGTCGGGGTCGAAGGAGTGCTTGGCGGAGGACGCGAGCAACCGCTCCGCGACCTGCTCGCGGTCCTTCAACAGCCCGAGCGCGTCACGCAGCCCGTCGGCCGCGTCGGCTTCGGTCAGGGTCGTCATGGTTCTCCCACCTCGCGGATCGGTGTGTTACCCGGGGTTACATCCTCCGACACCTTATGAGACTGCTTGTCAGCAAGCTCGTCAACCCTCGTGCGGGACTTATTGGCCGCGCGACGGCGATCCGCACGCCTGTACGGTGCTGGCGTGTCCATGCCTCCCCCGCCGTCGCAGCCCCCGCAGCCTTCACCGCCGGAGAGCCTCTACGGCCCGTCCGCCGCCCACGGCTGGGGAGTTCAGCCCGTCCCGGTACCGCCCTCCCCGCTTCGGCGGCGCACCCGACTCGCCCTGCGGGTCCTGGCCGTGGTGCTCGGGCTCGGCTTCGTCGTCAACGTGGCGATCGTGCGGGTCCGGGAGGCGACCGCGGCCGAATTCCCCAAGGCGGAGTACGAATTGACCCTCCCCGGGACACTGCTCGACGGCCGCTACCGACTCGCGCACGACCTCTCGGGCACCACCGGCCGGGAGCTGGAGGAAAAGCTGTCCCACAGCCGGAACTCCCGGGTCACCCACGCCGTCGTCGCCCGCTACAGCCTCTACGGCGACGCGGGCCAGGGCGCGTTGGTGATCTCCGGCTTCTCCGGCCGGCTCAGGAACACCGGCGCGATCCGTGCGGGCGCGCTGAAGGGCTTCGGGGCCGGTGCCGGCAAGACAGTGATCGTCCCGCCTAAGGACGTCACCCCGGTCGGCTCGGACACCGGGATCAGCTGCGAGATCGTCACCGACAGCTCGGCCGGCCCGATGTACACCTTCCCGGTGTGCGCCTGGGCCGACGGCAACACGTCCGCGCTGGTCGCCGAGATGACCTTCGGCGGGGTCAGCGCGGACCTGGACCTGAAGTCGGCCGCCGGAACGGTGCTCCGCGTGCGCTCGGAGGTGCGCACGCCGATCAAGTAGGCGGACGGTCCGCTAGACCGAACAGCCCATCCCCTCAGGGATGTTGACCGGCACCACCGGCGCCGCCCCCTGTGCCGGGAACGACGTCCCCAGCGTGAACGCGTACGGCGTCGGGCCATGCGCCCGCAGGTGCAGCAGCCGTTCCTCCGCCTCCGCCACCGTGGGGCGGTGGCCCGCGGGGACCCACCACAGGACCGCCATCGCCTCCCGCACCCGCTCGAACCACTCCCGGCGCCGGGCCAGCAACTCCCGGTGCCGCCCCTGGTACATGAACGCGGTCAGGGCGTCCGTGTCGCGCCACACCGACATGTTGATGATCAGCCAGTCGTCGCCGAGGACCGGGACGTCCGTCGCGTTGCCGGAGTCGGACTGGAGGCGCCAGACGAAGCCCGCGGCGGAGTCGGAGGTGGCGTTCACGGGATCGAGGGCGTCGACGAAGTCCTTCAACTCCGGGGAGTCCAAAGGGAACTTGAGGCGGCCGACGTTGGCCTGGGCGAGTTCGTACGCGGGTGCTGTTAAGGGATGGTTGGTCATGACCGAACGGTAGGTCGGCGCGCCCGGGCCCCGGTACCCCCGTCTCAGGAACCGAGCACCGCCTCCATCACCGCCTTCGCGATCGGTGCCGCGTCGCCGCCGCCGCTGATGTCCGACCGGTCCGCCGACGCGTCCTCCACCACCACCGCGACCGCCACCTTCGGCTCCATGTCCCGCTCGCCCTGAGCCCAGGACACGAACCAGGCATACGGCGTACCGGAGTTGCCGATGCCGTGCTGCGCCGTGCCGGTCTTGCCGCCGACGGTCGCGCCGGGGATCGCCGCGTTCGTGCCGGTGCCTTCGGTGACCACGTCCTCCATGAGTTCCTTCATCTGCACGGCGGTTGCGGGGTGCATCGCCTGGCGGACGGGGCGTGAGCCCGGCGTCGACACCGTCTCGCCGCCCCGTCTCGTCGTCCGTTCGACCAGGTACGGCTCCCGCACCTGCCCGCCGTTCGCCACCGCCGCCGCGACCATCGCCATCTGCAACGGAGTGGCCCGCGTGTTGTACTGCCCGATCGACGAGAGCGCCAACTGGGCTTTGTCCAGGGTCGTGTCGAAGGTGCTGGGGGAGACCGAGAACGGGATCCGCGCGTCGGTGTCGTTGAAGCCGAACGCCTCCGCCGTGGTGCTCATGTCCTTCACTCCCACGTCCACGCCCAGCTTCGCGAACACCGTGTTGCACGACCACTCGAAGGCGGACCGGAGCGGCGCGTCCACGCAGCCGTCGCCCTCGTTCGTGAGGGTCGTCGACGTGCCGGGGAGGGTGTACGGGTCGGGGGAGTCGGTCGCCGCGTCCAGGTCCGTCACCACCCCCGCGTCCAGCGCCGCCGCCGCGGTGACCACCTTGAACGTCGAACCCGGCGGATAGGTCTGCCGTACCGCCCGGTTGAGCATCGGCTTGTTCGGGTCGGCGTTCAGGCGGGCCCAACCGCGGTTCGCGGAACGGCCGTTGCCCGACAGGGCGCCGGGGTCGTAGGACGGGGTCGAGACGAGGGCGAGGATGCGGCCGGTCGACGGTTCGATCGCGGCCACCGCACCCGTGCGCGCGCCGAGTCCGGCGAACGCCGCCCGCTGTGCAGCCGGGTTGAGGGTGGTGACGACGTTGCCGCCGGGGTTCTGGGCGCGGGTGAGGTCGTTCCACAGGGGGAACGGCGAGAGCATCGAATCGGTGCCGGCCAGGATGCCGTCCTCGGAGTGCTCCAGGAACGTCGTGCCGTACTCCTGCGAGGCGAAGCCGGTGACCGGCGCGTACAACGGGCCGTTCCTGTACGTCCGTTCGTAGCGGAGCTGCTCGCCGGAGTCGCGGGAGCCGGTGATGGGCTTGCCGCCGACGAGGATGCCGCCCCTCGGCTGGTCGTAACGGGCGATGGTGTGGCGGCGGTTGGCGATGTTGTCGTCGTAGGAGCGGGACTGGAAGACCTGGATGCGGGTGGCGTTCACCAGCAGGGCCAGCAGGAGCAGGGTGCAGAAGGCCGCCGCGAGGCGCATGTGGCGGGTCATGGAGTCGGTCACGCGGCCACCTCGATGTCGTACTGACGGCGGGACGAGTCGCTCAGCCGGATCAGCAGGGCGACGATCGCCCAGTTGGTGACGACCGAGGAGCCGCCCTGGGCGAGGAACGGCATCGCCATGCCGGTCAGCGGGATCAGACCGGTCACCCCGCCCGCGATCACGAACACCTGGAGCGCGACGATCGAGGCGAGCCCGACCGCGAGCAGCCGGCCGAAGGGGTCGCGCAGCGCCAGGCCCGCCCGGTAGCCGCGCTCCACGAGAAGGCCGTAGAGGATGAAGATCGCGGAGAGGCCGGCCAGGCCGAGTTCCTCGCCGGCCGTGGCCAGGATGAAGTCCGACTTGGCGGCGAAGCCGATCAGGATGGAGTGGCCGAGGCCGAGGCCCGTGCCGAGCATGCCGCCGGCCGCGAACGCGAAGAGGGACTGGGCGAGTTGGTTGGGGCCCTGGCCCGCGTTGATGGACGCGAAGGGGTCCAGCCAGTCCTGGACCCGGCTGTGGACGTGCGGTTCGAGCCGGCCGACCGCGACCGCGCCGAGGACCGCGAGCAGCAGGCCGACCGCGATCCAGCCGGTGCGGCCGGTGGCGACGTAGAGGAGGGTCACGAACAGGCCGAAGAAGAGGAGCGAGGTGCCGAGGTCGCGTTCCATGACCAGGACGCCGACGCTCAGTAGCCAGATCGCGACGATCGGGCCGAGGACCCGGCCGGTGGGTAGTTGGAGGCGCCACACGCGGCGGCCTGCGTAGGCGAGGGCGTTGCGGTTGGCCGCGAGATAGGCGGCGAAGAAGACCGCCAGCAGCACCTTCGCGAACTCGCCCGGCTGGATGGAGAATCCGCCGATCCGGATCCAGATCCGGGCCCCGTTCACGGCCGGGAAGAGGACCGGGAGGGTGAGGAGGACGAGGGCGGCGGCCACGCAGACGTAGGCATAGCGCTGGAGCACGCGGTGGTCGCGCAGGGCCACGACTACGACGATGAAAAGGGTCACGCCCAGGGTGGACCACACGAGTTGAGTGGGCGCCGCGCGGTCGCCGGGGGTCTCCAGGTCGAGCCGGTAGATGAGGACGAGCCCGAGGCCGTTGAGGAGGACCCCGATCGGGAGGAGGAGCGGGTCGGCGTACGGGGCCCGCAGCCGCACCGCGATGTGCGCGAGCAGGGCGAGCACGCCGAGCCCGGCGCCGTAGCCGGCGGCGCCGGGCGGGACCGTGCCGTTCTTCGCGAGACCGACAGCGCAGTAGCCGTACACGGAGAGCAGGACGGCCACGACGATGAGGGTGAGTTCGATGCCACGGCGCCGGGGGAGGCGTACAGCGGGTGTGGGAAGGTCCGCTGTGACGGTGGTTCCGGCGTTGGTCATGTCCGGAACTTACCCAAATGATGCGGGTTGTGTGCCTTGGGTGGCGAGTGTGTCTCGCCCGTCAGCACCAGCGGGGCGCGGGTCCGATGTTGTCGATGTAGCGCGCCGACCCCCAGGCCCAGGTGCCGTCCGTGAGCAGGTACCAGAGGTGGTTGCCCTGGACGTTGGAGCCGCTGGTCTTGCAGAAGATGGAGACGTGCTCGCCGCGGTAGGCGTACCGGATGATCCTGCTGCCGCGGTCCGGGCGGGAACGCAGGGCGAGTTGGCCGGCCGTGACGACACCCCGGTACAGACGCGGGTTGTCGTGATCGCCGTGGTCGCCCTGGTGGTCGTAGTCACCACGACCGCCGAAGTCGTCGTCACCCTGCTGGTTCCACCCGCCGTCGTCCTGACGGCTGACGCCCGAGTCTTCGTCCCCCCATTCGTCGTCGGCCACAGCGGGAGTGACAGCGGCAGCGGTGACCAGCGCACCGGCGGCAACCGCTATACCAAGCCGGCGGAGGGAGAGGCTGAGGGACATGGGGGTACCTCCAGAGGTGGGGCGAACCTGACTAATCGCCACATTAGGAGGGGGGAGGAGCCCTCGCTCGTCACACTGGTCCACATGAGCACCGATAGGGGCGCGGGGAACTGCGCGATCAGCCGTCGACGGCCGGCAGCCAACGAATCACCTGCAGTCCCGAGCTCTCCACCTATCCGAGCGTCAACCTCGCAAGAGCCCCGCCACCATCCCCGGCGTCCACATTGCTGAACTCCAGCCGCGCCCCCAACACCTCCGCCTGGCCCAACGCGATGGTCAACCCCAGCCCATGCCCCGTAGCACCCCCCTCCGTACGGAACCGCTGAGGCCCATGCTCGACGAGATACTCCGGATACCCGTCCCCGTGATCCCGCACGGTCACCACCGCCCCGTCAACGGTGACCACGACCGGCCCCCGCCCATGCCGATGCGCATTGGCGACCAGATTCCCCAGCACCCGCTCAAGCCGCCGCCGATCCGTCTCCACCCACTCGTCCCGTACGACGACGACCTCCGCGTCCGCCCCCGACACCCGCACGACCCGCTCGGCCACCGCCCCCAGCCGCTCGGCGTCCAACTCCAGCCTCTCCCGCCGCGTATCGAGCCGGGAGATCTCCAGCAGATCCTCGGTGAGCGTGCGCAACGCGGCGACCCGATCCCGGACCAGCTCCGTCGGCCGCCCCGGAGGCAACAACTCGGCCGCCGCGTGCAACCCGGTCAACGGCGTGCGCAACTCGTGCGCCACATCCGCCGTGAACCGCTGCTCGCTCAGCAGCTTCCCCTGCAACGACGAGGCCATCGTGTCGAGCGCGGCGGCCACCGCGGCCACCTCGTCCTGAGGCAGGGTCGCGTCCTTCGTACGGGGATCGTCGACCCGCGCGTCCAGGTCACCGGCGCTGATCCGCCGGGCGACCTGCGCCGTCCCGTGCAACCGCCGGGTCACCCGGGTCACCGCGAACGCGCCGACCAGCAGCGTCGCCCCGATCGCCAGCGCGGAGGACCAGACGATCGCCCGGTCCAGTCCGGCGATGGTGCTCGACCCCTGCGAGTAGTCGACCCCGACGGCCAGCACCCGGTCGCCGGAGGCCGGGCCCGCCGCCCACATCGTGGGGTGCCCCCGGTGCCTGCCGACCATCGTGCCGCGCTCCCCGGCCCCCGCCAGTTGCCGTAGCGGAACGGGAAGGTCCTCGGGATCGACACCGGCGCCGTGCACGAGCGAGTCCCCGGCCTCGTACTGCGTCGTCGCCTCCTTCAGCCGCGCCAACGCGAGGTCGCGGGCCTGGCCGACGGTCTGGTCGGTCACCGAGACATGCACGAGTACGCCGAGCAGGGCGGCCAGCGCGCAGCACATCACGGTGATGAACACGGCCGCCTTGACGGCGAGGGTCCCGGCCCAGCGGGGCAGCGCGAGCCTCATCACGGGGTCGCCGAGGGGGACGCAGGAGAGGCGGGGGAGCCGGGAGGAGCCGGGGTCGCGCGGCGCACTCCGTGCTTGCGGCTGCCCGTGCGCAGGAACTCGTCGTGGGTCAGCAGCATCGCCTTCTGGTCCGCGTCCCAGGTCCACTGCACGCGGTACTCGTACCCCGCGAGCTCCGAAGGTGAGCGGATGATCACCGAATGCCCGGCCAGTTCGACCCCGCTGACCGCGTCGTCGTTGGCCATGACCTGCACGAGCCTGTGCTTCTCGACGGTGTAGACGCGTACGGCGGTCATCTTGGTCGGCAGCAGGCGGAACCCGAGCGTCAGGTCGTCGCGTCCGTCACCGGTGAGGTCGCGGTAGTAGGGCTTGAGGACGGGACAAGCGCTACGGTCGCCACCTTTCCCGCAGTCGCCGATCCGCTCGGCGGTCCCCCGGTACGGCGCCTTGGAGCCGTCGTAGTCGCTGGGGTTCGCGGCGATCTCGGCGCGTACGACGGCGATCGGGTCCACCTTGTGGATGTCGTCGCCGGGGACGGTGACGCCCTTCACGGTCTCCGTGTTCGCCTCGTCGAAGTCGTAGGCCGGGGAGGAGGCGGGCGACAGATTCGGCCAAAGCTTGGCGGGGCTGGTCGCCGTCGGGGTCGCCCCTGCGGCCCGCAGCGCGCCGGTGTCGCCGCAGGCCACCGCGGTCGCGAGGAGCAGGGCGACGGCGGCGGCGGTGCGGGCGGCGCGCACGGGACGGCCGGGGCGACTGGGGGGCACTGCTCTCCTGCGGGGTGCTGGTGTGGGACCCGTACACCCTATTCGTAGGGAAGTCCTTTTTGTTCATGTGTGCGGGTGGGTCGGATGGATCGGGGGGAAACGATTACTCGGCCAGTTCCTCCAGCAGCCGGGCCGTGGAGAGTCCCGTCCGCAGGTACTCGACGAACAGTTCGTTGTGGAGTGCCCACGGGGACCGGCGGGTGCGGATCAGCCGTATCGCCTCGTCGGTGGAGTACCCGCGGCGGACCAGCGCGTGGGCGACGACCAGGCCCGACCTGTTGTACCCGTGGTAGCAGCGGACGAGGACCTTCCGTCCCTCGTCCAGCGCGTCGCACGCGGCGACGGCCAGCCGCATCACGCCGGCCAGCTGCGTCCCGTCCAGCGGCCCGTCCGGAATCGGCCACACATGGTGCTCGACGCCGGTGTCGGGCCCGTGCCCGGGCAGCCGTAGCAGCGTCTGCACGAGATCGAACTCGTCCCGCACCACCGCGAACTCCAGTTGCCCCGAGCGCCCCCTGAACTCGTGTCCGCCCATCCACAGACCGGGCGTGATCTCGCTCCACGGACTGTCCGGAGCGGGTACGTCGGGTTGCTTCCTGCGCGTCCGCAACGGCGCCTCCCCAAGCCCCAGCGACTGACCCAAAGGTAACCGGGTTCTTGCCCCTTGAGCACCCCGCCTGTTCCCATGGTCGAGGGGTGATGGTGCATGAACGGACTGCGCGTCATACCGACCTGGCGCCACGGTCAGGAACGGCTGTACGTCTGTCACACCGACGGAAGGAACGTCGCCTGGTACGACAGGGAGGCGGCCCGGATCAACCTGCTCAGCGAGGACCGCCGAGAGGACGTCCTGCACGCCCTCGGTCCCTTCCTCACCGGCCCGGTCACGGTGGGCCCGCCCCCGGTGCCGACCCCCGCGGAACTGGCCCGTCTGACCCTCCACCCCGACGACGACCTGGCCCCCAACCGCCCCGGCGAGGCCCTCCACGTGGCCCTCGACCGCGACCCGGGCGCCCAGCACCGCCTCCGCCCCGACCCCCGCCGCCGAGCCCTGACCGCGGAACAGGCGGTGGGCGAAGCCCTGGACGCTTTGGACGGCGCAGGCTGGCACGCCCTCCACTCCATCCCCCTCCCCGGCGGCGACCGCCTCCACCACCTGCTGATCGGCCCCGGCGGCCTCTTCGCCGTGCACACGCTCTACGCCCGCAAACAACGCGTCCAGATCACCGACCCCATGGTCACCCTGGGCCGCCGCGACCCCCTCCCCCTGCTCCGCCGGGCCCGCTCCGACGCGGCCCGCGCGTCGTACGCACTGACGGCCGAGGTCCACCCGGTCCTCGCCCTGTCGGGCCCGGCCGACGTGAAGGTGACGACACCGCTGCGCGAGGTCCGCGTCCTCCAGGACACGGAGCTGTCCGGACTGGCAAGGACGGGTGGGGTGTTGAAGCCGGCGGATGTGGAGGCGTTGCACGCGATGGCGCGGGACCGGCATACGTGGGGGAGAGTTTGAGGCTTGCTTCCTCGGCGCACCATCTGCCTGTGCGGCGGAGTTGTCCGCACCCACTTGGGGCGAGTTTGTCGGGCGTGTTCTCAAGTGGACGTCGGGCCGCCCGCTTCTTGGCCAGGGTCGGGCTTCCACGGCCCGAGTAAAGGGCGCTCCGCTCCGCTGCGCGTCGCCTTCGGCGATGGCCCTGCGGGCCACCCTTGACTAGGGCCGCTCCAGCCCGTTTGAGAAGCGAGCGGACGGCCCCGAAAAGACGGTTGCCCAGGTACGTAGTCCCTCGGGCCTGTCATGCCCTCACCCGGCGCCGGGGGCGCGCTCGCGTCTCGCCAGCACGCCGGGTCGGCTCGGCGGCCGACGCAGGGTGGGGTGGGGGGTGTGGGATGTGGGGTGTGGGGTGTGCTGATGGAACAGGGCGGAGCAGGGCTCGGTGGAACGGAATGGGGCGGCACCGGGCGGGGCGGGGCGGAGCAGGTGCGGAGCAGGTGGTGTCAGGAAGCTGTCGCAAAACTAACCGGCTATCTGCTACTTGACCGGTTAGAAGAACACCCAGCTTCCCTGACCCCCTCACTGCCCCCGGCTCCCGACGCAGGCGCCAGCCCACCCGACGGCATCCTGGGACGGGCCGAACGCGCGCCTCCACTCGGAGTTGGCCGCCGAGCCGACCCGGCGTGCCGTCTCCGGTCCGACGCGCCCCCTTCCCACTCGCGGTTGGCCGCTGAGCCGAGGTGGCGTGCTGGCGAGACGCGGGCGCGCTCCTCAACACCGTTGACCACGCAGCCGACGTAAGGGGCCCTCCCCCTGGGCAACCGTCTTTTCGGGGCCGCCCGTTCGCTTCTCAAACGGGCTGGAGCGGCCCGAGTCAAGGGTGGAGCGAAGCGGAATCGCCGAAGGCGACGCGTAGCGCCCTTTACTCGGGCCGTGGAAGCCCGACACTGACCAAGAAGCGGGCGGCCCGACGTCCACTTGAAGCGAGCGATGCGTATCCCCACGTAACCCCTCATCAAGGCAGGGTTCCCGCTCGTCCGCCGTCGAGCAGCGGTTTCAGTAGATCGCCGTACTCAAGCAGCCGTACCCCCAACTCCCTTGCCAGGAAAGTCAGTTGATCCGGGTTCTCGCACGTCGACACCTCCTCCCACGTCACCGGCGCCGACACACACTCCGCCGCCCGAGCCCGCAACGTATAGGGCGCGGCAGTGGTCTTCCGTGCAGCGTTCTGACTCCAGTCGACGAACACCTTCCCCACCCGCAGGCTCCGCGTCATCCGATGCACGACAAGCCGAGGTAGAGCCGCCTCCGCCTCCACGGCCAACGCCTTCGCGTACTCGACGGCCCGCTCCGATGGCACCGGCGCCACCCCCGCCAACAGATGCAACCCCTTCGCCCCGGACGTCTTGACGTACGCCTCGATCCCGTCCGCCGCCAGCCGCTCCCGCAGCCACACCGCAACCTCGCAGCACTCCACGACGGTCGCGGGCGCACCCGGATCGAGGTCGAAGACGAGCCGGTCGGCAAGGCTTGGCGCCCCGATCACCCACTGCGGCGTATGGAACTCGGTGACAAGATTCGCCGCCCACATCAAGGACGCCAGATCCTGCACCAGCACCATCCGCGCCGGCCCCTCCGACCGAGGTACTTCGGCCGTGGTGACCCAGTCGGGCGTACCCGGAGGCACGTTCTTGGTGAAGAACACCTGCCCCTCGGGCCCGTCCGGATACCGCAGGAAGGACACCGGCCGGTCGCGCAGATGGGGCAGCAGGACCTCGGCGGTGGTCGCGTAGTAGTGCAGGACCTCGCCCTTGGTGAACCCGGTCGCCGGGTACAGCACCTTGTCCAGGTTGCTGAGCGCGACCCTTCGCCCCTCCACCTCTGTGATCGGCGTCATACGATGAGAATCCCACGGAAACGTGACGAACCGGACGCGAGTCCGGCGTGAGCCGAGAACGGAAGGCGGGTGCGGCAGGTGCGATCCATATGGAACGGCGCCATCTCCTTCGGCCTGGTCAGCATCCCGATCAAGCTGGTGAACGCGACCGAGAACCACTCCATCTCCTTCCGCCAGATCCACACGGAGGACGGCGGCCGTATCCGCTACCGCAAGGTCTGCGAACTGGAGGACCGTGAGGTCGCCCAGGCCGAGATCGGCAAGGCGTACGAGGACGCGGACGGCACGATGATCCCGATCACGGACGAGGATCTGGCGCAGCTGCCGATCCCGACGGCGAAGACGATCGAGATCGTGGCGTTCGTGCCGGCCGACCGGATCGACCCGCTCCAGATGGACGCGGCGTACTACCTCTCCGCGAACGGCGTCCCCGCGGCCAAGCCGTACACCCTGTTGCGCGAGGCGCTGAAGCGCAGCCAGAAGGTGGCCATCGCGAAGTACGCGCTACGAGGCCGGGAACGCCTCGGCATGCTGCGCGTGGTCGACGACGTGATCGCCATGCACGGCCTGCTCTGGCCGGACGAGATCCGCGTCCCCGAGGGCGTCGCCCCCGACGCGAACGTCACGGTCCGCGACAAGGAACTCGACCTCGCGGACGCCTTGATGGACACGCTGGGCGAGGTCGACCTCGCGGATCTCCACGACGACTACCGCGAGGCGGTCGAGGAGATGATCACCGCGAAGGCCTCCGGCGAACAGCCCGCGACCACCCCGTCCCCGGCCCCCGGCGCCAAGGTCCTGGACCTGATGGCGGCCCTGGAGAAAAGCGTCCGAGAGGCGAAGGAGTCCCGGGGCGAGGAACCGGAAGCCAAGAAACCAGCAACAAAGGCCGAGGTCAGACGCATCTCCCCGCGAGCGACCCCCAAGCAGGCCCCCGGCAAGAAGTCGACCTCCACGGCCACGAAGAAGACGACAACGGCGAAGAAGTCCCAGTCCGAGTCCCCGGCGAAGAAGCCGACCCGCACAACCAAAAAGACAACAGCGACGAAGTCCACCGCAACGGCGAAGAAACCCCCGGCAAAGAAGGCAACTCCCCGCAAGCGGACAGCTTGAGCCGCAGCTTCCTTGCGGGTTCTCGCGCAGCGCTATCCAACTCACCCGCATGGCAACGAAGTTGACCGCGACGACGAGAGCCTCCGGCGAAGAATGCGGCTCCCCGCGAGCGAGCAGCTTGGGCCGCGGCTTCCTCGCCGATCCCCGCCCAGGGGCACCCTGCCCACCACCACGACCGCCACCAAGCTCACCGCGACCACAAAGAAGGCCACCGCGACCGCCAAGAAGCCCCCGGCGAAGAAGGCGGCTCCCCGCGAGCGAGCAGCTTGGGCCTCGCCCGGCGCCGCAAGCGCACGGCCTGAGCCTCGCCCCGCGCCGCAAGCGCTCAGCGTGAGCTGCGCCCCCCCCCGCGAAAGAACAGCCTGAGCCGCAGCCCCCCCCCACGGCTCCTCACCGCCCAGCGTTACCCCCTGAGCCGTTCACCGCGCAGCGCTACCCCACCCGCCGCAACGCCAACACCGCGTTGTGCCCACCGAATCCGAACGAGTTGCTCAACGCGAGATCCCCGGTCCCGTCCTCGCCCCAAGGCAACTCCCGAGCCACCCCCATCACCACATCCAGCCCGATCGAGTCATCCAGCTCACCCGCGGCCCCCAACGTCGCCGGCACCACCCCGTGATGCAACGCAAGCACCGTAGCCACAGCCTCGACCCCGCCCGCAGCCCCCTGCAGATGCCCGAGGTGCCCCTTGATCGCCGTGACAGGAACGTTTCTGCGGCCGAACACCGCCCGCAATGCCCCCGCCTCGGCGAGATCCCCCTCCACCGTCGCCGTCGCATGCGCGTTCACATGGACGACGTCCGAGACATGCCCGCCCGCGTCCCGCACAGCCCGCCGCACGGCGAGTGCGACCCCGGCGCCGGACGGATCCGGAGCCGCCATGTGATGCGCGTCGGCGGACAGCCCCCACCCGGCCGCCTCGCAGTAGATCCGCGCTCCACGCGCGCGTGCGTGTTCCTCGGCCTCCAGGACGAGCACCCCCGCGCCCTCCCCGTTCACGAACCCGTCCCGGTCCGTGCCGAACGGCCGTGACGGCGACGAACCGTCCGCCAACCCCCGCGTGGACAACGCCCGCATCGCCGCGAACGACGCCATGATCGCCGGCGTCACGACCGCCTCGGCCCCGCCCGCGAGGGCGATGTCGACGCGGCCGTACCGTATGCGGTCGATGGCCGCCCCGATCGCCTCTGTGCCGGAGGCACACGCCGCGGTGACCGTGCGGGCCTCGCCGGTGATGTGCAGGTCGAGGGAGACCTGGGACGCGGCCTGCGACGGAACGGTCATGGGGGTGGTGAGCGGCGAGACGCCGCGCGGCCCCTTGTCCCGCAGCTTGCGGTCGCCGCCGACGAGCACGGACGCGTCTCCGAGGATCGCCCCGAGACTGACCCCGACCCGTTCGGGATCGAGCCCGCTCTCCCGCGTGCCGCCCGCCACGAACCCGGCGTCGTCCCACGCCTCCCGCGCGGCCAGCACCGCGAACTGCGCGGCCCGGTTCATCCGCCGCGCCGCCGCCCGCGGCAGCAGCTCCGCCGGATCGACGGGCACGGTCCCGGCCACCCGCACCGGCAGCTCCGCGAACTCCTCGCCCTCCAGTTCCCGTATCCCGTGCCGCCCGTCGAGCAGCCCCCGCCACAACTCGTCGACCCCGACCCCGAGCGGCGTCACGGCCCCCAGCCCGGTGACCACGACCCGCCGCGGCCCACTCGCGGCCGCGATCCGTTCCGGCCGCGGATGATGCCGTACGACGAACTCGCCACCGCCCCCCACACCGGCGCCCGGCGTTTCCGCACCGCCCCGTGCACCGGCCCCCGGCATCTCGGAGCCGGCCCCCGAACCACCCCACCCCCGAACCTCCGCATCGGTCAGAACGTCGTCCCCCGACCCCCCGTCCAGATCCCGGTGCCACACCCCCCACCGCCGCACGTACGACACCTCATCCGCCCCCGGATCCACCACCCGCAACGAACTCACCCGGTCGCCCTCCCGGAACTCGACGGACGCGAGGTCGTCGGAGACGAGTCGCGGCACCGCGCCGACGTCCAGTCGCCGGCACCCGCTGATCACCCGGCGGTCGCGGCCGAGCACCTCGTCGTGGTCCGTGCCGCCGAGCGGTGGGCGCAGGGTGACGCGGATCGTCTCGGGGGTCTCGGGGAGGGTGTGGGTGACGACGTACCAGCAGGCGCGTTCGGCGTCGGCCGGGGTCAGGGCGATCAGGTCGCCGGGGATGACCTCGGCCGCGGTCACCGGGTGGGGAGCGAAGGGGACTTGCGACGAATCGGATGAATTGGACATATCTCGCACACACTTCCTGGGGACTGAACGGACTTATGCCCTACGGCAAACCATCCCGAGTGAACTGGACCAAACCGGAAAAAGCCACGGTTGAAAGGTGAACCGGTTATGCCCCGGGAGCTCTCAAGGTCCGTTGAAATAGGGTGAGTTGTCCAGTTGATCACCGGGGTTATGTGTGGAACGTCACTTTCGTGGCCGTCGCAGCCGTCCCCGCGCTCACTTGTTCCCTGGATTTAACGTGAGGCCCTCTGGCAACTCCCTTTCTACGCGCGTAACTTGAGCCGACTCCCCACAGGCACCCGGTATCGGCAGCTACACGAAGTACGAGGAGACCGCCAGCGTGTCCAGACCTGAAGGGCGCAGACCCCGCGCCCGCCGCACCGCCCAAGCGATCGTCTCGGTGGGCGCGGCGGGAGCATTCGCCTTCACCGCCCTGCCCACCGCGTCCGCAACTCCCTCCGCCTCGGCGGTCATTGCCGAGGTGTACGGCGGCGGGGGCAACTCGGGAGCGACCCTGACCCGGGACTTCGTCGAACTCGGCAACGCCGGTTCGGCGGCCTACGACCTGTCGGGCTACAGCGTCCAGTACCTGCCCGGTACGCCTTCCTCCGGCTCCACTTGGCAGGTCACCGCCCTCACCGGCGCGATCGCCCCCGGCGCCCGCTACCTCGTCGGCGAGGGCACCGGCAGCGGTGGCACGACCGCGCTGCCGACCACCGACGCCACCGGCACGATCGCGATGAGCGCCACCTCCGGCACGATCGCCCTCGTCTCCGGCACCACCGCGCTGACCTGCAAGACCGCCGCGGACTGCGCGGCCGACCCGAGCATCGTCGACCTCACGGGCTACGGCACCGCGGTCGTCCGCGAGGGCAGCGGCCCGGCCACCGGCGCCTCCAACACGGCCGCGGTGGCCCGCGCCGACTCGCTCGCCGACACCGACGACAACGCGGCCGACTTCACGAGCGGTACCCCGTCACCGGTCAACTCGGCCGGCCAGACGCCCGGTTCGGGCGACGGCGGCGGTGACGGCGGTGACGGCGGCTCGCCGACCGACCCCGGCACCGTCCGCGTCCACGACATCCAGGGCACGACCCGCCTCTCGCCGTACGCCGGCCAGACGGTCACCCGCGTCCCGGGCATCGTCACCGGCGTCCGCAGCAGCGGCTCCCTCGGCTACTGGATCCAGGACCCGACGCCCGACACCGACCCGCGCACCAGCGAGGCCGTGTTCGTCTACACCGGTTCCGCCAAACCCACGGTGGCCGTGGGTGATTCGGTCCTGGTCACCGGCAAGGTCAGCGAGTACTACCCGAGCAGCACCAGCCAGTCGAACACCGAGATCGGCGGCCCGACCACCACGGTCCTCTCCAGCGGCAACGCGCTGCCCGACGCCGTCGCGCTGAACGCCACCTCGGTCCCCGACGCCTACATCCCGACCGCGTCCGGCGGCAGCATCGAGTCCCTCGCGCTCCAACCCACCGTCTACGCCCAGGACTTCTACGAGTCCCTGGAGGGCATGCGGGTCACCTTCGCCGACGCCCGCGTGGTCGGCGCGAGCGACGCGTACGGCGAGCTGTGGGTCACCGTGAAGCCGAACGAGAACGCCACCGCTCGCGGCGGCACCCTGTACTCGTCGTACGACCAGCCCAACACCGGCCGTATCGAGGTGATGTCGCTCGACACCACCTCAACCTTCCCCGCAGCCAACGTCGGTGACGAACTGTCAGGGGTCACGACCGGCCCCCTCGACTACTCCACCTACGGCGGCTACAACGTCCAGGCCACCCAGCTCGGCACCCTCGTCGACAAGGGCCTGAAGCAGGAAGTGACCCGCCGTCAGAAGGGGGACGAGCTGGCGGTCGCCACGTACAACGTGGAGAACCTGGACGCGCTCGACACCCAGGAGAAGTTCGACCGGCTCGCCGAGGGCGTCGCGGTCAACCTCAACTCGCCCGACATCGTGGCCCTGGAGGAGATCCAGGACGACAACGGCGCGACGAACGACGGCACGGTGACGGCCGAGGGCACCCTGAAGCGCTTCACCGACGCGGTCCGCGCGGCCGGCGGCCCTGCGTACAAGTGGCGTTACATCTCGCCGACCAACAACGCGGACGGCGGCGAGCCCGGCGGCAACATCCGCCAGGTCTTCCTCTTCAACCCCAAGCGGGTCTCCTTCACCGACCACCCCGGCGGCGACGCGACCACCGCCACGAGCGTGGTGAAGACCCGCAAGGGCGTCGAACTCACCTACTCTCCGGGCCGTATCGACCCGGCCAACGCGGCCTGGGAGGACAGCCGCAAGCCGCTGGTCGGCGAGTTCACCTTCCAGGGTGAGCAGGTCTTCGTGATCGCCAATCACTTCATCTCCAAGGGCGGCGACCAGCCGATCCACGGCCGCTACCAGCCCCCGGCCCGCAGCTCCGAGACCCAGCGCGCGGCCCAGGCGGCGGAGGTCAACACCTTCGTCAAGTCCCTGCTGGCGGCGGACAAGAACGCCAAGGCGGTCGTCCTCGGCGACCTGAACGACTACGAGTTCTCCCAGACGGTGACCACCCTGACGGCCGACAAGGTCCTCAAGCCCCTGATCACCACCCTCCCCGCCGCCGAGCGCTACACCTACGTCTACGACGGCAACTCCCAGACCCTGGACCACATCCTGACCAGCCCCGCGGTAACGTCCTTCAACTACGACGTCGTCCACATCAACGCGGAGTTCGCGGACCAGGCAAGCGACCACGACCCACAGATCGTCCGGATCGACGTGTCGAAGTGCCGTAGGCACTAGCACTGTTGAAGGGTGACGGGCCGGAACGGCGCAAGCCGTCCCGCCCGTCACCACGACCGGCCGCCTTCTGGCCCCGGGCACGGCAACCCCCCAAGGGGCGCGGGGCTGTGACATTTGCGGCTCCGCCGCGCGGGCGCGACCAGCCACAGCGGACCCGCACCCGCAAAACAACACAAGCCACTCAGACGCTAAGGCGCACACCCCGGTCCGCCACACTCCGCCCCGTCCCCATGACCAGCCCGACCCCCACCACCAGCCCCACCGCCGGCAGCACCGGGAACCGCCCGCCATACGCGAACCCATGCCCGGCGAACCAGATCAGCGCACTCACACTCGCCGCCATCCCACCCCACAACGCCCAAGGCAGACGCGGGAGTTCAAGCGGCAGATCACCCGGCCGCGTCCGCTCGTACACCACCGCAAGCCCCCGCTCCAACGGCCCCGCCGCCGCCACGACCCCCACCAGCACCACCCCGAGGACGGCAAGCCACGGCACCCGCAGCACCCACCAACTCCCCGACCCGTAGGCCGGTTCGGGCGCGAGCCCGGTGAGATAGAAGGCCGCTGCGACGATCAGCACCGGCAGCATGTGCCACAGGTAGAGCGTCATGCTGGCCCCGCCCAACGGCCGTACCAGCCCCCAGAGTTGCTCACGCGCCAACAGCCGCCGCAGCACAGGCGCGAGCAACAGCGCCAGCCCGACCTGCCCAACCGCCCAGGCCAGCATCGCGGCGGACGGAGGATTGGTGTTGCTGGGGCTCTGCCCGGTCACCAGGATCAGACTCACCGGGAAGGGCCCGAACGCGACCAGCGCCGCGAAGGCGGCGGCACCGCCCGCGGCCATGGAGACAGACAGGGCGGACCGTTCCCTGAGCAGCATGTCCCGCCAGCAGAAGCCCAGTTGATAGGCGACACCCCACACCAGCACGTAGTTGAGCAGCCCGACGAAGGGCGCGTGCACGGTGACCACCAGCGCGTCGGCGACCAGCGCGACCACCCCCATCACCACCGGCACCCGCAGCCCCCACCGCCGATGTGCCGCGTGCAGAACGGGAGTTGCCGCGCTGAGCAGCAGATACACCGGCAGGAACCAGAACTGCATCGCCATCGCCCACCCGACGAGCGCGAGGATGCCGGGGTCCACCCCGACCGCCGAGCAGACCGCGACGGCGACCAGCACCAGCCCGCTGTACACCCCGGCCGGCAGCAGCAGCCGTAGCGCCCGCTGACCCACCCAACCGGTCGCTGTACGGCCCTCGTTGCGGGCCCGCGCCCAGGAGCCGCCGGCCGCGTGCCCGCCGGCCAGGAAGAACAGCGGCATGATCTGGAAGCCCAGAGTGAGCCACTGGGTCCAGGGCACGGTGGCGAGCAACTCCGGTGCGCTGATCGCCCCGTCGGGGTCACGCACCAACCCGGTGATCAGCCAGTGCCCGAACACCACCAGCACGATCGCCCACGCCCGCAGGAAGTCGACGTAGCGATCCCGGTCCCCGCTGCCCCCGCTCAAGTCCCCCATGGGACGCCATGGTGCCGCCGGTGAGCGGCAGTTGTGGGGGAGTGGCGCCGTCCCGCAACCAATCCGTGCCCGTCACGACACCCGCGCCGGTTCCGCAAATCCCTTGACCCACCCTTGCCTTGACTCGCCCCTGCCAACGCTGCTTCCCTGAGCCCACACAGCGAATTGGTCTGCACCAATATCGCGCAGGGATTGAATCGATTCACCCCCCGTCCCCCGTGGAGGTCGCGCATGCGTACCCGATCGAGATCCCGTTCCCTCGCCCGTTCCCTGTCCCGCTCCCTTTTCTCCGCCACCCTGCTGACCGGAGCCCTCGCGGCCGCCGGCCTCACCGTGGCGGCGGCCCCCGCATCGGCGGCCTCCGCCCCGAACGCCTGGCCCGCCCACGTCTTCGCGCCGTACTTCGACGCGGGCTCGGGAAACGTTTCCCTCACCGACGTGGCCAACAACTACGGCACCAAGTTCTTCACCGCCGCGTTCGTCGACGGCCCCGGCTGTCAGTGGCAGGTGCCGGGCCAGTCCGCCCTCCAGTCGCAGATCGACGGCATCCGCGGCCTGGGCGGCGACGTCTCCGTCTCCTTCGGCGGCTACACCTCCGACACCGCGCTCACCGAGATCGGCGACTCCTGTTCCAGCCCGGAGGCGGCGGCAGCGCAGATCGAGAACGTCATCACCACCTTCAACCTCTCGCACGTCGACTTCGACATCGAGTCGGCCTCCCTCACCAACTCCTCCGGCATCGACCGCCGCGACAAGGCCCTTGCCCAGGTGCGCACTTGGGCCGCCAACAACGGCCGCGCACTGTCCATCTCCGTCACCCTCCCCGCCCTCCCCAGCGGCCTCTCCGGCGACGGCGTGAACGTGTTGAACAACGCCCGTTCCAACGGCTTCACCCCGGACGTCGTCAACCTGATGACCATGGACTACGGCTCCTCGGGCACCGACATGGGCAACGCGGCCAACACGTCCGTGGACGCGGCGGCCGGCCAGGTCGCGAGCGCCTTCGGCATCTCCACGTCCGCCGCGTACGCCAAGCTCGGCAACACCCCGATGATCGGCCAGAACGACAGCGCCGGCGAGGTCTTCACCCTCGACAACGCCCGGAGCGTAGAGGCCTTCGACGCCTCACGAGGGATCGCGCTCACGTCGTACTGGTCGCAGAACCGCGACAACGGCGGCTGCGCGGGCTCGACTTCGGCCCAGAGCACGTGCAGCGGCGTCAGCCAGAACTCCGGTGACTTCGCCCGGATCTTCCAGGCCTTCACCTCTGGCAGCAGCAGTGGTGGCGGGGGAACCGGCTCAACTGTGCCGTCCCTGCCCGGGACTTGGGCCCGGTGCGCGAGCGAGAACGGCACCTGCGCGGTCAGCGGGACGACGGCCGTCGCCTACGGAGCGAGCGGCAGGTTCAACTACGCGACGGAGACCGGCTCCACACCCTGCACCAACGCGGTCTTCGGCGACCCGATCTCCGGCACCGCCAAGTCCTGCTACGGCCAGAGCGCCCCGCCCGCCACCAACGTCTGGACATCCTGCGCCGCCGAGGGCGGCACCTGCGCCTTCTCCGGCGTGATGACGGTGGCCTACGGCGCGGGCAGTTCCTTCAACTACGCGACGCTGCCCGGCGGTACGGCCTGCTCCAACGCGGTGTTCGGCGACCCGGCCGCCAACACCGCCAAGTCCTGCTACCTGATCGGCGCACCCCCGTCCTTCGCCAGCTGGACCAACTGCGCGGCGGAAGACGGCACTTGCACCTTCTCCGGCACCCACGAGGTGGCGTACGGCGCGGCCGGACGGTACGTGTACCGGTCCGTCTCCGGATCCACCGGGTGCAGCAACGCGGTCTTCGGTGACCCGGTCTCGGGTACGGCGAAGTCCTGCTACGTGCAGTAACCCGTGAGCCGGCCTGGCTCCTTCGGGCCGGCGGATCGAACGTTTCAATCCGCCGGCCGCAAGGTTCCCCCTCTCCGCGTCGCCGCTCGAACGAGGAGAAGCAGCCTCATGAAACGCACGTTACGGAAGTTGCCCCCACCCAGGGTCGCCTCTAGCCGCCGGTGTCCTCCGGCTGGGAGAACAACGCCACGGTGGGCGTGGGCGGCGAGGTCCTGGTCGACGGCGTCAACGGCCGGTATTCCTACGGCAGTTACACGAGTGGCACCCCATGCACGAACACGGTCTACGGAGACCCGGTCTCCGGAACGAGCAAGCCCTGTTACGTCCAGTAACGCACTCCTCATGAGGAAGGCCGGACGATGTTCAGATCGAAGTTGAGAGGAAAGGCCGCGCACACCACCGGACGTAGGTGGAGGCCAAGGCCGAGACACCTGGTCTGGGTGGCGACCCTGGCCCCGATGGTCGCCCTGCTCTACGGCACCACGACCGCCCAGCCCGCACTGGCCGCCGCCCCCGGAGCCCCCTCCGGCTGGTCCACCGTTTTCACCGACGACTTCAACGGCTCGGCGGGATCGGCCCCTTCGTCGGCCAACTGGAAGTTCGACACCGGCCCGGGCTCCAGCTTCGGGACCGGTGAGATCGAGACGATGACCGACTCCACCGCCAACACCCACCTCGACGGCAACGGCAACCTGGACATCACCGCCCTGGGCTCTGGAAGTTCGTGGACCTCGGGCCGTATCCAGACCCCGACCGCGAACGTGGGCGCACCGGCCGGCGGCAAGCTGGAGGTCACCGCGTCCATCCAACAGCCAAGCCCCGCAAGCGGGTTGGGCTACTGGCCCGCGTTCTGGATGCTGGGTCCGGGCCAGTGGCCGGAGAACGGCGAGATCGACATCATGGAGGACGTCAACGCCCTCTCCGACGTGGCCGGCACGATCCACTGCGGCACCTCCCCGGGCGGCCCCTGCAACGAGGGCACCGGAATCAGCAGCGGCCTGCGCGCCTGCTCCGGCTGCCAGAGCGGTTTCCACACGTACGCGATGATCCTCGACCGCACCAACACGTCGGCGGAGACGATCACGTTCTACCTGGACGGCGGCGCCTACTACTCGGTCTCCGAGGCCCAAGTGGGCACCGCCACCTGGCAGGCGGCCTTCGACCACAACCAGTCGATCATCCTGGACCTGGCGATGGGCGGCACGTTCCCGAACGCGGCCTGCGGCTGCACAACGCCGTCCGGCGCGACGACATCGGGCGGCACCCTGAGCGTCGACTACGTAGCGGCGTACACCACAACGGGAAGCGCCACAGGCTCCACCACCCAAGCCCTGCCCGGCACTTGGCCCCAATGCGCCGCGGAGAACGGCACCTGCACACTCGACGGCACGTCGGCAGTGGCCTTCGGCGCGAACGGCCGCTTCGACTACACGACGGCGACCGGCTCAACCCCCTGCACCACGGCGGTCTTTGGCGACCCGTCCTCAGGAGTGGTGAAGTCCTGCTACGCCGAAGCGGCACCCCCGGCAACCAACATCTGGTCCCCGTGCGCGTCCGAGAACAACACCTGCTCGTTCTCCGGCGTGATGACGGTCGCGTACGGCGCCGCCGGTTCGTACCGCTACGCCACGCTGCCGGCCGGCACCCCGTGCACCAACGCGGTCTTCGGCGACCCGATCTCCGGCACGGCGAAGACGTGCTACGTCGTGTCGCCGCCCCCGACGTTCGCGACCTGGACGACATGCGCGGCGGAGAACGGAACCTGCTCCTTCGCCGGCACCCACGAGGTGGCGTACGGGGCGAACGGCCAGTACTTCTACGGCAGTTTCTCGGGTGGCACCCCCTGCACCAACACGGTGTTCGGTGACCCGGCATCAGGAACGGCGAAATATTGTTACTACCAGTAACAATGCGCAGGTGGGAGGCCCGCCGTTACTCACTTTCGGGTGACGCTCCCGGCGGGCCGGGGGTGGCGCACCCTGGCGAACGCGGAACCCGGACCAATGCCCGCAAGGCCCGTCGGCTCGCCGGGGCGTCAACCTGGTGCATCACGTACATAAATGGATGGTACAGGCGAGAGTCACGGAAACACGACTGACTCGTAACACGATTCACGTATCGCTCATATCTCGACCGCCTGGTGGAGAAGGTGTGGGTGTGCGGCCAACAGGCCGCCACCCGCACACCGCACAGCCCGGGATCCGGCCGTAGCCGTATCCGGGGAGGTGCCCGCACCATGCTGGGGGAACCCGTGACCTCTTCACCTTCCGTGTCCGTCCGCCGTCTGGCCGCAGCCGCTCTGGCTGCCGGCGCTCTCGTCGGCGCGGCGGCACTGCCGGCGACCGCTGCCGACCACCACGCGGCCCGGACGAACGTGGAGATCAGCCGCGTGCAGTACGACTCTCCGGGACCGGAGGACCGCTCCGCCCGTTCGCTGAACAACGAGTGGGTGGAGATCACCAACCACGACCGCCGCAGCGTCAACCTCGACGGCTGGAAGCTCTCGAACAAGGACGGCCAGACCTACACCTTCCACCACTACCGCCTGAACGGCCACGCCACCGTCCGCGTCCACACCGGTGTCGGCCGCGACACCGACCGCGACCTCTACCAGGACCGCCACAACTACACCTGGGACAACCACTCCGACACCGCCACCCTCCGCAACGACCACCGCCGCCTCGTCGACGACACGTCCTGGGGCAATCACGGGGGCGGCCACGGCGGTGGCGGTCACAACGGTGGCGGAGGCCACAACGGTGGCGGAGGCCACAACGGTGGCGGAGGCCACAACGGTGGTGGCGGCCACGAGGGTGGCGGCCACCACTGAACCACCCGCACCACGACGCCATGACGGCACGCCGCCATGACGCCCGAGCGGTGACGTGACATCTGCGGCGCGCTGTCCCATCCAGGGGCGGCGCGCCGCAGATGTCTGCGCCGGAGAGGCGCGAACACGGCGGCCTTGCCCACCCCTCCGCGAGGCACTGGGAGACATATGGCTCAAGTGCCAGGTCTGCCAGGGAGATCTGTTCCGCGAACGGGGCATCCTCCTCAACAGCACCGGCATGGACTTCATGAAACTGGCCTCGGCCGACGAGAACGCCACCGGCCTGATCTGCTGGCGCTGCGGCTACGTCCACCGGTTCGTGAACAAGGACATCAAGGACATCAAGTTGTATCGGGCGGACAAGTAGCGGATGTCGCGGAGCCAAGTGGGTTGGTCAGCCGGCCTGTTGGGGCCGACGGCCCGGGCAACAGGTCCGCAGACCGAGGCGGACGGAATTCGGACTGCGAGAAGCCCGGGGCTCAGCCGTACGGTTCTGGGTACTGCTCCAAGGCGGCTAACCGCACGAGTCGCAAATCCCCGTCGCGGGGAGCTGGACGAAGCAACTGCCGCAGACCCGTGGAGGCTTTTCGGCGCGCTCACGTCGGCGCTCGACGGCTGCCTGATGTCTGGGAGCGAGCGCGGGGACGCCACCGCCGGGCGGCAGGGTCGCTCCGAAGTGCCGATAGCAAGCGAGCCGGGCATCGGCGGCATGCCGCTCACGCTCCAACACGTCCTCCATCGGCGGTTCTCCAGCGACTTCCAGCACTTCCTTGTAGCCGTTGCCCACCATGCCGTCGTCGCTGTGAACCACCAGCGCGGTCAGCGGTGGATCGCCACGGCGATGCGCTTCACGGACCACTTTGCCGAGCGTGGAGCCGATCCAGTGATGCAAGCGAACCTTCGTACGGAATCCCGTCCCGCTCTGGATCTCCTGAGCCAACTCCTTGTAAGTGATGACAGCGTGGTAGCTGCGCGCCACGCCCACGAGGACGGAGTACGCCTCTGCGGCCCAGGCTTCGCGAATCTCCTGCGTTGTCGGCAAAACGCCGTTGGCCTCACGCTCAGGCTCGCTGTCCTTCATCCCCCACCTCGCCATGGACTGGGTCAATGATGCCCTGCCGCTGCGGTGCGATCAGTGACAAACGGCGGCATTCATCGACACCCGCCTGCACATATGCGAAGACCCCGTCCTCAGCTGACGCGCTGATGGCGGGGTCTTTGGGCACCAAATACAAGGTGCCCCCGGCAGGATTCGAACCTGCGCACACGGCTCCGGAGGCCGTCGGCTTCCCAGCTGTTTCGCAGGTCAGCGGCTTACTTGATGCCCTGTCAGGCCCGCCGTCCCGCGTATGTCCCGCGAGAATGAAATGGCCTATCCGCTCGTCTTGTCCGGATCGTTCCCTGTGGCGGCTGATCCATGCGTCATGACGTAGATCACGACTTCCTCGGACAAGCGAAAGGGTATTGGAGGCAGGGGCAATGCGTTCTCACGCTGCGAGTCGGAGCATGGCGGTTGCGTGCTGAGGTCGTGACCGGTAGGGATCGGCTGCGGCGGCGAAGCGGGCGATGGCCGTCGGGGACGTTGCCTCGCTGGGGACGGCGATCAGACACGGCGCGAGCAGGGAGCCCAGGCGGTAGCGGGATCGGGTATCCGGCCCAAGTCCTCAGCCAGGGAGCCGAGTTGCGGCAGTTGTGGATCCGGGGAGGCGCAGTCGATGTCCTCGCGGTGACGCCGCAGGACACCGATCAGAGGATGGCATGCGAATGCGACCCCTGTTCGTGATCAAAGGCTTCGACAACCTTGGTCATCAGGGGTCGCGTCTCTCGTTGCCGAACTGGGTGGACCACCCATGGTGGCGCGTACGCAGGCGATCAGCTCATCTTGTCGGCTGAGAACGCATCAGCCCTGGCCCGCTCGTGATCTTGTTACGAGCTCTACGGATCCAGACATCCGCGCGGTCCAACGGGCCTGGGACGCAGGCGGCGAGGATTTGCCATGACGGCCAGTCAGGGCGTCCAGAGCCAAGTTAACCTTCACGTGATAGCGAAGCCCTCATGACTACCGGAGTACCTGGTCTCACCGAGTTGTGGTCCCGCTTCGAGAACTGGCTGGCCGAGCATGCCCCCGGAGACTACGGGTCCTTGAGGCAGGGTTGTCCGGGTGGCGATATCAAGCGCCTGGAGGACGGCCTGGGCTTCTCTCTCCATGAGGATGTGCGTACAACCCTCGAACTGCACAACGGCGTCACCATGCGGAGGGCCAGTACGGAGCCGGGAGCCTTTCTCCTTGGCTACAGCCTCCTTGACGTCGATGGAATCCTGGAAGCTCACCGTGATCTCGTCTCGATGGTGGAAGACGCCCGCGAGGAGGGCGAGGAGGACCTGGTCGTCGGCCAGATCGCCGACAGCCAATGGGTTCCCCTCGCCCGAAATATTTCCGGCGATCTGCTGTTCGTCGACCACCGGCATCATCACTCGGGGGAAATCGGGGAGATGTCGTTCGGTGATTCCGAGTACCGCATGCTGTGGCCGCGCATGGATCTTATGCTCGTAGATCTGTGCGGCTCGGTGGAGACCGGCGCTCCGGTGACCTCCGTACCGCGAGTCCCCGTGCTCTACGGGGGGCGGATGCTTGAATGGCACATCCGCCCCCCACAGCAGGTCAGCTGAAGTCGCAGACCCCGCTGAGATCGCAGGACTCGTAACCGGATTGGACGTAGTGCGCGTCTCTGTCCAGCAGCCTCACATTCTTCGTGAACCGGCCCAACGCGCCGCCGGCCGCTGTGTTTTGGCTGGCTGTGATGGCGGCACGTCCGCAGACCTCGTTCCAGGTCGGGTAGGCGTAGTTGGGGTCGAGCTTGAGCGTGTAGGTGTCGTCGGCGTTTTGCACCGCGTACATCTGTGCACATGATTTGCCCGAGGCCAGCGTCATTCCGCCACTTTCACGTGACTTGGCGAACGGGTATTCGTCGCAGCTCGGCCCGATCGCGTCCGGGAACGGATTCCACTCTGCCACCGCGAGTTCGCACATCTTGTTCCGGTTGTCCGTCGCCTTCGTGTCGTCCGCGAGGCGATGAAGTGGCGAGTTGTACTTCTTGCTCCCCGGGTGGGAGGCCAGTTTCTCCATCAGGATCCAGTAATAGGCTGCGGCGGCCGGGTACTTGGCCCTGGTGAGCTGCAGGGTCGGCGTGGCACACCTGCCTGACCTTATGACATGTCCGCGCCCGATTTTAGTATTTCTTTGATTCCGATTTAATAGTTCTTTGACTTGTGGGCGAGTAGGGGGAGGCCAAACGCTGAGCCGTCGGCGCGCAGTGCCAGCTGATGTCCGCCAGGTCGAGGTGGGTGAGGGCGACGTCGCGGATGAGTTTGGAGAGCGGAAGCAGCGGGCGGCGGCGGGCCTGTTTCGCATCCACCGGACCGGAAAAGTGATGACTTAGGCGGCCGTCGCCTCCCTGGGCAGGCAGCGGTTGCGCGGGCGTGGGGTCTGAACGGCTGAGGCAGGGGCGCGGACTGTGCTGGTGGCCGTGGCGGCGCTTAGGGTGACGACGGCTCGCCTCGCTGCTCGGGGGTGGGTGGTGTGCCGGGAAGTCTGGTCGGCGACGTGTCAGTCCGCGCCCGAAAGGCCTGCTGTGCGCTCACGCTCCCGTGCGGTCGTCCGACTGCGGGGCAAGTCGACCGCCGGGGATGCTCCTCGTGTCCGGAGGGAACTCCTGAGAGCCTGGGCTCGGGCCCCCGGCGTCGTAGAAGCAAACCCCGGCAAGACCACCTGTACTGCCCCGGAGACCATCGCGCTGCGCAGGCCCCTGCAGCCGGTCCCCTATGCGCTTCCCCGCGCTTCACCCCGCAGCGTGCGCGTTCTCCGGGAGCTGGGCATGCAGCGCCTCATGGAACACATTGCTTCTTCCCGATTCGTCGCCTCGCAATGAGAGAAGAGTCCGGCCATGTGACTCCGAAACGGCCCCTCCGCCACACCTTCCCCCACGCCGCAGGAGGTGGTGATCCAAGAGGCCCTCACCTGCTTCGATGTCTATGCCCGTGTCCGTGCGGCGCGTGACAATGTCCTTGCCGCCTCCCGCGCCGAGCCACGGGGGGAAGAACGCGCCTTCAATGAACTGCGGCAGGCCATCACACGGCTCCGCGCCGCCTCCCAGTCCGGGTAACACCAGACGGCGTTCAGGCTGCCTGCCCCTTCAGTCGTCGCCGGCGTGTGGGCGGTGGTGTCGTGGAAAGTGACCCCGTCGAGGCCCATCAGACCGCGAGTACCAGCCGCTTCGGCAGTCGGTCTTCGTCCAGTTCAGTGTGCTGCCAGGGCACGGGCAAGCGGATCGGCGGATGGTCCGGACCCCGAGCCGCATGCAGGTACTGCGGCTGCGGTTGTGTTCCAGTAAGCGGCCCAGGGCCTGTCGGATGCGAGTTGCCGGTTCGTCGATACAGATACGTTCTGGGCGGCCGCGACTTGCCGTCGACCAGGTCACTCGCCGGTCTCGCTCCTGCCGGGCTCCAGGCTTCTTCTGGTCCGCTGTGTCGGCGCGATGAAGCCGCCTGCCCTCTGGGTGTGCCCAAGGGAGTCATGCTGACCCACTGATCTGTCGGCATATTGACCAGGGGGCAGCAACCTGTCGACCGGCCCGAAGAGGTGGTCTCGCGTACTGCCATTACTGCCGGCTCGGCCCGGAGCTCATCAAGGAAGCATCAAGTGGCTGGTCACAGGCCATACTTGACGAGTAGGGGCCAGCCGGTCCTGGGGTGGTTCGATGCGGGAAAGGTGGCGTCCGGTGAGCAGCGCGGGCAAGGGACTGGGGAAGGTCGAGGTGCGACTCAAGTGGGACCCGAGTCCCCTGGGGGAATCGCCTCGGCATCTCGACATCATCGCCGCGACCTACTCCGCGGACGACCTCTACGGGCGGCCGGTCTATGTCGTCCACTACGACAGCCGGTCACCCGACGGCACCATCAACATGTCCCGGCACAGCCAGACTGGGCTGGGCTTGGGCTACGTCGAGGTCATGAGTCTGGAGTTCGACCGGCTGGCATCCGCCTACGGCCGGGTCGTGGTGGGGGTGGCCATCCATCAGGACGGCGGGCGCCGGACCTTCGGCGACATGGCCAATGCCGGTGTGCTGGTCGTCGAGGGATACAGGGAACTGCTGGCAGACGACTTCGCCGGGGTCGTCGGCTCGACCGCCACGACGGTCGCGGAGTTCAGGAGGGACGGCTCCGGTGCCTGGGAGTTCCACGACATGATCCGGGGCTTCGACAGCGACCCGCCGGTCTTCACCTTGGAAATGGGCGCCGCCGAGGAGTGCGGACCGGACGACACTCCGGGCACGTGTCCGGCAGGGACGATGTGAGCCCGCGTGCGAGACGCGCGACCTTGTCGCTCGGTATGTGGTGGGCGCTGCTTGCCTTGGTCCTCTGGCTCCTGGGCAAGGCACTCGCACAGCCCGCCTCGCCGGGCCGGTGTGCGGCTTCGGCGGTCTTTCTCGTCGCTCTCGGGGAGGCCGGCGACTGGCTGCGTCGACGGTGGCGGGCCCATGGGGTCCGATGACCCGGTGTGGTCGCTCGGCCCGCCCTTCGCGGCGGAATCCGGGCCAGCCCAGGTCGGCATGCGGACCGTGTCCGGGCGAGGGCCGGCGCTGGTGCAGTAAGCGGCCCGCGCCCGCTTGACGCATTCTCGGGTGGTTCCGTGCTCTGTGCCGTCGAGGTTCAGGGGCGGGCGGAGTCAGGAGATGGGCATTGTCTCCAGGGGACGGGATCGGGGCGCTCGCACCAGGTGAGGCGGAGGTGATGGCGCGTCCAGTCGGTAAGACGTTGCTCGTCCTCGGGGATCAGGACGACGCGGTCGGTCCACGTGGTGCAGTACCCCTCGGCCGGCATCAGCAACCGGCCAGTGTGCGCCGCAGGGTGGACCAGCCTGCGTCCCTCAGATGGCTGGAGACGATGCGGGTCCGCAGCCGCTTGGCCTTGCCGAGATAGAGGAGGCGCTGCCCCCGATCGCTCTCATTCGCCGGCCCGCCCAAGGTGGTCAGCACCTCTGGCGGGGGCCCACCAGGCGTACAGGCCCGTGGTGATGGGCAGACTGGCACCCAGCACCGTCAGCGTGCTGATCGGCCAGATGATCACTGAGGGGCTGGTGGTCCGCGAGGTCGATCCAGCCGACCGCCGCGCCTCGGTCGTCACTCTCACCGACGTCGGCCGCGAGCAGCTCGCGGTGTGGACCGGCGCCCACGAACGACGCATGGACGCGGCGCTCGCAGCCCTGAGCGCCGCCGATCGCGCTGCCCGCCCTCTTCCAGTTCGCCGAGAACCTGGGCGAGCCGGGCGACGGCCCGCTGTCGGCCTGAAACACCGGATCAGGCGCCGACCGCAGAGGGCCGGAGGAGCTGCGTGCACGAGCCTCTATCCTGTCGCGCATGCCGCCCAGCCCCCTCTTCTCCACTTACCGCAGCGGCGAGAACCGCGTCACCTCCTCGACCATGGCCGTGTTCGAACGCATCGATCTGGCACTGGTGCAAGAGCTCCTGGAGACCGCGACCGCAGGCGCGGGAGAACTGCCCGCCGTCTCCTTCCACAACCAGGTCACGATCGACGAGGCGGTTCCCGACGCTCGGATCTCGGCGCGCTTCACCTGGTGGTTCGAGACCAAGACCGTGCGCGGCGCCTACGCCGGAGAAGGGCACGGCCGCAGCCAACTGCGCGCCCATATGCGGCAGCTGGACGGGGACCCGAGCGCCCGCCTGTTCGTCCTGACACCGGACCCGGTCCGCCCGGCGTGGTTCACACAGGTCGACGGCATACCCCATCAGGTCCGCGACCGGGTGCTGTGGCTGTCCTTCCGCGACCTGGCCACCGCGATCGAAGCCGCGGTGACCAACCCGGCACGACTCGTCGGCGAGCAGACCCGCTTCCTGCTGTACGAGCTCATCGCCCTCTACGAGGCGGAGGGACTGCTGACCAACGACGACACCGTGATCGTCGCGGCCCGCTCCGCCTGGCCGGAGTACCGACGCCTCGCGGCCTACGTCTGTCAGCCGGGCCGGTCCTTCCGCGAGGGCCTGACGCACTTCGGGTTCTATACCGACGGGGCCATCCAGCCGCTTCTCGCCCGCATTCGCGCATACCACCCCGAGGTCCTGCTCACCCGGGAGGAAGCCGAATGCCATCGGAGCGAGGGGCGCGCCGAGCTTGCGGATCTCATCGCTGCCCTCGTCAAGGAGGGATACCGACCCGAGGGCGAGTCCAACGGGGTCTTCCTGTTGTCCGCTTCCGAGGATCTGGACACCATCCGGCTCGATGGGCCGATCGTCAACGACACCGTCACCGAGACGGGGCGCACCTGGGCATGGACACTCGGCCAGCGCTACACCAGTCTCGACCGACTCAGGACGGCAACCCGCACGAGCGATCTCTAGCCAGCGCAAGGCTCCGATGCGGCACGCCGCCGTAAAGAGGCATCAGTGGTGCGCAGAGAGTCGCGGCACATCCCTTCCGCGTGCGTGCTGACCTACCGGCTGGAGCACATCCGCCAGCTCACCGGCACCAATTCGGCCGACCCCGTACACCGCTACACCCTGCAGCGATCGACGCCCGGCTGCTGTGAAGTGCGATCACCAGCGAGGCCCCGGGTCAGAGGGGTAGCCGCTCGCGCTCCACCAGTCGCTCCGGCTTCCGATGGCACAGGGTGCCGATGATCCAGCGCGTGGGCAGGGGCGCGATCAGGTGGATGCCGGGCAGGACCGAGTTCACGACGAGTTCCGGGCACGCAGACGGTCTGCAGGGAGAAGCATGAAGCCGAGATGAAGCAGCCTGATGACTCGCTCGGCCTGTCCACGCTCCGTCACGACAGGAGGACCCGATCGTGTCCCCCTCCGTGCTCTACATGTCCATATCTCTCGACGGCTTCATCACTGGTCCCGATGACGGCCCTCAGAATGGCCTCGGCACCGGCGGCGAGCAGCTGCACGCGTGGCTGTTCGACGGCGACCACGAGGCCCGCGGCGGAGTCGGCCTACCGGTCATCCGGACCGACGCGGCCAGCCTTCCGGTGGTCCACGAGATATTGGCCACCGGCGCGGTGCTGACGGGACGGCGCACGTTCGACGCGGTCGGCGGCTGGGGCAGTGACCATCACGATGGCGTCCACATTGAGGTGTTCACCCGCTCTGAGGCTGACGATGACGCGCCGTCCAGGGCCCCAACGTCCGCTACGCCACCGACGGCATCGAGGCGGCCATGGCGCGGGCCAAGGAGGCCGCCGGTGAGCGCGACGTGCTGGTCCACGGGGCGACAACGGCGCAGCTGGCGGTGCAGGCCGGGGTGCTGGACGAGCTTGAGACCCACCAGGTCCCCGTACTGCTCGGTGCCGGCCGGTCGCTCTTCGGCGCGCTGGGCTCGCCCCGTCGGCTCGACCTCGTCCGCGTGATCGACACCCCAGGCGTCACGCACCTGCGATACCGCGTGGCCGACTGAACATCTGGCGTTTCTCGAACTGGTACTGGTACTGGTGGGCGACGACCGGGCAGCGCGTCGGCTTCGCGCCGTGGCAATGACCGGCATCATCGCCCTGCACGCCGCCCGTACCGAGGACCGGGGCCGCTACGGCCTGCGCCGCAGCATGTTCATGACGGTCATGGTGAGCACTGTTTCGCCGTGCTGGTTGAGGACCTCGACCTGGGTGTGCACGATGCCGCGGTCGGGCTTGGAGCGGGAGATACGGGCGTGGGTGATCGTGGCCCGGACCGAGAGGGTGTCGCCTGGCCGCACCGGCCGCTGCCAGCGGAGTTCGTCGACGCCGGGGGATGCGAGCGAGGCGACCTTGCTGAGGTAGTGGTCGGCGTACAGGCGCATCATGACGGCGGTGGTGTGCCAGCCGCTGGCGATCAGCCCCTGGAACGGTCCGGCCTGCGCCGCCACGGGATCCGTGTGGAAGCTCTGGGTGTCGAAGCGCCGGGCGAAGTCGAGGATGTCCTGTTCGGTGAGGGTGCTGCTGCCGAAGACGTGCACGGCGCCCGGCACGTAGTCCTCGAAGTAGCGGTCCTCGACGGGGTGGGTGAAGTTGTCGGTGGGGGCAGGGACGGTCGTCGTCATGGACGCCCTCTCACTCTGTTCCTCGCCGAACTCGACGAGGCGTGGTGGACGATGGGGCGTACGGTAACGGATGGCTGCCTGCCCGAACGCAGGGAATGATCCAGGATCGGCCAAGGCGCCGTGCCGCCCTGCGCTGTCTGCCGGCCCGTCGCAGGGTCACGGACGAGCGGCTACCAGCACATCAACGACATAGGTCTCGTCCACCAGCTCATCAGGGAAAGCCTCGTGCAGTCGCCTGCGCTCCTCGGCGAGAAAGGCCCGGTTCGTGGTCTGGCCGAGGACGAGGAACGCCGAGCGGCTGCTGATATTGGCGAGGTGGGCGGCAAGGGCGACGGTCCGCTGCCAGCGGATCTGCCGGCGCACAACCCGCAGTCCGGTCAGCCCCGCGAGCCGGATGGCCTCGCCGTCGTCGGGGCGCGCCGCGGAGCGGGCGGGAACTCCGCAGTGGTGCGCGATGCGCTCGTGCTGGGCGCGGATCCATGGCACATCGAAGGCGGTGGTGTTCCACCAGATCGCGAGCGCCCCGCCCGTGCGCAGGACCCGCAGGGCCTCCGGGACGGAACGGCCGGTGTCGGTCCACTGCCAGGACTGCGCGTAGGTGATGAGGTCGTGCGAGGCATCGGCGAGTGGCAGGGCATTGCCGTCTCCTCGGACGATCGGCACGTCCGGGAGCACCCGGCGAAACTCGGCGGCCATCGCGTCACCAGGCTCGACGGCGACCACATCGGCACCCCGCTCCCGCAGCAGGGAGGTCGCGATTCCGGTGCCCGCGCCGACGTCGGCGACGCGGGCACCCGCCAGGGAACGGCTCAGGGTCTCCTCGACGAAGTCGAAGAGCGCCGACGGGTACGAAGGGCGGCTCGCCTCGTACTGGGCAGCGGCCGAGTTGAACGAATGAGCACGTGAGCTGTCAGTCATCTCCACATCATGGGTCCCTACCTCGATGCAGCAGGGCGCCGGATCACCCAACCCGGTGATCACTTCCGGTCACAACCAGAGCCCCCGGCACGGCAGTTGCCGAAGCTCGCGGGGTCGAATGGTTCGAGGTCGGCACCACTGGATCAGCTTCGGGTACGCCTAGTCCGCCGAGATGACGGCCTGGATCAGGCCCGGGAAGCGGCGGTCCAGATCTTCTTTTCGCAGGCGCATGTACAGCCCGTTTCCGGCATCGCGCTGATACACCAGCCCCGCCTCACGCAGGACGCGCCAGTGACGGGTGCGACTGGACTTGCCCACCGGCAGATCGAAGGAAGCACACAGCCGCTCCTCATCCGGTCCCGCTGCCAGTTCAGCCACGACCCGACGCCGGTTCGCATCAGCCAGCGCCACAAGGATGGCCCCTACTTCCAGCTCCTCAACGCGAGGATGCGCCAACTCGCCCGCCGCCATCGCTCCGCCTCTCGACAAGGTACGCACATGTGCGTACCTTTCGGAAGGTACGCAACAGTGCGTACCTTACCGCTGTTGGGGGAGCCATGTCTGCATGTGCCTCGTCACGTCGCCACATCCTGTCGCGCATCCGCTCGTCGCTGCGCAGGCTCCTGCTGGCCGAGCACTCACCCTTCATGATCCTTTGACTTCCGGCCAGGGCCCCGTACCCGCACCTGCGTGCGGCACGCGGAAACGGCACGAACGCGACCAGGACTCGGGGCCCGCCGACTCGCCCATGCGCAGCCCGAAACGATCACAGCCGGAGGATCAGCAACAGCCTTTGCCATCCAACTCGGTCCGCCCGGGCCAGTGCGAGACGCACGACCAACTTCGTTGCCCAAGGACAGTGGGAGTGGGGTTTGCCCCCATGGGCTTCGGCGGGTCAGCCCCATCGTGGGGGCGGGACGGGAGTCCTAGCGTGGGTGCCTGATGCCCCGGCGCAGAGGGAGACCCGGTATGCGTGTACGGACCTGCCGCCGAACCGCCGCCTTGTCGGCCGCCACCGTGCTGGCTGGAATCGCGCTGGCCTCGGGCCCGGCGGAGGCGTTCGGGGCGGGAGGGTTGCGGGCTCAGGTGGACTCTGTGCAGCGGACCGGGACGGTCGGGGTGCTGGCCGAAGCGGCCGGAAGGCATGAGCGCGAGCACGCCACGGCCGGACTCTCGGATACCGCCGTGGGCACGCCGGCAGAGACAGGCGACCGGTTCCGAATCGGCAGCGCGACCAAGACATTCACCGCCACGGTGCTCCTCCAACTCGTCGGCGAAGGGCAGCTCACCCTTGATGACGCGGTCGAGCGGTGGCTGCCCGGGGTGGTTGACGGCAACGGCAACGACGGCTCCCGGATCACTGTCCGGCAGCTGCTGCAGCACACCAGCGGACTGTTCAACTACACGTCGGACTTCCCGGAGATGGACACCAAGGAGAACTTCCTCGCCCAGCGGTACACCACCTGGACCAGCCGGCAACTCGTGGCCATCGCCATGCGCCATGCGCCGGATTTCGCACCCGGAACCAGGTGGGAGTACTCCAATACCAACTACATTCTGGCCGGGATGATCATCGAACGGATCACCGGGCGGAGTTGGCAGGACGAGGTCGAGCAACGGATCATCGCGCCGCTGGGCCTGCACCGCACCCTCGCACCAGGCACGTCGCCGCGCGTCCCGGGGCCGCACATGCACGGCTACTCCAACTTCGGCTCGGGCGAGGCCATCGACGCAACGGTGTTCAATCCGACCGCGGCCGGTGCGGCCGGGGCAGTCGTCAGCACCACAGGTGACCTGGTCCGCTTCTGGTCCGCGCTGCTCGGCGGCAGGCTGCTGCGCCCGGACCAGCTCGCCGAAATGCAGTCAACCGTCCCAGCCCCGGCCCTGGCCGAGGAGTGGCCCGGTGCCCGTTATGGCCTCGGCGTGATGTGGATCCCGCTGACCTGCGGCGGTGGCTACTGGGGCCACGGCGGCGACATGCCTGGTTACACCACTCGCGACGGCTCCACCCCCGACGGGCATCGCACCGTTGTGGTGGCGGTCAGCGGCGACGGCGCTCCGGACGGGCTGGCCACCGAGCGTGCGATGGACAGGCTCATCGACCATCAGCTCTGCGCTCCTACCGCCCCGGACAGCGGCACCTCCTGATCCGCCGCAACCGCAGCACCGGTCGTCCTGCACCTGCTTACCGGGAGCTGACGCATCGTCGGCGACGAGACAGTTGCAGATGCGGCACGGACCGAACACCCGAGCCTCACTTGGGCGGCAGGCTCGCCGCGAACGCGTGGCCCTCGTCGATCCACTCGCCGAGCGCCTCGTCCTCCGTGACGGCGGAGCCCGCGACCACGACCCAGCCGCGCATCGGGCGACCGGTCATGTCGAAGATCCGCGCGCCGGGCCGGGCAAGGGCTTCGGCGGTGGCGTCGGGGCCGACCCGGACCATGAGGTCGTCGCCGCTCACGCCGACGGCCATGTTGCCGTGGTGGAGGAACGCGATGCCCCCGAATATCCTCCCCCACTCTCGGCTTCGCTCGAGCGGGGGGACCCCCACCTCGGTGATGTCGGGACCCGCTCCCAAGCGCGCCCGGACGCGGGCGGCCAGCCCTTCGTCGTACGCCATCACGTGCCGCCTTCCGGGTCGGTGAGCCGGCGTTCGAGGCCACGCAAGTCCTTGGTCAGACTGGACTGGACCTTGCGGGACATCAGGGGTGCCGTCAGGCGAAGGAGACCGCCGGGGCCACCGCCTACCCGGATGCCGGCCAGGGTGCCGCGTGGGTGGGCCTCGAAGGGGTAGGTGACGTGCATGGGCATGGGGGTGGTCGTGGCGATCATGTCCAGCAGCCGTGGTGGCTCGTGTGCGGTCACCCGCAGGACGTAGTCGATGCGCCGACCGAGGAAGTACGCCGTACGAGTCACCTCGGCGCCCACTCCGAACCCGCCGCCGTCCGCTTCCCTGGTCAGCTCCGCCTGCCGGATGCCCTGGGTCCTCCCCCATAGCCCTGAACGGGCATGGGAGGTGCCCCCAAGTGTCGTGACACCAGTCCATGGCGTACGCCGCCACCTGCTCGGGCGGTAGCGGGATCACGCGCCGCACCGTCACATCGATTGCCACGGGGCCAGGATCCCAGCCGGCGTCCCCTTGTGCGCGACATCGGTCGGAAGGATGACGGATGGCGGACAAAGCGCGACAAACGCAGATCCCCGCGAGAAGCTGCCGCTGGATCCGTCCCCGGCCCGGGACAAAACACCGCCTCACGCGCAAGGAGCCGCCGTGAACGCCACCGACGACAGCTATCGCTTCGACGACCTCACCGCCCTGTTCGTCAACTGCACGCTCAAGCCTTCCCCGCAGCAGAGTCACACCCAGGGGCTCATCGACAAGAGCGCGGCGATCATGATGTCGCGCGGTGTCGCCACGTCCGAGATCCGGGCCGTCGACCACAACATCGCCACCGGCGTCTACCCCGACATGACCCAGCACGGCTTCGCGACGGACGAGTGGCCCGCGCTGTACGAGCAGGTCATGGCCGCCGACATCCTCGTGATCGCCGGGCCGATCTGGCTCGGCGACAACAGCTCGGTCACGAAGAAGGTCATCGAGCGCCTCTACGGCTGCTCCGGTCTGCTCAACTCCGAGGGCCAGTACGCCTATTACGGCCGCGTCGGCGGCTGTCTGATCACCGGCAACGAGGACGGCGTCAAGCACTGCGCGATGAACGTCCTCTACAGCCTGCAGCACCTCGGCTACACCATCCCGCCGCAGGCCGACGCCGGCTGGATCGGACCGGCGGGACCGGGACCGTCGTACCTCGACCCCGGCTCGGGCGGCCCGGAGAACGACTTCACCAACCGCAACACCACCTTCATGACCTGGAACCTGATGCACATGGCCGCCATGCTCAAGCGCGCCAAGGGCATCCCGGCGCACGGCAACCAGCGCTCGGAGTGGGACGCGGGCTGCCGCTTCGACGCCGCCAACCCCGACTACCGCTGAGCCCTATGCCTTCAGTGGTACCCCGTGCTCGTCGGCGAAGATGCGCCGGCACTGGCCGTTGCAGAAGCCGTGCAGTGTGCCCTCGACCTCCAGGGTGAGGTCGGTGGTGTTCAGGTCGACGGTCATGCCGCACACCGGGTCGATGACCGTGCCGGGCGGCAGGTCGTCGGTGGGCAGCTGGGCGATGGTGTCGCGGTGCGGGGCGGTCATGTGCTGGATGAGATCCAGGCTGCCCATCGGACGGCCGTACAGCCCGAGGCTGCCTTCCTGGATGCCGACGACGTGGACCAGGGCGTGCGGCTGGTCGCGCAGCCGGCCGGGATCCCGACCCGCCTCGTCCTCGGTCTCTGCCAGGGCCTGGGTGAGCCGGTCTATGGCGTGGGCGCTCATCTCCCTGCGCCAGGGGGCCGGTGAGCTGACGCGGATCAGGTAGCGGGGCGGGTCGGCGGGGTCGACCGGGTGCCGGTCGCCGGTGATCCAGGCGGCCGGTTCGTGGATGAGGACCTGGGTGAGATCACGGGCGGAGTCCATGACGGCTTCGGCGTGGGAGTCCCCGGAGCCCATGAGCGCGTCGATGAGTCGTTTGCCGACTTCTTGGTGTCGTGCCGGGTCGAGAACGCCCGCAGGTGCGAAGACCTCGATGAGAATCATGCCTTCATGCTCGATCGGCGGGCCGTCGGGGTCGTCGTACGGGAGGAGCGGGTCGGGGTTACTCCGAGGGGAGTGCCGGGCTACTGCGGCGGGAGTACGGCGGTCCTCAGCCACCGGTGCGCGTGCGGTTGCGGGTCCTGATCCGGAAGATCACCAGTCCGACCGCGGCGAAGGCGGCCGCCCAGCTCAGGCCGAGCGCGAGGTGACCCCACAGCAGGGTGTGGCCGAAGGAGCCGCCGACGGCGAACTGCATGGGTCCGAAGGAGGGAAACCATTCCAGGACGGGCTTGTTGGCGAGCGGGTTGCCCAGCGGGTTCTGCAGGAAGGTGTCCATCAGCCCGCCCATGATGATGAGGAAGAAGCCTTCCAGGTCGTGCTTGACCAGGACGCCGAGGAGCAGGCCGAGCGCGCCGTAGGTGAGTGCGATGGCGGTGAAGCCGGCCAGCACGGCGAACCAGCCGCCGGGGTCCGGACGCCAGAAGGGAAGCATCGCGAGCGCGGTATAGAGGGCGATCGCGCTGGCGACCGCGGCGATGGACAGGGACTTGGCGCCGATGAGGGTGCTCTGCCGGTAGCCGGCGAACACCAGGCGGCGGTCGAAGGTGAGGGCCTTGCGGACGGCGTCGAAGACGACGAACCCGGCGATCATCGTGACGGAGTTGAGGCCGGCCGAGATCAGGGTCAGCTGGCCGCCGTCGACGTGCAGCACCCGGCCGGTGGCGTAGAGCTTGAAGTCCAGTGGCGTGTGTCCGGCCAGGGCGTCCATCATCAGGTACCAGGCGGGGACGAAGAGGACGAGCAGCAGTGCGGCGAGCCGGTTGCGGGTCTGGTCGCGCACGCAGAAACGCAGGGCGGTGGGGAACTGGCCGTGCAGCGGCCGAAGTTGGAGTGCGTCAGGCGCCGACATGGTGGTCCTCCCTCGACGTCGTGCGCGGGGTGAGCCGGCCGTCGGTGAGGTCGGCCAGCAGGTCGAAGCGCTCCTGCTCGAAGACGAGGTGGGTGATGACCACGATAGCCTTGCCACGGGCGCGCAGGTCCTCGACCAGGTCCCAGAAGCGCAGGTAGGTCTCCCAGTCGAAGCCCTGGTAGGGCTCGTCGAGGAGGAGGACGTCCGGGTCGTGCAGGAGAGCCAGGGTGAGGTTGAGCTTCTGCCGTGTGCCGCCGGACAGTTCGCCGGCGGGGGATGCTCCGTACTGCTCGTAGCCGAGGAGGCGGACGAGTTCACGGCCGCGGTCCAGGTCGGGCAGGCGGTGGGCGGCGGCGAAGTAGCGCAGGTGCTGCTTGACGGTGAGGCTCGCGTTCAGGACGGGGTCCTGCGGGCAGTAGCCGAGGGCGCCGGACAGTGTCACCTCGCCGCTGTCGGCGGGCAGGGTGCCGGCCAGGATCTTCAGCAGGGTCGACTTTCCGGCGCCGTTCTCCCCGACGACGGCGACGAGTTGGCCGGGCGTGACGGTGAGGTCGGCGCCGCGCAGGACAGGGTTCTTGCCGTAGGACTTGCGGATGTCGTGGGCCTGAAGTGCGGGTGCTGGTACGGGGGTTGATCCGGGCGTCATGTGCGGTCTCCCTGGGGGGCGTCTCCTTGCGGTTCTGGTGGGGGCGCGTTCAGTCCGCCCGCGTAGATGCTGAGCATCTCCGGGGCCCAGCGGGCCATGCCGTCGGCCGACAGCGGGTCCGTGTCCAGGACTTCGGTGAGGCGGTCGCGCAGCAGGAACAGGGCGAGGTCGTTGGCGAGGAGGAAGGCGGCGCGCACCGCCGGATCCCTTCCGGGGGCGGCCAGTCCCGCTGCCGCCAGACCGTCCAGCGCGGCCCTGCTCAGTTCGTACAGGCGCCGGAACAGCAGCTGCGCGGCGTCTGTGTCGGACAGCAGGAGTCGGCGCAGGTAGCTGGGCAGCGGTGAGTCGTCGGGAAGGTGCTGGGCGAACAGCTCGCTCAGAGAACTCGCCCCGGCCCCGGGATCGAGCAGCTCCGCCCCGCCGTCACCTGTCAGCTCACCGAGCATGGCCTCGAAGACGTCCAGGACGTACTGGTCGACCTCCTGTCGCAGGCCCTCCTTCGACCCGAAGTGGTGCATGACCAGCCCTGGCGACACGTCGGCGGCTGCGGCGATCTGCCGCATCGTCACCGCCTCCCATCCGCTCGCGGAGAACAGGCGCAGGGCCTCGTCACGGATGACTGCGCGGGTGGTCCGGTCGTCACGGATTGAACGCATGTACAGGATACTAAACGATCGTTCAATCGCCGTCGAGGGGGAGGCGGAACTCCTTGTGTCTACGGACGTATCACCCGGCCTGGGGCCTCGGCGGGGGCGTGCCTGCGTAGGCCGGAGTGGCCGGCTGGGCGTTCGCGGTGGGCGCGCCGTCCGGCAGCGCCTCATCGGACAGCACATGGTGTCCGGGATGGGCGGAACACCGCCCCCTCGTCCGGTGTTCCGCCCTGGCCTGGGTCTCCAGTGGCCATGGCCCCCGTCCTCCTCGGTCCTTCTCGGCCGGGTCCATTCCGCGGGCCGCAGTGGACCGCGCGGATCGGTGGAGAGGGTGCGCAGTGCGCGCATCTCCGAGAGCCGAGCGGTGGGGGACCTGTCGGCGGTCGGTGTGTCGCCCCCACTCCGGACAGCGTGCCGATCACTCCTGGGCGCTGGGCGACACCGACCGCCGACCCGGTCCCCGAGTGCAAGTTTTGCACAGTGCAAAATAAGTTCGCCAGGGCTTTGGGGTGGTCTTGGTCTGGAGTTGAACCGGCGCGGTGTCCGGGCTTTACTGCAGCCGGGTTCCCGGGCCGGCGTCCAGGCGTACGAAGGGGATGTTCCGGCCGGCCTCCCGGAATCCGGCATCGGTGCCGTCGGGCGGCAGGCCCATGAACGCGCAGAGGCGATGTGCGGTCCGTCGGTGGCGTCGGGCGTAACGGGCCATGATCTCGGCACCGTCGTCCGGTGTGAGGAAGCGGGCCGTGACGGCGTGATGGCGGGTGCCCACCACGATCAGGGTCTTGGGCTGTGCGCGCAGATTGCGGTGCCAGGCAGCCTTCGGGCCGAAGCCGGACGCGATGGTCCAGCTGCTCTCGTCCGGTGCGTGCTCCACGACCTCCAGGACCACGTGGCGGTCGAGTCCGGTGATGCGGCCCACGTGATGCAGCAGGAGCAGCCGGCCGCCGAAGATCCACCCCAGCCCGCAGCGGAAGAGGGGTATCGGCAGGCGGGCGAGGAACCGCCGTCGGCCGATGGGGAGTTGACGCCGTTCCGGTGGAGCCTGTCTGTGGGGCATCTTCGCCTTCCGACGTCGTACTTGTCGGCTCCGGCCTCTATTGGGTAAAAGGCTGGGCCGTGAGCCTCTTCCTCACAGGAACCTTTGCATAGTCTAAATTCGGGGAGGGGTGTCTGTGTCACAAGCGATCAGACGGCTCTCATGCGCTGGAACTTCTCTGGAGGACGCATGAACGGGCAGAAGCCGACGCAGGGTTCCGCGGTGCTGTCCTGGATGCCGGTGGCGGCGATGGCCGTGGTGGCTGGGGTGGATGTCGTCGCCGGACCCGGGGTGGGACTCCTGCCGCTGGTCTCGCTGGGGCCGGCGTTCTCCGGGCTGGTCGGCGGGTGGCGGCGTACGACGCTGATCGGTGCGCTGGCTCTGCTCGTGTGCGTGGCGCTCGGGATGTACGACGGGCTGTTCGAGGAGCGGCGGGGGTTCACCGCGATGGCGTCGGTGGCGGGTGTGACGGGGGTGGGTATCGCGGCTGCGGTGACACGCTCGCGCCGGGAGGCGGAGCTGGCCAGTGTGCGGTCGATCGCGGAGGTGGCCCAGAGGGTGCTGCTGCGGCCGGTGCCGCGGACCGCCGGCCCGTTACAGGCGGCGGTGTCGTACACCTCGGCGGTCGCGGAGGCGCGTATCGGCGGTGACCTCTACGAGATGGTGGCCTCGCCGCACGGGATCCGGGTGATCGTGGGGGATGTGCAGGGCAAGGGGCTGGCCGCGGTGGAGACGGCTGCCGTGGTGCTCGGTGCCTTCCGGGAGGCGGCGCACGACGAAGCCGACCTGGTCGGGTTGGGGGAGCGCCTGGAGCGCAGTGTGGCCCGGGAGCTGGAAGGCGAGAGGTTCGTGACCGCGGTTCTTGCCGAGATCGGCTCAAACGGTGAGGTCGTCTTCCTCAACTACGGTCACCCGGCTCCCATGGTCGTACGCCAGGACGGCACGGTCGACTTCCCGGAGCCGCCCGTGTACGCCCTCCCCCTGGGACTCGGTGCCCACGGCACCGAAGGACCGAAGCCCTACCGGGTGGACTTCGCCGCCGGCGAGCAACTGCTGTTGTATACCGACGGGGTCACCGAGGCCCGGGACGCGGACGACTCCTTCTACCCCCTCGGCGAGAGGGCGGACCTGCTCAAAGAACCCGACGCCGGCCACGCCCTGGAGGCGCTGCGCGAGGACCTGGTGCGCCATGTCGCAGGGCCCCTCCACGACGACGCCGCGATGCTCCTGCTGCGCTACCACGGTCATGGTGAAGGAAAATCTGTTCCCATCGGGTGAGGGGGCACCACCATCGGCAAGGTAGAAAGGACTAATGCAGGAGCGTGAGAACCCCGCGGGGACGATGGACGACGTCGACGCGGTCACCCGTGCGGTGCTGACCGCGTCCCGGCTGCTGGTGGCGGTCTCGGCCCGCTCGCTCGCCGAGGTCGAGGAACGGGTGACACTGCCGCAGTTCCGGATGCTGGTCGTGCTGTCCACCCGCGGTGCCACCAAACTGGTGACCCTGGCCGACCTGCTGCAGGTGGCGCCGTCCACAGCGATGCGGATGGTCGACCGGTTGATCGCGGCCGGTCTCGCCGACCGGCAGACCAATCCCGGCAACCGCCGCGAAACGCTGCTGCAGCTCACCGAGGAAGGCCGCCGCACGGTCGAGGACGTCACGGCCCGGCGCCGCTCCGAGATCGTCGCCATCGTCGAGCGGCTCTCCCCTATTCAGCGCCTGGCGCTCGTCGAGGCCCTGGGCGCCTTCAACAAGGCGGGAGGCGAGCCCCCTGCCCCCGCACTGGACGACCCTGAACCGCATCCTCTCGGCTGGGTCGTCGACGGCGTGATGGCCCACGACACCTGACGGCTCCCGGCCGCTGGTCACGATTCCCGGACCGCTCTTTTCCGAGCCCCGAAGATTTTGCATAATGCAAGGGAATTGTGAACGCCATCCGCGCAGCTCTGCCACGGCAACACGCGCGACGTGCCGGCGTCCTGTCGCGGGGTGCTCCTCCGGGCGGCGGAACGAACGGCCGCCGACGGACGGGAAAGGTACGGGGGTGTGAGACGCGTGCGCCTGAGGTGTTACCAGTCGTCCTCGTCCGAGCGTCACCTGATGGCGTACTTGCGCACCACGGTGTGGGGCCCGGCGGAGTTCGTCGGACGGCCACCTTGGTGGCTCGTGGGGGAGGGGCTCCTGGCCGGGAGTCTCGGTGCCGGGGCGATCGTCGCTACCGTGCTCTTCGGGGCCTGGACGGGGAGGCCCTCGCTGGCCGACGGCGAGGCGGGCCTGGTGTGTACGGGGGCGCTGACCGTATATCTGTCCCTCGTGGGGGCCGGACGTGCGCTGATCGGCGTCGTCGCGCTGCTCGGTGTGTGTCTTGCGCTCCAGGCCCCGCAAGCTGCGGCCGGGGTGGTGCTTGCCGAACGGGGGCAGCTGCAGTCCGTGGTGGTGACCTCGGTCGAAGACGGCCGGGCGGCCGAAGGCGGGCACGCCCGCTACCTGTGTTCGGTGGCGGATCGCGACGGCGTCCCCCTCAAGGTCCGCATCTGGCGTGGCTGCGGAGAAGCCACCCGGCCCGGAGACGCGCTCGCAGTCGTGTCCGACCCCGAGAGGCGGGTATCCCCGCGCGGTGCGCAGAGGGGGTCCGGTGTGCCGGGGCCGCTGCGTGACCTGGCTCCGTGGACCGTCGCCCTCGTGGCCGCGAGCGTGATCGCCGTCGTCCGCTCCTACCGGCTCTCCGCGCCTTCCGCCGCCCTGGCGTCTGTCGGGCGGGGCACTGCTGCGGACCGTTGATCATCCAGCCGTCGGGCTGGGTGTGGGCGAGGTGGTGTTGACGTTCAGGTCGGGGCGCGGGGTGAGGGCGACGAGGGGTGCGCCGGCCTGCGGTGGGGGCGGGGTGACCTGGTCCTTGGGGAGTTTGGGCGGGGTGCTCTGCTGGAAGTTGACCTGGTCGAAGTTGACCACACCGGTCTTCTCCAGCACGGTGATGTGGTCCAGGACGGTGTCGTTGGCGAGGTCGGCGAGTGCGCGGACCATGGTGTTCGTGGTGGTGGCGCGGATCTTGGCGATGGCCGGGAAGATCTGGCCGTGGGTGACGCGCATGATGTTGGCGGCGGTGGTGTCGAACTGTGTGCCCGACTGGGCCGCCGAGGTCGCCACGAACTGCTGCTGCTGAGGGCTGGCCTGGTTGGGCAGGGTGATGTTCAGCTCGGGTGCGATCTTGCGGCACAGTTCGTCGAGGCCGGCGTGCCCGACGATCAGGTGCCGGCCCGCTTCCCGCATCTCCTCCGTGGAGCCCTTCTTCAGTGCCAGTTCGCCCAGGGGGTACTCCCACAGTCCGGCGGAGCGGACCTTGACGACGAAGTCGCGGTCGGCCTCGGTGAGCGGGCCGTAGCGGGTGTTGGCGATGATGCGTGAGGGGTTGCCGGAGGTGTTCTGCACGCCGAGCATCGCGGGGTAGGCGAGGGCGCTGAGGGTCAGGCCCAGGGCGCCGACCACGAAGACGGTTCCTGCCGTGTTGCGGGAGAGGGGCATGCGGCCTCCAGGTGTGAGCGGCTCGTATGCCAGGGGATACGGACAGGCCGGAGCATCCGATCATTGCTCTGGGTAAATTTTGCATGCCGTCGCGTGGCGTGCGTCACGCGGGTGGGGTCATCCGGTGGTGGGGGAGGCGGACGGTGAGGGTGTCGCGGCAGGGTCCGCCGGGCCGGTCGGTACTCCGGCGGTCGGCAGTCCTGGAGGCACGGTGAGGGTGACCATGGGTGCTCCCGGTTGCGGCACCGGTGGTGTGACCTGGCTGGCGGGCAGCTTCGGCGGGGTCGTCTCCTGGAAGTTGACCTGGTCGAAGTTGACCAGCCCGGTCTTCTCCATCTGGGTGATGTGGTCCAGGACCACGTCGTTGGCCTGGTCGGCCAGTGCGCGCACGAGGGTGTTCTCGGTGGTGGAGCGGATCTTGGCGATGGTGTTGAAGATCGAGCCGTGGGTGACGCGCAGGGTGTTGGCGAAGTCGGTGTCGAACTGTTTGCCGGTGTCCGACTTGAACTTGTCCAGGAAGCCCTGCTGTTGGGGAGTGGGCTGGTTGGGGATGGTGATGTTCAGTTCGGGGGCGATCTTCCGGCAGGAGGCGTCGAGTGCGGCGTGCCCGATGACCAGGTGCCGGCCGGCCTCACGCACGGCCGTCGTCGTCCCCTTCTGCATGGCCAGGTCCCCGGAAGGCCCCTCCCACAGCCCGGCGGAGCGCACGAACACCACGAAGTTGCGGTCGGCCTCGGTGAGCGGGCCCCACTGGGTGCTGGCGATGATGCGTGACGGATTGCTGGACGTGTTCTGCACCCCGAGCATGCTCGGGTAGGCCAGGGCGGCGAGCGTGACGCTCAGGGCCCCGCCCACGAAGACGGTTCCGAGCGTGCTGCGCGAGATGGGCATAGGGCCTCCTGGAGCGGACAGCGGTACGTCGGCAGGTACGGGTCCGCAACGGAAAGGGAACCCTTGCTCCAGGTAAAGATTGCACTATGCCATTCCGTGTCCTGGCGTTGGTGGCACCTAGCGGATGTGCAGCCATACGGCCTTCGACGGGGTGCCTCGGCCGTCCGTGGCGATGGCCATGTACCAGCCTGACGGTACGAGGGAGGGATCGTCTGGGGTCCGCACGGTCAGGGACCTGCCGGTGTGGCGGATCACGTCGAGGGCGATGGAGCGCTGGTCGAAGTCGGTGACGTGGGTGGCCGATCCGGGATGCATGAGCCGGACGCGGGTGATGCGGGCGGCGTCCGCGGAGTCGAACGTGACCTCATCGCCCCGCTCGGCCTCGGTGCTGCCGCTGCGGGCGAGGGCGGGCCGTGTGCCGTGGAAGAGGGAGGGCGGTGAGTAGACCTCGACGCGCTGTTCGAAGTGGCCGGGGCGGGAGTCGGCCTTGTCGGCGAAGAGGGGGTCGGAGCCGAAGACGGCGACGCGGCCGTCGGGCAGGAGCAGGGCCTCGGTGTGGTAGTCGCGGCCGACGGTGGGGTCGGCGGCGGGGGTGAAGGTGTTGGTGGCAGGGTTGTAGAACTGGGCCGTGAGGAGGTCGCTGGCGCCCTTGCCGCGGTAGCCGCTGCTGCCGCCGGTGGTGAACACGGTGTCGTCCGGCATGATCACGCTGTTCAGGTAGCGGGTGTTCGCCGGCAGACGGGGACCCGGAGTGAAGGCGGGGCGTGCCGCGTCGAGGTCGGTGATCGCGGTGCGGGAGGTGGCCGCGCGCGACTCGCCGACGCCTCCGCCGCCCAGGACCATGACCTTCCTGTCCTGCGCGGGCGGCAGCAGCACCGAGGACGAGGTTTCCAGGGTGTCCGCGTCTCTGAGGCCCCCGACGGGGGTGAAGGTGTTGGTCCCCAGGTTCCACAGGCCGGGCTCGCGGCCCTTGTCGGCCGGTCCGTAACCGGCGTTGGAGCCGGAGTAGAACACCTTCCCCTTGCCGGTGAGGAAGAGGGAGGGATAGGTGGGGAAGTAGCGGGTCGGCGCCTTGGACCAGGTTCGGGTCTTCGGGTCGTAGATCTCGTTCTTGCCCGGCACGACCTGCCCGATGTCGTCGAGACCGGAGACGGCCAGGACGCGGCCGTCGGAGAGCGTGGTCAGGGTCGGGTACCAGCGGGCCTCCGTCATCGAGCCGACCTTGGTGTACTTCTCGGTGGCCGGTTCGAACTCGTAGGCGTCCTTGATGCCTTGGAAGTCCTTCTTGTCGAGGCCGAGCTTGTTGGCGATGCCGTAGAGGTTGTTCGCGTCCTTGCCCTTCAGGCCCTGGATCTCGTACTGCTCGGTGGTGTTGGTGATGCTCAGCGGGCCTTCTTCCACCGCCTCGACGAAGACGCGGGCCTGGCTCGCGGTGACCGTGACGTTGCCGCCGCGGCCGGTGGGTGTCTTCTTCGCGGCGGGCACGCGCACGGGGAACTGGGAGCGGTACTCCACGCCCGCGGGGGAGCGGAAGACGGTGCCCTTGGGGAAGGTGCGCGGGCGGTCGGGGCTCTCGTTCTTGACCAGCATCGCGCCGCCCGCCCGCTTCACGTCGCCCTTGAGGACCTCGTAGCGGGCGGTGCCGCCGGCGATCAGGATCTTGCCGTCGGGGAGCTGGGTGTGGCCGCCGCAGAACAGGTCAGCCGGGGTGTCGATTTTCTTGAAGGCGTCGGTGGCCGGGTCCCACAGGGTGCTTTTGAAGGCGCCGCCGTTGAAGTGCTCGACGTTGTTGCCGGAGCCGGCGATGAGCAGGACCTTGCCGGTGTGGAGCAGGATCGCGTGGATGGAGTTGGGCTCGTAGCCGTCCGGCAGGCTGGCGAGGGCCCAGTGGCCGTACTTCGCCCTGTACGCGGGCTGGTTGATCTCGTAGTGGTGGTAGGCGTGCTGGGCGAAGCCCGCCACGGCCGGGGCGTTGAGCACGGCGAGGGCGACGATGGCCGCGGTACCGAGCAGGGTCTTGCGGGTGGTGAGACGTGAGGGTCGCTTGGCCATCGGGACGTGCCTCCGTGGCGGACGGGGCGGGCGTGGACGTACTGACGACTACCTCACCCACCACGGAGGCTTGTGGCGACACACTTGTTTGCACTGTGCAAAATGGCCCGATGTGAGCAATGTGCCCGCTTTTACAGGGGGTGCATCGCCCAGAGGGTTGAGTTACATCCGCTCCTTCCAGCCGGCGTGGACCAGCCAGCCGTTGACCGGCCAGGCTGTGAAGAAGCCGACGATCATGGCGAGCTGCATCAGCAGCCAGTACGAGGCCGTGGTCTTCGCCAGTCCTGGGGTGAAGAGAATCTCCTGGTAGCCCCACATGCCCGCGAACAGGCCGATCTGGAAGGCGACGATGGAGAACGTGTCGGCCTTCACCGCCGCCCACAGGCCCTGGGCGGGCCCGATGTCACGCATGGGGGCGATGGTGAAGTACTGGAACCCGATGCCCAGCAGCCAGGCGAAGGTGAAGTCCAACAGGAAGTCGGCGTACAGGGCTTTGCCCGCGATCGTCAGGCCGGTCGCCCGCACCAGCCACTCGCCGCCGAGGTCGCCCAGGACGCATCCCGCGCCGCAGTGGCTGACGGCCTTGGCGGACGTGACCCACTCGGGCAGTTTCTCCGCATCAGGCTCGCCCTCCCGCTCGATCACCGGACGGGAGGTGCGCCGACCGTGACGGACGTAGAACCACAGGGCGGCCGGACCCCAGTACAGGGCCGTGACCGGGTACACCAGATGCATGATCCACATCCGCTGGCGGTATCCACGCAGTGCCATGTCGGCTGCGATCGCCACAGCGCTCGCCCCGGCCGCGGCCAGGCCGGCCCAGCCGAGCATCTCCAGCCAGACCGGAGGGTTGTGGTGGGGTTCCACGATGGTCACGTCTCGTGGAGGCGGGCGGTCGCCACGCGCCCGGGCCGCATGATGCGAATCTTGCGGCCCTCGCAGGCGGGGCAGCAGGGTGACTGCAGTGGTGACGGCACCCGCCTGCCGTCGAGGCGGTAGACGGCGCTGATCCGCGCATGCTCGTCCACGGTCACGTCGATGTCGTAGGTGTCCTCCCAGCCGTGGCCGCAGTCGAGGCACACGAACGAGTAGGAGCGCTGGACATGGTCTGTACGCATGGCCCACCTCTTGGGGAACGATCCGGGCGTCCAGCCCCCGCGTACCCAGTTTTGCATAGTGCAAAAGTGTGCGCCGGGTTCGGTCAGGGCGGGGCGGGGCGTCCTCAGGGGGCCGTGTGCACCGCGCGCAGCGCGCTCTGGTGACTGAGCCAGCCGACCGGCTTGCCGTACTCCGAGTCGAGGACCGGAACGCCGGTTCCCGCGGCCGACAGCAGCGTGTGCAGGGCCTGGGCCAAGGGCTGGTCGGCGGTGACGGGGGCGGGAGGCTCGGCGAGCTGTCCGACCTGGGTCGGCGCGTCCTCCGGCTGTTCGGCGAGGGCCTCGGCCACCGCCTGCGCGGTGACGACCCCTGCGTAGGCACCTGAGTCGTCGATCACCGGAAGGGCGCCATGCCCGGACAGGCTCAGCAGGTCGGCTGCGTCCGCCAGCGCCGTGGAAGTGGCCAGGGGGGAGGGCAACGGCTCCATCACGGCGCCGACGTGCTGGGTGCCGATCCGGGCGCCGGGGGCCGGCCCTTCGAGGTCGATGCCACGCCGGCGCAGCTTCAGGGTGTAGATGGTGTCCCGGGTCAGCAGGCGGCTGGTGGCGGTGGCCAGGACGATCGCCAGCATCAGCGGCAGGATGATCGAGTACTCGCCGGTGAGCTCGAAGAGGATGACCACGGCGGTGATCGGTGCGCGGGCGGCGCCGGCGAACACGGCACCCATGCCGACCAGTGCGTACGCGCCCACCGCCCCGGCGGAGTGGGGCAGCAGGTGGTGGACACCGATGCCGTACGCCGAGCCCAGCATCGCCCCGATGAACAGGCTGGGGGCGAACACTCCGCCCGAGCCGCCGATCCCGATGGTCAGGCTGGTCGCCAGCATCTTCCCTACCAGCAGCAGGAGCAGGAAGCCGACGGCGTAATGGCTTTCGGTCGCCTTCTGCAGCACGGGGTAGCCGACACCGTACATCTCCGGCAGCGCAAGCAGCAGCAGCCCGAGCGCGAGGCCGCCGACGGCCGGACGCAGCCACTCCGGGCCGCGCCAGACCCAGTCGCACGCGTCCTCGATCAGATACAGGAACCGCGAGAAGCCCACCCCCACCACGGCGGCGCCGACGCCGAGCGCGGCGAACAGGCCGTACTGGGCGAGGTGGTCGACGTGGAAGTCGGGGAGACTCAGGAAGGCGGCGTTGCCGAACGCGGCCCGTCCGATGACGCTCGCGGTCACGCTGGCCAGCACGGTGGCGCCGAAGGCTTCAGCGGTGAAGGTGCCCAGGATCAGCTCCATGGCGAAGAACACGCCGGCCAGCGGTGCGTTGAAGGTGGCCGCGATGCCGCCCGCCGCACCACATGCGACCAGCAGCTTCATCCGGCCCTCGGTCACCTTTGTCACCCGGCCGAGGGTGGAGCCGAGCGCCGACCCGATCTGCACGATCGGCCCCTCGCGGCCCACCGAGCCGCCGGAGCCGATGCACAGAGCGGAGGCGAGGGTCTTGACGACGGCGACCTTGGGGCTGATCCGTCCGCCGCGCTGGGCGACGGCCAGCATCACCTCGGGTACCCCGTGCCCGCGTGCCTCCTTGGCGAACCGGTTCACCAGCGGCCCGTACAGCAGACCACCGATCACCGGGGTGAAGAGCACGAAGTACGGGCCCAGCCACGGTACGTGCGGATTGTCCGCGCCGGGGGAGGCCGCGTAGTCGGCGTGACCGGAAAGAAGGTGCGTGAAGGTCTTGATGCACCAGCGGAAGACGACCGAGCCCGCTCCGGCTCCGGCGCCGACCACGACGGCCAGGGCCATCAGGCCCCAGGGGGCGTTCCGCAGTCCCGCGAGACTCGGTGCGGGGGTGAAACCACTGGTTGTGCTGGACACGTGCTTCCCGTCAGTCGCTGCCGGTATGGCGCTCATCGCCTCCCCTTCCTCACCTTTGCATTATGCAAAACCAGTCAAGGGTGTGCGTCACAGGCCGGCGTCTGCCGATCGGGGCCGAAGGGAGCCTGTACTGGGCCGCCGGTCAGGCCGGGCCGGCTGGTGCGCGGCCGTACCCTGTGCAGGCGTGGCGGCTGGCGGTGACCTCCGGCATGCCCGGCGCGGAGCCTTCACCGGGATGCTCCTCGGACAGGTCAGCCAGCACTGCGTGCATCACGCCCTCTGCCCGGTTCTCGTCGTCCGGGCCGGCAGTACCTGGCTCTCCCGAGGGTGTCAGTTCGCTTCGGCATGCGTCTCGACGTCTTCGATGCCGCTGGGGCGCCCGGCCCGTGTCCACCGGACGTACAGTCCGGCCGCGATGAGCAGGGTGGCGGCCAGGGAGAGCATGGGCCAGCCGCGCAGCAGGTTCACCGCGAGGGTGAAGGCGACGGCTGCGGCGGCCAGGCTGTTGACCCAGGCCAGGGCCGCCTTGTGCTCCCGGGCGGCGAATCGGGCCATGGCCATCAGCCCCACCAGGAAGCTGACGAACACGGCGACGGCGTAGAACAGGACCAGTTCCTGCTCCTGACCCGCGGCCGCGACGATGATCAGCGCTGCCGCGGCGAGGTAGACGACGACCGACCAGTACGGGGTGTGGTGCCGGTTGGTCCGGCCGAGCACCTGGTGCAGCACGCCGGGCTGTTCGGCCGTGCCCGACAGTGCCTTCAGCAGTCCGGGTCCGGCCTGGAAGGAGGAGCTGGCGGCGGCGAGCAGGAGCAGTGAGCTGGTCAGCTGGAAGGCGCTGTAGAGCCAGCCGGGTCCGGCTGCGGCGTGCGCGATGTCGGCGATCTGGGTGGAGTCGGCGCCGGGAATGCCGATGTGCAGTTGGACGGCGAGTGCGGTCAGGGCCAGGGTCAGTCCGCCGACGATCACGACCAGCAGGGCGAGGGTGCCGCGGCCGAAGCGGCGGCGGTGGGTGTCGTCGAGCTGGCCGAGCTGGGCGATCGCGGTCGACGGCGCCTCGATGCCGGTGGCCAACGCCATCGCGACCGGGAAGGCCAACACCACCGCGAGTACCGCCGAGTGGCCGGGGTCTGCGGCCGTAGCGGCGTGACCGGTCGCGTGGGGTGTGGTGAAACCCAGGATCAACACGGCCACGGAGATGACGACGAAGGCGACGGTCATGACCGCGAACAGCAGCCGTCCGCCGTGCCCGAACCAGGTCAGCCCGGCCACCACGACCAGCAGGACCAGCGCCAGCGGGATGCGCCACGCGGCCAGCCCCGGGAACAGGGCGATCACCGCGCTGGTCGCCGCCGAGATCGAGATACCGATGGTCAGCACGAAGTCGACGACGAGTGCGCCGATGGGCAGGAAGGTCCAGCGCGGCCCGAAGGCCCGCCCGGCCGCGGCCGCCGCGCCGCCGCCCTTGGGGAAGCGCCGCACGAGCTGCCAGTAGTTGGCGGTGACGACCACGACGAGTCCGATGACCAGGCTCATCGTCGGCAGCAGCAGCGCGAGGTCGCCGTGCAGGGCGCGCAGCGCGGCCTCGATGGCGTACGCGACCGAGGAGACCGGATCGGCGATCACCGCGAAGGCGAACGCGAAGAAGAGAACAGAGCGGCGAGGGCCACGGCCACGCACGGCGAGGGACGGGGCTGTCGCGACGGCGGCAGCAGGCTTTGACGAGGTCACGCGAAGACCTTCCTGGAATGGTTCGTTCAGGACACTTCGCCGACCCGTCTTCCCGGCACACCGCTCATGACCCTACGTCAGGAGACCATCAGCGAGGCGTTAGGGAAGTATCAAGATTCCTTGCCTCAGGGCGGCCCGGACAGGACCTTCTTGCCCTGAGCTTTGCATAATGCAAAAGTAGAGGGAGGGGATGAACGCCCGGGGAGTGGAGAGGCGAAACACACCGATGAGAGCAGTCATCTGCGGAGCCGGTATCGCCGGGCTGTCGCTGGCCGGCCGCCTGCACAACGTGCTCGGCTGGGAGGTCGTGGTCCTGGAGAAGGCTCCGCAGCCCCGCACCGAGGGATACATGATCGACTTCTTCGGGCCCGGCTACGACGCGGCTGATGCCATGGGCGTGCTGCCCTGGCTGGAAGAGCTGGGCTATCCCGTCTCCGAGGCGGTCTTCCTCGACGACGACGGCCGGTGTCGCGCGCGGCTCGACTACGGCCGGTTCGCCCGCTCCCTGAACGGACGCCTGCTCAGCATCATGCGGCCGGACCTCGAACTCGCCCTGCGGGAACGGCTGTCCTTCGCCGTCGGCCTGCGCTTCGGCGTCGGCCCGGCACGCATCGCCCCGAGTCCCTACGGCGTCCACGTCACCCTCACCGACGGCACCGTCCTCGACGCCGACCTCCTCGTCGGGGCCGACGGACTGCACTCCACCGTGCGGGCCATGGTCTTCGGCGAGGAACAACGGTTCGTGCGCTATCTCGGCTACCACACCGCCGCGTTCACCTTCGACGACCCCCTCGTCCACGCGGAACTGGGCGACCGGTTCTGCCTCACCGACACCGCCGAGCGGCAGATGGGCCTGTATGCCCTGCGCGACGGCACCGTCGCCGCCTTCGCCGTCCACCGCAGTGCCGATCCCCGCCGTCCAGAGGACGCGAGGGCTGTCCTTTACCGCGAGTACAGCTCCCTCGGCTGGCTCGCACCCCGCGCCCTGGCCGGGTGCCCGCCCTCCCCCCGGGTCTACTACGACCTGGTCGCCCAGACCGATCTGCCCCGTTGGAGCCGGGGGCGGGTCGTCCTGGTGGGCGACGCCTGCCATGCCGTGTCCCTGCTCGGCGGGCAGGGCGCCTCCCTGGCGGTCGCGGGGGCCTACGTCCTGGCCGACCAGCTCGCTGGCACGCGTCGTGTCGAGGACGCGCTGCACGGCTACGAACGCTTGTGGCGGCCCGTCATCAGGGACAGACAGCGCGCCGCACGGAGAACGGCCGGCTGGTTCGTCCCCGGCTCGGAGCGGCGGCTGCGTGTCCGCCGAGCCGCCCTGCGCTTCGCCGGCCTGCCGGGCGTGAGCCGCCTCGCCGGCACCTCGCTGGCCGGGAGGCAGCGGCCCGCGCTGCGTCAACTCGCCGCAGTGCCCGTCTAGTTGGACCGGGGCGGCACCGCTCAGAGCGCCATGATCTCTCGGACAGAGGAACCACTCGGCGGCACTTCGCACACTTGGGAGACCCGCATGTCACCACGTTCCCGGCCCGTTTCCGGTGCCCTGACCGCTCGGCTGCGCGATGCCCTGGACACCGCCGACTGCCGGTCGCTGGCCGACGCCCTGCACCCGTACGCGTGCTGGAACCCGTCCGACGGAGACGGCAGGGGCTGTCACACCCGCTCCCACGTCCTCAGTCGATGCGCCCGCCTGCACGCTCTCGGGCTGTGGGCCCAGATAGAGGAGACCTTCACCTACCCGGCGGCTGTGGTCCTCGGCCTGCGGATCCACGGCACCGTGCCTCCGGCCGATCCGCAGACCGTCGTGTACCACGTGTTGGACATCTCCGACGGACTCGTCACCCGCATCACCGGGTCGACGCCGAGGATGGGACAGAAGAACAGCGGGCCGGTCATCAGGAAGTGGGCCGGCATCCACTCGTGGCTGAGCCAGCTGCCCATCAGGAGATCGAACAGTGGGGTGAAGTACAGGCCGTAGAGGCTGGCGATGAACAGGGGCAGGGTGAACAGCGGCGAGGAGAACACCGGCGCCGCGCGGCAGTGCAGGAATCGGGTGAGCAGTTCCCGGGGGCCGGTGCGGCCACGTGCGGCGGTAGGCAGGGCCCGCAGTGCGAGCGTGATGGGCGCTCCGAGCAGGATCAGGATCGGGGAGAGCATGGAGAGCACCATGTGCTGGTCCTCAAGCTCGTGGAGCCTGCCCAGGGCCGCCGGCGGGCGGTGAACGCACCCCACCTTGTCGCACTCGTTCGAGCAGGCGCCGGCTTCGAGCGCGGCCAGCTCGTCGAGCGTCCCGACGACGAGGCAGGAGGTGCCCCTCAAGCCGCCACGTCTGCTGTCGTTACTCGATCCAACGGGCAGCGGCCTCGTAGGTGGTGTCCGGGGTGCTGTTGAACGCGATGGCCGCGGCGGGTGCGTGCCGCCGAATCAGGTTGATGACGTGCTCAAGGAGTTCGACTTGGTCGTCCGGGTGCCGCAGGCCACCGCCGACGGTGACGCACTCCCACGGGTGGGCCCGCAGCGCACTCCCGACGACCGCTTCCACGTCGTCACTTCCATCAAGGCCAATCAGGCAGGTCTCCACGCCCACGCCGTGTTCGGCGAATTTGGTCAGTCCCGCCTCGATCGCCTTGGCTGCCGGTTCGGGATCCCACGGCCCGGGCACCCGATACGGATCAAGCCCGATGACGAGGACGCGGGGTGACGCAGTGGTGTCCATGTCTGGACGATACGCACCGAACGACCCGCGAATCAGGAGATGATGCTCAGGCCGCGTGACACGCCGATCCACAGGTCTTGACTGTTCCTACTCCGCCGCCCGGCCTGCAGCCCGACCAGGCCCTCGAGCATCAGTTGTGTGTTCGAAGATGTAAGCGGAGCGGCAACGGAGCAGCGGGCATTCAGGCGGAAATGGCAACGACCCACCAGACCGTGTGCGTTCCCGTGTGGTATCGGCCACATTTAGGCAGGTCGGCGGGGGTTTTCGTGAGGCGGTGACGTTCCAGTCCCCAGTCCGCGTTGCGATCGCCGATTCGACGGGAAGCGAAGTCAGCAGGCGCTGGGTGAATACCCTTTGACCTGTGGAGACATCTCAACTTTGGGGCGGAATTCGGCGCAGAGGTCGTTGCGCGACACGAAAAGAGAAACGGTCAAAAGACCGTGTGCGATTTGACGTGAACGCAAAAACTCCCGACCTGTATTTCTGCAGGTCAGGAGCTTTTCCCGGAGTGCCCCCGGCAGGATTCGAACCTGCGCACACGGCTCCGGAGGCCGTTGCTCTATCCCCTGAGCTACGGGGGCGTGTCCGTCGCGGTGATCGCGGCGACGGGTAGAACCCTACCAGCTCCTTACGGGTGTCCATGAACAGGTTTCTCGGTGATCAGGGAGGTGGTCAGGAAGGTGGGCGGGGAGGCGTGCCGGGTCGCTCGCAGGGGGTGGAAGTGGGGAAAACCCGGACGCGGTGGCCGGTCCGGACCTACTCTCAAGTTGTGCCAGGCGCGTCGGGTCGGGTGCTTGTTGTGGACGACAACAAGGTCATCCGGCAGTTGATCAGGGTCAATCTCGAACTGGAGGGTTTCGAGGTCGTGACCGCGGCCGATGGTGCCGAGTGTCTGGACGTGATCCATCAGGTGCGGCCTGACGTCGTGACCCTGGATGTCGTCATGCCCCGGCTGGACGGGCTCCGTACCGCCGCTCGGCTGCGCAGCGATCCCCGGACCCGTGATCTGCCCCTCGCCATCGTCAGCGCCTGCACCCAGTACGAGGTCGAGAGCGGGCTCGACGTCGGCGTCGACGCGTTTCTCGCCAAGCCCTTCGAACCTGCCGAACTCATCGCTCTCGTACGGCAGTTGATCGAGCGAGGGCGGCGTGAGCCGCGGGACCCGTGTGAGCCGGCCGATGGCCTCTCCATCGGCGGTGGCTTCGGTGCCGGCGCCGGCGCCGGTGAGGGTGAGCGGGCCGGGCGGGGCGGGCGTAGCGGCGGCTGAGGCCGAGACTGCCTCCCGGCTCGCCAGTTGTCGCCACCGCCACTTGTAGGTCCCCTTACTTGCTCCCCTTGCTCCCTCTCCATCGGCCCACCTCCGCTATACAGGCCCACCTCCGCGGATGCGGGGCGGGCCCCTCCTTGCCGTCACCCCCCCGTACCCGCCACCCCCGCCCAACCCGATCCACCCCCCCCGCGTCCACATCCCGGACCCCCGGACAAACCAGCTGGCCTACCCACCCCCCTCCTCCCATACGCTTGTCCCGTGACCCCCGTCGAGCTCTCCCGTACCGTGCTGCGCGCGGTGCGTCGTGCTGTCGAGGACGGGGAGCTGCGCGTCGTCGTGCCGGAGAAGGTGTCGGTGACCGTGCCGGGGGCCGGCGGGTGGGGTGACTACGCCACCAACGTCGCCCTCCAGCTCGCCCGGCCCGCGGGGGAGACCCCCCGCCGCGTCGCCGAACTGCTGCGGCCGCATCTCGTCGGAGCCCATGGCGTCCGCGGTGTCGAGATCACCGGGCCCGGGTTCCTCAACATCAGTCTCGGGAGTACGGCGTCCACCGCCCTCGTCGAGGAGATCCTGCGGCGCGGACCGCGGTACGGGTTCGTCGACCAGGCCACCACCACCAGTCATGGCGATCTCCCCCCGGGCCAAGACGACCCCACCGCCCGCCTCGTCCAACTCCACGCCCCCGACGAACCCCGCGCCCTCGTCGTCATGGACGTCGTCGCCCGCCTCCTGCGCTCGCAGGGCACCCCCGTCCGCACCCGCTGCGACAGCCGCCCCGAGCCCGAATGGCGGGCCCTCCTCGGTACCGGGATCGAGGCCGACGCGTACGGTCCCCCAGAGGCACAAGCTCTGCTCGAAGCCGAAGCCGAAGCCGAAGCCGAAGCCGAAGCCGAAGCCGAAGCCGAAGCCGAAGCCGACGTCAACGCCGAAGCCGAAGCCGACGTCAACGCCGAAGCCGAAGCCGAAGCCGACGTCAACGCCGACGTGCACGTCAACGTACGGCCCGTGCCGGCCCCCGACCCCGCCGGCCTCCTCCCTCTCGGCCGTGACGCCGCCCGCTGGGCGCTCCTTCACCCCGCCGCCCACGACCGGCCCCGCCTCACCGCCGACCACCTTGTGCAGCGGGAGGGCAACCCTCTCTTCCGGGTCCGTTACGCCTACGCCCGCACCCGGGCCGTCAGCCGCAATGCCGCCGACCTCGGCTTCACCGCCGCACCCGGCGACGTACAACAAGACCGGCAACAAGACCGGCAACAAGACCGGCAACAAGTCCGGCCACAAGATGGACTAGAGGACGCCACCCCCCTCACCTCAGAGGACATCACCCCCCTCGTCGCGCCTCTCCTCACCCACCTCGCCGACCACCCCCGCCTCCTCGCCCGCGCGGCAGCCCACCGCACCCCGGACCTGCTCGCCCGTCACCTGGTCGCCGTAGCCGACGCGACCCTCCCTCTGCTTCCGGCCACGCTTCCGCTCGGTGACGAGAAACCCTCGGCCGCCCACCGTGCCCGGCTCGCGCTCGCCGAAGCCGCCGGGGCGGTGCTCGCCGGTGGCCTGTCCCTGCTCGGCATCGATGCCCCCGAACACCTCTGAGCGCCACGACCGACAAGACACCGCACGGTCTGAGCGCCAGGAAGAGACAGAAGAGAAGACGACATGAGCCGTTCCGCACACCCCGCCGGTCCCCGTCACGCCGATGTTCTGCCCGAGGGGCACTACTCCGCCCCGGCCGCCGACCTCAACGAACTCGACCCCAAGGTGTGGGCGCAGACCGTCGGGCGGGACGCGGACGGTGTCGTCACCGTCGGCGGTATCGACGTGAAGACGCTCGCCGAGCAGCACGGCACCCCGGCCTACGTTCTCGACGAGGCCGATTTCCGGGAGCGCGCCCGGGCCTGGCGTACCGCGTTCGGGCAGGACGCCGACGTCTTCTACGCCGGCAAGGCGTTCCTGTCCCGTGCCGTCGTGCGGTGGTTGCACGAGGAGGGGCTGAATCTCGATGTCTGTTCCGGGGGCGAGCTCGTCACCGCCCTCTCCGCCGGGATGCCCGCCGACCGCATCGCCTTCCACGGCAACAACAAGTCCGTCAGCGAGATCACGCGGGCCGTCGAGGCCGGTGTCGGGCGGATCGTTCTCGACTCCTTCCAGGAGATCGTGCGGGTCGCTCATATCGCGCAGTCCCTCGGCAAGCGGCAGCGCGTGCAGATCCGGATCACCGTGGGCGTGGAAGCGCACACGCACGAGTTCATCGCCACCGCCCATGAGGACCAGAAGTTCGGGATTCCGCTCGCCGGGGGACAGGCCGCCGAAGCCGTACGGCGCGCCCTTCAGCTCGACGGGCTCGAACTCATCGGCATCCACAGCCACATCGGGTCGCAGATCTTCGACATGTCCGGGTTCGAGGTGGCCGCCCACCGCGTTGTCGGGCTGCTGAAGGCCGTCCGCGACGAGCACGGTGTCGAGCTGCCCGAGATCGACCTCGGCGGTGGGCTCGGGATCGCCTACACCAGCGACGACGACCCCCGCGAGCCGCACGAGATCGCCAAGGCGCTCACCGAGATCGTCACCCGTGAGTGCGACTCCGCGAAGCTGCGGACCCCTCGTATCTCCGTCGAGCCGGGGCGCGCCATCGTCGGGCCGACCGCCTTCACGCTTTACGAGGTCGGCACCATCAAGCCCCTCGACGGGCTGCGGACGTACGTCTCCGTCGACGGCGGCATGTCCGACAACATCCGGACAGCCCTCTACGACGCGGAGTACAGCGTCGCTCTCGTGTCCCGGCGTTCCGACGCCGAGCCCATGCTCGCCCGGGTCGTCGGCAAGCACTGTGAGAGCGGGGACATCGTGGTCAAGGACGCGTTCCTGCCGGGGGACCTGGCACCGGGTGACCTGATCGCCGTACCGGCTACGGGTGCGTACTGCCGTTCCATGGCCAGCAATTACAACCATGTGCTCCGGCCGCCGGTCGTCGCCGTGAAGGATGGGGAGTCGCGGGTCATCGTCCGCCGGGAGACGGAGGAGGACCTGCTCCGCCTCGACGTCGGCTGAGTAAGCCGAATGAAAGAAAGAGGGGTGGAAGATCTCCGGTCTTCCACCCCGTGGAAATGAAATCGATGTCTCACGATCCGGACCATGGATAGAAACTCCCGTCCGGTGAGTGAGACTGGTCCAACCGATGACGGTATGAGGAAACGAGGTCGGATGATGCGTACGCGTCCGCTGAAGGTGGCGCTGCTGGGCTGTGGAGTGGTCGGCTCAGAGGTGGCGCGCATCATGACGACGCACGCCGACGACCTCGCCGCCCGCATCGGCGCGCCCGTCGAGCTCGCGGGCGTCGCCGTACGGCGGCCCTCCAAGGTCCGCGAAGGCATCGACCCCGCCCTCGTCACCACCGATGCCACGGCACTGGTGAAACGCGGCGACATCGACGTCGTAGTAGAGGTCATCGGGGGGATCGAGCCTGCCCGTTCCCTCATCACCGCCGCCTTCGAGCACGGTGCCTCCGTCGTCTCCGCGAACAAGGCGCTGCTCGCCCAGGACGGTGCCGCGCTGCACGCCGCCGCCGAGCAGCAGGGCAAGGACCTGTACTACGAGGCCGCCGTGGCCGGCGCGATTCCGCTGATCCGGCCACTGCGCGAATCCCTCGCCGGCGACAAGGTCAACCGGGTGCTCGGGATCGTCAACGGCACGACCAACTTCATCCTCGACAAGATGGACAGCACGGGCGCGGGTTACCAGGAGGCCCTCGACGAGGCCACCGCCCTCGGGTACGCCGAAGCCGACCCCACCGCCGACGTCGAGGGCTTCGACGCCGCCGCCAAGGCCGCCATCCTCGCCGGAATCGCCTTCCACACGCGCGTGCGTCTCGACGACGTCTACCGCGAGGGCATGACCGAGGTCACCGCCTCCGACTTCGCCTCCGCGAAGAACATGGGCTGCACCATCAAGCTGCTGGCGATTTGCGAGCGGGCCGAGGACGGCGGCAGCGTCACCGCGCGCGTGCATCCCGCGATGATCCCGCTCAGCCACCCGCTCGCCTCCGTACGCGGCGCCTACAACGCCGTGTTCGTCGAGTCCGACGCCTCCGGGCAGCTGATGTTCTACGGCCCCGGCGCGGGCGGCGCCCCCACTGCCTCCGCCGTGCTCGGTGACCTCGTCGCCGTGTGCCGCAACCGGCTCAACGGGACCACCGGGCCCGGCGAGTCGGCGTACGCCGGACTGCCCGTGTCGGGTATGGGCGAGGTCGTCACGCGGTACCACATCAGCCTCGACGTCGCCGACAAACCAGGTGTTCTCGCACAGGTCGCCACCGTGTTCGCCGAGCACGGTGTCTCGATCGATACGGTTCGGCAGCAGGGGAAGGACGGCGAGGCATCCCTCGTCGTCGTCACGCACCGCGCGTCCGACGCCGCCCTGGGCGGGACCGTCGAGGCGTTGCGCAAGCTCGACACCGTGCGGGGTGTCGCCAGCATCATGCGGGTTGAAGGAGAGTAACCAGCAATGACCCACCAGTGGCGCGGAATCATCGAGGAGTACCGGGACCGGCTTCCGGTGTCCGACAGCACGCCGGTCGTCTCCCTCCGCGAGGGCGGCACGCCCCTCGTGCCCGCGCAGGTGCTCTCCGAGCGCACCGGCTGCGAGGTCCACCTCAAGGTGGAGGGTGCCAACCCCACCGGGTCCTTCAAGGACCGCGGTATGACCATGGCCATCACGCGGGCGAAGGAGGAGGGCGCGCAGGCCGTCATCTGCGCCTCCACCGGCAACACGTCGGCCTCCGCCGCCGCCTACGCCGTACGCGCCGGGATGGTCTGTGCCGTCCTCGTGCCGCGCGGCAAGATCGCGCTCGGCAAGATGGGCCAGGCCCTCGTGCACGGCGCGAAGATCCTCCAGGTCGACGGAAACTTCGACGACTGCCTCACCCTCGCCCGCGAGCTGAGCGACAACTACCCTGTGGCGCTGGTGAATTCGGTCAACCCGGTGCGCATCGAGGGCCAGAAGACAGCGGCCTTCGAGATCGTCGACATGCTCGGCGACGCGCCAGACATCCACGTCCTGCCGGTGGGCAACGCGGGCAACATCACCGCGTACTGGAAGGGCTACAAGGAGTACGCCGCCGACGGCATCGCCGCCAAGTCGCCCCGCATGTGGGGCTTTCAGGCGTCCGGTTCCGCGCCCATCGTGCGCGGCGAGATCGTCAAGGACCCCTCGACGATCGCCACCGCGATCCGCATCGGCAACCCCGCGTCCTGGCAGTTCGCGCTGGACGCGCGGGACGAGTCCGGCGGGTTCATCGACGAGGTGACGGACCGTGAGATCCTGCGCGCCTACCGGCTGTTGGCCGCTCAGGAGGGCGTTTTCGTCGAGCCCGCGTCCGCCGCTTCCGTCGCCGGTCTGCTGAAGGCGGCCGAGCAGGGCAAGGTCGACCCGGGCCAGACCATCGTCTGCACGGTGACCGGAAACGGCCTCAAGGACCCCGACTGGGCCGTCGCGGGCGCCCCGCAGCCGGTCACGATCCCGGTCGACGCGCCGACGGCCGCCGAGCGCCTCGGTCTGGCGTAAAGCCGCCTGGCGGGTATTCGCCACGGGGGGTGCACAGGGGGCTTACGACACGCATCGTGCGCCTCCTGTGCGCCCTATGTCGCCACAGAACCTTCCTTCGATAGGCTGTACCTAACCCGCCCGCCGCATATGCCTGCGCGCATGGCTCGGCACCGCGCCGTCTCCACGGCCCGAGGGTCTTCACGTACCTATCGAATCTCATCGAATGTCTTCGACAATCACGCAGCTCAAGGAGAGTCATCGAGCGATGGCCGGTCCAGCCTTCCGCGCCGCCGCCGTCCGGGTGCGCGTCCCCGCCACCAGCGCCAACCTCGGCCCGGGCTTCGACGCCTTCGGCCTCTCGCTGGGGCTCTACGACGACGTCGTCGTCCGTGTCGCCGACTCCGGGCTGCTCATCGACATCGCCGGCGAGGGCAGCGAGACTCTCCCGCGCGACGAGAACCACCTCCTCGTACGGTCCCTGCGCACCGCCTTCGACCTGCTCGGCGGACAGCCGCGCGGCCTGGAGATCGTCTGCGCCAACCGCATTCCGCACGGCCGCGGCCTGGGCTCCTCCTCCGCCGCCATCTGCGCCGGCATTGTCGCCGCGCGCGCCGTGACCATAGGCGGCGACTCCAAGCTCGACGACACGGCCCTGCTGGAGCTCGCCACCGAGATCGAGGGCCATCCCGACAACGTGGCGGCCTGCCTGCTGGGCGGCTTCACGCTCTCCTGGATGGACGGCGGAGCCGCGCGGGCGATCAGGATGGACCCCGCCGATTCCATCGTTCCGGTGGTTTTCGTGCCCGGGAAACCGGTGCTCACCGAGACCGCGCGCGGCCTGCTCCCGCGCAGCGTCCCGCACGTCGACGCCGCCGCCAACGCGGGCCGCGCCGCACTGCTCGTCGAGGCCCTCACCCGGCGCCCCGAGCTGCTGCTGCCCGCCACCGAGGACCGCCTGCACCAGGAGTACCGCGCTCCGGCGATGCCCGAAAGCGCCGCGCTCGTCGACCGGTTGAGGGCGGACGGAGTGCCGGCCGTCATCTCCGGCGCCGGACCGACCGTGCTCGCTCTGGTCGACGCCGACAACGCCGACAAGGTGTCCCACCTCGCCGGCGAGGGCTGGGCCGCCAACCGGCTGGATCTCGACGCACAAGGTGCCTGCGTACTGCCACTCGCGGCCCCGAGCGCCAATTGACTACGTACCGTCGCCGGATTTCGAGAGGGGGAATGTTTGTTGGATCCGGTAGTGTTAATCTCAAGTCTGCACCCGACCCCACCATGGCGAGGTGCTTGTTGTCCCCGTCCGGGACAGACATTCTTCCGGGAGCCTCCCAAGCCGCACTGTGTTTCGTACGACGTACGCGGGCAGTACCTCGTACGCGGACACTGAGCGGTTCGCCGGGCACGCTCCGGAAGCCGGGCAAGCTCCGGAATTGGTGCGACCAAGCCACGTGACACAGACACTCGGTGCCACTGCTTCGGGAAGCGCCGTCATCAGCAATCTCTTCCGCCGCTTAGGCGGACCACCGCCCCGGCACGGTTCACACAGCAAGAACCGAAGCCGGACAGCACAACCGGTCGCCGAGCCAGACAGGCCGACGTCCGCTCCAGGGAAGGACCCTTCGTGAGCGACACCACCGATCTGATGGGCGCACGTGTCGAGGAGACCGCTGCCGCGCCCGCCACGGACGCCTCCGCGCCTGCCACCGGTGCCGGCTCCCGGCGGCGCCGCGGTACCGGCCTCGACGGCATGGTGCTGGCCGAGCTGCAGCAGGTCGCATCAGGCCTCGGCATCAGGGGCACCGCGCGGATGCGCAAGAGCCAGCTGATCGAGGTCATCAAGGACGCGCAGGCGGGCGGAGGTGCTCCGGCCAAGGCCGAGACCGTCACCGAGACCAAGCCGAAGCGCCGCGCCACCTCCAAGACCCGTACGGGCGACGAGGCGGCCGCCCCGGCCGAGCAGAAGGCCGAGAAGGTCGCCGCCGAGAAGGCCGTGGCCCAGCAGCAGATCGAGATCCCCGGCCAGCCCGCTGGGGGCCCCTCCCGCTCGACCGAAGCCGAGAGTGGGGGAGACGACGCGCCGGTCGAGCGCCGTCGTCGCCGTGCGACCGCCGAGGCCGGCAGCCCGGAGACGGTCACCGCCGAGGCGAAGAGCGAGCCGAAGGCCGAGACGCCCGCCGCCGCGCAGGGCGAGGCCCGGGGCGACGCCGGTGACGACGGTCGCCAGGGCCGCCGGGACCGTCGCGACCGCGACCGCGGTGGCCGTCAGGACCGCCAGGACCGTGACCGCGGCGACCGCCGCAAGGACAACGAGCAGCAGGGCGGCGGCCAGCAGCAGAGCGGCGGCCGTCCGGACCGCCAGGACCGTCAGCAGCAGGGCGGCCAGCAGCAGAGCGGTGGCCGCCAGGACCGTCAGGACCGGCAGCAGCGCGACAACGGCCCGCAGGACGACGACGACTTCGAGGGCGGCCGTCGCGGCCGTCGCGGCCGGTACCGGGACCGCCGTGGCCGTCGCGGACGCGACGAGTTCGGTGGCGGCGCCGCCGGCGAGCCGCAGGTCGCCGACGACGATGTGCTGATCCCCGTCGCGGGCATCCTCGACATCCTCGACAACTACGCGTTCATCCGTACGTCGGGCTACCTGCCGGGCCCGAACGACGTGTACGTGTCCCTCGCCCAGGTCCGCAAGAACGGCCTGCGCAAGGGCGACCACGTCACCGGCGCGGTCCGCCAGCCGAAGGAGGGCGAGCGCCGCGAGAAGTTCAACGCGCTCGTGCGTCTGGACTCGACCAACGGCATGGCCCCCGACTCCGGGCGCGGTCGGCCGGAGTTCAACAAGTTGACGCCGCTGTACCCGCAGGACCGGCTCCGCCTGGAGACCGACCCGGGTGTGCTGACGACCCGCATCATCGACCTCGTCGCGCCGATCGGCAAGGGCCAGCGCGGTCTGATCGTGGCCCCGCCGAAGACCGGCAAGACCATGATCATGCAGGCGATCGCCAACGCGATCACGCACAACAACCCCGAGTGCCACCTGATGGTCGTCCTGGTCGACGAGCGTCCGGAAGAGGTCACCGACATGCAGCGGTCGGTGAAGGGCGAGGTCATCTCCTCGACCTTCGACCGTCCCGCCGAGGACCACACCACGGTCGCCGAGCTCGCCATCGAGCGCGCCAAGCGGCTGGTGGAGCTGGGCCACGACGTCGTCGTACTGCTCGACTCGATCACGCGTCTGGGCCGTGCGTACAACCTCGCGGCGCCCGCCTCCGGCCGCATCCTCTCCGGTGGTGTCGACTCCACGGCGCTGTACCCGCCCAAGCGCTTCTTCGGTGCCGCGCGCAACATCGAGGACGGCGGCTCGCTGACCATCCTCGCCACGGCGCTCGTCGACACCGGTTCGCGCATGGACGAGGTCATCTTCGAGGAGTTCAAGGGCACGGGCAACGCCGAGCTGAAGCTCGACCGGAAGCTCGCCGACAAGCGCATCTTCCCGGCGGTGGATGTCGACGCGTCCGGTACCCGTAAGGAAGAGATCCTGCTCGGCAGCGACGAGTTGGCGATCACCTGGAAGCTTCGTCGGGTGCTGCACGCGCTTGACCAGCAGCAGGCGATCGAGCTGCTTCTCGACAAGATGAAGCAGACGAAGTCGAACGCGGAGTTCCTGCTGCAGATCCAGAAGACGACCCCGACTCCCGGCAACGGCGACTAGGGCCAGTCAGCGTTATCAAAGGGCCGCCCCCTGTTAAGGGGGCGGCCCTCTGCGTTGTCAGTGAGGCGCTGTACGATCGCGCCCTTCGGACTTGCTTTCGAGAATCGTCCGAACTTCTGATCCCGAGGGGGGACTTGAATGGGTACGCCCATGCCTGGGGCTGGTCGGCACAGACGCCGGATACGTTTTGGCCTGCCTGTCGCCGCGGCCGGTGTTGCCGCCGCCGTGGCCGCCGCACTGATGTCGACGTCCGCCGGTGCGGCCACCGCGCTGCCGACGCCGACGGTGAAGCCCGCCGTGAGCACGACATCGCTCGCCACGCTGAAGAAGCGCGTCGCGGGCGCCGAGGCCGGTGACGACATCGCCGGGGAGACGACGAAGAAGGCGTCCCTGAGCGCGAGCACCACCGGCACGGCCGTCAGCCCGAAGATCATCGGCGGCACGACGACCACCATCAACACCGCGCCGTTCATGGCGCAGCTCTGGTACTACGACGACAAGGGCACCACCGACGAGAGCGACGACATCGGCTTCTTCTGCGGTGGCTCGGTCATCTCGCCGTCGAAGATCCTGACGGCCGGGCACTGCACCAAGGACGAGCACGGCAAGGCCTACAACTGGGCCGAGTACGGCGCCGTCGTCACCAGCGCCACCGTGCTGCCGACCACGGACGCCGACGGCAACACCGACCTGCACGGCGGCCAGGCCACCGCGGTCCTGCGGCAGTGGACCCACCCGTCGTACAACACGACGACGATCGACAACGACATCGCGGTCCTCACCCTGGCGGCCCCCGTCAAGGCGACCCCGATCCGCATGACGACGTACGGCGACACGGCGTCCTACACGGGCACGCCCGCCAAGACCGCCAAGGTCTACGGCTGGGGCCGCACCAGCTCCCAGACCCAGGACATCTCCGAGACGCTGAAGACGGCCACGCTGCCGATCCAGTCGGACACCACCTGCACCGGCGCCTACGGCAGCCTCGTCATCAAGGCCCACATGGTCTGCGCGGGCACGCCCGCCACCGGCAGCGACACCGGCACGACGGCGATCTGCAACGGCGACTCCGGCGGCCCGCTGGTCGTCGGCGGCCGGATCGTCGGTGTCGTCTCCTGGAGCGGCGACGACGGTGACGCCAGCACGGTCAACGACTGCGTCGTCGAGGGCACCTACGGCGTCTTCACCAAGGTCAGCGCCTACGCCGGCGCGGCCTACGCGCAGGTCGACGACGGCAACCTGAGCTACAGCGACAACAAGGCCGACGTCTACGCCCGCAAGTCCTCCACCAAGGTGGGCTACGAGCTGGACTCCAAGGGCACCTCGCTGGCCACGCGCGTGTCCCTGGGCGACTGGGGCGGCGTCAACCTGGTCCGGACGGCCGACCTGAACCGGGACGGCTACCAGGACTGGATCTACCGGACCACCGCCGGCGCGGTCTACTGGGACCACTTCCAGCTCAACAGCGCGCGGGACGACGGCAGTTGGGTCAGCACGAAGATCTTCGCCAACTGGAAGACCCGCACCCGGATCATCGCCCCCGGCGATGTCACCGGCGACTACCTGCCCGACCTGATCTCGGTCGACAGCGCCGGTGTGCTGTGGATCTACCCGGGCAAGGGCAATGGCACCTTCAGCTCGCCGTCGCGGGTCGGCGGGGGCTGGAGCCAGTACAACGCGCTGGTCGGTCACGGCGACTTCAACGGTGACGGCAAGGCCGACCTGCTCGCCCGCAACAAGAGCACCGGCGTCGTCTACCTGTACAAGGGCGCCGGCAAGTCCGGCACGGGCGCCTTCGCGGCCCGCGTGAAGGTGCGCACCTGGGGCAGCTACAACGCGTTCGACGCCGTCGGTGACTTCACCGGCGACGGCAAGGCGGACCTCCTGATCCGCAACGCGAGCAACACGCTGTACCTCTACCCGGGCACCGGCAAGGCCACGAGCGAGATCTTCGGCACACCGAAGTCGCTCGGCACCGGTTTCCAGCAGTACGACATCTTCGGCTGAAATCGCAGGTGAGCGGGGCGTAACCCGCTGACGCGACTACACAGAGTGCCCATCGCCGTACGCGATGGGCACTCTGCGTTGTGCAACCCTTTCCCGAGTTTCCCTGTCTGACCTGGCGGAGCGACCATAGAGCGAGGATTGAGCGGTATCGGTCGCTCCGGCCAGGCCTGAACCCTGAAAGCAGGGGGTAACCGACCGGAACGAGATGCGAGGAGCCCATGTCCGCCGAGAGCACGCCGGAGCCCGCCATACCGGGCAAGGACGGCAGCAACGGCCCGCGCCACCGCGCCGGACGCCGTAAGAAGGACCGCAGTCCGCGTCACAAGGCCCTGCTGATCACGGCCTGGGTCGCGGCCGGTGTCGTCGTGCTGGGCGGCACCGGCGCCGGGTACGTGTACTTCAAGCTCAACGGCAACATCAAGAGCGTCGACATCAACCAGGCCCTCGGCACCGACCGGCCGGCCAAGGTCGACAACGGCTCCGAGAACATCCTGGTCCTGGGCTCGGACAGCCGCTCCGGCACGAACAAGAAGCTGGGCGGCGGCACCGACGACGGCAGCGCCCGCTCCGACACCGCGATGATCGTGCACGTCTACAAGGGCCACAAGAAGGCCAGCGTGGTGTCCATCCCGCGCGACACGCTCGTCGACCGCCCCGAGTGCACCGACACCAAGGGCGTCACGCACGACGCGGCGTCCGGCGTGATGTTCAACGAGGCGTACTCCACGGGCGGCGCCGCCTGCACGGTGAAGACCGTCGAGTCCGTAACCGGGCTGCGCATGGACCACTACCTGGAGGTCGACTTCGCCGGGTTCGAGAAGCTCATCGACGAACTCGGCGGCGTCCCGGTCACCACGACCAAGGCCATCAAGGACCCGCAGAGCCACCTCGACCTCAAGGCCGGCACCCACACGCTCAACGGCCAGCAGGCCCTGGGCCTGGTCCGCACCCGGCACGGCGTCGGCGACGGCTCCGACCTCGGCCGCATCCAGCTCCAGCAGGCCTTCATCAAGGCCCTGGTCAACCAGGTCAAGCACATCGGCGTCCTGACCAGCCCGACCAAGCTCTACGACCTCGCCAACACCGCCACCAAGGCCGTCACCACCGACTCCGACCTCGGCTCCGTGAACTCCCTCACGTCCTTCGCCAACGGCCTCAAGAGCATCAGCTCCTCCCACATGACCATGGTCACGATGCCCGTCGAGTACGACCCGGCCAACCCGAACCGAGTGATCGTGGAGAAGTCCAAGGCCCAGCTGGTGTGGACGGCCTTGAAGAACGACCAGGCGATCCCGGCGGCAGCGACGAAGGGGACGGCGACCGGCGAGGCCAAGGGTGTCGTGACGTCGTAGTTCGGCCGCGGGTGCGTTGTGGCTGGTCGCGCAGTTCCCCGCGCCCCTTGAGTGGGACCAGTCCACCTACTCAGGGGCGCGGGGAACCGCGCGACCAGCCCCCACCGGCCCGCAGGGGAATAGATCACCTAGACCCCCCGTTTTGGGAGATGGCTCCAGTGCTGGCAGACTGGACAGTCGGCCCCGGTTCACGCGACCGCACCCGCGGCAGCGACCCGGAGCCCTCCCGAAACTAGGAGACACCCTTGAAGCGCGAGATCCACCCCGAGTACGTCGAGACCCAGGTCAGCTGCACCTGTGGCGCGTCGTTCACCACCCGCAGCACGATCACCAGCGGAGCGATCCGCGCCGAGGTCTGCTCCGAGTGCCACCCGTTCTACACGGGCAAGCAGAAGATCCTCGACACCGGTGGCCGCGTGGCCCGCTTCGAGGCCCGCTTCGGCAAGGCTGCTGCAGGCTCCAAGTAGCGAGCTCCATTTCGCCGGTCCACGGCCGCGCCCTTCCACAGGCGTGCCGGGACCGGCGTTTTTGGTCGCCCGCCTGCCCTTTCTTACGCATTTCAGGAGCCCAAGATGTTCGAGGCTGTCGAGGACCTCATCGGCGAGCACGCCGACCTTGAGACGAAGCTCGCCGACCCGTCGGTCCACGCCGACCAGGCCAACGCGCGCAAGCTGAACAAGCGCTACGCCGAGCTCACCCCGATCGTCGCCACGTACCGCTCCTGGAAGCAGACCGGCGACGACATCGAGACCGCGCGTGAACTCGGCGCCGACGACCCGGAGTTCGCGGCCGAGGTCAAGGAGCTGGAGAAGCACCGCGACGAGATCACGGAGAAGCTGCGCCTCCTGCTGGTCCCGCGCGACCCCAGCGACGACAAGGACGTCATCCTGGAGATCAAGGCGGGCGCCGGCGGTGACGAGTCCGCCCTGTTCGCCGGTGACCTGCTGCGCATGTACCTGCGGTACGCGGAGCGCGTCGGCTGGAAGACCGAGATCATCGACGCCACCGAGTCCGAGCTGGGCGGCTACAAGGACGTCCAGGTCGCCGTGAAGACCAAGGGCGGCAACGGCGCGACCGAGCCCGGCCAGGGCGTCTGGGCCCGCCTGAAGTACGAGGGCGGCGTGCACCGCGTGCAGCGCGTCCCGGCGACCGAGTCAGCGGGCCGTATCCACACCTCGGCGGCCGGGGTCCTCGTGACCCCCGAGGCGGAGGAGGTCGACGTCGAGATCAACCCGAACGACCTCCGCATCGACGTCTACCGCTCCTCAGGACCCGGCGGGCAGTCCGTCAACACGACCGACTCCGCGGTGCGCATCACGCACATTCCGACCGGAGTCGTCGCTTCCTGCCAGAACGAGAAGAGCCAGCTGCAGAACAAGGAGCAGGCACTGCGTATCCTGCGCTCCAGGCTGCTCGCCGCGGCGCAGGAGGAGGCGGAGCGGAACGCCGCCGACGCCCGCCGCAGCCAGGTCCGCACGGTCGACCGCTCCGAGAAGATCCGTACGTACAACTTCCCGGAGAACCGCATCTCGGACCACCGCGTCGGATTCAAGGCGTACAACCTTGACCAGGTCCTGGACGGCGACCTCGACGCGATGATCCAGGCTTGCGTGGACGCGGACTCGGCCGCCAAGCTCGCGGCGGCGTAAGGCACGGCACGGTTCGGCACGGACGAGTACGACACGGAGGACTTGCGTGAACCTGCTGCTAGCAGAGGTGGCCCAGGCCACCCAGCGGCTGGCCGACGCCGGCGTGCCCTCGCCGCGCAACGACGCGGAGGAGCTCGCCGCGTTCGTGCACGGTGTGAAGCGGGGCGAGCTGCACTCCGTGAAGGACGTGGACTTCGACGCCCGCTACTGGGAGACCATCGCCCGGCGCGAGCAGCGTGAGCCGCTCCAGCACATCACCGGCCGCGCCTTCTTCCGCTACCTGGAACTCCAGGTCGGGCCAGGGGTGTTCGTGCCGCGCCCCGAGACCGAGTCGGTCGTCGGCTGGGCCATAGACGCGGTCCGCGCGATGGACGTCGTAGAGCCGCTGATCGTGGATCTGTGCACGGGCTCCGGCGCCATCGCGCTCGCCCTCGCGCAGGAGGTCCCGCGCTCCCGGGTGCACGCCGTGGAGCTGTCCGAGGACGCCCTCCAGTGGACCCGCAAGAACATGGACGGCTCCCGGGTCGACCTGCGGCAGGGCAACGCCCTGGACGCCTTCCCCGACCTCGACGGCCATGTCGACCTGGTCATCTCCAACCCGCCGTACATCCCGCTCACGGAGTGGGAATACGTCGCTCCCGAGGCGCGGGACTACGACCCCGAACTCGCCCTGTTCTCGGGGGAGGACGGCCTCGACCTGATCCGCGGCATCGAACGCACCGCACACCGGCTCCTCCGTCCCGGCGGTGTCGTCGTCATCGAGCACGCCGACACCCAGGGCGGCCAGGTGCCGTGGATCTTCACCGAGGAGCGCGGCTGGGCCGACGCGGCCGACCACCCCGACCTCAACAACCGCCCGCGCTTCGCGACCGCCCGCCGGGCGACGCCGTGAGCAGCGCCCCGACTTTCGACCCGCAGCAGTACGTGTACGAGGAGGCCCGCTAGACATGGCACGGCGATACGACACCAATGACGCGACCGACCGCACGACGGGTCTGCGCGAGGCCGCGTCCGCCGTCCGCCGGGGCGAACTCGTGGTCCTGCCGACCGACACGGTCTACGGCATCGGGGCCGACGCGTTCTCCTCGGAGGCCGTCGCCGATCTCCTGGACGCCAAGGGCCGGGGCCGCAACATGCCCACCCCTGTCCTCATCGGCTCCCCGAACACGCTGCACGGCCTCGTCACGGACTTCTCCGAGCTGGCCTGGGAACTCGTCGACGCGTTCTGGCCGGGTGCCCTCACGCTGGTCGCCAAGCACCAGCCGTCCCTGCAGTGGGACCTGGGGGACACCCGGGGCACGGTCGCCGTACGGATGCCGCTGCACCCGGTCGCGATCGAGCTGCTGACGGAGGTCGGGCCGATGGCGGTCTCCTCGGCGAACCTCACCGGGCACCCCGCGCCGGAGGACTGCGACGCCGCCCAGGGGATGCTCGGCGACTCGGTCTCCGTGTACCTCGACGGCGGTCCGACGCCCGGCAACGTGCCGTCGTCGATCGTCGACGTCACGCGCGAGGTGCCGCTGCTGCTGCGCGCGGGCGCGATCTCGGCCGAGGAGCTGCGGAAGGTCGTCCCCGACCTTGAGGTGGCGAATTGACAGCCCCTGACGCGGGGCGTGGCATAGGCAACGGGGAAGTGACGGGGACCTTCGGTCTTCCCATGGACAGCTTCCGCATCCTCCACGTCAGCACCGGCAACGTGTGCCGCTCGCCGATCACCGAGCGGCTGACCCGTCATGCCCTGGCGGACCGGCTCGGCGACCCGCTGTGGGGCGGGCTGATCGTGGAGAGCGCCGGTACCTGGGGCCATGAGGGTGCGCCCATGGAGACCAACGCGGCGACGGTCCTCACCGACTTCGGCGCGGACCCCTCCGGGTTCACCGGCCGCGAGCTCCTCGACGACCACGTGATCCGCGCCGACCTGGTGCTGACGGCCACGAGGGACCACCGCGCCCAGGTCATCTCGATGGGCCACTCGGCGGGCCTGCGCACCTTCACCCTCAAGGAGTTCACCCGCCTGGTGAAGGCGATAGACCCCGCGACCCTCCCACCCCTGGAGGACGGCATGGTGGCCCGGGCCCGCGCCCTGGTCCGCGCGGCAGCGGCCCTGCGCGGCTGGCTCCTGGCCCCCACAGCGGAAGCGGACGAGGTCTTCGACCCGTACGGCGCCCCCCTCCCGTTCTTCCGCTCCATCGGCGACGAGATAAACCAGGCGATCGATCCGGTGGTCACGGCGCTGACGGGCGTCCCGGCGAAGACGTAGCAACGCCCGCGCGTCCCACTCGCCCCGGGCCTACATTGGACGTACGTCACCGTCGACGCCCGGAGTCCACCATGTCGGTCACCCCTGTCCTTGAGGCCGATGTCCTGCGTCGGCAGGACCCCGAGCTGGCCGAGATCCTGCTCGGGGAACTGGCGCGGCAGTCGACGACGCTCCAGCTGATCGCCGCCGAGAACTTCACCTCGCCCGCCGTGCTGGCCGCGCTCGGCTCCCCGCTCGCCAACAAGTACGCCGAGGGATACCCCGGCGCCCGCCACCACGGCGGCTGCGAGATCGTCGACGTCGCCGAGCGCGTCGCCGTAGAACGGGCGAAGGCGTTGTTCGGGGCCGAGCACGCCAACGTGCAGGCGCATTCCGGGTCTTCGGCCGTGCTGGCCGCCTATGCCGCGCTGCTGCGGCCCGGTGACACCGTCCTCGCGCTGGGGCTGCCGTACGGCGGGCATCTCACGCACGGTTCGCCCGCGAACTTCTCCGGGCGGTGGTTCGACTTCGTGGGCTACGGGGTGGACGCCGAGACCGGGCTCATCGACTACCAGCAGGTGCGTTCCCTCGCCCGTACGCATCGGCCCAAGGCGATCGTGTGCGGGTCCATCGCCTATCCCCGGCACATCGACTACGCCTTCTTCCGCGAGGTCGCCGACGAGGTGGGGGCCTACCTCATCGCCGACGCCGCGCATCCCATCGGGCTCGTCGCCGGGGGAGCGGCGCCGAACCCGGTGCCGTACGCCGATGTCGTCTGCGCGACCACGCACAAGGTGCTGCGCGGGCCGCGTGGTGGGATGCTGCTGTGCGGGAGCGAGCTGGCCGAGCGGGTCGACCGGGCCGTTTTTCCGTTCACCCAGGGCGGTGCCCAGATGCACACCATCGCGGCGAAGGCCGTCGCGTTCGGCGAGGCGGCGACGCCGGCCTTCACGGCGTACGCCCATCAGGTGGTCGCCAACGCCAGGGTCCTCGCGGCCGGGCTGGCGGCGGAGGGGCTGGTCGTCACGACCGGCGGCACCGACACCCATCTCATCACCGCCGACCCGCTGCCTCTCGGTGTCGACGGACGTGCCGCACGCGGTCAACTCGCCGCCGCCGGAATGGTGTTGGACTGCTGCGCGCTCCCGCACGGCGACTCGCGCGGGCTGCGGCTGGGTACCGCCGCGGTGACCACGCAGGGCATGGGGGAGGGCGAGATGGCGGGGATCGCGGCGCTGATCGCGGGGGTGCTGCGCGGGCGGGTCGACGCCCGGCGGGCCCGTGACGAAGTGCGGGATCTTGTGGGTGGATTCCTGCCGTATCCGGGCTGAACGGGGGTAGCCGTACCGAGGTACACAGCCACACGTGCAACCATCGTCGCTACCCGGAAGTCCCCAACCATATGCGTCCCTCGCTAGGGTGTGGGGCTGTGATGGCCAGCGAGACCTGTGGGGAAGCCTGTGCGTGAATACCTGCTGACGCTCTGCGTGACGGCCGCGGTGACGTATCTGCTGACCGGGCCGGTGCGGAAGTTCGCGATCGTCGCCGGGGCGATGCCGGAGATCAGGGCCCGTGACGTGCACCGGGAACCCACTCCGCGGCTCGGCGGTATCGCCATGTTCTTCGGTCTGTGCGCCGGTCTGCTGGTCGCCGACCACCTGACCAACCTCAGCGAGGTCTTCGAGAACTCGAACGAGCCGCGCGCCCTGCTCTCCGGAGCGGCCCTGATCTGGCTGATCGGCGTCCTGGACGACAAGTTCGAGATCGACGCCCTGATCAAGCTGGGCGGCCAGATGATCGCCGCCGGCGTGATGGTCATGCAGGGGCTGACGATCCTGTGGCTGCCGATCCCGGGCATCGGCAACGTGGCGCTGACCCAGTGGCAGGGCACCCTGCTGACGGTCGCCCTGGTCGTCATCACCATCAACGCGGTCAACTTCGTCGACGGCCTCGACGGCCTGGCCTCCGGCATGGTGTGCATCGCCGCCGCCGCGTTCTTCCTGTACGCCTACCGGATCTGGTACTCGTACGGCATCGAGGCCGCCGCCCCGGCCACGCTCTTCTCCGCGATCCTGATGGGCATGTGCCTGGGCTTCCTGCCGCACAACATGCACCCCGCGCGGATCTTCATGGGCGACTCCGGCTCGATGCTGATCGGCCTGGTGCTGGCCGCGGGTGCGATCTCCATCACGGGACAGGTCGACCCGGACGCGCTGCAGCTGTTCGTCGGCTCCGAGAAGGCGGCGGTGCACCAGACGGTGCCGGTCTACATCCCGCTGCTGCTGCCGCTGACGATCATCGCGGTGCCGGCCGCCGACCTGGTGCTGGCGATCGTCCGCCGTACCTGGCGCGGCCAGTCGCCCTTCGCCGCGGACCGCGGCCATCTGCACCACCGGCTCCTGGAGATCGGCCACTCGCACAGCCGGGCGGTGCTGATCATGTACTTCTGGTCGGCGCTGATCGCGTTCGGGGCGCTGTCCTACTCGGTCAACTCGGCCTCGATGTGGATCGTCCTCGGCATCGTCTTCCTGAGCGCGATCGGGCTGCTGCTGCTCCTGCTGCCGCGCTTCACCCCGCGTGCGCCGCGCTGGGCCGAGCACCTGGTGCCGCCGCGATACCGCCGCCGCAGGGCCGGAGTTGACCCTGTCGTGGTGCTGGCGGAGGAAGAGCGTGACCCGCGGCCTCCGGTTGTCACCGGAGTGTCAGGAGTCAACGGGGCGACCGCAGTCGGCCCCCGTTCACGCCTTCTGGACGGACGTAAAGCCGAGTCCTCGCGCTGACGCCAAGGTAAGAATCTGACTAAAGCGTTGCCATCTCGTGGGAGGACAAAGCCTCCCCATACCAGACAAGTTGGCCGCTATTTTGCACAGACGCGCACTGTCACTCTCATGTGTGACAGCAAGCACACCTTCTAGGTAAAGACCGCATCAAATAGTTTGTGATACGGTTCACGAGAACCCGGGACAGAGCCGAAGGACCCTAGTGCGACGGTCCATTGGCGTGAGGTTCTCTCTCATCCCGGGACTACGCTCGTCCATGACGACACGCCCCCCTTAGCAAGCGGAGTTGCCGCCATGCCGTCCAATGACGCCCGGATTCTCCTTCAGGCCGCTGTGCCCACAGCTGCCGTCGGCGCGATTGCCGCCGTCGTCAGTGGTGTGGTCGCCGGCGGCAAAGGAGCTATTGGGGCAGCCGTTGCGACGGTGATCGTGATCCTCTTCATGGGAATCGGGCTCTACGTTCTGCAGCGCACTGCCAAATCGCTTCCGCACCTGTTCCAGGCGATGGGCCTCATGCTCTTCGCGGCGCAGATTCTTCTGCTGTTCATTTTCCTCGCCGCGTTCAAGCACACCACGCTGTTCAATCCCAAGGCCTTCGCGTTCACGCTGCTCGTCGACACCATCATCTGGACCGCCGCGCAGACCCGTGCCCACATGAAGGCCAAAATCCTCTACGTCGAGCCCGAGAAGTCGGGGCACTCGTCGTGAGAGGTAGGGCCGGAATAAGAGCACGTAAGCGACCCTGCTATCGTCCGGTGCCAACTGCGGCATCGCGGGCGCGGGCATCTGAGCTGACGCCTGCTCAATCGCGAGGCTCGATGCCCCACTGCCGCCCCCACATCCGTAACACCAGTCCAGTGCCGAACCGCGGCCGCGTGCCGCGCCGACACAACGAGGTTGCCGTACCTATGCGCCACGCTGAAGGAGCCCGCGGTGAGTGCTGACCCGACGCAGGTGCTCGCCTTCGAGACCGACTGCCACATCTTCGACGGCTGTGGCTTCCCGGCTCCCGGCCTGCACTCGTTCCTGTTCAAGCCCCTCCTGGGGGACGGCGACAGCAACGTGTACTTCAACAAGCCGATGCTGCTGGCGCTGATCGGCTCGGTCATCGTCGTCGGTTTCTTCTGGGCCGCCTTCCGCAAGCCGAAGGTCGTTCCCGGCAAGCTGCAGATGGTCGCCGAGTCCGGCTACGACTTCATCCGCCGCGGAGTCGTGTACGAGACGATCGGAAAGAAGGAGGGCGAGAAGTACGTACCGCTGGTCGTCTCGCTGTTCTTCTTCATCTGGATGATGAACCTCTGGTCGATCGTCCCGGTCGCCCAGTTCCCGGTGACCTCGATCATCGCGTACCCCATCGTCCTCGCGGCGATCGTGTACATCGTCTGGGTCTCGCTGACGTTCAAGCGGCACGGATTCGTCGGCGCCTTCAAGAACTTCAGCGGTTACGACAAGTCGCTCGGCGCGGTTCTCCCGCTGGCGATGGGCATCGAACTGCTCTCGAACCTGATCGTCCGGCCGTTCACGCACGCGGTGCGACTGTTCGCGAACATGTTCGCGGGCCACACCCTGCTGCTGCTCTTCACGATCGCCAGCTGGTACCTGCTCAACGGCATCGGCATCGCCTACGCGGGTGTCTCGTTCGTCATGGTCATCGTGATGACGGCCTTCGAACTCTTCATCCAGGCCCTGCAGGCGTACGTCTTCGTGCTGCTGACCTGCACCTTCATCCAGGGCGCGCTCGCCGAGCACCACTGAGCACCCCCCACCAGAACCCCCCTTAGCGTCCGGTGGCCAACCCCCGCCGGTCCGTACAGATAAGGAAGAATCAGCATGGCTGCCACTGAGACCCTCGCTGCCGTCTCCGGTTCGCTCGGCTCCATCGGCTACGGCCTCGCCGCCATCGGTCCGGGCGTCGGCGTCGGCATCATCTTCGGCAACGGCACCCAGGCTCTTGCCCGTCAGCCCGAAGCTGCCGGTCTGATCCGCGCCAACCAGATCCTCGGCTTCGCCTTCTGTGAGGCGCTCGCCCTCATCGGCCTGGTCATGCCGTTCGTCTACGGCACCTGATCGACCGCGATCAGCGACAGCCCACTAGACGAAAGGCACTGACATGAGCCAGCTGCTCATTCTGGCGGCCGAGAAGGAGAACCCTCTCGTCCCGCCGATCCCCGAGCTTGTCATCGGCCTGATCGCCTTCGTCATCGTCTTCGGCTTCCTCGCCAAGAAGCTCCTCCCGAACATCAACAAGGTTCTGGACGAGCGGCGCGAGGCCATCGAGGGCGGTATCGAGAAGGCCGAGGCCGCCCAGACCGAGGCACAGAGCGTGCTTGAGCAGTACAAGGCTCAGCTCGCCGAGGCCCGGCACGAGGCCGCGCGTCTGCGCCAGGAGGCGCAGGAGCAGGGCGCCACGCTCATCGCCGAGATGCGCGCGGAAGGCCAGCGGCAGCGTGAGGAAATCATCGCCGCCGGTCACACCCAGATCGACGCCGACCGCAAGGCCGCTTCGCAGGCCCTGCGCCAGGACGTGGGCAAGCTCGCCACCGACCTGGCCGGCAAGCTCGTCGGCGAGTCCCTTGAGGACCACGCCCGGCAGAGCCGTGTGATCGACCGTTTCCTTGATGAGCTTGAGGAGAAGGCCGAGGCCGCGCGATGAACGGAGCGAGCCGCGAGGCCCTGGCAGCCGCACGTGAGCGTCTCGACGCGCTGACGGACTCCACGTCCGTGAACGCGGCGCAGCTCGCCGACGAACTGGCCGCCGTCACCGCGCTGCTCGGCCGTGAGGTGTCGTTGCGTCGGGTCCTCACCGACCCGGCGCAGGACGGCGAGGCCAAGGCCCAGCTTGCCGAGCGCCTGCTCGGCGCCCAGGTCGGCGGCCCCGCCCTCGACCTGCTGTCCGGCATGGTGCGCTCCCGCTGGTCGCAGTCCCGCGACCTGGTGGACGCACTGGAGGAGCTGGCGGCCACCGCCGACCTCACCGCCGCCCAGCAGTCGGGCCAGCTGGACGACGTCGAGGACGAACTGTTCCGGTTCGGCCGGATCGTCGCCTCGGACACCGGGTTGCGCGCGGCGCTGACCAACCGCGCCGCGAGCACCACGGCCAAGAGCGAGCTGCTGAGCAGCCTGCTCGGCGGCCGTGCCAAGCCGGCCACCGAGCGACTGGTGACCCGCCTGGTGACCGCGCCCCGGGGACGTAGCCTGGAAGCGGGACTCGACTCCCTGTCCAAGCTCGCCGCCGAGCGCCGCAGCCGCCTGGTCGCGGTCGTCACCACGGCGGTCCCGCTGAGCGACCCGCAGAAGCAGCGCCTGGGCGCCGCCCTCGCGAAGCTCTACGGCCGCCACATGCACCTGAACATCGACGTGGACCCCGAGGTCCTCGGCGGTATCCGGGTGCAGGTCGGCGACGAGGTCATCAACGGCTCCATCGCGGACCGTCTCGATGACGCCGCCCGCCGCATGGCGAGCTAGCAGCACCACAACAAAGACGTAGTAAGGCGGCCCGAGTTGGGCCGTGCAGAGGATTCACCTCATCACGGGGGGAGTCCCCCATCCCCCCAAGTGAAACTTCGGGCCCAACAAGGAGAGCAGGGAACCCAGATGGCGGAGCTCACGATCCGGCCGGAGGAGATCCGGGACGCGCTGGAGAACTTCGTCCAGTCGTACAAGCCGGACGCGGCCTCGCGCGAGGAGGTCGGTACGGTCACCCTTGCCGGCGACGGCATCGCGAAGGTCGAGGGCCTGCCCTCGGCCATGGCCAACGAACTGCTGAAGTTCGAGGACGGCACCCTCGGTCTCGCGCTCAACCTCGAAGAGCGCGAGATCGGTACCGTCATCCTCGGCGAGTTCAGCGGTGTCGAGGAGGGCCAGCCGGTCACCCGTACCGGAGAGGTCCTGTCCGTCGCCGTCGGCGAGGGCTACCTCGGCCGTGTCGTCGACCCGCTCGGCAACCCGATCGACGGCCTCGGCGAGATCGAGACCACCGGCCGCCGCGCGCTTGAGCTGCAGGCCCCGGGCGTCATGGTCCGCAAGTCGGTGCACGAGCCGATGGAGACCGGCTACAAGGCCGTCGACGCGATGACCCCGATCGGCCGCGGCCAGCGCCAGCTGATCATCGGCGACCGCCAGACGGGCAAGACCGCCCTGGCCGTCGACACGATCATCAACCAGCGCGACAACTGGCGCTCGGGCGACGTGAACAAGCAGGTCCGCTGCATCTACGTCGCCATCGGCCAGAAGGGCTCCACCATCGCCTCCGTGCGTGGTGCGCTCGAAGAGGCCGGCGCGCTGGAGTACACGACCATCGTCGCCGCCCCGGCGTCCGACCCGGCCGGCTTCAAGTACCTCGCCCCGTACACCGGTTCGGCCATCGGCCAGCACTGGATGTACGACGGCAAGCACGTCCTCATCATCTTCGACGACCTCTCCAAGCAGGCCGACGCCTACCGCGCCGTCTCCCTCCTGCTGCGCCGTCCGCCGGGCCGCGAGGCCTACCCCGGTGACGTCTTCTACCTGCACTCCCGTCTGCTGGAGCGCTGCGCGAAGCTCTCCGACGAGATGGGCAAGGGCTCGATGACCGGTCTGCCGATCGTCGAGACCAAGGCCAACGACGTCTCGGCGTTCATCCCGACCAACGTCATCTCCATCACCGACGGCCAGTGCTTCCTGGAGTCGGACCTCTTCAACGCCGGTCAGCGCCCCGCGCTGAACGTCGGTATCTCCGTCTCCCGAGTCGGTGGTTCCGCGCAGCACAAGGCGATGAAGCAGGTCTCCGGTCGCCTCCGCCTCGACCTCGCCCAGTACCGCGAGCTGGAGGCGTTCGCCGCCTTCGGTTCCGACCTGGACGCCGCGTCGAAGGCCCAGCTGGAGCGCGGTCAGCGTCTGGTCGAGCTGCTCAAGCAGCCGCAGTACCAGCCGATGCCCACCGAGGACCAGGTCGTCTCCGTGTGGTCCGCGACCACCGGCAAGATGGACGACGTACCGGTCGACGACATCCGCCGCTTCGAGAAGGAGCTCCTGGAGTACCTGCACCGCAAGGAGCAGGGCCTCATGACCTCCATCAAGGAGGGCGGCAAGATGTCGGACGACACCCTCACCGCCGCCGCGGACGCGATCACCGAGTTCAAGAAGCAGTTCGAGACCTCGGACGGCAAGCTCCTCGGCGAGGACGCCCCGGCCGCGGCCAAGTGACGTAGGAAGGGACCTGACTCATGGGAGCCCAGCTCCGGGTCTACAAGCGTCGCATCCGATCCGTCACCGCGACCAAGAAGATCACCAAGGCGATGGAGATGATCGCCGCCTCGCGCGTCGTCAAGGCGCACCGCAAGGTGCAGGCCTCGACGCCGTACGCGAAGGAACTGACGCGTGCGGTCACGGCGGTCGGTACGGGTTCCAACACCCGGCACCCGCTGACCACCGAGGCCGAGACGCCGACCCGTTCCGCTGTGCTGCTCCTCACGAGCGACCGCGGTCTGGCCGGCGCCTTCAACTCCAACGCCATCAAGGCCGCGGAGCAGCTGACCGCGCGTCTCGAGGCCGAGGGCAAGGAGGTCGACACGTACATCGTCGGCCGCCGCGGTGTCGCCCACTACAACTTCCGTGAGCGCAAGATCGCGGAGCAGTGGACCGGCTTCACCGACGAGCCCACGTACGCGGACGCGAAGAAGGTCGCGGGTCCGCTGATCGAGGCGATCGAGCTGGACACGGCGGAGGGCGGCGTGGACGAACTCCACATCGTCTACACCGAGTTCGTCTCGATGATGACGCAGACGCCGGTCGACAGCCGGCTGCTGCCGCTCAGCCTCGAAGAGGTCGCGGAGGACGTGCCCCAGGGCGAGATCCTTCCGCTGTACGACTTCGAGCCGTCGGCGGAGGACGTCCTCGACGCCCTGCTGCCGCGCTACGTCGAGAGCCGTATCTACAACGCGCTGCTCCAGTCGGCTGCCTCCAAGCACGCCGCCACCCGCCGCGCGATGAAGTCGGCGACCGACAACGCGGGAGACCTGATCACCACGCTCTCCCGTCTTGCCAACGCGGCCCGCCAGGCCGAAATCACCCAGGAAATCAGCGAGATCGTCGGTGGCTCCGCAGCCCTGGCCGACGCGTCCGCGGGGAGTGAATAAGTAATGACGACGACAGTTGAGACGGCCGTTGCCACGGGCCGCGTCGCCCGGGTCATCGGCCCGGTCGTCGACGTGGAGTTCCCCGTCGACGCGATGCCGGAGATCTACAACGCTCTGCACGTCGAGGTGGCCGACCCGGCCCTGGACGGTGCGAAGAAGACGCTGACCCTGGAGGTCGCCCAGCACCTGGGTGACGGCCTGGTCCGCACGATCTCGATGCAGCCCACCGACGGTCTGGTCCGCCAGGCCGCGGTCACCGACACCGGCGACGGCATCACCGTCCCGGTCGGCGACTTCACCAAGGGCAAGGTGTTCAACACCCTCGGTGAGGTGCTGAACAGCGACGAGAAGTACACGGGCGAGCGCTGGTCCATCCACCGCAAGGCCCCGCGCTTCGACGAGCTTGAGTCGAAGACCGAGATGTTCGAGACCGGCGTCAAGGTCATCGACCTGCTCACCCCGTACGTCAAGGGCGGCAAGATCGGCCTGTTCGGCGGTGCCGGTGTCGGCAAGACGGTGCTCATCCAGGAGATGATCTACCGCGTCGCCAACAACCACGACGGTGTCTCCGTGTTCGCCGGTGTCGGCGAGCGCACCCGTGAGGGCAACGACCTCATCGAGGAGATGGCCGACTCGGGCGTCATCGACAAGACGGCGCTCGTCTTCGGCCAGATGGACGAGCCCCCGGGCACCCGTCTGCGCGTGGCCCTGGCCGGTCTGACCATGGCGGAGTACTTCCGCGATGTGCAGAACCAGGACGTGCTGTTCTTCATCGACAACATCTTCCGCTTCACGCAGGCCGGTTCCGAGGTCTCGACCCTGCTCGGCCGGATGCCCTCCGCGGTGGGCTACCAGCCGAACCTGGCCGACGAGATGGGTCTCCTCCAGGAGCGCATCACCTCGACCCGCGGTCACTCGATCACCTCGATGCAGGCGATCTACGTCCCCGCGGACGACCTGACCGACCCGGCCCCGGCCACCACGTTCGCCCACCTCGACGCGACGACGGTTCTGTCCCGTCCGATCTCCGAGAAGGGCATCTACCCGGCCGTGGACCCGCTGGACTCCACGTCCCGCATCCTGGACCCGCGGTACATCGCGGAGGAGCACTACAACACCGCGATGCGCGTCAAGACGGTCCTGCAGAAGTACAAGGACCTTCAGGACATCATCGCGATCCTCGGTATCGACGAGCTGGGCGAGGAGGACAAGCTCACCGTCCACCGTGCCCGTCGCGTGGAGCGCTTCCTGTCCCAGAACACCCACGTCGCCAAGCAGTTCACCGGCGTCGACGGGTCGGACGTCCCGCTGGACGAGTCGATCGTGGCCTTCAACGCGATCATCGACGGCGAGTACGACCACTTCCCGGAGCAGGCGTTCTTCCTCTGCGGTGGTATCGAGGACCTGAAGGCGAACGCGAAGGAGCTGGGCGTCTCCTGACCCCGTGCTTCACCTGAGGGGGTGGGGCGTGTCCCACCCCCTCTTTCACGCCCACTGCTGCATCTCCTGGGGGATAACCCCCAGACCCCCAGCAGAGTCCTGAGGCGGGACCCCGACACTTCGGTGCTCGGAGCCCTACTAGACTTATTCGCAACACCCGGCATGAGAAGCCGGGTGGTGACCCGAGGAGCCCACCTTGGCTGCTGAGCTGCATGTCGAGCTCGTCGCCGCGGACCGCCAGGTCTGGTCCGGCGAGGCCACCCTGGTCGTCGCGCGCACCACGTCCGGCGACATCGGCGTCATGCCCGGTCACCAGCCGCTGCTCGGTGTGCTGGAGTCGGGCCCGGTGACCATCCGCACGAGCGACGGCGGGACGGTCGTCGCCGCGGTGCACGGCGGTTTCATCTCGTTCGCGGACAACAAGCTGTCGCTGCTCGCCGAGATCGCCGAGCTGTCGGACGAGATCGACGTCCAGCGCGTGGAGCGGGAACTGGAGCGTGCGAAGGCGGAGGGCGACGAGTCCGCCGAGCGCCGCGCCGACGTCCGACTGCGTGCGGTGGAGACGCGCTGAACCCAGCGCGGACGCGATGACGTGACTCAGCCGCGGCTGGGACCGGAGGAATCCGGACCCAGCCGCGGCTGAGGCGAATGTGGGTGTTTTTTCCGTTCCGTTACCTGTTTTACCTAGGAGACGAGGAGGTCGGTGTCGATGGTCCTCGCTCTGACTGCGTGCGGAATCGTGGTGGCCCTGGTAGTGGTGGGGCTGTTCGTGTTCGGCCTGCGCCGCAGACTCATCCAGCGCTCCGGCGGCACCTTCGACTGTTCGCTCCGCTGGGACGTCCCGGAGAAACCCGACACCAACGGCAAGGGCTGGAGCTACGGCGTCGCCCGCTACAACGGCGACCGCATCGAGTGGTACCGCGTCTTCTCCTACGCCTACCGCCCGCGCCGCACGCTGGAACGCTCGGCGATCGAGGTCGCCGGCCGCCGCCTCCCCGAGGGCGAGGAAGAGCTGGCCTTGCTCTCCGACGCGATCGTGCTGACCTGTCTGCACCGGGGCACACGTCTTGAACTCGCCATGAGCGAGGACGCGTTGACGGGTTTCCTGGCCTGGCTTGAGGCCGCTCCGCCGGGCCAGCGGGTCAACGTCGCCTGAGCTGACCACGCCGTACACAACGCGCCGCGGACAGACCCGAGAGGTCTGCCCGCGGCGGCGTACTGAGCGGCGTGGGGATCAGCTCAGCCCGCTGTTGATGGCGCTCACCAGCTCACCGTTGCTGGTGTCGCCGCTGAAGTCCCAGAAGAACGCGCCGCCCAGACCCTGGGTCTTGGCCCAGCTCATCTTTCCGGCGATCGTGCTCGGGGTGTCGTAGGACCACCAGTTGTTGCCGCAGTAGGCGTACGCCGTGCCGGCGATCGTGCCGGTGGCCGGGCAGGACGTCTTGAGGACCTTGTAGTCCTCGATGCCCTGCTCGTAGGTGCCCGCGGCCGGGCCGGTCGCCGTGCCGCCGGGGGCGGCCTGGGTCACGCCGGTCCAGCCTCTGCCGTAGAAGCCGATGCCGATGAGCAGCTTGTTCGCGGGGACGCCCTTCGACTTGAACTTGGCGATCGCGTCGGCCGTGGTGAAGCCCGGTGTCGGGATGCCGCTGTAGGTGGTGAGCGGGGAGTGCGGGGCGGTCGGGCCGTCCGCGTCGAAGGCGCCGAAGAAGTCGTACGTCATGACGTTGTACCAGTCGACGTACTGGGCCGCGCCCGCGTAGTCGGCGGCGTCGATCTTGCCGCCCGAGGTGCCGTCCGCCGTGGTGGCGGCCGTGACCAGGTTGCTGGAGCCGAACTTGGCGCGCAAGGCGGACATCAGGTTCTTGTACGCCGCCGCGCCGCTGGTGTCGCAGGTCAGGCCGCAGGCGTTCGGGTACTCCCAGTCGATGTCGATGCCGTCGAACACGTCGGCCCAGCGCGGGTCCTCGACCAGGTTGTAGCAGGAGTTCGCGAACGCGGTCGGGTTGGCCGCGGCCTGGGCGAAGCCGCCGGACCAGGTCCAGCCGCCGAAGGACCAGAGGATCTTGATGTTCGGGTACTTGGCCTTCAGCTCGCGCAGCTGGTTGAAGTTGCCGGCCAGCGGCTGGTCCCAGGTGTCGGCGACGCCGCTGACCGACTGGTCGGCGGTGAACGTCTTCTGGTAGTCGGCGTAGGCGTCGCCGATCGCGCACTGCCCGTTGGTGACGTTGCCGAAGGCGTAGTTGATGTGCGTGATCTTCGCGGCCGAGCCGGAGGTCACCAGGTTCTTGACCTGGTAGTTGCGCTGGTACGTGCCCCACTCGGTGAGGTACCCGAGCTTGACCGCGCTGCCGGTGGCCGGGGGAGTGGTCGTACCGCCGGTGGTGTGCACGGCGACCGCGCCGCTGACCGGTCCCGTCTGGTCGGCGGTGTCGCGAGCCTGCACGGTGTACGAGTAGTCGGTGCCGGCGGTCAGGCCGGTGTTCGTGTACGACGTCGTCGTCACCGTGGCGACCTTGGTGCCGTCGCGCAGGACGTCGTAGTTCTTGACGCCCTTGTCGTCGGTGGCCGCGCTCCAGGACAGGTTCACCGAGGTGTCGGTGATCGAGGAGGCGGTGGGGGTGCCGGGCGCGGAGGGGGCCGCGTCACCGGGGACGGTGGTGCCGCCGTCACAACTGCCGCCGTTGAGCAGACAGTTGGAGGGCGAGCCGGAGCCGGCGCCGTTGAAGCCGAAGGAGACGGAGGCGCCGGCGGCGATGGTGCCGTTGTAGGACTTGTTCTTCGCGGTCCAGTGGTTGCCGGAGTTGGTGACGTCCGCGTCCCAGGCCGAGGTGACGGATGTACCGGAAGGGAAGTCCCACTCGACCGTCCACGAACTGATCGCGCTGGTACCGGTGTTCTTGACGGTCCACTGACCGCCGAAGCCGGTACCCCAGTCGCTGGACTTGGTGAAGGTGGCGGTGGCGGTCGACGCGGCCTCGGCGGGCGCGGCCAGACCGACGAGAGCGGCGAGCGGAAGCAGCAGGGTCGCGAACCCGGCAACTGCTCGATGTCTGAAGCGCATTGAGCGCCTCCTCGGGGGTGTCGGGGTGTCGGGGGTGTCGGGGCGCGACTGAGCCTTCGCACCCACAGTGCCGCGAGAATAGAAAGGTCTGGACCACGGGTCAATAGGTCTGGACCACTTCCGTGCTCGTGTGCTAAACCCCCAACTCCTGCGCCAGTACCGCCGCTTGGACCCGGCCGCGCGGCTCCGACTTGGTCGGCAACCGGCTGACGTGCGTCTCTTCGTTGTCGCTTCCCTCGTAAGGGTGGCAGCCGGGGTCGCCGACGCCCCGTGTGTACACGAAGGCGAGTACACTGGCCGTATGGACGATTCCGCATCCGTATCCGTCCGCGAAGCGCGGGCCAACCTGGCGCGACTCCTTGACCACGCGGCAGAGGGGGAGCCGACCGTCATCACGCGCGGTGGCGCCGCGGTGGCGGCGATCGTGCCCATAGAGGAGTACAACGCGCTGGAGGAGGCGGCCGACGAGCTGCTCGCGCGGAAGGCTCTGCGGACTCTCGCCGAGGAGGGCGACGCACCGCGCGCCACCCTCGCGGACGTGCTCGCGGACATCTTCGGCACGTCGGCCCCGGACGTGGCGTGAAGTACGCCTTCGAGTTCACCGCCGCCGCCCGCCGCCAGCTCAAGGTCATCGACCAGACGACGGCTCTGCGTATCCTCCATGCGCTGAGCCGCCTCGGCGACGACCCGTACCGCGAGGACGCGGACGTGAAGAAGCTGTCGGGCCACGACGACCTGTACCGACTACGCGTCGGTGTCTACCGGATCGCTTACACGATCGACGACGGCAAGCTCGTCATCCTCGTCGTCGAGGTCGGGCATCGCCGGGAGATCTACCGGCGCCTCTGACTGTCGGTCAGCGCTCCCCGCCCGGTACCCACAACACGTCCCCCACCTCCTTGTTGGCCGTGCGCGCGAGGATGAACAGGAGGTCGGACAAGCGGTTGAGGTAGGTCGCCGTCAGCGGGTTCATCACCTCGCCGTGCACCTCCAGCGCCGCCCACGTCGAGCGCTCAGCCCGTCGTACGACCGTGCACGCCTGGTGGAGGAGGGCGGCGCCCGGGGTGCCGCCCGGGAGGATGAAGGAGCGGAGTTTCTCCAGCTGCCCGTTGAAGTGGTCGCAGTCCGACTCCAGCTTGTCGATGTAGAACTGTTCGACACGGAGGGGCGGGAACTCCGGGGTCTCCACGACCGGCGTGCACAGGTCCGCGCCCACGTCGAAGAGGTCGTTCTGGACGCGGGTGAGGACCTTGACGATGTCCTCGGAGAGGGCGCCGAGGGCGATGGCCGTGCCGATCGCCGCGTTCGCCTCGTTGGTGTCGGCGTACGCCGAGATCCGGACGTCGGTCTTGGCGACCCGGCTCATGTCGCCGAGGGCGGTGGTGCCCTGGTCGCCGGTTCTGGTGTAGATGCGCGTCAGATTGACCATGCGGCCAGCGTAGTTAGGGTCCGGGGGTTCGGCGAAGGGGGTCAACTAGGCCGTACGGGCGGTCGAATGACCCGTGCCGGTGTGATGTCCGTCAGATGAGACGTGACGCGCGTTACTAACCGGTCACACAGCGCCGCACCTTCGCTAGTGTCCGCCGAGAGGCATACGGATACACGCTGTAAGCGTTTCAAAGGGGAGTCGCACAGTGGCACGGAAGCTTGCCGTCATCGGCGCCGGACTCATGGGTTCCGGTATCGCCCAGGTCTCCGCGCAGGCGGGCTGGGACGTCGTCCTGCGCGATGTCACCGACGAAGCCCTGAAGCGTGGCACCGACGGCATCAAGGCCTCGTACGACAAGTTCGTGAGCAAGGGGAAGCTGGAGGCGCACGACGCCGACGCGGCCCTCGGCCGCATCACCGCGACCACCGATCTCGACGCGGTCGGCGACGCGGACATCGTCGTCGAAGCCGTCTTCGAGAAGCTCGAAGTCAAGCACGAGATCTTCCGCGCGCTGGACAAGATCGTGCGCGAGGACGCCGTCCTCGCCTCCAACACCTCCGCCATCCCGATCACGAAGATCGCGGCCGTGACGGAGCGTCCGGAGCGCGTCGTAGGAACGCACTTCTTCTCACCGGTCCCGATGATGGGGCTGTGCGAGCTGGTGCGCGGATACAAGACGAGCGACGAAACCCTCGCCACCGCAAGGGAGTTCGCCGAATCCGTCGGCAAGACCTGCATCGTCGTCAACCGTGACGTGGCCGGGTTCGTGACGACCCGTCTCATCTCGGCCCTCGTGGTCGAGGCGGCGAAGCTGTACGAGTCGGGCGTCGCCACCGCCGAGGACATCGACCTCGCCTGCAAGCTGGGCTTCGGTCACGCGATGGGCCCGCTGGCCACCGCGGACCTCACCGGCGTCGACATCCTGCTGCACGCGACGAGCAACATCTACACCGAGTCGCAGGACGAGAAGTTCGCCCCGCCGGAGCTGATGCGCCGAATGGTGGACGCCGGTGACATCGGACGCAAGAGCGGGCAGGGCTTCTACAAGCACTGAAACCGCACACGCCCCTGCCCCATCACACGCAGGGGTGAATTCGGTATCGGTTCGCTCACAGACGGCAACCTCGTGGCACTTCACGCAGTCAGAGGTTGCATCACCTGCATCACGGAGAACGCCACCGCACTCACGGGGAGCGCATATGTACATCAGGGGCGACCACGTCGAGCTGGTCGTCGGGGGCCGCCTCGACGTCCGCAGCGCGGCGGACGCCCGTACGGTCCTGCACTCGGCCGTCGACGACGGAGTCGGCGATCTGGTGCTGGACCTGTCCGAGCTCGACTCCTGGGACGCCACCGGCCTCGGCGTCATCATGGGAGCCCACCGACGGGCCGGCCGCTGCGGCCGCCGCCTGGTGCTGCGCCGCGTACCGCCGCAGATGCAGCGCCTGCTCGTGGCCACCCGGCTGCACCGCATCCTCGCCATCGAGGGCGGGATCGGGGTCGAGTCCCTTCCCAGGGTGTGATCCCGGACCCAGAGCGTGATCCTGTACCGCGCACAATCCTCATGAGACTGTGACGTCTCGGACGGCGCGGTACCCCGGGCTGTCGTAGATACTGTGCGAAGGTTTAGGGTTCGGTCGCCCGCTGCCTTACAACCCTTCGAGCGGGCCCGGACCAGAAGCGACAGCGCGGTGTGCACAAGGCCGGGAGGGGCCTTGGGTCCTGTCGACCCGCACACGACGCTTTTGGGGGGCTTGGACCTATGGACCCGATCGACCGGGGACCCGAGGAGTACGGCCATGACGGCGACGACACGTCGTCGCGTCAGCGCCCGCCGCGGGAACCCCTCACACCCGACTTCGGCCAGCACACACCCGCACTCGCCCGCACCGTGCAGCTGGTCACCGGTGACCTCCTGCTCACCGTCAACCCCGTCGACGGCAGCGAGATCGAGGTCTGCCCGCCGGGACAGCGGCCCGGCCGGCCCGCGAAGTTCGGCGCCGCCGAGCGCGCCGAGGCGGCCCGCGCCGCCAGACCGCCGGTCCCGCCCGGCCTGAACCGCCCCGAACTGCCGCTCCTGGAGCGCCAGGAGGAGCGCGAGCGTCTCGTACGGCTGCTCGCCCGCGGCCGTTCCGTACGCCTCACCGGTCCCTCGGGCTCCGGCCGCACCAGCCTGCTCGACCTGGTCGCCGAGGACTGCCTGGACCTCGCCCCCGACGGCGTGATCCGCCTCACCGGCTTCCACCGCACGGCCGACGACCTTCTCCACGACCTCTTCCACGCCGTCTACGACGCACCCCTGCACCGGCCCGGCCGGGAGGAACTCCTCGCGCTGACGCGGGAGATCGGCGCGGTCGTCGTCCTGGACGACATCGAGTTCGGCGCCGCCGCCCTCGACGAACTCCTCGACGCGACGCCCGAGTGCGCCTTCCTGATCGCCGCCACCCCGGAGGTCCCGGCGCCGTCCGCGGACTCCGCGATCGAGGAGGTCTTCCTCGGCGGCCTCGGCCGGCCCGGCGCCGTGGAGGTCCTGGAACATGCCGTGGGCCGCGTCCTCACCGAGGAGGAGGCGAACTGGGCGGGCGACCTCTACTTCGAGTCCGAGGGCCTGCCCCTGCGCTTCGTCCAGGCCGGCGCCCTGCTCCGCCAGCGCGACCAACTGCGCGTCGGCACCAGCGCCGTCGAGGAGTTCGGCGTCTTCCAGGACGCTCCCCCGGTCGACGCGCCCTTCGACGCCCCGCCCCTCGACCTGGACGAAGGCGACGCAGCGCCCCTGCCGTCCCTCGGCGAGGCCGCCGCGCCCGCGCCGCTGCTCGCCTCCCGGCTCAGCACCTCGGCCCGGGCCACCCTGCGCTTCGCCGTCGCGCTCGGCGGCGAGGTGCCGCACCAGGCGCATCTGCCGGCGCTCGTCGGCGACACCCACGCGGACGCCGCCCTCGGTGAACTCGCGGGCTGCGGACTGGTCTCCCCGGTCGGCTCCCGCTACCGGCTCGCCGCCGGCGTCCAGACCCAGCTGGAGGCCGCCGGGTACGGCGACGACGTCGCGTCCGGCGCCCTCATCGCCGCCCTGCACTACTCCTGGTGGGCCGGGCACCCCTCGGTCACGCCCGCGCGTGTGTGCGCCGAGGCGGACGCCCTGCTCGCCGCGCTCGTCGCCCTGGTACCGGCGACGACGCCGCCCGGCGACGGCGAGGAGAGCACCACCGTCCATCTCGCCCGCACGGCAGCGCCCGCGTTCGCCGCCGGACTGCACTGGAGCGCCTGGGAGCGGGTGCTGCGCTCCGGCTTCGAGGCCGCGCAGCTCGCCGCCGATGTGAGTGAACAGGCCTATTTCCAGCACGAGTTGGGCGTCCTCGCGCTCTGCGAGGGAGACCTCGACCGGGCCCGTGCCGAACTGGAGTCGTCCATCGGCCTGCGCGGCGAGGCCGCCGACAAGCGCGGCGCCGTAGCGGGCCGCCGCGCCCTCGCCCTGGTCGCCGACCGCTCCGGCGTCGCGCTCGGCCTCGGCGCCACGGCCGGCGAGGAAGTACCGGACGCGCGCTACGAGGAGTCGGCGTCACCGCCCGGCGGCATACCGGCGCCTTTCCCGCCGCTCCAGCCGCCCGGCGACACCTACACCCTCGTCGCGCACCAGTCCTCGCCCCCGAAGCCCCACAACAAGGCCCGGGGCGGCCTGCGCGGCTACGCCCGGCGCAACCTCGTCGCCGCCGGCGCGGGCGTCCTGCTCGCCGCCGTCCTCGGCACGGTCGTCACCCTCGGCGCCACGTCGAACAACAACGCCGACAACCCGTCCGACAAGGTCGGCGTCAACCCGTCCGCCAGCCAGGGCACCGACGACGACAGCCTCGGCGCAGACAAGGCCAAGAACGGCGGCAAGGACACCGGTACGGCGACCAGCCGGCCCACCGACCCGGGCCCGGACGGGACTTACGGGACGTCGGACGACCCGACGCCGACGGATGGTGGCGGGACGCCTTCGGACAAGCCGAGCGGGACGAGCGGGTCGCACACGCCGTCACCTTCCAAGTCCACGACGAGCAAGCCGACTTCGTCGAGCCCGACCCCGACGAAGTCGACGCCCCCGACCCCGACGGCGTCACAGAGCTCGCCGCCGCCCTCGGACACCGGCTCGCCTTCGCCGTCGGAGTCGTCCAGCGCCCCGACCACCGAGACCTCGGCAAGCGGCGCGGCCTCAAGTGCCCCCGTCGACACGACCAGTTCGGCCGCGCCCGAGAGTGCGAGCGCGGACACGTCGAGTAGTGCGGGTGCCGTGATCTGACCCCCGTACGACAGTCCCGTAGGACATGAAAGGGCCGGTTCCGATGATCGGAACCGGCCCTTTTCGTCGTAGCGAAGCCAGTGTCTGTCGAAGTCTGTCGCAGTCCGGTCAGAACAGGCGCAGCTTGTCGTCCTCGATGCCGCGCAGGGCGTTGTAGTCGAGGACCGTGCAGCCGATGCCGCGGTCGGTGGCGAGGACGCGGGCCTGGGGCTTGATCTCCTGGGCGGCGAAGATGCCGCGGACCGGGGCGAGGTGGGGATCGCGGTTCAACAGCTCCAGATAGCGCGTGAGTTGCTCCACGCCGTCCGTATTCCCAAAGGTACCGCCGAATGGTATAATACGGACATTAAGGTTCATTCGGCGTATGAGTACCATCCAAGCCCCACCAGTCCCAATCACCATTGCACTTCAGCGCGTTGCCGACTACGCGCGACTTTCTGAAGATGACGCCAAAGACCCCGATCTGAGGGGCGAGAACGTCGGCATCCAACTGGACGAGTGCGCAGTCTTTAGGACGACTCGACCTGACTGGACGCTCGTCGGCAGCTTCAAAGACAACGACATCTCAGCGTCGGCGTACGGCAATGAAGTCCGCGAGGACTTCGAGCGGCTGATGAACCTCGTCCGCACCAACGGTGTCGACGTCATCCTGTGCGTTGAAGTAACGCGCCTCTTCCGCAAGCCGCTTGAGGCCGAGGTTCTCATCGACCTGGTGTGGTCGAAGAAGACCACCTTCCACACGGTCGTCACCACGCGCGGTGGGTACTACGACCTCCGCACCAGCGCCGGACGCAAGGCGGTCCGCGATGCAGTGAACGCTGCTGCTGGCGAGAGCGACAACATCTCAGACCGCGTACGCATGAAGAAGGCTGCGCTTGCTCGTCGCGGGATGCCCAATGGTGGGCGCCGTGCGTACGGCTTCGAGAAGAACGGCATCGACCACCGCGCATCTGACGTCGAGGTCATGCACGAGATGGCCGAGCGGATCATCAAGGGCGAATCGGTGCTGTCCATCATGGCCGACCTGGATGAACGCGGCATCAAGACTGCCGAGGGTGGTCGGTGGACCAAAGCCACCATCGTCAACATGCTGCGCCGCGTGCGCTACGCACCGTTCGACGAGTCAGGCAAGGGCATCCGTGAGCACAACGGCGTCCACTACAAGGCTGTTTGGGATGCTGTCTTTGACGCGGTCACCTGGGAGAAGCTCCAAGCTGCCCTGAACGGTGACGATCAACTGCGCGAGCAACGAGGCAACCCGCGCAAGTACCTTCTACGCGGGTTCGTGTTCTGTGGTGCCTGTGGTTCCCTGCTTGGCGGCTCAATGAAGCGTGACCGACCAAGCCAACCCAACAAGCCGCGCTACAAGTGCAAGCCATATGACGCGTACGGCAAGCGCACTGGATGTAGTGGGGTGTCACGACTGGCCGAACCGATGGAGGACTTCATCAGTGAAGCTGTCCTCTTCCGCTTGGACAGTCCCGAGTTCGCCGCCATCTTCGCCGAGAACGAGGAAGATTCAGCCAAGCTCAAGGCAGCGCTCGACACGCAGCAGCTCAAGAAGCAGAAGCTCGACGAGTTGATCGACGGCTACTACGGAGACAACCCCGACGACCTGAGTCGAGACCAGTTCATGCGCGCCAAGGCTTCCGGAGAGGTTGCGCTCAAGAACGCGGAACGTGAGGTCGAGAAGTACAGCACCAAGCGTGCCGTCGTCGGCATCCCGATCGGCCAGACCATCCGAGAAGCGTGGGAGCACAACACTGACATCGGCTGGCGCCGGAAAATAGTGGGGCTGCTCATAGACAAGGTCATCGTCCACCCCGGTGGCGGGAAGCCTCGCTACAAGCAGTGGCGCTTCGACATCGAGATGATCGAGATTCAGTGGAAAGTGTAAGGCTGTCGTAGCCACCAACAATGAACCCCTCACCCAAGCCGGGTGAGGGGTTCATTGTTTTTCCAGAAAGTCCCCTGGCGGTACTATTTCAAGAGACGCGCCAACGCGCGTAGGACGCTCTTGTTTTTGAGACGCAGTGGAACGCCACTCTTCTTCGTGGACGCTTTCATGTATGCAGCTAAGTCAAAACCATCTTTCATATACTTTTTATTATATATCAGTCACCCGGAAACACCGAGAAACAATCATCCCAAACGCTCTGTCAGCTCCATTTGGCGTAATAGAAGTACGGCCGAGGAACCCCCCTCGACCGAGCACCGAAACACCGAGTGGAGCAGAAAGATGGCAATCGTCAGTCAGAAGGTCTCAGACCTCAGCGGTAAGCAGGGCAGCGACAAGCAGTTCGCCGCAGTCGTCGTCCGGCAGCACCCGGACATCGACCAGCCCAAGGCGCTGGACGTACTCGCTTCCGAGCTGGGCGCGTTCAAGGACATCAGCGATGACCTCGTGATCCTCGAAATCACGACGCCCGACGGCAAGAAGCGTGACGCGTACGTGCCCCTGGAGGAGTTCAACAAGGCTGCAACCGACATGCCCCAGGTCCTGAAGGACGCACGCGGCACCCGTGGCCGCGTCCCCGGAACCAAGGTCGGCAACGGAAACGGCAGCTAACCCCCCAGCTCCGTATCTGCCAACGCTCCCGGCAATGCGGAAATCCCCCGTCCTGGTGACCCGAAAGGGTCATCGGGGCGGGGCTCATCAACTTGGCCACGTGAGGTTCACCTCTGGAGTGAAACGACCGTCACTCCAGACGCAGTCCCACGGTCGAGAACCTAGGTGGTCCCGTGATTACCGGCATCTTGTTCCCCTGCAACGAAGAGCAGCCCATCAAGCGGGTTGACGTCGACGCAGAGAACGTAGAAACCATTCAAGGCATCGTCGGCGGCTCATACGAGGCGTTCAACCTCGACAGCCCGCCGGCTTCGTTCCTTGCGAACGACGAGGCAATGCTTTGGTCGCTCCCGTTCAACATGCGCGCCACGGTCCTGCTGTGGCAGCACGCCAAAGGGCTCCGCGGCCAGGCGTATATCAGTGGGGATGCAATCCTCACCGGTGCACCTGATGGACGCGGATTCACCAAGTCGGTGCCGCCGCAGTTGATCGAGCTGCTTCTCGACACCAAGACGTACGGCGTGGAGTTTCTGCACCACCCGGAAGGCCCGTGGTCGCGTAAGGCGATTACATTCACCGACTGGTTGGAGGCATACAACTACGCGATCATCCACGAGGAGACGTACGCCACCGTGAGGAATGCCCGGGTCATCCGCGCCGAGTAGCGGCCGGTGAAGCGCCCCGTTCTGGCGATCCGTAGGGGTCGCTGGAACGGGGCTTATCTATTTCCTCGCACCCTTCCAAGAGCGTTGTAAATTCTACTCTTTGCAAAACTAGCTAATGATGTCATAAATAGTCTCGGCTCTTCAGTTAAAAAGGAATGTTTCGAGGGTGGTTCCGCCGTCAGGCGTGAGCCGCCCTTTTTTCGTTCCTCGTTCATTCACAACCAAGCAATCAGGAAGGTGGTGTAAGCCATCATGCGCAAAAAGCGCACACGCACTTCGGTAACGCTCGCTCTCGCGGGTCTGCTGGCGACGTTGATCACGTTCGTCTCTTCGGGGACGGCCGTGGCAGCGGAGTCCATTCCGGAGACGCAGTTTTCTCCGGTAGGTGCCAGCAACTACACACAGCGCATCGTCACAGGCCCCGATGGGAGCGTGACGGTGCCGTGTGTCAATGACAACGGCACGAAGAAGAACCTCAAGACCTACAGCGCGACCGGTCAGCTCGTGCGGGAACTTTCCGCGACGAGCACCATCGACGGCGTCGCCAACTGCATCTACAACGTGGCGGTCGCCAAGAACGGCGATCTCTACGGTGCGCCGGATCAAGGCCCGAACCTGCTGGCGTACAGGGGTAACACGTTGAAGTGGAAGTACCCCTTGGGGTGCACTTCTTACATGGCTCGCCCCGTCATGGGCGCGGACGGCAACGTCTACGCCATCAACAACAACGGTCGGCTGATCGGCCTGACTCCCGAAGTGGAGCCGGGCACGACGCAGCCGAAGAAGGTGTTGGACGTCCCCGTCACGAACGCGAGTTGCAGCACTGAGCTGCTGGCACTCAAGGACGGGATCGTCACGATCGAAGGTCTTACCGCGACGTTCTACAGCTATGGCGGCGTCAACCTCGGCAGTCCGCCGAGTGTCGCCAAGGTCAAGACCGGCGTCAGCCAGATCAGCGCAAGTGGCAGGCAGTTCTACAGCACTTACGTCGAGTCCAACGGCCTGCGAAGTGCCAACGTCTCTGCCTACGACTACGGTCGGAAGCAGGTGGCATGGACGGCCACCGCGTCAGTAAACGGGGCGTACGTCAACTCCGCCGATGCATACGCCACTCCCGACGGGGGCACCCTCGTCTACCTTCGCGAGAAGGAAAGGGATCAGTTCGGCGCGGACACGGGGTACACGGCCTACAACCTGGTCAAGCTGAACGCGTTTGGCATCGTGCAGTGGAGGGAGAATCTCCCCCGCAACGACGCCAGCGGCAACTCATTCGGCGAGCCGTACATCAAGGTCGACGTCAACGGAAACGTTGCCGTCGCCCGGAACGGTCAGCTCGCGACTAACGACCCGTCAAACGGGTACGTCGAGGGCATTTCCATCGCCATGTTCACCAGCAATGGCGATGGGAATGGCAACGCTGTCGCCATGTACAACCAGACGATGCGTGGCAACCTGGACAAGAACTCGGGGAGCGTCACGGGGTACTACCTCAACTCGATGACCCTCAGCTCTACCCAGGGCGTGTTGTTCTTCAACGCACAGCAGTGCACCACCAGTTGCACCGGCGCTATCAAGATGTATCCCATCAAGGTGACGGGCCTCGGCCTGGACTACCCGCGTGGGGTGATCTACGACGAGGCGCCGCGTCCAGCGGCGTCCTACATCGCACTCGGTGACTCGTTCTCTGCGGGTGAGGGTGTCGAGCCTTTCGAGGCTGGCACTGACACCCCGAACCTGAACAAGTGCCACCGGAGTGACTACGCGTACCCGCGTCTGATCTCCGGCACGAGTGCCAAGATTCCGTCGCTGGGAAGCAACGGATTCCGGGCGTGCTCCGGAGCAGTGACCGACAACATCACGGACGCACCGCAGTGGAACGAGGGCACCCAGCTCGACCTTCCCGTGTGGCCGGACAGTTCTACGCAGCTCGTCACCATGACGATCGGCGGGAACGACATCAAGTTCGGTGACCTCGGTACCGCTTGCGTGACGGCCAGTTGCGCCATAGGTAGCAGCGCATACAACGCGTCGCTCAACGAGATCAACAACACGCTGCCTGCCAAGCTGGAGGCGACGTACAAGAAGATCCTCCAGCAGACGCCGAACGCCAAGGTGTACGTGCTGGGCTATCCGCAGGTGATCGCGAACAAGGCGGCATTGGATGCCTTCGACAACCGATGCTTCTACATGTACGACAACAGCAACACGACCAACAAGTGGGCTGACGTACATGGTGCCCGCGACATCGTGACCAAGCTGAATGCGAAGATCCAGCAGAAGGTGAACGACGTTCGTGCCATGAACGCCGGTAACCAGCGTCTGGTCTACGTCCCGCTCGACGGGACGGGCTCGCCGTTCAACGGTCACGAGGTGTGTGGCACCGCAAGCTCGTCCTGGTTCCAGAACGTAGATCAGGCGTTCAACGGTCTGGAGTACGTCTTCCACCCCAACAAGCTGGGGTACGAGGGCTACGCCACCGTTGCTGGTGCCGCCATCAACGCCGGGTAACTGGTAAGAACTGAAGAGCCAACGCCCTCAGTCTCTGAGCTGCCATTCAAGCAGCATGAGACTGGGGGCTTCTTCATTTCGATATTGTTTATGTATTCGACAATTGTTATGATGGAGGTAAATGGCTAGAACTAAATCATCAACACCCAAGACCAACGTGGCATCTCCTGCCAAGAAGACTTCATCAACGCAAGCAGGAACCCTCGATTTCGCTATAGTGCCAGCGATCTTCCTGGTAATTTTTGGCACATTTACGCTCATTGCCTCGATGGCGGGAGCATTTAGCTTCACTTTCATCGAGCCGCTGGTTTCCGCATTACTTGCAACTTTCGGATTGTTATCCGCTTGGAAAATAGCTAGGCGCGAAGCAATCCGAAAATACGTACGTGTTGTTTCGTGGGTTCTAGCTATCACGTTCACACTGGCTGTGGTCTTCTGGTTCGGAGGTGGTAACGATAATAGCTGCACTGGCTTCATGGGTGTGCAGTCCAGCTGCATGGACAACAACCGCGTGATGATCGCAGTCCTGTTGCTTAACCCCTTCTCGCTCCTCATCTGGGCAGGGCTGGCCCTGGGTGGGCTGGCAGGTCTCTGGATCAAGCCTAAAAAATCCTAGCTAGTGAAGCGCTCGCGTATACTCGCCACCCCTTGGGTGGCGTTTTTTCTTCTCATCATCAACCAGCGCTAGCGTTGCAGGAAGTTTTGTTGTGCAATATACTTGAAGTCTTCAACTTTTAAGCCAACTGTGTCACCATTAATAGTGGGGTACTTGGTTATACAAGGCTTGTGCGAGAACACGTTTCATTGCGTACGGTTCAGAAACTCAGACAGCTATGGACCGTTCGCTCAACCAGTTCTCATCAAAACCCCATCCCTCTTCGGCATAGTAGGTCGTAGAGCAACCATTCCGATCGGCAACAGCCGTCACCGCGAATAGTTGCTTCCAATCGACGAGCCGAGCAGTAACTCAGCACACCAGCACCTACCAGGCGTTGGCCTTGCTTTGACTGTCTCTCGATTCGTCGGACCATCGTGTAACTAGAAAGGAGGGTGCCTATAGCAGCAACCACCATCCCAACCCGAAGCGGCGCATCCGCCCTCGTGTGGTTCGAGATTCACTTCCCCCACGAGCTCGCCGCAGCCGACGTGGTGCGGACACTCCAGCCGCTCGCGTATCGCCCCTTGGTCGGCTGGTTCAAGCGCACGCCGGCCACCGTCCTTGAGATTCGGGCATCATCTGGTGGCGACGTTCGCTGGCTGGTCGGCCTCGACCACCAGATCAGTGACGAGCTGCCAGGACAGTTGCAAGCGCAGCTCCCCGGCCTGGTGCTGGTTCCGCTGGATCAGCCGTCGCGACCGGTACCGATGGTCGCTGCCAACGTCCGGGTATCGAGCCTGACGACAGCACTGCGAACAGACATGGCCCCCAGCGTTACCGCTGGACTCCTCGAAATTATGAGCACCCTCGGACGGGGCGAATCCGTCGCCGTCCAGTGGGTCATCGGGTCGGTGCAGCCACGCGACCACAGGCCCGAGCGGTTCAGCATCGCTCGTTCCCTTGGTCTGGTCGCTGTCGCCAAGGAGACAGCAGACGATCGGCGGCTCTGGAAGCACAAAGCTTCAGAGCCGCTTCTTTTAGTACGGGGCCGGATCGGTGCGCGGGCCCGTAACCTTGATGCCGCCCGTATCCTCGTTCGCCGCCTCGGCGAAGCACTCCAACTTGCCAGCAGCAGCCATGCGCAGCTCTGGATCACACGCCCGAGCGTCGGTAGCGTTCACCAGCTCGACTTGGCGCACACCACGAACAACCGGTGGTCGGGCATCCTCAACGTCGCCGAACTCGCCACGGTGATTGGCTGGCCGGTAGAGCGAGCGGATCAGCGACGCACGACGCACGGCCGTCAGTACCCGGCCCCATCCGCACTGCTGGTGCCGGTAGATGCGACCCATCAACGGGACGAGCGTGTCCTCGGCGCCGGCCTGCACCCAAGTCAGCGCGATCAACTGGTGACGCTGCCGACGGATAGTGCTCTGCACCATGTGCACGTCGTCGGGCCAACAGGAAGCGGCAAATCAACGCTGCTGGCGAAGCTCCTCCATGCCGACGTCCGCGCCGGGCGAAGTGTCTTCGTTCTTGAGCCACGCGGCGACCTCGTAGAAGCGATCCTCGCCGGCGTGCCCGCGGAGCGTCGTAAAGACGTCGTCATCATCGAGCCGGGCCAGGCGCAAGAAGTCGTCGGCTTCAACCCACTGGCGGGTTCATCCGAGGATGCCGAACAGCGTGCCGACCACCTCTTGCATCTGTTCCGCGAGCTCTACGGCACCAGCCTGGGACCACGAAGCGCCGATGTCCTCATGCACGGACTGGTGGCACTGAGTCGAAGTGACCACGGCACCCTGGCGGATCTGCCGGTGCTCCTCACCAATGCGACGTTTCGCCGCCGACTGCTCGCCGAGGTGAACGATGCCCTTGTCCTCGCTCCCTTCTTCTCCTGGTACGACGGTCTGTCAGAGGCCGAGCGCCAACAAGTGATCAGCCCGGTTCTCAACAAGACCCGGGCTTTTTTAAGCCGCACGGCCATCCGTAGGTTGCTGGGTCAAGCGTCACCGCGGTTCGCGCTGGACGAGTTGTTCTATCGTCCGCGCATCGTGCTAGTGAACCTCAATACAGGGGTCATCGGAGCCGAGACTGCTCAGCTCATGGGTGCGCTGCTGATGATGCAGTTCTACGAAGCCATGCAGCGGCGAGCGTTGGTGGCGACGAATCAACGCCATCCCGTCATGGCGGTGATCGACGAAGTCCAGCGATACCTGCGACTGCCGGTAGACCTTGGCGACATGTTCGCCCAGGCGCGCGGCCTTGGTGTTGGGCTCACGGTGGCACATCAGCACCTGGCACAGCTCCCGCCGAAGATGCGAGCTGGTCTCACGGCGAACGCTCGTAACCGTGTCGTCTTCCGCCCTAGCACCGAGGACGCAGCCAGCCTTGCCACCGTTCTTGGAGGCGGTCTCGTCGCCGATGATCTGTCACTCCTCGATGCGCACGAGGCGTACGCCGAAGTCCTGGTGAATCGCCGTCCGTCTGACCCCTTCCTGATCCGCACGCTTCCAGCCGACAGTCAGGCGCTCAGTGATCCCGTCGACCTTCGCCGCGAGAGTGCGGCGCGGTACGGGGTTGACGGCGCGGGCCTCGACGCTGCACTTCGTCAGCGCTGGAACGGTGATGACCGACACCCAGACGGACCCATCGGGCAGATGCCACGGAGGCAGTCATGATGACGTCGCTTCGTGGTTCGCTCCGCACTTCGCATCGTGTCGGTTGCCCTGGTCGCTTCCTCTCTGTTGGAGCCATGCAAGCGCCAGCGAATATCTCACCTACAGAGGTCTTCCTATGGTGAAACCTTCCTCGCAACAAAACGCGCGGGTGGCCCGGCTGCGTCGACAGCTCAGCCCGCGTGATCTCGCCGTCCTGGGCATCTTGCAGCGGGTACGCCTGGCAAGTCTGCGCCACCTACAGCGGCTCCTCGTAGTGGATGGATCGCCTCGGGCACGAACCCGTCGCGCCCAGCTCATGATGACGCGGCTTACGACGCTCGGCGTCGTGACGAGGTTCTCCCGGATCATCGGGGGCGTGCGTGCGGGTTCGTCCGGCTACATCTACGGACTCAGCGGCCTCGGGCAAGCCGTCGTCGAAACGGGCGGTCCACTTGGCGGCAAGCGTCGCCGTGTGTGGGAGGCGAAACCGTACTTCCAAGACCACATGCTCGCCGTCACTGAGTTGTACGTCCAACTCGTCGAGCAGCACCGCTTGGGTCAGGGCGATCTACTGGCATACGACGCCGAGCCGGCCTCCTGGCGTCACTTCACCGGAAGCGGCGGTGAGTTGGTTCAAGTCAAGCCGGACGCCTTCGTCGCGATAGGTCGCGCGGCTATCGAGCACAGCGCCTTCGTCGAGGTCGACCTGTCCACCGAGACGCTGCCCACGATCCAGAAGAAGTCACAGCGGTACATCGACTACTGGCGTAGCGGCACGGAGCAACAGTGGCGCGGCGTCTTCCCGAAGGTCGTCTGGCTGGTGGAAACCGAGCACCGACGGGAACGGATCGCGGGCGTGATTGGAAAGCTCGCCCTCGATGGCCAGGCCCTCTTTGACGTCGGCCTCCTCGATGACGGTCCGCAGCTGTTAAGCGGTTCCGACCAAGGAGTCGCCGCATGATGTGGAAACTACACGCTCGCGGGCCACCCTAACCATTAACAAACCGAACGAAATGAGTTTAACTGGAAGGAGAACTATTAATGAATGAGAAAGTGATTCTCAACGCTACCAATGGCGCCGAGGACGGTATGCAACTCTTGACCGTCCCAGAGGTGCGGAAGCGACTGGGTAACATCAGCAAGTCAAAAGTGTACGACTTAATCAACACGAAGCAGCTGAAGTCCGTACTGATAGGGAGCCGTCGGTTCATACCGGTGGAAGCCCTCCGTCAGTACGTCATGCAGCTTTGGCGGGAGTCATTCGCCTGATGGCCCGCCGTAATGCAAACGGCGAAGGGTCAGTAACTCCACGCAAAGATGGACGCTGGGAAGCGAAAGGTTACATCCTCACTACCAGCGGAATAAAGAAGCGGGTTAGCGCCTATGGCGCGACCCGCGCCGAGGCTAAGGAAAAGCTGGGGCGACTGAAGGCGCAGAACGCCAAGGGAATGCCCGTATCCGACAAGACATGGCTGTTGGGTGATTACCTTGACCACTGGCTAGAGAGCTTCGTCAAGATGAAGCGACGACCAGCTACATATGCACAGTGCGAGACGATGGTACGTCTCTACCTAAAGCCAGGTCTCGGCCGTCGAGCCCTGGACGGTTTAACTGTTCCTCTTGTGCAGGGCTACATGAACGAAATACTTGCCGAGGGAACCTCTGTATCGAACGTTCACGTCATCCGTAAGGTATTAAGCGCCGCTCTGACGCGAGCTCAGAAGGAGGAATTAGTAAGCCGAAATGTTGCTCGATTGGTAGACCTGCCTGTCGAGGAACGCAAGGAGATCAACCCCTGGAGTATGCAGGAGGTGACTCGGTTCTTCGATGTTGCGCGTGGCCATCGGTTATATGCCGCGTATCAGTTGCTCTTCTCCACAGGGCTACGCAAAGGCGAGTTGCTTGGTCTTCACTGGGAGGATATTGACACTGAGAACAGAGTGATTCATGTTCGTCAGCAACTCCAGCGAGTTGGTCGCCAAATCCTGATTGGGCCGCTAAAAACCACAAAGAGCCGACGCGACCTACCGCTGCTTGATCACATGCTGCCTCCTTTGGCGGATCAGTACGAGAAGCACCCAACAAAGACGGGGCTCGTCTTTACGACACCAGCGGGCAACCCGATAGAGCCGACCAACTTTCTTCGCGACTTCAAGAAGCTCTGCAAAGACAATGGGCTGCGTGTTATTCCAGTACATTGGGTACGACACACCGTTGCTACCCTCTTGAAGAAACAGGGCGTTGCAGACCGCGACATCCAGCTGCTGCTCGGCCACTCTCGGATCGTCACAACCCAAGAGGTCTACCAGCACGACGATGCCGACTCTCGACGTAATGCGCTGCAAGGCTTGGCGGGGGCCCTATTGCCAACCAACACGAAAGCAGTCCAGAGCGTTCGCCCTGGACTGCTGAGTAGTTTTATCGACGACACTGGTTGTCGTCAAAATGGTCGTCAAACACAGAGTTTTGTTGACCGACTTGCACAGATCATCTCTGGTGGAGCATATCGGATTCGAACCGATGGCCTCTTCCATGCCATGAAAGCGCACGGAAGTGTGAAATCCCGCGCTACCGAGGTGGATGCGGCCTATCGAGACCAGCGCAGACGCTGGATGGTCGGTGCGGTTGTCGTCAAAATGGTCGTCAAAAACACCAGGAGTGACGACGTCGAGCTGGCCGCGTAGGTCGCGCCCACCAACCAGCAGCCGGCCATAGGTGCAAGGAGGCAACAACCATCCCCGCGCCTTGTTCGGCGTGGGTGTACGCAACCAGCGGCGACCGCGGCCTCTCCTGGAACCGATCGACTCAACCCGGTGCCGGCGGGGACGGTAGATGGAGCCGATCCAGCCGCAGACACAACAGCACCCCGTGCCCTGCTGGGCTACGGGGTGTTTCAAGGGTGCCGGGCAGCGAGGTTGCTCGACGAGATCAACGGCGCGGCCGGACACGAGGCGTAGAAGGCAGCATCCATCGGCGTCGCTGAGTGTGCTGGATTCACGTGCCGTCTTCGGCTACCGCCGCTACACCTCGACGAGAACGCTAACTCTTGCCAGCAAGGATTTTGGGGAGGAGCCGCTCAAGCACTGCAATTCTCTCGTCCAGAGATTCAAGCGTTGAGCTAATGTTTTGCGTCCGTTCAAGAGCGTAGCTGGTGCCTTGTTTCTGGTGGCGGGGTCTCGGGGATAGATCCTCAAGCGAAACACTCTCCGCCTCACGTTGCGGGATGAGCCACGCTTGGCCGTGATCATACTCTACCCTTTTAGCTCCAGGGAAAAGCTTCCCCTCTTTCACTCTTCTCCGCACCGTGCTCTTGCTAACTCCGTGCTTCTTTGCCAGTGAAGCTATAGAGACGAGATCCTCTGTCATAGCTCCTCGTCCAGCACCCACACGAACGCGATGCCCGCCCGTGGGAATATCTGCCCATCGAAGCTCACGTCAATGGTTCTGATCGAGGCGGATTCTGGGGATTTCTCGATTCGCGATGCGCTAGGAGACGAGAAATAGTCAAGCACGTTAACGTAGTGAGTTCCTGTGCCTTCGTAGGCAAGTTGGACATGAATACCTTTGGTCGGCCTGGGGAGGTCGAGATAGAGAAGGTGTCCGTGTCGCTGTACGAGTGCGCGGTACGTATAGGAGACGGTGACCTCATCCCCGGTCGTGGCTGTCGTTCCCAGGTTGACAGTGTAAAACTGCGCCCCCTTGCGCTCTGTTCGCCGGATCTTTTGACTACGCCCATCGAGGCTCAGTTGAAGCAGCTCGAACGCTTCCTTGTTTCCCGCGTTCAATCCATTGGTTTCGTCGAAGAACCAAGCAGAGGCAACCGTCTGATCTCGAAGGAGTTCACGGTACTCAGCCATATCGGAGATACAAGCAAAGCGCATAGTGCTGCTAGCTGGACGTACCTTGTACTCCCATCGAATAGTGGCAACAAACATCGACCCCTTGCCTGACACAGGACCTTCGGCCCACGGCGTCAGTGAGACAGATACGTCAACGTCACGCCAACGCTCCGGTGATTGAATGATCTGGTCTCGAAGATCGGCATACGCCTCCTGGGCAAGTTTCTGATCCCCAAGACGCAGACCGAGAGCGTTGGTTGCAATCCGGTCGAGTGTCTCGTCCGAGGCAACGTCTTTCAGTGCTGTGACATTGAAGGCAAAGCTGTCGAGCACAGCGTCACGTATTGCCGGTGCTTCTTTCCGTACGGCCTCGCGGATACGTTGGTCGGTGCGTTCTTCTCCGTGTTTGCGATCAACGTACTCGAAGAACACAGCCAACAGGCCGGTACCAAAAAGAGTGGAGCCGATCTCTGAGAGCGGCAACACAGTGAGCCACGCCGGTACAGATGCGGTCGTCGACCAATGTGCCAGCATCAAACAAGCAATCCCGCCCACAACCGCAAGCACAGCGATGAGCTGTAACTTCGTCTTGTAGAGCTGGTCGAGTGGGTTTGTCATACTTCAAGATCAAGTATACCAAGAAGCCGCATGTTGTTAAATAGGCAAACGAAAGCCCCTGGGCGGTAACGACGCCCAGGGGCTTTCTCTATGTTCCGACGGGGCAGATCAGCCGCCCCCGCCCCCGCCACCGCTCATGATCGCGCTCATGCCACACCTCCTCGTTGTCGATAGCCACGGGGTGCCCGTTCGGACACGAGCCACACGATATCCGATTTTGGGATATCGGCAAGCTGCACGATGCGGTAAGGCGGTGGAGAAGTCGATCTACTCAGCCGAGTACCAGCGGCTTTGTGCTCTACTCCGCGCACTGCGACTTGAGGCGGGCATGACTCAGGTGCAGGTCGCCGCCGAGCTGGACGTGCCGCAGTCGTTCGTGAGCAAGTACGAGTCCGGCGAGCGCCGACTCGACGTGATCGAGCTTCGCTACGTCGCCCGAACGCTTGGCGTGTCGATGCGGGTTGTACTAGAGCGGTTGGAGCAGTAGCCGCGCAAGCAGCACCTGGCGGTCATCGGTGCGGAGCGTTCAGTCGCTTCCGTCGAAGTCACCGGCGACGTCCCGGATTCCTGCGAGGCAGTCTCTCAACTCCCGCATGAGCACGCTTGGAACCACTCGACCAACCACACGCCGGCCACAGCCTCTGGGGCCGGGGTATCCAAAGTGCCCTGCTGTCATCCCCTGTTGGGTCGTCACCTGACACCGCGAGCTCGTGGCGAGGTACTGCTGTTCCAAAGCGCAGCCGGCCAGGTCGCTGGATCTGGCGAAGCTACCCGAGGGCCTAGCGGTGCTTGGGTGTGGTCGCTCAGACCGGTGCCGCGGACGGTCGTTAATCGGAGCGACCCAGCCCGAGGCCGGCGGGCGCGGTAGTCGAGGCGATCCAGGCCGCAGGCACAACAGCACCCCGCGCTCTGCTGGGCGACGGGGCGTTCAAGGGTGCGGGGGTGTGGCTGGTCGTCGGGGTAGCTCGGCGGCTACATGCGCTCCTTGTCGCTGCGAGCCTCTACACCAGAGATGGACAAGAACGACTGCCGATCCTTCGTGAGGCTCGACTGCAAGAGGGTGAAGCCGGATTTTTCAAACTCGCTGATGACCTCAAGCGCAGACAAGTGCCAGACGCGTAGCAACAAGATGGTGTCGCCCTTCTCTAGGGGGACGCTACGCTTCGTTCCTCTGGAGTCAAACTCAATCGTCACAGAAGTCGTCATCCGTATGCGGATATAGCGCATCCGTTGCACCGGATCAAAGCCCATCTCGACGTCGTACAGAGACTCGTCGATGTTTAAGAGGTCAAGGATGTACTTGTGGCTTGGCGATAATTTGCCCGCACCGGGAGTAAAGCTAAAGTCGAAGTACCGCCGAGCCATCTCGGTGTCGGGCTTTCCGGTGTACATGAGGAGGTCATTCTGCCCCATGCTTGCATGTACTGGATTCAGCACATCCGTGAAAGAACGGAAGTTCATAGGGGTAGCGCCGAGTAGCAAGACAAGGTTGATTGTCTCCTCTACCTCTATGTCGTCGACCAACAGGTCATCAAAGCGCTCATAGCTGATGTCACGGACGTAGCCCTCGAATTTCACGTCGTCGCCGTACCACTCCGTCACATTATGCTTGGCAAGATCCAGCATTGACGGGCTGATGTCAACAGCAATGTAGCGGTGTAGCAGATTACGCTCAATCAAGTGGCCAAGCAAACCCTTGACCGGGTAGGCGTTACCCGCGCCGAGGTCGATCACGTTTACCCGCTTGTTTCCTTCTAGGAGCCAGTAGAGCGTTTCCATGTTCTTCTGGATCAACTCAACCGTGCCCTTCAGGATATTCGGGGACTCCTCATTAGCCAAGCGCTGCAACCAGTTATCCCAGTTCGTCGCTCCGTCTTTCATGTAGCCGTACTGCCGGGGAATCTCGCGGTCCCTGTTCATGCTCCTGATGATGTCGGCACGCTGGTGCTCGCTGAAAATGGTGTAAAACTCAGGCTTTGGCTGAATTTTCTTGTACTGGCCGGATTGGTAGCGCCGCGCCTTCTCTGCAAGCCGTTCCAGGATCAACACGTTTTCGGGACTGTCGAGGATGTGGGTGAACTTGCCGTGAGTTACTAGCTTCAACCGGTTCTGGCCTGCCTTAGAGGCATCAATCCAATTGGAAACGGTCTTTTTTGAAACGTGGAACCTTTCGACGAGTTGGGAATGTTTAAAATAGTGCATAGGTGTTAAGTTGTTCCTTGGCTCACATTTTCTATTGAACTTTACATGCTAACCATGTAAAGTTTTAAGTAGCATAGCGCTTTTGCTACCCACGAAACGGCGGGTATTGCTGTTTGTACTTCTAAGGCAATTATACGCCTTAACCGCAAAAAGTGGAGTTTTAAGCTGAGCGCGCATTACCTACACATAATATACACTAATTTGCGCCTTCTTTGAAACATTCCGCACTTAAAGTCAAAGGAAGATGGATTATGAACAATAAGCTACCAGTACCGGTGCCCCGAAGAGAGTCCGAAGCGTCACAGCTCCTCCAACCAAAGCCTGATCAGGAAAGCCGCCCCATTATGATGTTCGAGGTTCCGCCAAAGACGAAGGATCACATCTCACTGGGTGACTTCACGGATGACGAGCCACCTATTGGTTTCTATCCTGAAGTAACGCCCAACCATGACCCGAAGGACGTTGATGCACAGATCACCAAGCTCAGCGCGGAATATGACGAGTACGAGCTTGTTCTGCACGTTGCCAACCGCAGCAACAAGACCGTGAACGTTGAGGTTCATCGGTTATGAGTGCTGATCTGTTAGCTTCCGAGGTCATCCCACCGAGCGACCCAGGCCGCATTGTGGTTGGTGAATACGAGACGGAAGAGCTCATCCCCGAACTCGATATTGCAGACGATGCGGACGGCTATGACCTCGTGACGTGGGTGCGGCACGACCAGCGCATGGCGGACGGCTCCATCCGTGTGGTGCTGCTCGTCCAGAACTACAGCAGCCAACCCGTGACCGTCTATGTCAGGCGCAAGCCAGACGACCGTTGATCCCGACGACAAGCCCCGCACAGCGGTTCATGAAAACACCCCGTCAGCTCTTGTGGCCACGGGGTGCTGTTGTGTCTGCGGCCTGGATCGGCTCGACCTACCGTTCCCGCCGGCGTGCGATTGGATCGGACGGTTCCAGTGCGAGGTCGCGGCCGTCGAGGATGCGGGCATCAGCAGCAGCCACCTCGTCGCGGTGACACCTCCCATCAACCCGCAGCCGGCCACGCCGTCTGGATCGACCACAGCTACCCGTGCACCTGGCGGCGTCTGGAACGGCTCGACCACGACGGCACCGCGGACAGCAGTAGAACGAGCGGACCCAACAGATGCCGGCGGAGGCAACTTGGTGGGCGGAACCTACGCGGCAGAGTCGTCGCGCTGATCGCTCGTGGTGGGTCGTCCGCCTTCGACGTGCCACAGCCATTCAACCAAGCGTTCGGCACCAGGCTGACCATCGAGGGCAGCGAGCGTGCGGGCATAGACTCCCTTCTTCTTATAGATGCTGGCCCGGAATTGAATGGACGAAGCGTTGCCGTACCTGCGTGGCACCTGATCCCATTTTGTCTGGTGGGCGAGTCGGTACAACATGCCGTTGACCTCTCGGCGTGTACTTGCTATTCCTCGCTCCTTCACCATGCCTGGGGTATCCGGTGGCAAGGCTTGATTGAGTAGTTGCCATTCGTCATCGGTGAGGTCGCTCGATGCTGGACCAACCGCGTCGTGCCACGCTTTCAACAGCTCTTGCGGCTCATAGTCATGAGTGAGGTCATAAGCCGTCCGTCCTCTTGCTGCCAGATCCAGCTGCTTGGCTAAATCGCTTAGTTCATAGTCAGTGTCATGGCCTTCGAGCCATACATCAGCATGCCATCTTTCATTTTCACTCGGCCACGTATCAAGATGACCAATTAGTTGATCGAGCGTAGGTACGGCTCTTATGGCGTCACAGGCAACGTCGAGGGCAACATCCCACGGCTGGCTGCTTTTGATCACGTCATCTATCGCCGCGCGTTTTATCTTTGGGTCTTCTAGCGCCCCGGGGTCATGCTCAAAAAGGACCGCAGCCACATCCCCTGGGAGCTCGTATTCCAGGTAGTGAATGACTGCTTCTCGCAGCTCTTCGGACCACCCCTGAATTTCACCCGTATCGGACTTCTCGTAGATATCGCCAAACTGCGGTTCAAGGTAGCTAGCTAGGAGTTCATACGGGTCCCATCCCTCTTCTGGTTTATCTGATTCCATCTAGCGACTTCCACTTTTACGTAGCCGCATATCGTAAAAAATTTCAAGCTCTGGATACTGGGTTTGTAGTATTTCGGCGTCAGCCCGCCATCTAGCAAGACGCGCCTCTTTGCTTATTGCCTTCTCGCCGCTTCTATCACGTACGACCGAATGACCTGTAGATGTGAGGTGTAGCCCTTTGAATCTTTTCCGTTCCGTATACTCCCTTTTGACCAACCCCCGCTCTTTCATCGATTTTAACCATTCATAAAGCTTATCGCGATCCTTAGGGTTACTCTCATCGAGATCAAGATTGCGGTAGACAGTCTCTATATCCACGTAATCCGCTGTCGCGTCATCGAAAATTTTTCTCAGGTAGTTGATTGTGCTGCTGTGAGATAGCTTTCCCATATTCCTCATTTTCTCATTATTCCTCTATTTCGTCGAGCATGAACAGCATGGGGTGCGTGCGGCTGGTGGCGCTTGGATGTGCTCGACCACGACGCCACCGCGGGCACTCGTAGAAGCAGACAACCCAGCTCGCGCCGGCGGAGAGCGGGAGGTCGTATCGACCAAGCGCCACGAGGCCGCCGACGCTGGCGGCACCGACCTACAGAGGCCAGTGCGCGAAGGGAAGCCAGCAGCCAAGGACGACCCCGGCCGCTGCGGCGATGTTCGCGTCTATCTGGCGACGTACTGTCATCGACAGACGTTTTCCTGATCGGCCGCGCTTACGGGGCTTGTCCAGCTCGGCCACGATGACGCCACCCCAGGTGTCCACGACGTGGTTGTCGACCACCTTGAAGCGTGCGCTCATGTCGTGGCTTCCTGCTTCGGCAGGTGATCGAGCGCTGCCAGCCAAGCGTCAGAACGTTCCTCGGCCTTCGTAAAGAACTCGCCGCAGTTGTCACAGTAGTAGCTATCAAAGTCCGTAGACTCGCCACTGCTTCCTTCGTAGTCGTCGAAGTCAGCTTGGCCGTTATCTTGCACTCCCCAGTAGTGGGGTTCGTTCAGGACGATTCTTAAGCCTTCGCGCATGCATGGTTGCTGTTGGTCGCTCATATCACCCCCTTTGCGTTCTTCGATACGAGCTGTTCAAGCGATCCGATCGTGCGGTGAAACAGCCAGGGGCTTTCGGCGCTCTCGTCCTCACGCCGGTACATAATCACCGACACATCCGCGTCAGCAGCCATCGACGACGGCGAGTTGTAATCAACGGCCTCGATGTCGTAACGACCGAGCTTACCTATGAGCCGAACGACGTGGCGGTTATCTTCACGTGGGGATGTGCCGATCTGGCACTTACCACCCAACGCTTCAATCTTGTTGGCGACGTTCTGAATCCTCATGCCGCTATCTCCGCGTACTGCTCAGCCATTCGCCAAAGTCCCGGCGCTTCTTCTTGGGTAACGGACATTTCAGCGTGGTCGAACCAGTCGGCAAAGTGGTACGTCACCTGTGCGGGTTCGTTGGTTTCATGTTCTAGTTCAACGTCGAGCCAAGATGACGGCCCTCCGCCAGATAACACAAGCCGAACTGTGCGCACGACACTGACACCGTACGGGGTTACGCTCTCTTCTAACTCCTCCTGTTTCTCGTAATCCTCGGCCTGGTTGGCTTGGTCTATCTCTTGATACGTGCTTACAAGATAAGCGTTGGTATTCTTTAGCTCCTCGGCAATACGCGCCTCGCAGCTCCTCTCTCGATCTGTCATGGATTATTTTCCTTGCACCATAGGAAACCGACCCCGTGAGGCGGTTGAGCTTCCGGCGCTACTTACGTTTGCTTTTATTGTGGTTTCTTGTTGTCGTCTTCGTCTGGGTAAAAAATAACCTCCTTGCCAAATGCGGCAGGAGGTGCTATTAATAGCAATGGTTTTGGCTACTTTGACTAGCCGAAACCTGTACTGGTCCTGCCGCACGCGGGACCTTTACTTTATGTCTTTATTATAAACAATCCACCCCTGTTATTCAATACTTTCCACCCCTGTTATCGGTGTAGAAAAGTCAACGCAGTTCAGAGCCGCATAAGCGCGGGTATTAGCTCACTCAGCGAGCACACCCGCACCATCTCTTGCCGCTCCTCTGCCAACTGCCGGAAAACACGCGCCAGCTCGCGCTTACGTGCCTCGTGCTTGACCACAAACACCACGAACGGAAAGTAGTCGGCGGTGCTCGTTTCGACCGCGCGCCAGTACCCGGCGATCTTTTCACGGATGCGCTTTGGTGCTTCGGATCCCATGTCGATCTCAAGAAAATACGAACCGCTATGGCTTTGCTGCGGGAAGTCCAGCGCCACGAACAGATCAGCACGTACCGACGGCGGCACGAGCTTTTCAACCGCCCAGTCATTCACAACGAGGACGCCCGCGCTTTCAGCTCGTCGCAGTTCCATGTACGTATCGGCAACCATCAGGGCGTGGTTATTGACTGTGGACGATGCCCGCCCCTCGATGTCCAGCAGTGCCCGCCCAAACCGGCCGAGCTGGTACACGAACGCGCCCGCGCCGCCTTTGTCGCCACTGGCACGGCGGCCGACGCGGGAAAGGTAGCCGCTCCGCACCAACCGCCCGAGCACTTTGTCTGGAACCGTGTGCGAACGATCAGCAAAAACAAGTTCCGTCAGATGAGAAGAAGCCAGCTGGGTAAACCGTCCAACCAACCCCAGCACTTCCAGGTCGCGGGGTGTCAGTTCCATAGTGGGTGTGCTCCACGGGTAGTCATGTCGTGCAAGCTGCTGTTGCCGCTGGTGAGTGGCCGTACAGGGGTGGGCGTCCGCCTATGGTTCGCCCACCCCTGGCCTACGGGGTTGTCCTACCCCGCGATGTTCTCGACGTGGTTTTTCCACTCTTCGGCGTAGCGTGCTGCGGTTTCGAGGTGATGCCCAATGAGGGCAGTCATATCCCTGGTGGCCGCCTCGATGCCGGATTCTTGGATGCTGGTCATTTCTGTAATGGCTCCGGCAGCCTTGTCGACGTCGTCCAGTTTTTTCTTGACGTACTGACAACTGCGTTCCAGGTACGCGACTTCCGAGAGCACTCCTTGGATACTGCGCATCTGTCCTTATCCCCTCGGTCCACCGAACCGCGGGCGCCGGGTAGAACCACCCGAGGCCGGCGGATCGTTCCGACGCGCTGAAATCTCCGCTTCCACCTCGGCAACCGGCCGGGCGTATTTCTCCCGCGACCGTCGCCGGACTTCGGCGGCAAAACCAGTCGGCTCTACGGGCGGCAGCGTCACGCCGCTTACGGGCGTGCTCACCCCGTCACTTGTGGCGAGGCGCATCAAGACCTCGAAGCGGCGCAAATTGAGAAAGTCCTCGTCCTTGACGCTGCGGCCGAACTGCCGGGCAAACGAACGGGCTTCGTCGGCGGAGGTTTGAAACACCACCGTCGAACGCGCGTTGTTCTGGGTGGCGTCTTGCAGTTCACGCGGCAACTGGTTGAGGTATTGGTGTGCCACGGTCATCGCGAGGCCCCGACTGCGCGCCTGGGCGAACATGTCGGCAGGCGCAATCGGCAGCCCCACAAAATCCTGGAACTCATCGAGGTACAGCATGGTGGGTCGCTCGGGAGTCGTCGCCCCGGCCTGCACCGCACTCCACACGGCATTCAGCAGCAGCGAGCCCAACAGCCCAGCTGTGTCCCTACCTTCTGTCGCGCGTCCCAGGTTGACGAGCAGGATTTTCTTTTCCCGGAGCACTCGGTGCATGTCGATCGTGCTCCGTGACTGTCCAATAATGTTCCGGATGCTCGGCCGGTTGTTGAGCTGCCAAATGCGGTCAAGGATGGGTTGGAAAGTCATCGCCCGCGTGCGGGTATCCCCAAGTCCTTGCCACCACGCGGCCAGGTCCTCGATGTGCCCGACGCCTTCGACCAGGCGGCGCGAGAACGCTTCTTGGTTCGGCCTCGGTACGGCCAGCGGCCCAATGTCCGCAAACGTCATCGGGGAGGATGCCCCTGCCGACAACATGAGCGTCAGGATCAGGTGGTAGAACCCTTGGCGGACGCGCACCCCTCGGGCATCCTGCGGGTACAGGTGGTCAAACAGCCGCTGGATTTCGGCGGCTGCCACGTAGGGCGACCCCGAGAGGATATTCCAACCGACCGGATACGCCGTGTCGCTCACGTCCAGGAGGATCACGTCATCCATCCGGGACTCCGGCACCCGTTCCAGCGCGGCCGTGAACAGATCGCCCTTGCTCTCGATGAGCACGACGCCGCGCCCGGCGTGCATGTCCTGCGAAAGGCAGTTGGTGAGCAGGGCCGTTTTCCCGCTCGACGTCGGCCCGACGACTTGCAGGTGCCACGTCGATTCCAGCGGAGACAGTGCCAAGGGACGTTCCGCCCCTGGAAAGTTGGACCGAGCGAGTATCCGCCCGGTGCGGGAAATCGTGCCGACAGGGACCAGCTGGCGCGTGCGCCCCTGCGGAAGTCCGGCGACGTACGGCGACCCGATCGGCCAGGCGAGCAGTCCCACCAGTTCCGAGCTGGACACCCGAGCCGGAAACAATGTCGGTGCTGCGGCCTGCCTCACGCGTCGGATTACCGCGCCCTCGGGCACCATTCGGCGCTTGAAGTAGCTGGCACTGCTGCCACTGCTGCGGAGGCTGGCCCGCATCCGTCCAAGGAGCTGCTTGGCTCGTGCTGGATCGTTCGCCTTCACCGCCAGGCGCAGCACCCCGAGGAAGTTTGGTTCGCTCAGCTTCGCCCGCTGGTCGTTGATCTGGTCGCGGTCGATACCGCCCCCGAAGAACCGCCCGGCCAAGGCGTGTTCATTGACGGGGCGAGGAGGCCGCTGTCCAGGTGCCGGGGACAGCACCCATTGGAGCGTGACAGCTTCGCTGCCGGTGAGTCCCTGCATGGTCGTCAGCAGGCTCGTGCTGAGAGCGACGGGATTCTTCACGGCCAGGCTGCGGCGAGAATCGCTGACACTCAGCTCGACCGCGGCCGTCCACTGGTGCCGGGGTTCATCCTCGCCCGCCGGCGTCACCGTAGAACCAGGGATGAGCGAGCGCAGTTGCCCGGCCGCATAGTCGGCGAGTCCCTGCGGCACATGCAGCCGGTGTTGGATGCCCGCTTCCGTGGCCTCGACTTCCAACACGAAGACGGACACACCCAGCAGCCGCCGCGTACCCGTGGTGAGGATGCCGTGTACGGCAGTAAGCCACGCCGTGGCATGGTCGGCGTTCAGGTCCGAGGGGAACGTCAGCGAGAAGGAAGCGACGTCGTTTGCATCGGTCGTCATCTGGCGTGCCTCCTTCTACCAGCGGGTGAAGCGGTAGTAGACGAAGCCGAGCACGAGCAGAATGGCGAGCGCACTTACGACGTACGGGATGAGCGGTTGTATCGCGAGCCACAGCACGTGGATCGTGAAGGCTGCCAGCAGCAGCGTGAGCAGAAAACTTCGGGCCTTCCTCATAGCGAAACCTCTCTGGATGGTGCTGCCGACCAAGAGGACGTGGCCGGCGTGCGGTAGATGGAGGCACACAACGGCCCGGCCCCTCCGCGCGCTTAATGCCTGGCAGGAGTGACACTGGCCAAACGTCTTTGGCTGTCTTCTCCTACGGGTGGCGTCAGCGTGGGATAGCCGGGCCGATTTCAGGGGCGGCGGTAGTTGCGGGCAACGTCCCGCATCCGGCGCATCGTGTCGTGCTTGCGCTCACGCATCCCGATGTAAATCTCTTCGGGGCTACGCGGTGCCCGACGGCGTTCCTCGCGCTTCTCCTGGATCACCACGTAGGCGATAAAGGGGGCACCCAGCCCAACGATCGTGGCGCTGATGATGAGCACGATCAGGTTGTAGGTCTCCATCAGTGCCCGCGCCGGTCGTCGTAGTCGCGGACGTCTTGGCGGTAGCTCCGAGAGTCATACCTCCACTCGTCCGCCACGTCTTCGGCAATCCGACGGTCGAACGCGTCGCGGTGCATGGACGCTTCGACCTGACGCCGCCGCTGGTTGTAGCGGATGCGGTCACCGAAGAACCGGTTGACGAACACGCACGCCCCGATGAAGAGGACGAGCAGCACCAGGAGGTAGAAGCCGCCCAGCGCGGACAGCTGCCCTTCGGTCATAGCTTGGATCATTTTCAGTACCGACCTTCCTGACGATGCCGCCGAGCCGTTCGGCGCATCGCGTGCATGGTGTTGTACTTGCGGACACGCATGGCGGTTTCTTTTTCCCTGGCAGCGTCGTAAAGCCGCTGCTGCTGGCGCTCGGCCTCTCGCTTCTCCTCGACCTTGTCGTGCAGGTAGCAGCCGCCCAGGATGGCGAAGGCGACCAGGAGGAGACCCGCGAGTGTGAGATAGCCGGGGTTCATGAGAAGAACTGGCCGAACTCGCGGATGTCCTGGCCCGTGCTGCGCGCGAATTCCTTGACGATCGGAACCAGTACCGAGGCGAGGCCAAGGTCATCGCCAGCAAGCCGCCGGGCCTCTGCGTACACGTCGGCGATGTCGACCATGCCGTCCTCGGTGAGACGACGACGGATCATCGCGCGGGCCTCGTACTGCCTGCCGCTGCTGATGAGCTGGGCCAGATCGAGTTCACCCCGCTGCTGAATCTGCTGCATTGCACGGGAAGACCGACGCGCAGCAGCTCGACTGCTGCCACCCTCGTACCTACTGAGGTCGCTCATGTTGGTCGTCTCCTTCTGCCGCTGTTGCGGCGGTCATCGGATCGTTCGCTGCGATCCAGATGAACCGGGACGTACCTCTTGAGTCCAGCGATCTAGCTGCTAACGTCCCGGTGGCATGACGGCCTGATGACGGCGAACTGCCGACTGCGACGCAGGCAGTTGCCGCCGTGGGTGACACTGGGATGCCAACGGGGATGACAGGCAGATGCCAGGGGGATGCCAAAGTGAGCCTTGATGAGGAGCTTCTTGCCGAGCTGAAGGCTCTTCGTGTTGGTACGGGCCTGACAGAACCGCGCCTCCGCGAGCAGACGTTGCTCAACCTGCACATCGCCGGTGAGACGCACGGCGAGCGCAAGAAGAAGCTGATCGAGATGGTGGATCGCATCCACGACCGCGAGCAACGCATCGCCGTGCGCTACGCCTTCGGCATCGAAGGCGGACATCACCGGCATCTAAAGGGCCGCCGAGCCGATGCACTCAAGCTGATGCCGATGAGCGAACGGACCATCCCCCGTCGCGAGGACGACGGACTTCTGGAGGTCGCCCGGTTCATCATCGAGGAGTCGCCTCAACTGACGGAGGCTGAGAAGCAAAACGAGATAGACCACGCCACCTCGATGGCGACGCGGCTAGCTGATCTTGAATTCCTGGTGCTCTTCCTTGCGCGCCTGGAGCTGCTTCGGAGTAATGAGCCCACTCGCGAGCCCCTATACAAGACAATCTTTCGACGCTCTTGGTATCGGAAATTGCTAAATCGTCACTGGGCAGTTGAAGATGCGCAGGCCCGAGATCGAGAGGAATGGAGAGCCAAGCTGTATGCGCTCGTTGAGCGCATTGGAAGCGAGGGGGACGCAGCGGCGTGGAAGGCACGATTCATTGATGACCAATACCAACCCACGAATAAGTGGGAAGAATTTCTTGATGAAGATGCAAGGGATTGACTGAAATGGTGTTTCATGTTTAAATAAGTACAGATTGCCGTGATTTCACCGGCGATTGCACTATTGCCTCTGTCTTCGAATGCGACACCCCACCCACTCACTTCCAGCTGGTGGTGTGTTCCATCCGAATCGATCAAGAGGTGTGTCATGGCAGGCGAAATAGCTGCGTACTCTCCCGGCGACAGGCTGTACGACGGGTTCGTGCGTCAGGGTTTCATTCCCGGTCAACCCGTCATCTATATGTTCAACCCGCGCGCGTCATCAGTCGACGACCTCAAGGAAGCGCAGTACGGCAGTACACGTATCAACAGAAAATGCTTGAGCTTCGAGATGGGCGGCGCGACCCTCGCAATCACTGTCGAGACGGTCACAGCACGGTACGTCGAAGACGACGAGGCCGATCATCCGGACTGGTACTTCGAGGGCAGGGTCATCGAATCGGGGTTCAACCCGATTCCGGCGGGATCACGCGCCAGGCTGTATCTCGTCTCCCTCTACGGACACGACCTGGAAGACGGCTACGTCCAGTTGATAGCCGATCCGGACCCTGATCCGAACGCAGCCTTCCGCTACACCGAAGAGCCCTAGGCTCACTCACCCCGCAACACCAGCGATGAACACCCCGTGTCCGCTGGTCGGTCGCGGGGTGTTCTTCATTTCTGCGGTTCACGTGGTTGTCCAGCGCTACGCGACCTTGGCCTTCGCGTACGCCTCCTTGATTTCCGCCGGAACGCGGCCACGGTCGTTCACGTCGTAGCCGTTCTCCTTCGCCCACGCGCGGATTTGCGCAGTGTCACCGCTGTCAGCAGCCCGCCCCGCACCTCCGCGCTTACCACCACGCGCCTGGTTCAGCTTCCTGCCCTTGTCGGTGTACGGGGCCAGGGCCTTGCGCAGCTTGGTTGCGTTCTTCTCGTTCAGGTCGATCTCGTATGTCCTACCGTCGAGACCAAACACGATCGTCTCGGAAGCCTCGGACCCGTCGAGGTCATCAAGCAGTTGGATAATTGTTTGCTGCGCCATCGTGGCTTCGTCCTTCGTCGGGTTCCAGGTGAACAACGTACTGATGTTGCTGACTTCTTATCAGTGCAGCAACTACAGCCGCAACGCGGTCGGAAATTATCGTGGCAGGCCTCATTTGCCAGTCGCGAGATGTTCTTCGGTTCTGCGAGTGCTCGTTAAGGGCGCCCGACCATGAGGCTGCGGCCGGCCTGCCCTAGGTCGGACGCGTCAAGACGGCCGCGGAGCGACCTCGCGCCCAAGCTGCCATCGGTAGCGCTGAACTCGCACGAACTCCGAGCCTTCTTCCAGCACCGCCCGTACGGCTTGGACGCCGACTGCCGGCTCGTCCGGGAAGTGCCCGTAGATCAGCTCGTGTACCTCGGCGGCCAGCAGCGGTTCAGTCTGCCGCGCCAAGGCGATGGCGACTTGCTGCCGGATCGTCGGTCGCAGTGATGCAGCAAGGATGACCTCGCGCAGCTTCTCGACACCCCGTCGCTCCTGCGCCGTTGCCACTTCCAGTTTGGTGCCGACCACTTCGAGTGCCTTGACGGCGAACGAAGCAGCAGCCTTCCTCCTGTCGGACTGCTTAAGGAGTAGCGCGCCACCACCGAGGACAACAGCCGCAACAGCCCACGGGGAAATGCCGGTCTGGCGTCCCAGGAGCTTGACCAACCCCACTGCGCCCCTGGCCGGAAGAGCGGCTGCGTTCACCGTGATGGCCTGGTCCCTCATGCCTTCGGCAATGTCGAGGACGGACTTCGCCGCTCGTTGCCAGTCCTTCGGGGCGAACCCAGGCCTCTTCAGGTGCTTGTCATCTGAGAACACGACGCACGGTGAAATGAGCTTGGCCAACCATCCTGTTGGCACGTCGTCAGTGTCGGTGATCGCCGCTACCTGTTCGTCCGGGCCGTCGATGTCCGACATCGTGACGAACCGCAGCGCCGGTAGGTACTCGGCTTCAAAGTGGGCACGGAGGGTGTCGAGCGGCACCAGGCCGCGCTTGGCCATCCTCGGGAGGTGTTCGTACGTCTCATCAAGGACGTGGTCGGCAGCGTAGAGAGTGGCAGTGCCGTCATCGCTCATCCGCAGCAGCCGCGACCGGAACCCCTTACGGCAGTCGTTCTCGATACTGCTCAACAGCGCGTTGGTGTCCACGATGCCGACCAGATGCGGCGCGCTTGAACTGTAGGGATCAAGCGGTGTGCGTCTGGCGATCGGTGCGCGCTGGTCTTCCGTCATGGATCAACGGTAGTCGTCGGGTATGACAGCCTCCATCAGATTTCAGTGGTAGGAGGCAGCCTCACGGCATGACGAACGTCGTACTGTACTTGGCCCGTGTCACCGCGACGTAGAGCTTCGCCCTGTCCCCGGCTTGACCGGGGTCCCTCGTCTTGTAGTACTTGCCCATGGGAACCGTCGGGAAGATGAGGACCCTGTCGAAGGTACTTCCCTTCGAGGTGCCCATGTTCATCGCCTCCAACCCACACGTATCAGAGTTCTTGTTGTAGCGAAGCACGACCGGTGCATACTGTTCGGCGTACTCACGCACCTGCGACTTCTTAATCGCGAAGATTCCATCGTGCCCGGTGATTTCGGTGTTCTTGGAAACCGTTCGCGCAAGGTCCGGGTACAGGTCATCCGCGAAGTCGCAAATTTCTTGATTGCAGCGGTAGCTTTCTACACGGTTTTCGACAAGGCACAGGTCAGCTCGCTTGCCCAACCACTCGACGATTCCGCTTCCCTTGAACTGCTTGTTCTTGGCGGCGTTGTTGGTCACGAAGGTGGCCTGGCGGGGGTCACCAACAACAGTGACGGCAATCGGCGACTTCATCAGCAGGTCTAGGAGTTCCAGGTCGTACCCTGCCATGTCCTGGATTTCATCAATGTAGATGTGGTCGTACATTCGCGAGAGCCGGTCGACGACCATACCCTTGCTCAGTCGGTTGGCCTCGAAGGAAAAGGCAGAAACGCCATCCCTATAGGCGGCCTTACTGCGGTCTAGGTAGTACTGCTCGGGTTTACTCTTCGGGATGTACCTTGAACGCTGACCTACGAAGTTTAGCCCACCCATCATCCCCGTTTTGCCGAGGACGAAACTCTGATATGGGCGGGCGCATTCATTGAGGAGAAAGGTGAACCAACCCATGACCGTGACGTGGCCTGGAAGTACCCCAGTACCTGTGCTCAGTCGGTTCACTATCTGGTGCAGGTTCTCGTTGGTATAGGTCGTCACCAACACGCGCTTACTCGGATCAGCAACGACGCAGTCGATGATGTGCTGGGTCTTCCGCGAGCCGGCCGCCGCGATGACGGCCAAATTATTAGGCGACTGCATCCCTGATGTACTCCGGCATGTTGATGGTCTGGTCGCTGGAGAAAATCGTTAGAGCACAGGTTGTCTTCCGGTCCTCCATATGCTCAAGCAGGTCTGCTTCGGAAGTGAAATTCTCCCCGAGGATGGTGTTCATTGCGGCGAGACCGTTCGCCTTTAGAAGCTGCGGCTCAAGGGTCTTGTACGCCTTATCCTGTCCCACGTGAACAGAGATGTTCGGGAAGGCAGTGTGAGCGGCGTACTTTCGCTGGACCTCTGCGGCTTCTGTGCCGTCGTTGTCCCTCACGACGGCGACCACATTGCCGGTGAGTGACGCGATATCCAGGAACCGACGAAATGCCAGTCCGCGAACGCTGATTACGTCTACGCCGTCTTCAATGGGCAGGCAACCATGAACGTCTTTGTAGGCCCGCTGGACAATGAGTTCATCGGACGGCCCTTCTACAAGAATTGACCGTCGAGCAAGCACAAGGCGCAGGGTGTCGTAGCCCGAAAGCTTGCGGAAGTAGTCTTGTGTGTCAACTGGGAGGCTGTCGAGCCGGAAGCCCTCCGTCGCTGAAAGCAGGACGAGCTTTTCGAGCCCAAGCTTGTTCAGTACGTAGGAGCTGTGTGTGGTAATGAAGACCTGCTTACCCTCGCACTTGTCGCTGATCTTTTTCACCAGCTTGCCCAAGTTCGAGAATGACAGGTGGTTCTCGGGTTCCTCAACGAGAACGATGTGAGCGTCTTCCACCTTCTTGTTGAGAGCAAGGAGGATCTTGAGCGTGCTCTGCTCTCCCTTGCCGACATACTGAAAGGGCAGCTCGTCGAGGTGCGGAACGATACTGCTTTCCCAGCTCGACTTCTGTGACACGTCGATTCCAAGTGTCAGCTCGCGGTCACTTACGTCACTGGGAGCGCCACGCAGTTTCTCATTGATCTTTACGATTGAGTCATCCGCTGCAAAATTTTCACGGAGGCTGCGATAGGCGCGCGTCAGCTTTACACGCTCGTCCGGCGCAAGGTGCGAGTTGATGATGCCATTTAGGTAGTAGTCGACACCACTCTGAAGATGGATGTTAGAAGCGTCGATCAGGGAGGCCGTGGCGGGGATGCTACGGAAGGTGATGCCATTCCCCGAGAAGGCCAGCCAGTCAACCTTGTAATACTCCGTGGGAATCAATCGAACCTGATTCGGGTCCTTGATGAACTCCTTGTACTCGGGTTCGTAGTCCGGGTTGAGTGCAACGCGAATACGCACACCCGGCTCGTTAATCCTCAGAAGGTTGTTCGTTCCCATCAGCTCGGCAGGCGCCGTCTTGCTGTCGAGAAAGAGATCAATGATGATCTCGGGTGGCCTTGCTTCTCGATCATCTTGCAGGGCCGCGATGTATTCGTCGGCAGCCTCCTTATGGAACAGGTAGGGCGAGAGGTCTTGAGCAAGGAGGCGACCTCGCAGCCTGCCCGTGAGTGCAAGGCTGATCGCTTCCAAAATCGTCGACTTACCTGCGTCATTGTCGCCCACCAAGATGTTCATCTTGGGATCGAAATCAAGCTTGAAATTGCGAAACGCGCGGTAGTTCTGAATGACGATTTTTGAAAGCATATATATCCCCCATTTTAAATCTTTCATCGTTCAAAGGCGAGCATAAACTCAATCGACAGAATCGCTCCGTCGCTCGCGTCCCCACCGCTGTGCCTTCGAACAAGTGGCGAGGATCGTAACAGTCGCCACGACAGTTACAGGAGTAGAACCGACAAACTTCTTAGTGATACCTGCCCTTTTGGAACATGAGTGCGAATCGCAAGTCGGGTGTCACTTGGGCCACTCGTCTACTACGCAGCAAGACGCCACCCAGATCAAAGGATCAAGGCGGCGTCTTCGCGTGCGAGGTAAGTGAGGGCTCATCTGGCGTCGACCTGCTCGTAGGCCTCGCTCGCTTCGTACACCGTCGCCCCGGCATCATCCGAGATCGCCTCTGCGATCAGAAGCGCCATCAGTGGGTGCTCCGTGATCTGCACGAGGGACGGCACGATCACATGGTGGATGTCGTCACGGATGAGTCGGCGGATCAGCCGATACGGTGTGATGCCGGGTTCGTCCTCATAGAAGGTGTCGACCAGTCGTAGACCATGCGCTTCGGCGTAGGTGCGCATCTGACCCTCGATGATCGTCAGATCTTGCTCGCTGTCGTGCTTGCGCAGCCGCATGTACCCGAGTGCCCGTAGACCACTGGTCATTGGTCGCCTGCCCGTGAATCGTCGGCGTCACCAGCGGCAGCGCTGACGTTGTGCAGTGCAGCGCCCGCTGCGTGGATCATCTGGACCATGACGACCTGCACAGCCAGGTGGGTGCTCAAGTTTTCCAGCGACGGCACGATGACGTGCTTGACGTTGTCTTCCTGCACGGTTCGCGCCATCAGGTCGAGCATGAGCACACCGTCGTGCTCTTCATGGATGCCGCGCAGATCAAAGCCGCAGCGCTGGGCGTAGCTCTCGATCTGTTCTTCCAGCGCCCGCACCTCGTTGTCGCTGGCGTCCTTCGGCACGCGCATGTACCCGTAAGCGGTCGGGCTTTCAGTCATCTTGATACCTACTCGTGTCACGTGCCGGTCAGAGGAGTTGGCGGAGGCCATCAAGGACGCGCTGCATCATGGCGATGGACGCCTTGTTCTTAGTGGGGCCGTCCTGCGGCTTGAGGTCATCCGGCACGCGCAGTTCAAGCGTGGAACCATCAAGGGCGGGATTCGGGAGCTGGGTCGTCGTGAGCAAGGCCCACACGATCTTGCCTCCGGCCGGCGGTCGGTAGACACCCCACTTCATGGCCAGCGCCTCGACGAGGTGAAGTCCGCGTCCACCCTCAGCATCCGCGGTGACGTGTTGTTTCACCGGTTCATCCAGGCTGCGGTCCCACACCTCGACGTAGAGTTCATCGCCAACGGCTCGGAGCTGTATGGCCATGACGTGCTGAGCCGTAATTTCCCAGGGCATCGGCTGTCGGTCGTAGAAGCCCGTCGCCTTCACGGCGTTACTGACCAGCTCGGACATCATGAGTGCGACATCGGCGGCGTAGTCGTCCAGCTTCCAGTGCCGCAGCGTCAGGTGGACGAACTCGCGCGCTACCGCTACGGCTGAAGCGGCAGTCACAAGGTGCAGCCGGGCCACATGCAGCGTCCTTACGTCGGAAGCCGTCGCGTTCATCGGTCGCCGCCGTTCTTCGTCCCGGTCGGCGGGTACGACGACGGCTCCTCCATCGGGGCGACGATCCAAACCTGACCACCGATGTCCTGCTCAAGCACTTCCTTGGAAATCTCCGACAGCATCGGAAACTGGTTCAGGTGCTCGCTGGTCGGCACGATCACGTGGCGGATGTCGTGACCCTGGCAGTAGGCCATCAGAGCGTTGAGGGCGAGCGTCCGTTGCCACCGCTTCTCGACGAACACCATCGACAGTGCAAGACCCTCGCGTTCGGCGAAGGCCGCCATGTTCGCGATGTGCTGCTGTTCAGGCTGGTCGTCGTCTGACATCCGAAGCCGCAGATATCCAACACACAGTGGGGCGGGTGTGGTCACCGTGTCTTCACCCCCTGCACGATCCACAGCCGCGCGCCGAGTTCCTTCTCGATGTGCTCGCGCATGGCTGCTTGCAGTCCAGGCAGCCGGGCGAAGTGCCAGAGCGACGGCACGATGACGTGCTTGACCTCAGTGGTCTTCAGTGCGTCGACGAGCGTGAAGAACGCCGATTCCTCTTCGGAACCGAGTCGTTCGATGAACAGCCGCTCCAAGGCGAAGCCTTCGCGGCTGGCGTGGATCTCCAACTCGCGCCGGATTGCCTCGTTTTCGTCTTGGCCGTCATCGCTTGGTGTTAGCCGCATGAACCCGTACATGGCAGGGGGCATCCGTTCCTCCTGGGGGACTGGAACGGCTGGCGAGTGACGTCACCGACTGCATCACTCGCCAACCTGTCCGCCAGACAAGCGGTCTGACCTGCAAAGACACCACAGCAAACGTGCGGCACACATGCCGCATCCGTGCGGCGTTTCACGCCCTGGCCTGCACGAATGCCCCACGAACCGCTACGGTGTTACCTCGCCCCACACCCGAGAGGATGGGCGATGGCAGCGAAGCGCATACGCCTCGCCAGGCGCCGGAAGTCGGCAGGCTTCACCCAAGAGGGACTGGCCGAACACCTTAGCGTCGAGCGTTCCACGGTAGGTCGCTGGGAAAGTGCCGAGACCGAGCCTCAAGCATGGTTACGGCCAAAACTGGCACGCGCGCTCAAGGTGAATACCGAGGAGCTTCAAGCGCTGCTCGACGACATCGTGGTCACTGACGATCACCCCAGCGAGCGCATGACGCACGCCCTGGAGAATCCCTCCTCCGTCGACCTGATGGTTGTTGCCTACCTTCACGAGCGGCTGCGGCAACTGGATGAGTCGTACGACCAAGAGGCATCCACCAGCCTGCTTGGTCGCGCCGGACAACTGCACGGTCAGGTGAAGTTCCTCCGGGAGAACGCGGGCAATCCGCGCGTACGACGAGCGCTCTACGAAGTCGAAGCCGACTCAGCAACGTTCATGGGGCAGTTGGTATGGGACGTCAGTCAACGTCGCGACCACCACGCACCCCTTGGCTACTTTCAAGAGGCGGTCGACGCTGCTCGCCACGTCCGCGATCCATCCATCGAGGCGTACGCGACGCTGCGAATGTCCTACGTGGCGCTGTACGGCGAGAAGAACCCCCGGCGAGGAGCCACGCTCGCCCAGCAGGCAGCCGACGTCGCCACATTGGTCAGTCCCTCACTCACTGGATTGAGCCTTCTTCACGTTGCCGAAGGGCACGCCATGACCGGCGCGACCACCGAGTGCGAAGCAGCGCTGAAGAAGGCCGAGGATCAGTTCGACCGCGCTCACCCCGATGACGTCGCCGCGCCGTACTACACGATCAACGAGTACAACCGGCTCGCTGGCTCGTGTTACCTGTTCCTGGGGCTGCCCGAACGCGCAGAACCCATCCTCCGCATGACCACGCGGGCGCTCGCCGCGAAGAAGAAATCTCAGGCCATCGCGCTCGGCAACCTGACCTTGGCCCTTATCCGGCAAGGCAAGCTCGACGAAGCGGCAGCGGCCATGCACCGGACGATTGATGCCGTGGAGCTGACTCGGGGCGGCGGCGGTCTTAACCTGGCGTTCTCTGCTGGGCGCGAGCTTCGGCAGTGGCGACAGGAGCCGTGGGCACAGGAGATCAACGATCGGCTGCTGGCGTTGATGGCAGCGATCTAAGTAGGGCGGGGTTGCACGTGAACGACATCGACCAGGCTAAGCGGGAGCTACGCGAGAAGGTATGGCGTCGTCTCATCGACGGTGGCGGTGCGCCTGCTGATTCGTACGGCAAGATTCCTGGCTTCTACGGCGCCGAGGGCACGGCTGAGCAACTTGCCGGTCAAGACTTCTGGCAGCGAGCGAGCACCGTGAAGGCCAACCCCGACTGGGCACAGCTTCCCGTCAGGGTTCGTGCCCTCAAGGACGGCAAGCGCGTCTACATGGCCGTGCCGCGTATGGCGTCGCTCGAACCCTTCTATCTGCTTGACCCCAAGAACCTCGCACTTCCGCCCGAGGAAGCTGCCGAGAAGAAGGGCGCGGCTCAAGTCGCCCGCCGGCTGAGCACTGAGTCGATGGAACCTATCGACGTGGTGGTGTGCGGCAGTGTCGCCGTGAATCGATCCGGAGCGCGCATCGGCAAGGGCGCCGGGTACTCCGACCTTGAGGTTGCGCTCTTGATCGAGGCGGGCCTCGTTACGGACCAGACCGTGATCGTCGCACCGGTTCACGCGCTTCAGGTTGTCGACGACGACATCCCGGAGACCGAGCACGATTTCTCTGTGGACTACATCGTCACACCCGACGACGTGATCCCCTGCACCAATCGGCGCCGGCCGCCGGGGTTGGTGTGGAACGACCTCACTGCTGAGAAGATTGCCCAGATTCCGGTGCTGGCAGCGCGTCACCAGGCGTAGCTAGACTCCCAAATCAAAGAGCGCCCGACTCCCCCCGTGGTCGGGCGCTCTTTGCATGCAAGATCGTCAGGCTTAGAACAGCCGATCTTCCTTGTTGTCGATGCCGCGAAGCTCGTCGTAATCAAGGACGACACACCGCATGCCGCGATCCTCGGCAAGCGTCCGGGCCTGCGGCGCGATGCTCTGAGCTGCGAGGATGCCCCCGACGGGCGCAATCGTCGTGTCGCGGTTCAGGAACTCCAGGTACCGCGTGAGCTGCTCCACAGCGTCGATCGTGGCACGCCTCTTGATCTCCACAGCCCAGTGCCTAGGCTTGGAGGAAGCGGTACCTTCCTTCGACTCCGACCCGTCGATCTCGCCGCGCCGCTTGATCTCGATCGCGACGGTCTGGCCCTCGGCGTCCCGGCACAGGATGTCGACCGGGCCGATGGCCGTCATGTACTCGCGGCGGATCAGCGTGTAGCCCTCGCCGAGGGTGTCGATGCGGTCGGCGAGCAGCTCCTGGAGGTGCGCTTCCACGCCGTCCTTGATCAGGCCGGGGTCCACGCCGAGTTCGTGCGAGGAGTCGTGGAGGATCTGCTCCATCGTGATGATGAGCTTCTCGCCCGCCTTGTTGATGACGGTCCAGACGCCTGCGGGATCTTCAGGGTCCCCGGAACCCTCCTTCAGCGTGCAGGGCGGAGACATCCAGTTGAGGGGCTTGTAGGCCCGGTCGTCCGCGTGGATCGAGACGCTGCCGTCCGCCTTCACCAGGATGAGGCGGGGGGCGGAGGGGAGGTGGGCGGTGAGCCGGCCCGCGTAGTCCACGGAACACCGGGCAATGACGAGACGCATGGTCGGCAACGCTACTCGACGGGCGAGGGTGCACGCGATTCGCCCACCCGTCTCCCACCACCACCCTCGAACGAGGCCCTACGGGCCGCCCCTGTTGTCCTGGAAGATCCGTGACGCCCGTTGTTCATTCTTGGCCGATTGTGGGCCCATTGGGAGTTCCCTATGTACGCATTCTCCTGGTGCCGCCACCCTCCGTTGCCTACCGTATAAGCGGGAGGTCGCGAGACATGTACGCAGCGTGTTCGTCATCGCGAACTCCCTTACCTGTCCGGCAACCCCCGCGCGTTGGGGGTGCGAGAGGAGAACCCATGTCGCTCGACGTCTCACCGGCCCTACTCGAAAAGGCCGAGCGAGGCGAGGTCGACGAAGCTGAATTCGTCGACTGCGTCCGGACCTCCCTGCCTTACGCATGGGAGATGATCAGCTCCCTGGTGGCTCAGCTGAAGGTCGACGGCGGTGCGTTCGCCGACAACCAGACGCCGCCGCCGGACGAGCAGGCACGCGGTCAGTTGCTGCGTGCGCTCGCGAGTGACGCGATACGCGGCGCGCTGCAGCGGCACTTCGGTGTACGCCTTGCCTTCCAGAACTGCCACCGGGTGGCAGTGTTCCCGCTGGACGGCTCGGTCGACGAGACGCTGGCCCGCTTCACCTCGGTGCGCAGTCAGCTGCTGAACCAGTCCCCGGAGTTCAGGGACTGCTGACGCGGCGGACAGCGCACTGCTTGCCGCTCCGTGCGCGGGAGGTGCTCTGTACGGGGCGGCAAGCTCCCCGCGGTTCGCTCAGCCGAGGTGGGGGAGCACCTCGGCTCCGAGCCGCCGTACGTTCTCCTCGGTCGCCGCGAGGTCCCCGGACCCCTCGACGAGCAGCGCGAAGCGGGAGATGCCGGTCCGCTCCGAGGTCGCCGCGAGCCGGTCGACGCACAGACGCGGGGTGCCCACCGGGTGCAGCCCGCAGAGGAGTTCGGTGTACGCGAGCGGGTCGCGCATCCGGCGCTCGCGGTCGTCCACCGTCACATGGGCGTCGAGCCCCTGCTTCAGCCAGCCCGGCATCGCCTTCACCAGGGCCTCCACGGCGTCGGCACGCTTGTCCGCGATCTGGCAGACACCGGCCGACACATGGGCCACCCCCCGGATCTCCTCCGCCGGCCGCCCGGCCGCCCGGGCCAACTGCCGCCACAGGGCGACCATTTCCGCTTTCTCCTCGTCCCCGACATGCATGCCGAGGAGCATCGGCAGGCCCCGCTCGGCTGCCAGCCGCACGCTCGCGGGCGAGGTGCACGCGACGACGACCTCGGGGCCCGGCGCGTCCGACAGCGCCTCCGACGGCCTTGGTACGACGGGCACTTCACGGAACGCGAAGCGGTCCCCGGTGCCCGCGACCGACGGCTCGCGCAGCCAGCGCATCAGCAGATCGAGTGATTCCGGGAACCCCTGTTCGTACGCGGCGAGACCCGAGCCGAACACCTCCAGGTCGACCCACGGCCCGCCGCGCCCCACGCCCAGCGAGAAGCGCCCCCCGCTCGTCACGTGCAGCAGCGCGGCCTGTTCGCCGAGGGCGACCGGGTGGACGGTGGGCAGCACGCTGACCGCGGTGCCGACGCGGATGCGCTGGGTGCGGCCCAGCAGTAACGCGGCCAGGGTGACCGCGGACGGGCAGGTGCCGTAGGGCACGAAATGGTGCTCGGCCAGCCAGGCCGTGTCGAGACCGGCCTCCTCCGCGACCTCCACCGAGCGGACCGCGCGGTGCAGGGCCTCCCCCTGGCCCTGCCCCGGGAACTGGGCCGCCAACACAAAACTTCCGACGCGCATGGCTTTTCCTGCTTCCTTGGCTCCGACACGGAGCTCCCCCACCGGGCATAACCGCCCGACACGTGCCGAGGACACGGCCTGGCAAAGAGATTTGCGGATTGTCTGCAGAATGCGCGGTCCCGAGGGGGACTTGTACGGGTTGATGCCCTTCGCGTACGCCTGTCCGCGCCACGTAGGCTGGACACAGCCCTTGCCTCCTGTATAGCCCCGTGAGGTGTTCTGTGTCCCCGCGTCGCAACCGACCCAAGGAGTCCGGTTCCTCCGGCCAGAGTGCCGACGACGAGCGCTCGGGCCGCTACGGCGGCTGGCAGTCCACGGAGCACTGGCAGGGCGAGGAGTGGAGCGTGCGCCATGTCGCCGGGGCGAGCTCCGAGGGCAAGACGTACCGCTGCCCCGGCTGCGACCAGCAGATTCCCTCCGGCGTCCCGCACGTCGTGGCCTGGCCGGAGCACTCGGGCGTCGACGAGCGCCGGCACTGGCACAAGGCGTGCTGGAACGCGAAGGACCGCCGCACCACACGGGTGCAGCGGTCCAGGAACGCGCCGAAGTTCTAAGCCCGTGTCCTAGTAAGTGGTAAGGCTCACACGTCCCGCTTCTCCAGCAGCGCGACCGCGCCTGCGAACGCCACGGCCGTCACGCCCGCGATGATCCACAGCGGGTCCCAGCCCGAAGGGCCGGAATCCGTCAGGGAGTTGGAGTAGAAGACGCTCAGCTGGTTCGGGATCGAGTACTCGAACAGCTTCTGGCGTACGTCCTCCAGTGACTGCGAGAACATGAACAGCGCGATGACCAGCGGGGCGAGCACCGCGCCGATCATGACGGTGATCGCGCCCGCCGAGTGCCGGATGATCGAGCCGACGATCAGCGAGAGCAGCCCGAGCAGCGCGATGTAGAGCGAGACGCCGACCGTCCCCTTGAACCACTCGCCGGCGGACGGGTCCTTCGCGCCGTTGTTCTCCAGCAGCGAGGCGTCCACGAAGGCGATGAACCCCGAGGCCACCAGGGTGACCACGAAGGCGACCCCGAAGAACACGATCGACTTCGCCGCGAGGACCCGGCCGCGGCTGGGGCAGGCGGTCATCGTCGTGCGGATCATGCCCGTGCCGTACTCCGAGGCCGTGGTCAGTACGCCGAGCGTGATGATGCACATGCAGCCGAGCAGCAGCCCGAAGAAGCCGTAGGAGAGCGGGTTCTCGCCGTTCAGCTGCGAGGAGGAGTTGCTGACCACGACGGCGGCGAGCAGGCCGATGCCGACGACGAGGACCACGAAGACGCCGAGCGTCCAGATCGTCGAGCGCACCGACTTGATCTTCGTCCACTCGGAGGCGAGCGCGTGCCCGAGATGCGTGCGCACCACTGGGATCGGCGAGGTGTACCCGCCGTACGAAGGACCGTTCGCCGCCTGCCAGTTGGGCGCGGCTGCCTGCGGCATCGGGGGCTGGGGCGTACTCATCGGGCGTCCTCGGGCTTGGTCAGGTCGGCGGCGGGTGCGGGGGAGGAGGGCTGCGCGGGAGCGGGCGCGGCCGAGGGCGCGGGCGGGATCGCATCCGCGCCCGGAGCCGGTGCGGCCGCCGGGGCCTGAACCGCCGGGGCGCCCTGAGCCGGGGCCTGCGGTGCGCCCTGCGCCTGCGACGGACCCTGTGCCGGGCCCTGGGGCGGCTGTGCCGCCGTCTGCGGGGTCAGGGGCGCCGGAGGTCCGTACGGGCCCGGCGCGGGCGCCACGGGCGCCGTAGGGGCGCCGTACGGATTCGGGGCGCCGTAAGGATTCGCCGGAGGCCGGCCCATCGCGAACGGCTGGCCGCCCTGCTGCGGTGACGGCGGCGCGTACCAGCCCGGCTGGCCCTGGCCCGGCACCGGCATGAGCGGCTGCGCGCCCGGCGGCAGCTGCTGCATCAGACCGGCCTTCTGGTCGGTCGTCGAGCGGTAGTCGACGGCCCCCTGCGTCATCCGCATGTAGGCCTCCTCCAGCGAGGCCTGATGCGGGGACAGCTCCCACAGGCGTACGTCCGTGTCGTGCGCGATGTCGCTGATGCGGGGCAGGGGCAGTCCCGTGACGCGCAGCCCGCCGTCCTGCTCGGGCAGCACGTGGCCGCCCGCCTCGGTCAGCGCGGAGGTCAGCTTCTCGCGCAGCTGGGGCTCCGTGTCCGGCGTGCGCACGCGCGCGAAGTCGGCCGAGTTCGCCGAGATGAAGTCCCGCACGCTCATGTCGGACAGGAGCTGCCCGCGCCCGATCACGATGAGGTGGTCCGCCGTCAGCGCCATCTCGCTCATCAGGTGCGAGGAGACGAAGACGGTACGGCCCTCCGCCGCGAGCGCCTTCATCAGGTTCCGCACCCAGAGGATGCCCTCGGGGTCGAGGCCGTTGACCGGCTCGTCGAAGAGCAGCACCTGGGGGTCGCCGAGGAGCGCGGCGGCGATGCCGAGCCGCTGGCCCATGCCGAGGGAGAAGCCCTTGGAGCGCTTTCTCGCCACGTCCTGGAGGCCCACGACCCCGAGCACCTCGTCCACGCGCCGGGCCGGGATGCCCGAGAGCTGGGCCAGGCTGAGCAGATGGCTGCGGGCGCTGCGGCCGCCGTGCACGGCCTTGGCGTCGAGCAGGGCGCCGACCTGTCTGGGTGCGTTCGGCAGCTTGCGGTAGGGGAAGCCGCCGATCGTCACCTGTCCTGACGTGGGGTTGTCCAGGCCGAGGATCATGCGCATCGTCGTCGACTTGCCCGAGCCGTTGGGCCCGAGGAAGCCGGTGACGGCACCGGGCCGCACCTGGAAGGAAAGGTTGTACACGGCGGTCTTGTCGCCGTAGCGCTTGGTCAGGCCGACAGCCTCGATCATGCTCCGCACCCATCGAAAGGATCAGGACAGCAGGGCACACGCCCCCGTAAGGGTTAGGAGGATATCGGGGCGCTGACGGTTCCGCCCAAGAGAAAGTAAAGCAACGCCCGAGCCGTGTTCCTGGCTACGCGTCCCGCCGCTTCAGCAGGACGTAGGCGCCGGCGAGCGAGGCGAGCACCCAGAGGGCCATGATCCCGAACCCGCCCCACGGTCCGTACGGTGCCGAGTCGTCGACCGGGGTGACCACCTGCATGATCTTGCTGCCGGCCTGGTCGGGCAGGTACTGGCCGATCTTCTTCGTCGCGGAGACGTTGCCGAGGATGTTGGAGATCAGGAAGAAGAACGGCATCAGGATGCCCAGCGACAGCATCGGCGAGCGCAGCATCGAGGCGACGCCCATGGAGAACATCGCGATCAGGGTCATGTAGAGCCCGCCGCCGATCACCGCGCGCAGCACACCCGGGTCACTGATCTCCGCCTTGTGGGAGCCGAGCATCGCCTGCCCCAGGAAGAACGTGACGAAGCTCGTCACCAGCCCGACCACCAGACACAGCCCGGTGGCCACCGCGATCTTGCTGAACAGGAAGGTGCCGCGCTGCGGGACGGCCGCGAGCGAGGTGCGGATCATGCCGGTGCTGTACTCGTTCGACACCACGAGCACCCCGAACACGATCATCGCGAGCTGACCGAGACTCATCCCGGCGAAGCTGATGAACGTCGGGTCGAAGGACAGCTTGTCCTTGGCGCTCATGTCGTCGAACTGGCTCTTCGACAGCGCCGAGATCAGCATGCCGAGCCCGATCGTCACCACCAGGGCGAGCGAGAGCGTCCACACCGTCGACGCCACGGAACGGATCTTGGTCCACTCCGACCGGATGACCTGGGTCGCCGCCATGTCAGCCCTTCTTCCAGCCGTCGCCCCAGCCCTGCTGCTGCGCAGGTGCCGCGGGAAGCGGTGCAGATGTGTCGGAATGCGCGTGGTACTCCACCGACTCCGCGGTCAACTGCATGAACGCCTCCTCCAGGGAGGCCTGTTGGGGACTCAGCTCGTGCAGTACGAGCTGGTGCGACGCGGCCAGTTCACCGATCTGCTCGGACTTGCCCCCGTCGACTTCGAGGACCCCGCTGCCGGATTCGACCACGGTGATCCCGGCCTGGTGCAGCACATCGAGCAGCCGCTCGCGCTGCGGGGTGCGGATCCGGACGTAGGACCGCGAGTTCTGCTGGATGAAGTCGGCCATGGAGGTGTCCGCGAGGAGCCGGCCCTGGCCGATGACGACGAGGTGATCGGCCGTCAGTGCCATCTCGCTCATCAGGTGCGAGGAGACGAAGACCGTACGGCCTTGCGCGGCAAGGGACTTCATCAGGTTGCGGATCCAGTGGATGCCCTCGGGGTCGAGCCCGTTGACCGGCTCGTCGAACATCAGGATCCGCGGATCGCCGAGCAGCGCGCCCGCGATGCCGAGCCGCTGGCCCATGCCCAGGGAGAACCCCTTGGCCTTCTTCTTCGCGACGGAGGTGAGCCCGACGGTGTCGAGCACCTCGTGCACCCGGGTCTTCGAGATGCCGTTGCTCTGCGCCAGACACAGCAGATGGTTGAAGGCGCTGCGCCCGCCGTGCATGGCCTTGGCGTCGAGGAGGGCGCCGATGTACTTCAGCGGGTCCTTGAGCTGGTCGTAGTGCTGGCCGTCGATGCGTACGTCACCGGCGGTCGGCCGGTCGAGCCCGAGCATCATGCGCATCGTCGTCGACTTGCCGGCACCGTTCGGGCCGAGGAAGCCCGTGACGATGCCGGGTCTGACGGCGAAGGTGAGGTTGTTGACCGCCATCTTCTCGCCGTACCGCTTGGTCAGCCCCTCAAGCTCGATCATGCGGCCACGCTAAGACGGGCGTTCGGCGGATGCCACCCGAACGGGCAAACAGAGTCCGACGAGGCAGGCAACAACGGTGAACGCCGTCGCCCAGGCGAACGCGTGCGGGAACGCCGTGCTGCCGTGCCCGTGCGCGAGGACCGTCGCCAGTACGGCCGTTCCGACGCTGCCGCCGACCTGCTGGACGATCCGGACGGTGGTGCTCGCGTGCGGGATGCGGGCCCGGTCGAGACCTTGGTACGCGCCCACCATGACCGCCATGTTGGCCGCGCTCACCCCGAGTCCACGCACCACCAGGGCGCCGAGAAGCAGGGCCGCACCGGGATGCGGGAGAAGGAAGGGGAGGGTGCCCAGCGCGCACAGCAGCATGCCCGCCACGGTGACCGGGCGCGGCCCGAGCCGGTCGGTCAGGGGTCCGGTGACCCGGGCCAGCAGGCTGCCGAGCCCCTGCGGCGCCAGCAGCAGCCCGGCCGCGATCACGCCCTCGCCGCGCGCCTGTTGGTAGTAGAGGGGGAGCAGGAACATCCCGCCGAACAGGGCGAGCCCGTTGAGGAACGTCAGGATCGAGGAGACGGCGAACGCGCGGTCCTTGAACAGGCGGAGATCCACGAGGGGTTCGCGGGTGCGCAGCGCGTGCCGGGCGAACAGGGCGATCAGTACGGCGCCCACCGGGATCGCGGTCGCGCGGGCGGCGCCGGTCTCGGACAGGCCGTAGACGAGGGTGGCGAGGCCGGGGGAGAGGAGCAGGAGGCCGGTCAGGTCCAGGTGGTGGCCGGGGCGCGGGGTGTCCTTCGGGACGCCGCGCCAGGCCAGGGCGAGGGCCGGCAGGCAGACGGGCAGGTTGACGTAGAAGATCCAGCGCCAGCTGAGGTGACCGACGATCAGGCCGCCGACGACCGGGCCGAGGATCGGTACGACCATGACGGGCAGGGTGATCGCCGCCATGAGGCGGCCGAGGCTGCGGCCGCCGGCGGCGCGCATGACCAGGGTCTGCAGGACGGGCAGCAGCAGTCCGCCGCCGATGCCCTGCACGACCCGGAAGGCGATCAGCGAGCCGATGTTCCAGGCGAGCCCACAGAGGAGTGATCCGGTGAGGAACAGGGTCAGCGCGCCGAGCCAGACGCTCCGGGAGTCGAAGCGCTCGACGGCCCAGCCGGAGACCGGGACGACCGTCGCGAGGGCCAGGAGATACGCGGTGCTGACCCATTGCAGGTTTGTCGTCGAGGCGCCCAGGTCGTGGCCCAAGGAGTGCAGGGCGATGGAGACGATCGTGCTGTCGAGGAGCGGGGCGAGGGCGCCGAGGACGAGGATGCCGGCGAGCTTGCGGACGGCCGGGTCGAGGCGCTCGGAGGAGCGGATGGTGGTGCCGGGCATGGCGATTCCCCCTTTAGAGACGCTGCGTCTCTAAAGGGCCACGATAGGCTGGGCTCGATAAGAGACGCAAGGTCTCCTAAGGTCTCCTGAGGGTTCCTGAGTGGGAGGTGCCGGTGATGACCGGAGAGCAGACGCGGCGGCGCGGGGCCGCGCTGGAGGCCGACATCCTGGACGCCGTATGGGAGGAGCTGGCCGAGGTCGGCTACGCCCGCCTCACCATGGAGGGCGTCGCGGCCCGGGCCAGGACCGGGAAGCAGGTCCTCTACCGGCGGTGGGCCAATCGCGCCGAACTCGTCAAGGCGGCCCTGCCGCACCGCACCGGCTTCATCGTCGACCAGGTGCCGGACACCGGGGAGCTGCGCGAGGACTTGCTCACCCTGCTGCGGCTGATGGTCGAACGGCAGCGGGAGATCGGCCCGGACGTCATCCGGGGCCTGCTCGCGGAGGTGGCCGACCTGGACCCGAAGGTCTTCGGGATCATGCACGACATCCTGCTGACGCTGCTTCAGCGGGCGGTGAAGCGGGGGGAGATCCCCACCGCCGACCTCCCCCGACGAGCCGTCACCGTCCTCGCGGACCTGCTGCGCTACGAGATGGTCCTCTCTCGCGACACGGTCGCCGACTCCACCCTCGTCGAGATCGTCGACGACGTCTATCTGCCGCTGGTGACCGGGCACGGCTGAGGCCCGCACCCCCGAAGGGAATGCGGGCCTCAGCCGTACGAACTACCGCGTGCCTACCGGGACTGCTGAGCCGGAACTCCACGAGAGATCGGCTCGTCCTCGACCGGCGAGCTCGCGGCGGCCACCGCGGCGCCGGTGAGCGTGGCGAGCATCTCGCGCACGTTCGTCAGCTGGGCGTTGATGCTGTCGCGACGGTTCGTCAGGGCGGCCAGCTCGCGCTCGGATTCCGAACGGATCCGGTCGGCCTTGGCGTTCGCGTCGGCCACGATGTCCTCGGCCTGGCGCTGAGCCGTCTCCACCGTCTGACGGGCGCGACGCTCCGCGTCCGTGCGCAGCTTCTCGGCCTCAAGCCGGAGCTGCTCCGCGCGGTGCTCGATCTCCGCGAGGCGCTTCTCGGCCTTCTGCTGACGCGACGCCAGGTCGCGCTCGGACTGCTCGCGGCGCTTGGCGAGGTTCGTCTCGAAGTCGGCGGCGGCCTGCGCGGCCTTGGCACGGGTCTCCTCGAAGAGGGCGTCGGCCTCCTCGCGCTTCTGCTGCGCGTCCTTCTGAGCCTCGCCACGCAGCTGGGCTGAGTCGCTCTTGGCCTTCTCGACGATCCGGACGCCCTCGTCCTCCGCCTTGGACTTGCGCTCCGCAGCGAACGATTCTGCGTCGTTGCGGACCTGCTGAGCAGCGGACTCCGCGAGTTCGCGGTGCTGCTCGGCCGCGCGCCGTGCCTCCTCGCGCAGGTCCTTGGCCTCTTCCTCGGCGAGGCGGAGGATCTTCTCGACCCGCGCGCCGAGACCGGCGTACGACGGCTCGGCGTCGCTTACCTGGGCCGCGGCGTTCTGCGTTTCGAGGTGGAGCTCCTCGATGCGCTTTTCGAGAGCAGTGATACGGGCCAGAGCGCTGTCACGGTCGGAGACGAGCTTCGAGATGCGTTCGTCCACCTGAGCGCGGTCGTACCCACGCCGCACAAGCTCGAAGCCGTAGGGGGAAGTGTCGCTCATGGGGTTCCTGTCGAATGAGACCGGTGAGGTGATAGGTGGAATCCTAGGGGCCGAAGCGGTGTGTCATCGAGCGGATGCGTGTTTGATCTGGAGAATGACACCCCTTTTGAGTGGCTAACCGTCGGACCGCTTGCCAAAGACTCGGTCAAAGGCCCCAGAACACCCCGAACCTCACAGGGGTTTCTTAGGGCCTGTCCGGCGGATCATGCCGCAGACGCGGGGTGTGGCACGCACATCTGCGGCGTTGTCGTCGGTTGCCAACGCTCCGCCTTGCAGCTGCACGCACCACACCCCGCTCGCCGGTGCTTATCAGACACCGTCACTCTCCTGCGCCCTGATCCGCCGGACAGACCCTAACCTTCAACAGACTTGCCACCCGAACGAGTTGCGCCCGCCGTGGCTCCCGCCTTGACCCCGCCGTCCTTGGCCGCCGTCGGGGCCTCGAAAGACTCCAACGCTTCCAGGACGTCCTGGACACGGGAGATTTCGGCGTTGATGTCCTCGCGGCGGCGGACGAGTACCTCCAGATCGCGCTTGCCCTCCTCGACCGTGCGGCGGGCCTCGCGGATCGCCTCCGCCTTCAGCTCCTCGGCCTCGCGGATGAGCGTGGACTTCTTCTGCTCGGCCTCCTTGAGGAGACCCTCGGCCTTCTTCACGGCGGCGATACGGACCTTGCCCGCCTCGGAGTTGGCCTCCGAGACCAGCTCCTTGGCCTTCATCTGGGCCTTGCCGAGCTGCTCCTCGGCCGCCTTGATGAGCGCGTCGCAGCGGTCGCCGGCCGACTTCATCGTCTCGGCGGACTCACGGCGGGCCCGCTCGTGCAGGTTCTCGATCTCGGCGGTGATGCGGTCACGCAGCTCCTCGGACCGCTCCCTTATGGCGGTGGCATCCCGGCGGGCGCCGACGAGCAGCTCGTCCGCGTCCGTACGGGCCTGCTCCACCCGGGAGTTGCCCTCGACCGTGGCCTCGGACACCAGCCGGTCCGCCTCGGCGCGGGCCGCGCCCACCATGGAGTCGGCCTGTGCCTCGGCGTCCGCCGTCGTCTTCTGCGCCTGCTGCTGGGCCTCGCTGAGCAGCTTGTCGGCCTCGGCCGCGGTCTCCGTGATGAGGGTGTCGACCTGCTCGGCCGCCTCGGAGCGCCGCTTGTTGGCCTCCTTGCGGGCCTCGTCCAGCGTCCGCTCGGACTCCTCGCGCGCCGCCGAGGTGACCCGCTCGGCCTCCGCCTCCGCGTCCGCCTTGAGGCGTGCGGCCTCGCTGCGGATCCGCTCGGAGTGCTGCTGCGCCGAACCCACCGTGTCGGCGGCCTCGGCACGCAGCCGCTCCGCGTCCCCGGTCGCGTCCGAGATGAGCTTCTCGGCCTTGGCCACGGCCTCGGCCCGCACCCGCTCGGCCTCGTTGACGGTCTCCGTCTGGAGCCGCTCCGCCTCCGCCGTCACCTCGGTGATGAGGGTGTCGGCCTGCGTCGCCGCGTCCGAACGGATCCGGTTGGCGTCCTCGCGGGCGTCCGCCCGGGCCCGCGCCGCGTCCTGGTCGGCCTGCGCGATCGTGTCCGCGGCCTGGGTGCGCACCTGCTGGGCGTGCTCGGCGGCCTCCGACCGCAGCCGCTCCGACTCCGCGATGGCATCCGAAACGGTGCGCTCCGCAAGCGCCTTGGCGGCGTCCGTCTCCTCGGCCGCCCGGCGCCGGAGGCGGTTGGCGTCCTCGGTGGCCCGCTCCCGCTCGCTGTACGCGTCGGCGCGGACCCGGTCCGCCTCCTCCTGCGCCTCGCGCCGGGTGCGGTCCGCCACGTGCTCGGCGGCCGACCTGATCCCGGCGATCTCCTCCTGCGCCTGCTCGTGCAGCCCGGCGACGGACTCCCGTACCTGCTGGGCGTGCTGCTCGGCGCCCGACACCATCTCGGTGGCGCGCCGGTCGGCCTCCTCGACCAGCCGGACGGCCTCGGACTGCGCCTCCTCGACGCGGTTGCGCGCCGAGGCCAGCAGCTCCTCGCTCTGCTCGCGGGCCCGCTCGCGCTCCTGCCCGGCCTCCTCACGGGCCGACCCGAGCAGCTCCTCGGCCTCACGACGACGTCGTACGGCCTCCTCCTGGGCGGCGGCCAGCGTCTCGGACGCCTCCGTGGCCAGCCGCTCGGCGGCGGCCTGGGCCTCCGCGCGGACGCGGTCGGCGGTGTCCTGTGCCTCGGTCTTGAGCCGCTCGGCCTCGGCGGACGCCTCGGACCGCAGGCGTACGGCGATGGCCTCGCCCTCGGCGCGGGAGGCGGACGCGTCGGCGGCGGCCTCGTTGCGCAGCCGGTCGGCCTCCGCCTCGGCCTGCGCCTGGAGGGAGCGGATGCGGTCGGCGGCCTCGCCGCGCAGTCGCTCGGTCTCCTCGGCGGCCTCGCGGCGGATCCGCTCGGCCTCCTCGCGGGCGTCGGTGAGCGCCTGTTCGGCAGCGGCGAGCCGCTCCTCCGCCTCCGTGTGCAGCCGCGTCAGGCCCTCGGCGGCCTCCTCACGGCGTGCCTCTATGGCCCGCTCGGTCTCGTCGCGCAGGTCGCGCGCGGCCTGTTCGGCGGCGGCCTTGATGCCCTCGGACTGCTCGATGACCTCGGAGCGGTGCCGCTCGGCTTCCTTACGGGTGCGGTCGAGGGTCTCCTCGGCCTGCCGGCGCAGCGTGGTCGCGCGCTCGATGGCCTCGGTGCGGACCTTCTCGCTGTCCGTGGTGGCGGTCTGGCGCAGCTCGTCGGCGTCCGCGCGGGCCTTGGACAGCAGTTCCTCGGCGGTCTTGGCCGCCTCCTCGATCTGCTGGACGGCCTCGCGGCGGGCCTCGGCGCGGATGCGCTCGCCCTCGCCGACCGCGTCGGCGCGCAGCTGCTCGGCCTCGCCGCGCAGCCGGCGCGCCTCCTCCTGCAGCTCGACCGTCTTGGCCCGGTACTCCTTGGTGTCGTCCTTCGCCGCGCCCTTGAGCCCCTCGGCGATGTCGTGCGCCTGGGCACGCAGCCGGTCGGCCTCGGCCTCCGCCTCGGAGCGGATCCGCTCGGCCTCCTCGGTGGCGGCCTTCGTGGTGTTCTTGGCCTCCTCGGACGCCTTGTCGAGGACTTCCTCGGCGGTACGGGCGGCCTTCGCGAGCTGGGAGGCGGTCTCCTCGGCGGTGAGGCTGCGGGCGTTCTCCTCGGCCTCCGCGACGATCTTGTCGGCCTTGGCCTGGGCGTCCGCGACGATCTGCTCGGCGTCCGACTTGGTGGCCTCGGCCTCCTTGGTGGCCTCCGTCACCAGCCGGGCGACCTGCTCCTTCGCCGTCCGGGTGCGCTGTTCGTTGGCCGACTCGGCGCTCGCGAGCGCCTTGGCGGCGGCTTCCTTCGCCTCGCTGAGGACCTTCTCCGCCTCAAGGCGCGCCTCACGCAGTGAGGTTTCGGCCTCGGCCATGCGGGTCTCGGCGGCCCGGCTCAGCTCGGTGGCCTGACGGCGGGCGGAATCCGACTCGTTGACCGTGGAGCTGCGCAGCTGCTCGGCGTGGTCGGTGGCCTCCTGGGCCTGCGAGGACGCCGCGTTCAGCAGCCGCTCGGCGTCCGTGCGGGCACGGCGCAGCAGCTGCTCGGCCTCCGCGCGGGCCGCCTCGGCGTCCATCTCCAGCCGCTGGCGGGCCTCGGTGGCGACGCGCTCGGCCTCGGCGCGGGCGGCGGCCAGGGCCTGCTCGGCCTCGGCGCGCGACTCGTCCACGAGCCGGCGGGCCTGCGACTCGGAGCGGGCGCGGAGCTGCTCGGCCCACGCCACGTTCTCGTTGACGTGCGACTCGACGGTCTGCCGGCGCTCGGCGAGCTCCTGGTCGAGCTGCTGGCGCCGGGTCACGGCCTCCGTGTGCAGCTCCGCCTGGAGGCGCGCGGCCTGCTCGGCGTGCTCCTGGAGGATGCGCTGGGTCTGCGCGCGGGCCTGGCTCAGCTCCCGCTCGGCGTCCTGCCGCAACTGGTCGGCCTGGACCTGGGCATTACGAAGCATCTGCTCGGCCTGATAGCCGATGTCACCGCCGTCGTAAGCCGGTCGGGACATGAGGGTGCGGCGCGCCTCGTGCAGCTTGGCGCGCAGCACCTCGACCTGGTAGCCGAGGTCCTCGGCATGCTGGATCGCCTTTTCCCGCTCGGTCTTCAGCCGCTCCATCTCGGCCTCGAACCGAGAGAGGTGGTCGACGTCAGCCGCCGGCTCTCGCTCCTGGCGTTCGTAGCCCCGCACTGCGCGGTCCCATCCGTCCCCTGGTCGCGGTTTACTCCAACGAGCGCCGTCCATCCACCGAACGGTGCTCCCGGGGAATGGTGTCAGATCAACGACGGAGCATGGGCTGCTGCCCGACGCTCGCCCCCCGAAACCCGGACCCCGGCATGCCGTTGCCCTGGTTGCGAGCGACGACCGACCCCAACCCTACCGGCCCATATGTACGAGGGTCAGTGCTCAGGTGACTCAACAGGCGCCGAAGTGACCAGTTCTGTCAGTACGCCATGGCAATCCTTTGGGTGCAGGAACGTGATCCGTGACCCCATGGAGCCGCGCCGGGGCTCCTCGTACAGAACGCGTACGCCCTTCCCGCGGATGTCCTCGGAGTCCGTGTCGACGTCCGCCGTGCCGAAGGCGATGTGGTGGACTCCCTCGCCGTTCTTCGCCAGCCACTTCCCCACGGCGGAGTCCTCGCGAGTGGGTTCGAGGAGCTGGAGGTAGGAGGCGCCGCCGTCGTCCGTGTTGTTGATCTTCAACATGGCCTCGCGCACGCCCTGCTCCTCGTTGACCTCGGAGTGGAACACCTCGAAGCCGTACGTGGCCCGGTAGAACTCGACGGTCGTGTCGAGGTCGAAGCAGGCGATCCCGATGTGGTCGATTCGCGTCAGCATGTATGTAGTGCAGCGCTAGCGCGATGGTTACGCAACGTGCGCGCGATCACACCGACGGCCCGATGACGGGGTGGACTACCGCTCAGTACATTTCAAGTAAACCCTCGTTCACTCCTCAGCTGAAACACGCTGGAAGGGGATCGCACCTCATGTCTGGAACGAACAGCACGACCTCGGTGATCGTCGCGGGCGCCCGGACGCCCATGGGACGGTTGCTGGGCTCCCTGAAGTCCTTCTCCGGAGCCGATCTCGGCGGCTTCGCGATCAAGGCCGCCCTCGACCGTGCGGGTATCGGTGGCGACCAGGTGCAGTACGTGATCATGGGCCAGGTGCTCCAGGCCGGGGCAGGGCAGATCCCGGCACGCCAGGCCGCCGTCAAGGCGGGCATCCCCATGAGCGTCCCCGCGCTCACCATCAACAAGGTGTGCCTCTCGGGCCTCGACGCCATCGCGCTCGCCGACCAGCTCATCCGTGCAGGTGAGTTCGACGTGATCGTCGCGGGCGGCCAGGAGTCCATGACCAACGCCCCCCACCTGCTCCCCAAGTCCCGCGAGGGCTACAAGTACGGCGCGATCGAGATGCTCGACGCGATGGCCCACGACGGCCTGACCGACGCCTTCGAGAACATCGCCATGGGCGAGTCCACGGAGAAGCACAACACGCGCCTGGGCATCGCCCGCCCCGAGCAGGACGAGATCGCCGCCCTGTCCCACCAGCGGGCCGCCGCCGCCCAGCAGAACGGCGTCTTCGAGGCCGAGATCACCCCGATCGAGATCCCGCAGCGCAAGGGCGAGGCCGTCGTCTTCAGCAAGGACGAGGGCATCCGCGCGGAGACCACGGTCGAGTCCCTCGGCAAGCTGCGGCCGGCGTTCACCAAGGACGGCACGATCACCGCCGGCACCTCCTCGCAGATCTCGGACGGTGCGGCGGCCGTGGTCGTGATGAGCAAGACCAAGGCGCAGGAGCTGGGCCTGGAGTGGATCGCCGAGATCGGCGCCCACGGAAATGTGGCGGGACCCGACAACTCCCTCCAGTCCCAGCCCTCGAACGCGATCCTGCACGCCCTGAAGAAGGAGGGCCTGGAGGTCGAGAGCCTCGACCTGATCGAGATCAACGAGGCCTTCGCCGCCGTCGCGGTCCAGTCAATGAAGGACCTCGGGGTGTCCACGGAAAAGGTGAACGTCAACGGCGGCGCCATCGCCCTGGGCCACCCCATCGGCATGTCCGGCGCCCGGATCGTCCTGCACCTGGCCCTGGAGCTCAAGCGGCGCGGCGGCGGGGTCGGCGCGGCCGCGCTGTGCGGCGGCGGCGGTCAGGGTGACGCGCTGATCGTGCGGGTACCCAAGGCCTGAGCAGTACCTTTTCGCACGACGGCAAGGGAGCGGAGCTGTGATGCAGGACGTCGCCTCACTGGTGGCCCAGGCCAGGGAAGGCCGGCCGCGGGCCGTGGCCCGGCTGATCTCCCTGGTGGAGGGGGCGTCCCCCCAACTCCGGGAGATCATGGCGACACTCGCACCGCTGACCGGCGGGGCCTACGTCGTGGGCCTCACGGGATCGCCGGGCGTGGGCAAGTCGACGTCCACGTCCGCGCTGGTCACGGCGTACCGCAAGCAGGGCAGGCGGGTCGGCGTCCTGGCCGTCGACCCGTCCTCGCCGTTCTCGGGCGGCGCCCTGCTCGGCGACCGCGTCCGCATGTCGGACCACTCCTCCGACCCCGGCGTCTACATCCGCTCGATGGCCACCCGCGGCCACCTCGGCGGCCTGGCCTGGTCCGCCCCGCAGGCCATCCGCGTCCTCGACGCGGCGGGCTGCGACGTGATCCTGGTCGAGACGGTCGGGGTGGGCCAGTCGGAGGTGGAGATCGCCTCCCAGGCGGACACTTCTGTCGTGCTCCTGGCCCCGGGGATGGGCGACGGCATCCAGGCGGCGAAGGCCGGAATCCTGGAGATCGGCGACGTCTACGTCGTCAACAAGGCCGACCGCGACGGCGCCGACGCGACCGCCCGCGAGCTGAACCACATGCTCGGCCTGGGCGAGTCCCGCGGCCCCGGCGACTGGCGCCCCCCGATCGTCAAGACGGTCGCCTCCCGCGCCGAGGGCATCGACGAGGTCGTGGAGGCGCTGGAGAAGCACCGGGCGTGGATGGAGGAGCACGGCGTCCTCGCGGAGCGCCGCGCGGCCCGGGCGGCTCGCGAGGTCGAGACGATCGCGGTCACGGCCCTGCGCGCCCGCATCGGCGACCTGCACGGAGACCGCCGCCTGAGCGCGCTGGCGGAGCGGATCGTGGCGGGGGAGCTGGACCCGTACAGGGCGGCGGACGAACTGATCGCGGGCATCACCGAGAGCTAACCCGATGGTCAACGGCCGTGTCCCGTTGATACGTTGACCGCATGTTCCTCCTCTTGGCATAGGGCCCCGCTCAGGCCCGCGCACGGCAGCGATCACATCGGATCGCGTCTGATCGCCGTCGCGCGGCGCACAGGCGTCCCCTTTCCCTGCCTCCAGTTGAGGAACATCTCGCATGTCCGCGTCTTCTTCCACGCCGACTTCGGCGTGCCCTTCGTATGCCGCCGTACTCCAAGTCCCGTACGCCCGCCGTACGTTCGCCGCCGCGCTCGTCGGCCGCCTCTCGTACGGAACGGTCTCCCCGGCGGTCCTGCTCACGGTCGTCCGCGCCACCGGCTCCTACGCGGCCGCTGGCACGATCATGGCCGTCTTCGGCACCGCGACCGTCCTCCTGCTACCCCTGCGCGCCGCCCTGGTCGACCGCCACGGCCCCCGCCGCGCCCTCCTCCCCATGGCGATGCTCTACGGCGGTCTCCTGTGCGTCCTCGCGGCGGTGACCTGGAGCCCCGGGACGCCGGAGGTGGTGCTCGGCGCGGTGGCCGCGCTGACGGGCATGTGCGCGCCCCCGCTTGGACCCACGATGCGCTCCGTGTGGGCCGAACTCGTCGGTGACCGTGGGTTGTTGCAGCGCGCGTACAGCCTCGACGGCGTCGCGGAGGAACTCCTGTACGTCGTCGGCCCGTTGGCGGTCGGCGCGCTGCTCACCTTCGCTCCACCGGCGGCCGGGCTCCTGCTCAGCGCGGCCCTGATCATGACCGGGACGATCGCCTTCGTCAGGTCACCGGCACTGTCCGGAGTACGCGTATCCGCGGGCGCCGGGCGGGGGTTGAGGCCGGCCCGGGTTCGCGGGCTGCTCGGTCCGGTCGTGGTGGCCGGGGGGATGGGGCTCGCGTTGAGTGCGGTCTATCTGTTGGTGATGGCGTTCTTGGAGGAGCGGGGGTACGGCGACGATGTCGTGCCCTGGGTGCTGGCGGCGTTGTCGGCGGGCAGTGCGGTGGGCGGGATTCTGAACGGGGCGGTGAACTGGCGGGTGGCCGCGCGGGTTCGGTTGTCCGGGGCCGCGTCGGGGCTCGGGGTGGCGTTGGCCGCGGCAGGGTTTGCCTCGGGGGTGTGGTCACTCACCGTGGCGGTGGGGTGCGCGGGGTTCTTTGTGGCGCCGGCGTTGACCACCGCGTATCTGCTCGCCGACGAGGTGGCTTCGCCGGAGGCGCGGACGCAGGCGGGGGCGTGGGTCAACATGGCGGTGAACGCGGGGAGTTCGGGTGGGTCGGTGGTGACGGGGTTGCTTGTGGGGCGGCTGCCGTTGGGGGTTTGTTTTGTGGTCGCCGGGGTGGTGGCGGGGGTTGTGTCTTGGCTGCCGGCTCGTTGTGGCCGGTCGCGCAGTTCCCCGCGCCCCTAAAAGCTGTCCTCCACCGAGTTTCAGCGGACCCGCTCTGACGGCAAGGCCGGCGCAATCCAGCCTGTCCGGTGCCTCTCCAGCTCAGGTCGGCAATATTCAGCCCGTCCGGCGTTTGAGGACGAGGCCCGTTCAGGGCCGATCGGGGGTCTGGGGGCGGAGCCCCCAGACGGCCCGCTCCAGTGTCAGGGGCGTCCCCGTTGCCCTCGCAGGTGTTCCGCGATCGGCTTCAGGGTCTTGCTGAGGTCCGACAGGCCCTCGGGGGTGACGAGGTCGATGAAGTGTCGGCGTACGGAAGCGACATGGTGGGGCGCGACCTTCTTCATCGTCTCCAGGCCGTGCTCGGTCAGCACCGCGTACAGGCCCCGGCGGTCCGACTCGCAGTTCTCCCGGCGGACCAGGTCCGCGTTCTCCATGCGCGTGATCTGGTGGGAGAGGCGGCTCTTGGACTGGAGGGTGGCGGCCGCGAGGTCGCTCATCCGCAGTCGTACGCCGTCCGCCTCGGAGAGATTCACCAGGATCTCGTAGTCGTTCATCGTCAGGCCGAACGGCTGCAGGTCCTTTTCGAGTTGGTACGTCAGCAGCCTGTTGACCTCCAGATGGGTGCGCCAGGCGCACTGCTCCTCATCGGTCAGCCAGCGCGTGGCCGTCTCGGTCTCCATGAATGAAGTCTACCTAAAATGTTGAAAGGCGAACTAGTGAGGGTGGCGTGACGGCGCGCACACGTTCGACGTCACACTCCGCAGACTACCGCTCACAGCCCGAAGCGACGCTGGAGGTCTCCCAGCTGTCCGGGAAGGCGCGGTGCGCCCGCCTGCTGTGAGGGGCCTGTGGGGACCCCGCCCCCACCCGGTACCCCCGGCTCGTGCGGCACAACCCCTGTGGCCTGCTCGGGCATCAGGTTCTCCGACGACTGGAGCAGCACCGTGCCCGCCCCGACGAACTCGAACTGGTGCTCCTCCCCGGAGGCCCCGCCGATGCCCGTCATCGCACGTAGACCGCCCATCAGGCCGGTCATGTACGCGTGGTCGTAGTGATGGCAGGGGGAGGGGCAGTCGGCCCAGCCGACGAGGGCCTGCGGGTCCACCCGGATCGGGGGTTCCATGAACACCACCGGACCACTCGACGCGGCCACGATCTTGCCGGTTCCGATGAGTGTCAGAAAGCCGGGAACAATCGACTGCTTGAGAGCGAGACTTGGCTGAAAAGCGAGCAGGTTGCCCGAGCGAATGGTCATGTTGGCGTCTTCGAGGTCGTACGCGTTGACATCGAAGGCCCGGTCGGCGAGCAGCATCTTGCCCGAGCCGTCCGCCACGACCCAGTCGCTCGCGTGCAGAGGCGAATGGAAGGACGTACGGACAAGTCGGTCGAGTCGCCCGTGCCCGATGCCGTTGAACTCCATCGCGCCGTAGTAGGCGATCATCTTCCCCTTCTGCAGGAACCACTGGCTCCCCTTGAGCTCCACGCAGAAGGTGTACTTGTTGACGTTGTCGTCGACCGGCAGGGTCATCGGGTCGTAGATCGTGGGGCCCGATCCCGCGTACTGGCTCACAGTTTCTCCTCCGACGCCTGGACGTACACCGCGCCGTTGCCGCTCAGCTCCAGCTGGAACGCCTCGCCGGAGCCCCGGCCCACCATGTCGCGCCAACCGAGCGCCGTGGACAGCTTGTTGCGTACGTCGCCGTGGTGGGCGACGTACGCCTGCGGGTCGACGTGGACGGGGCGGCCGGGGGTGATCGGGACCTCGAAGACACCCCCGTGGGCCATCACGGCGACCGAGCCCTGACCCTGGAGGGTGGTCGTGAACAGGCCCTGGCCGGTGACCTGGCCGCGGACCATGCCCATGACGCCGCCCTGGGAGCCCATGAACATCGTGCCCTGCTGGAGGGTGCCCTCGAAGGCGAGGAGGCGGTCGGCCTCCACATAGAGGGTGTCGCCGGTGAGGTTGATGATCTGGATGTGGTGGCCGCCGTGACCGAACATCACGGTGCCGCTGCCCTCGACGGTCATCAGGGGGGTCGCCTCGTTCGCCACCCGGCGTCCGAGCATCGACATGACGCCGCCCTGGCCGCCCTGGATGTTCAGGGTGAAGGAGACGTCGCCCTTGTAGGCGAGCATCGCTCCGCGCTGGCTGAACAGCCGCTGGCCCGGCATGACCGTGGCCTGGATCATCTTCGAGTTGATCTCGGTGAACGCCATGTCACACGTCCCCCGCGATCGTGTTCCGCTCGCTCGGCTGGACGTAGACGAGCCCGTCGCCCTCGAAGCGGATCTGGAAGGCCTCGCCGCCGCCCTCCCCGAAGAGCGTGCGGAAGGTCACACCGGACTGGAACGACTGCTGCAGGTTCCCCTGGTGCGCGATGTACGCGCCGGGGTCGACGGTCAGCGGATACTGTCGGCTGACCCGCAGCACCACCGCCGGGCCGTCCGACATGATCGCCGCCTGGCCGTGGCCCTCGACGGTCGTCGTGAACAGCCCGTTGCCCTGCGAGGCGCCGCGCAGCCCGGTGAAGGTCGTCCCGGTGCGCAGCCCCGCGTCGGTCACGAGCAGATTGCTCGACTCCACGTACAGCTTGTCCCCCTGGAGATTCACGAGGTTGATCTCGGAGGCCCGGTCCGCGAACCAGCACGTCCCCTGCCCCCTCACCTCCATCACCGTCATCTGCTCACCGGTGAGCCGCCGGGTCACCATCCCCCGGATGCCCTCACCGCCGCCGCTCATCTTCTTGAAGGCCATCTGCCCGTCGTACGCGACCATCGAGCCGTTCTTCGCCTTCACGGCGTCCCCGGTCATGTCGACGGCGAGCACCTTGCTGCCCTGGAGTCGAAACATCGCCACGCAGCGAAGGTAACCGCAGGGGCACGGTCGAGGACAGGGCCCGCGGGTGGAGAACGACCCTGACCTGCCCCCTAGGGCGTGTCGCGGGGCCTGTCGTGGGGTGCGTTCAGCCGGATGACCGCCGTCCCCGCGCGCAGGTCGACAGTCGACCAGGGCGGGTCCCCGTCCTCCTCGTCGTCCCGCATCACCAGCGCGCTCTGGCGTTCCTTCAGCTCGGTCTGCTTGCCCGGGGAGAGGCTCGCGTGCAGCTGCTCGAAGCCGGTCGCGGATATCTGGCCCTGCCGCCCGGAGTTCCGCCAGGGGAGCATTCCGGCGCGGCCCATCTTCAGGAGCAGCTGGTCGAGGAACGCGAGCGCGGTCAGCAGGACCACCAGCCCCGGCAGCGTCATGAAGAAAACGAACTGCACGGGCGCTCCCCGGGGGCTCGGCGACGACCCCCAGTCTCGGCTCGCTCAGTCGTTTGCCACAATGGGTGAACGTTTGTGCTCGCGTTCACAAACTGTGGACGTCTCCCTCACCGAAGGTGACCTGTGGACATCAAGACCGCCACCGCCATCCGCCGCCTCCGCCTGGTGTCGGCCCCCGAGGCCGTGTCCTTCCTCCTGCTGCTCGTGTGCTCGGTGCTGAAGCGGACCACGGACTTCAACGCGGTGCCCGTCATGGGCATGATCCACGGTGTCCTCTTCATCCTCTACGTCCTCTTCTGGGCCGACGCCTGGAACCGCACGAAGTGGGGCGCCAAGACGGCCGCCTTCTACTTCATCCTCTCCGTACTGCCCACCGGCGGCTTCTTCGCCGAGCGCAAGCTCAAGCGCGAGGCCGAGAACGCGCTCATCGCCTCCCGCGCGCGCCAGGAAGGGATCGTGAACGCATGATCGTCGCCTTCTCCGTGACGCCTCTCGGTGTCGGTGAGGACGTGGGGGAGTACGTCGCCGACGCCGTCCGCGTGGTCCGCGAGTCCGGCCTGCCCAACCGCACCGACGCGATGTTCACGTCCATCGAGGGCGAGTGGGACGAGGTGATGGACGTGGTCAAGCGCGCGGTAGCCGCCGTCGAGGCCCGCGCCCCGCGTGTCTCCGTCGTCCTCAAGGCGGACATCCGCCCCGGCGTGACGGACGGCCTCACGTCCAAGGTGGAGACGGTCGAACGGCATCTGGCGGAGTAGTAGCGGGGGCAGGTCTGGGAAGCCAGGGCCGCAGGCCCTGCCCCACTGCCGTCAACACCTCACCCCGAGTCAGCTCATCCGCCCGTTCCACCTCGACGAGCCCCCACCCGGGCCGGCGAACCGCGTCGAGCGTCACCGCGCGCTCGCGCCGCAGGTACGTCACCGCCGACGCGAGGTCGGACACGGGCGGGCTCACCTCGTAGGCGGCGAGCTTGCTGACGTACCAATCGAGCCACTCCGGCCCCTCCCGTTCCCCGGCCCGGGACAGCGCGGTCCCGGCGTCCCCGTCGAGGAAGACCACCACAGGGCGGACCGGGGTCAGCACGCCCGTGAGGTCGGCCATGAACGCGTCGATCGTCTCCTCGCCGTGCCCCATCGCCAGCAACGTCGGCACGAACGGCACCAGGGTGTCCGCGACCACCACGTTGTCGCCGCGCGCCCGCACCGACTCGACGAAGCGTGCCGTCGCCGCGACCAGCGTCCCCAGCGCCACAGTTCCGGTCGCCCCGAACTCCTCGGCCACAGCCGCGAATTCGGACCGGCTCAGGATCTCCTCCTCACGGAAGTGATCCACCCGCAGCCCCGCGCCGGCGAGCGACCGGGACAGCCCCGCGCACAGAGCCGACTTGCCGACTCCGGGCGCCGCTCCCCACACCGACACCAGTACCGTCACCGCCAACTCCCCATCCCAGCCCCGCAGTCGGTCACCACACCCGCTCCAGCGCCGCACTCAACCGCGACACGACACCCAGATCCGGCATCCGGCCCAGCCATACAGCGACCTGATCGCCGGCGAACTCCCGTTGTTCGGCGGTCACTTTCGGGTCGATGGCGCACTCGGCCTGTACCCGCACATAGTTCAGCGCGGAAGCGAAGAGCATCGAGAACGACTCCGGACCCCGTACGACGGCACGCCCACCGGCACACCGGTACGCCCGCGCCACCCGCACCCCCGCCTCCACATCCCCGTCGTTCCCGCCCGACCACACGAACAGGGCGCGGGCCAACTCCCGTTCCGCGGAAGCGGATCCGGCGTTGTCCCAGTCGAGGAGGACGGGACCGGCCGGGCCGACCAGGACGTTCTGGGGTTGCAGGTCGAGGTGGGACGTCACCAGGTCGCCGGGGTCGGACGGGGTTACCCAGGGCGCCAACTCCCTTGCGGAGGTGGCGATGAAGCGGCCCAGCGGGTCCGCCCACGGCATCCCCGCCCGGCGGACCTCCGCGTGCAGCGCCGCCCACTCGTCGTCCCCCGGGCACCGCTCGTACCAGGCGGACGGCATCCCGCTCTCGCCCTCGCCCGCCCTGTGCAGCAGCGCCATGGCCCGCCCGAACCAGTCCAGGACGTCCGGGTCGGACACGTCCGCGCGGGTGCCGTCGATCCAGTCGTACAGCTTGATGTGGGAGCCGGCGGAAGAGCCGGAACTGGAGGTGGAAGCGAGACTGGATTCGGAGCCGGGGTCCAGGTGCGAGACATGCGCCCCCTCCCGATTGGGCAGCAGCCGCGGCGACGCGATGCCCAGCCGCTCCGATGCCTCCCGTAACGCGGCCTCCCGGCGGACCTGGTCCTCGTCGCAGCCGAAGAGGAGTTCCTTGACGGCCCACGAGGAACCGTTCCCGGACAGCTTCCAGATCTGCCCCAGCGCGCCCCGGGTGACGGGCGTCAACGTCCACGGTCCGGCGCCGAGCGCGTAGGCCTCGGCGATGAGATCGGCGGTGTCGTGCACGCGGGTGCCTCCCGTGACGCTGCTGAGGATCATGACCGGGGCATTCTCCCCAAGCCGCCCCCGCACCCGGCTCCACCGCCGAAGGAACCGCGTTCCACCGCCGGAAACACCTCACTCCGCGGCCGGAGAGGCATCCCGTTCGATCGCCGGAACACCCTGCGCCACGACCGGAGACCCCCGTTCCACTACCGGAGGCACCTGCTCTACCGCCGGAGGCACCCCGTTCCGTTGCCGGAAACATCTCGCTCCGCCGCCAGAGAGGCATCCCGTTCGACCGCCGGAAGCACCCGCTCCACGGCCGGAAGCCCGCGCTCCACCGCTGGAGACTCCCCGTTCCACTACCGGAGCCCCCTGCACTACCGCCGGAGGCGCCCCGTTCCGTTGCCGGAAACGTCTCGTTCCGCCGCCAGAGAGGCATCCCGTTCGACCGGCGGAAGCAACCCGCTCCACGGCCGGAGGCCCGCGCTCCACCGCCGGAGACTCCCTGCTCCATCGCCGGAACCCCCTGCTCTGCCGCCGGAGGCACCTGCTCTGCCGCCGGAGGCATCCCGTTCCGTTGCCGGAACACCTCGCTCCGCCGCCAGAGAGGCATCCCGCTCGTCCGCCGGAAGCACCCGCTCCACGGCCGGAAGCCCGCGCTCCATCGCCGGAGACTCCCTGCTCCACCGCCGGAAGCCCCCCGCTCCACCCCCGGAGGCCCCCGCTCCGCCGCCGGAGGCCCCCGTTCCGCCGCCGGAGGCCCCCGTTCCGCCGCCGGAGTCAACTCCCCACCCACCTGGACGCACCCAGTTCGACATGCCCTCATATCTCCACTTGTGTGTGGGTATCGGCCCGGTCGATCTTCGGAACCCAACCGTTCCTCGCTCCCCGGGCGTCGATCACTCCTCAATCATTGGAGGGCACTGTGCGGCCGGAGGGCTACGACTACGACACCTACAGCCGACTGGCCGGACCGCTCACGGAGCCGTCCGGCGCGTCGTACCAGGTGCAGTACAACTCGCTCCTCTCGCGCGAGCCCCACCGAATACGCGCTGTCCTCCTGATGAGCCTCGCCCCGGTGCTCACCGCCGCCCTGCTCGTCTATCTCGTCTGGCCCTCCCACTGGGTGGAGCGCGAGGGCGGCCAGGAGTGGATGGTCGGGCTCGACGTCACGATGCTGATAGCCATCGGTCTCATCGAACTGTTCATGGTCGTCAACGTCGCCTCCGTCGCCCACGCCACGCTGGTCGCCCGCGACCCTGTCCCCGTCGTCCCAGCCCCCGGCACCCGCGTCGCCTTCCTCACGACGTACGTCCCGGGCAAGGAACCTCTCTCCATGGTCCGCGCGACTCTCGAAGGTGCGGTCAATGTGACCCACACCGGCCCGGTCGACGTCTGGCTCCTCGACGAAGGTGACGACGAGCAAGCCAAGGCCCTGTGCGCCGAGTTGGGCGTACGGCACTTCACGCGGCACGGAGTTCCCGAGTGGAACCGGCCCAAGGGCGTCCACAAGGCCCGTACGAAGCACGGGAATTACAACGCCTGGATCGCCATGCACGGCGGCGACTACGAGTTCTTCGCCTCCGTCGACACCGACCACGTGCCGCTCCCCAACTTCCTTGAGCGGATGATGGGTTACTTCCGAGATCCGGATGTCGCCTTCGTCGTAGGACCGCAGGTGTACGGGAACTACCACAACCCCGTCACCAAGGCCGCCGAGTCGCAGCAGTTCCTCTTCCACGCGCTGATCCAGCGCGCCGGCAACCGCTACCGCGCCCCCATGTTCGTCGGGACGAACAACGTCGTACGGATCGCCGCCGTGAAACAGATCGGCGGGCTGTACGACTCCATCACCGAGGACATGGCCACCGGGTTCGAGCTGCATAGGCACCGCAATCCCCTGACCTGTACGCACTGGCGGTCCGTCTACACCCCGGACGTGCTCGCCGTGGGGGAGGGGCCGGCCTCCTGGACCGACTTCTTCACGCAGCAGATGCGGTGGTCGCGCGGGACGTACGAGACGCTGATCAAGCAGTACTGGAAGGCGCCGTTCACGATGCCTCCGGGGCGGCTGTTCTCGTACACGCTGATGCTCGTCTACTACCCGATGACGGCCGTCAACTGGCTGCTGGGCATCATGAGTTGCTTCCTGTTCCTGTGGTTCGGGGCGTCCGGCACGCAGGTCGCCGCGTCCGTGTGGCTGATGCTCTACAGCGATGCGGCGGCCCTGCAGATCGGGCTGTATCTGTGGAACCGACGGCACAATGTCTCCCCGCACGAGCCAGAGGGGTCGGGCGGGCTGGCCGGGATGGCTATGTCCGCGCTCTCCGCCCCCATCTACCTCAAGTCCTTCGGTGAGGCGCTCATCCGCCGTCCCAGCCGGTTCGTCGTCACGCCCAAGGGCGGCGACGCCAGCCCGGACCGGGTGATGACCTTCCGCATCCATCTCTTCTGGGCGATCCTCCTGGCCACCTCGCTGGCCGCCTCGGTCGTCCTCGACCACACCCACGCGGCCATGCGTACCTGGGCGGTCCTCGCGATGGTCATCTCCCTTGCGCCGCTGGGGGTTTGGGCCGGTTCGCTGGTCAAGGAGCGCCGGGAGCGGCGGTCGCTGCTCGGCGGCGCGCGCACCCTCGACACCGCCGAGCCCGCGCTCGCCACCACCGGGGCCGGTCCGTCCGTCTCCAGCACCACGACAGGGGGCAACTAGACCATGGCCTTCCAGCCGTCCCAGAAAACCAGGAAGACCGTCCTCGGCATCGGCGGCATCGCCGTCCTGGCCGGTCTCAACGCCCCGGCCGCCCTCGACTTCGCCGGCGAGCAGTACCACGAGTACAAGATCACCCGGCCCGAGTACATGGCCAAGTACGGCTCCTGGGACCAGATCGACATTCCGAAGGAGTACCGCACCAACGCCATCCACGCCTCGCTCCTGCACACCGGCAAGGTGCTGATCGTGGCCGGGTCCGGGAATGAGCAGAAGAAGTTCAACGCGGGTTCGTTCGACACCGTGCTGTGGGACCCGAAGGCCAACACCTTCAAGAAGATCCCGACCCCGGTCGACTTCTTCTGCGGCGGACACAGCCAACTCCCCAGCGGCAACCTGCTGGTGGCCGGCGGCACCGCCCGCTACGAACTCCTCGACGGCGAGGTCAAGCGGGCCGGCGGCGGCATGCGGGTCAAGAACGAGAACCCCAACAAGCCGATGTTCCTCAAGAAGGGCACCGTCTTCCGCTCACCGGCCGGCGTCGACTACGTCAGCAAGTTCGACGTCACCGTGCCCAAGGCCAAGCGCGCCTTCAAGGTGACGTACAACGCCCGCGGTGTGATGCAGCCCTGGCAGACCAAGGTCACCGCGAGCGAGGTCCGCGTCTTCGTCGAGGCCGCCGAGCCGGGCCCGATGTCGGTCACCGAGAACCAGGCGCAGTACGACATCGTCGGCCTCAAGGGCAAGGACGCGAACAACACGTACGGCCTCTCCGAGAAGATCACCCTGGAGAAGCAGGACTACCAAGGCATCCGCGCCGCCTACGAGTTCGACCCGAAGGCGGAGCGGTACATCCCCGTCGACCCGATGGAGAAGGCCCGCTGGTACCCGACCCTCGTCGGCCTCGACGACGGCCGCGTCCTCGCCGTCTCCGGGCTCGACGACGTCGGCGTGATCGACCAGGGCGACAACGAGATCTACGACCCGAAGACCAAGAAGTGGACCCCGGGCCCCAAGCGCTACTTCCCCACCTACCCGGCCCTCTTCCTCACCAAGGGCGGCAAGCTCTTCTACCCGGCCTCCAACGCCGGCTACGGACCCGCCAACAAGGGCCGTGAGCCCGGGATCTGGGACCTGAAGACCAACAAGTTCACCAAGGTCGCCGGGCTGCGCGACCCCGAGGAGACCGAGACCTCGTCCTCACTCCTCCTGCCGCCCGCACAGGACCAGAAGGTGATGATCCTCGGCGGCGGAGGCGTCGGCGAGTCCAGGAAGTCGACCCCGCGCACCGCCGTCGTCGACCTCAAGCAGGACAGCCCCGTCTTCAAGGACGGCCCCGATCTCCCCCAGGGAACCCGGTACTTGAACAGCGTGATCATGCCGGACGACTCGGTCTTCACCACCAACGGCTCCTCGGACTACCGCGGCCGCAGCGCCAGCAACATCTTCAAGGCGCAGTTCTACGACCCGAAGGGCAACGCCTTCCGCGAGGCCGCCGCCCCGATGGTCGGCCGCAACTACCACTCCGAGGCACTGCTGTTGCCCGACGGCAGAGTGGTCACGTTCGGCTCCGACCCGCTCTTCGACGACCAGGCCAACACCAAACTCGGCCACTTCGAGCAGCGCATGGAGATCTTCACCCCGCCCGCGCTGCACAAGAACGGCACCAACAGGCCCGTACTGCAGGACGGTCCGGAGACCCTGGACCGGCACCACCGCGCGACCTTCCGCACCGACCACCCCGAACGGGTCGTCAAAGCCCGTCTGATGCGGCCGAGTTCGGTCACGCACACGACGGACGTCGAGCAGCGCTCCATCGAGCTCGGCCTCGTCAAGGACGGCAAGTCGGTGACGGTGGACGTCCCCAAGGACCAGGCCCTGGTGCCGCCCGGCTGGTACATGCTCTTCGTGACGGACGCGCAGGGCACGCCGTCGGAGGCCAAGTGGATCCAGGTGCAGTGACGTTGGTCAACTGCCGCTCTACGCCTTGGAGTTGCGCGCCAGCTCCAAGGCGTACTCCGGCCACCACTGCCCGGCGTCCGGACCGCCCTCGCAGGTGCCGTCCGAGGCTCCGGGCCGCTTGATCCACAGATAGGCGTCCAGGGCCTGTTCGCCGGTGTCGGTGGTCGGGCGGGTGCCCAGGCCCCGGCCCGGCGGGTTGCACCAGGCGCCGGCCAGCGGGCCGTTGCCGTTGCGGCTGGTGTCGACGACGAAGTGCTTGCCGCCGAGGTCCCGCGACAGCTGGACGCCGTACTTCTTCGTCACCTCGTCCGTCTGGAAGTTGGAGACGTTGAGCGAGAACCCGTCGGCCTCCTCGACCCCGGCCCGCTTCAACGGCTCCACGAGCTTCGAAGAGTCCCGAATCCAGGACGGGTTGCCCGCGTCGAGATACACCTTCGTCCCCGGCTGCTGCTTCAGCCGGACGACCGCCTCGCTCAGCAACTGCTCCCGCTCGCCCTGGTATTCGCCAGGAGTGCAGCCGTCCACCATGTGCGCGACGGCGTCGGGCTCCAGCACCACGAGCGCCTTCGCGTCGCCCAGCGCCTCGGCGAACTTGCCGATCCACGCCCGGTAGGCATCGGCGTCCTCCGCCCCGCCGGCCGAGTGCTGACCGCAGTCGCGGTGCGGAATGTCGTACGCGACGAAGACCGCCGTACGTCCTTCCTGACGCGCGGCCGCGGTCGCCGCCCTGATCACCGGGCCCGGGTCGATCTCACCGGCCGGCCACAGCGCGGTCGGCTCGTCGGCGATCCGCTTGAGCAGGGCGGCGTCCTGCTTGCGCCCCTCCCGCTCCCACATCTGGATCTGCTCGGCCGCCGGGCTCGCCGGGTCGACCCAGAAGGTCATGTCGCCGGCCGGCCCCTTGGACCGGGCACCGGCGACGGAGGCCTCGTCGACGTCGGACGCGGACGAACAGCCCACCGCGAGCCCGAGGACCGCGAGCGCCGCGAACGTGCGGATCAGCCGGGACATGCTGCTCCCTTGCGCGAGAGGGACATTCAGTGACAATCAGTCAGTAATCCTGGCACAAGCCGCACGGCCCGCTCCGATACGACACCGGGCACACGGGTACGGCTCCGCGGGGCCTCGCGGAACCTCCCGGGACCGATGGGCGAGACGGGGCTGACCACGATGTGACCGGCCGGTAAGGTCTGGTGCCGTGTCAAAGCCGCTCAGTCTTCCTTTCGACCCCATCGCCCGTGCCGACGAACACTGGAAACAGCGCTGGGGGAACGTGCCGTCCATGGCCGCCATCACCTCGATCATGCGGGCGCAGCAGATCCTGCTCGCCGAGGTCGACGCGGTCGTCAAGCCGTACGGACTGACCTTCGCGCGCTACGAGGCACTCGTGCTGCTCACCTTCTCCAAGGCGGGCGAGCTGCCGATGTCCAAGATCGGCGAGCGGCTCATGGTGCACCCCACGTCCGTGACGAACACCGTGGACCGCCTGGTCAGGTCCGGACTCGTCGCCAAGCGCCCCAATCCCAACGACGGCCGCGGCACCCTCGCCTCCATCACCGACAAGGGCCGCGAGGTCTGCGACGCGGCCACGCGTGACCTGATGGAGATGGACTTCGGGCTCGGTGCCTACGACGCCGAGGAGTGCGGGGAGATCTTCGCGATGCTGCGGCCGCTCCGGGTCGCCGCGGAGGACTTCGACGAGGAGTGACCCGGGCCGCCGCCCCGGCGAAAGATCGCCCGGAACGGGTGGTTACGCTCGTCCTCATGAAAAAGAGCGTGTTCACCCGCTACCGCGTTTTGGCGTACACCACGGGTGTGCTGCTGGTCCTGCTCTGCCTGAGCATGATCGCCAAGTACCTCCTGAAGATCGACGGCGCCGGGAGCTTCACCGAGGTCGTCGCCATCGCGCACGGCTGGCTGTACGTCGTGTACCTCCTCTTCGCCTTCGACCTGGGCTCCAAGGCGAAGTGGCCGGTCGGCAAGCAGCTGTGGGTGCTCCTCGCGGGCACGATCCCGACGGCCGCGTTCTTCGTCGAGCGGAAGGTCAGCCACGAGCTGGAGGGTCACTTCGCCGAGCCGGCTCCGGTCGCCGCGAAGGTCTGAGCCTCACCGCTTTCACCGCCGTACGAGTTGCGTACGGCGGTCGCCCATCGACATTTACTAGGACGTCCTAGTAAATTCGAGGGTATGGACGCTGACGCCATCGCAGAGGGCCGCCGACGCTGGCAGGCCCGGTTCGACGCCGCACGCACGCGTGAGGCCGCCGGGGGTTTGGGGGCACAGCCCCCAAGGGATTGGACACGTACCACGCTCTCGGGGGACGCCGTAGAGCCGGTGTACGGGCCTCGCCCCGGGGACAGGTACGACGGCTTCGAGCGGATCGGGTGGCCCGGGGAGTACCCCTACACGCGCGGGCTGTACGCGACGGGCTACCGGGGGCGGACGTGGACCATCCGGCAGTTCGCAGGGTTCGGGAACGCCGAGCAGACCAACGAGCGATACAAGAAGATCCTCGCCAACGGCGGCGGCGGCCTCTCCGTGGCCTTCGACATGCCGACCCTGATGGGCCGCGACTCCGACGACCCGCGCTCGCTCGGCGAGGTCGGCCACTGCGGGGTCGCCATCGACTCCGCCGCCGACATGGAGGTCCTCTTCAAGGGCATCCCGCTGGGTGACGTCACGACGTCGATGACGATCAGTGGGCCGGCCGTCCCCGTGTTCTGCATGTACCTGGTGGCGGCCGAGCGGCAGGGCGTGGACCCCGCCGTCCTCAACGGCACGCTCCAGACGGACATCTTCAAGGAGTACATCGCCCAGAAGGAGTGGCTCTTCCAGCCCGAGCCGCACCTGCGCCTCATCGGCGACCTCATGGAGTACTGCGCGACCGGCATCCCCGCCTACAAGCCGCTGTCCGTCTCCGGCTACCACATCCGCGAGGCCGGCTCCACGGCCGCGCAGGAGCTGGCGTACACGCTGGCGGACGGCTTCGGGTACGTCGAACTCGGCCTGTCCCGGGGCCTGGACGTGGACGTCTTCGCGCCCGGCCTGTCCTTCTTCTTCGACGCGCACGTCGACTTCTTCGAGGAGATCGCCAAGTTCCGCGCGGCGCGCCGCATTTGGGCCCGCTGGATGCGGGACGTGTACGGCGCGCGGTCCGAGAAGGCCCAGTGGCTGCGTTTCCACACCCAGACCGCCGGCGTCTCGCTGACCGCGCAGCAGCCGTACAACAACGTGGTGCGTACGGCAGTCGAGGCGCTCGCGGCGGTCCTCGGCGGGACCAACTCGCTGCACACCAACGCGCTGGACGAGACCCTCGCGCTGCCCAGTGAGCAGGCCGCGGAGATCGCGCTGCGGACGCAGCAGGTGCTGATGGAGGAGACCGGGGTCGCCAACGTGGCGGATCCGCTGGGTGGTTCGTGGTACGTCGAGCAGCTCACCGACCGGATCGAGGCGGACGCCGAGAAGATCTTCGAGCAGATCCGGGAGCGGGGGCTGCGGGCCCACCCGGACGGACAGCACCCGATCGGGCCGATCACCTCCGGCATCCTGCGCGGCATCGAGGACGGCTGGTTCACCGGCGAGATCGCCGAGGCCGCGTTCCAGTACCAGCGGTCCGTGGAGAAGGGCGACAAGCGGGTCGTCGGCGTCAACGTCCACCACGGCTCCGTCACCGGCGACCTGGAGATCCTCCGCGTCAGCCACGAGGTGGAGCGGGACCAGATCCAGGAGCTGGGCGCGCGCAAGGGCGTACGGGACGAGACGGCCGTAGCGGCGGCCCTGGACGCGATGCTCGCGGCCGCGCGGGACGGGTCCAACATGATCGGGCCGATGCTGGACGCTGCGCGGGCGGAGGCGACGCTGGGGGAGATCTGCGGGGTGCTGCGGGACGAGTGGGGGGTGTACACGGAGCCTGCCGGGTTCTAGGGCTGGTTCGGTGGAGCGGGGCGCGGAAGATCGGCGGGGCCGGATCGACGTGGCTGGAGGCCCACGCCTCCACGGCACATGACCGGGCCCAGCTGGACGCTGCGCGGGCGGAGGCGACGCTGGGGGAGATCTGCGGGGTGCTGCGGGACGAGTCGAGGGGTTACACCGAGCCCGCAGCCTCCAGGCCGGTCCCACGGATCAGGTCGCAGGAGATAGGCGGGGCCCGATCGGCGCCGGTGATCGGGGCCTGGTGCGTGAGGCCGTGAAGCCGTGAGGCCGTGAAGCCGTGAGGCCGTGAGGCAGAGGTCGGCGAAGCGGCGAAGCCAGGAGCGGGAGGGCGACCGATGCCGACGTCGCGGGTGTGGCGCCGGGGCCCGTGGCTGCGGAAGTGGGTGGAGCGGCGGGAGTTGCGGCGGACGACCACGGCGCCTCAGATGTGCGTGCGGAGTCCCGTGTGTGCGGAGGTGCGTGGAGGTGGGCACGGGGGTGTCACGGCGGTCGGCGGCGGTGCCTGAGATGTGCGTGCGGGCCCCGCGTCTGCGGAGGTGGGTGGAGCTCGCAGCGGGGGAGCAGCGGGGGAGTCGCGGGGATGATGGCGGTGCCTGAGATGTGCGTGGCGAGTCCCGCGTCTGCGGGGGTGGGCGAAGCCGAGAGTTTGGGGAGTTGTGGCGGTCGACTGCAGAGCCTCGGATGTGCCTGCCGAGCCCCGCGTTCGCGACCGGATCCGCCGGACCGGCCCTAGGGGTTGGTGAGGGACGTCAGGCCGAGCAGGAGGACCTGGGTGAAGCTGTGGACCCACTCCTCGTCGGCCGGTTCCGCGCTTACCAGGGTGCGGTGGACTACCGCGCCCGCGACCACGTCGAAGATGAGGTCGGCCGTGCGGGCGGCTTCCTGCGGGTCGGTCTCCGGGGGGAGTTCGCCGCGGGCCTGGGCCCGGGCCCTGCCCTCCAGGACCAGGCATTTCTGGCGGTCCACGATCGATTCGCGGATGCGGTCGCGCAGGGCGTCGTCGTGGATCGATTCGGCTACCACCGCCATCAGGCCGCTCTTCGCCTCCGGGCGGGCCAGGATCGCCGCGAACTGGAGGACCACGCCCTCGATGTCGGCGGCCAGCGTGCCCCGGTCGGGGAGGTGGAGTTCGTCGAAGAGTTCCGCCACCGCGTCGACGACGAGTTCGTTCTTGCCTGCCCAGCGGCGGTAGAGGGTGGTTTTCGCAACCCCCGCGCGCGTGGCGACGTCTCCCAACGTGAGCCTGGACCAGCCGAGTTCGACCAGGGCCTCCCGGGTCGCCGCCAGGATCGCGGTGTCCGCGGTGGTGCTGCGGGGGCGTCCCGCGGCGCGCGGGGCGGGAGTGCTGCTCTGCATCCCTTGACCATAACCGGCGGTTCCTGTGGTGCAGTGAGGGAGATCACCGGGTATCTGTATCCGGGAGGGGGCCGGTGCTATTACGCTACGGGTCGTAGCGTAACCACTGGGCGCGGGGTGGGGACCCGGCGCCGAACAGCTCACAACAGGCTTGGAACAGACCGGCTTTCACAACGCTTTTCATTCACACGCGCGGACGGGGGAGGATAGACGCATGCAGCCACGGAACATGTCCATGAGCGGAGTCGTCGACCTCGCCGCGGTGAAGGCGGCCCAGGAGGCCAAGGCCAAGGCGGAGCAGGCGCGCGCCGAGACCGCCCGGCAGGGCGGCGGCGGTGCCGTCTCCCCGGCCGACCTGGTGATCGACGTAGATGAGGCGGGGTTCGAGAGCGAGGTCCTGCAGCGGTCCACCGAGGTACCGGTCGTCATCGACTTCTGGGCCGAGTGGTGCGAGCCGTGCAAGCAGCTGAGCCCGCTCCTGGAGCGGCTCGCGCTCGATTACAACGGACGCTTCGTCCTTGCCAAGATCGACGTCGACGCCAATCAGATGCTGATGCAGCAGTTCGGGGTGCAGGGCATCCCGGCCGTCTTCGCGGTGGTCGCCGGCCAGGCGCTGCCGCTCTTCCAGGGGGCCGCCGCCGAGCCGCAGGTCCGGCAGACCCTCGACCAGCTGATCCAGGTCGCCGAGCAGCGCTTCGGCCTGACCGGGCTGGCCGTCGACCCCGACGCCGGGCCGGGCGACCGGCCCGAGGCGGTCGCCGAGGTGCCGGCGGGACCGTACGACGCGCTGCTCGAAGCCGCCGTACAGGCCCTGGACGCGGGGGACTTCGGCGGGGCCGTGCAGGCGTACAAGAACGTGCTGAGCGACGACCCGGGCAACTCCGAGGCCAAGCTGGGGCTCGCCCAGGCCGAGTTGCTGCACCGTGTCTCGACGCTCGACCCGCAGCGGGTGCGCACCGAGGCCGCCGAGAAGCCGGGTGACGTGCCCGCGCAGATCGCCGCCGCCGACCTGGATCTGGTGGGCGGTCATGTCGAGGACGCCTTCAGCCGGCTGATCGACACCGTGCGGCGCACGGTGGGTGACGACCGGGATGCCGTACGGCTGCGGCTGCTGGAGCTGTTCGAGGTCGTCGGGGCCGATGACCCCAGGGTGACGGCGGCCCGGCGGGCACTGGCGCGGGCGCTGTTCTGAGCGGGGCGCGGGGCCGGTTCTGACCAGTCGGTAAACCTCGTGACCTGTGATGCCGGAGTGAAAGATTTGCCGACGGACTGTCACTGCGGCCGCGCTTTACCAAATCTTGGTAATCGCGGCCGCTGTTACTTGGAGTAAGTCGAGGGCGTTGATCTGTCGGATTCCGCCCGGGTGTCAACTGATTTGTCCTGGCCCGCGATGACACCCAGCGTCGTCGACCGATACCGGCGGGTCGTTGTTCGGTTATCCGGCCGTTACTACCCAGTAACGAAGCCCCTTGTGCGGGCGGCGAGAATGCACCACGATCGGCGACGCTCGGTCCATTTCCGTACCCCGACAGCCGGTCGGGCCGACGGGGTTTCTTGGGTCCCCACCGAGTAGAGCCGGAAACAATGGAGTCGGCTCTTGGGCAGGGGGGTCTTCGCCGCTCGGCGGAGCCTGTCCAGCAAGGTTGTGCGTGATGTGCGTCAGGCGCGACCAGTGGTTGTCGCTCGGGGGTGATCGCCGGTGATCGGTGCGCGGTTCGCGCCTCCGAGGACGGGCGCTCCCCTTCCCGAGGACGTAGCACTTCTCCCATCCCTGCCCGGCTGAGCCGCCAATAGGGGGCAGTCAGGGCCAGGAGATGTACGTCCGAGAAGGAGGAAATATGGAGTCCCAGGTGCGTGGCGGGACGAGATGGAAGCGCTTCGCTGTGGTCATGGTGCCCAGCGTCGCCGCTACGGCGTGTATAGGTGTCGCCCTCGCGCAGGGTGCTCTCGCCGCGTCATTCAGCGTTTCCGGCCAGTCGTTCAAGGTGACGGCCGACCAGCTCAACGGCACGGGCTTCGCCCAGTACGGAGCCCTGGACTCGGGCTACAACCTGGACGGCAGCAAGTCGCTTCACCCCGTCGCGGTCTCGTCGTTCAAGTCCGCGTCGATCACCAACATGTGCCAGTCGGTGGTCACCCCGAACATCCCGCTGCTCGGGTCCGTCAGCCTCGTGCTGAAGGCCGGCGGCAGCGGTACGCCGGTCGAGGCGTCGAACCTGTACATCGACGTCGAGGACCTCAGCGCCGACGCTGTGTTCCACAACATCGACATCGGTGTGGCGGCCGGCAACACGGGCGCCGACAAGGGCGGCAAGGGTCCGGGCATGAAGGGCGGCAGCGAGGCTGCCAACCCCTACGGCTTCGCCCAGCAGGCCGAGTCGGCCGAGCTGACCAACGTGAAGCAGACGGCGTGGGCCACCACTGCCGGAACCTTCAAGCTCAGCGGGCTGAAGATGTCGGTCTCGGCCGGCACCCACGAGTGCTACTAGGCACTTGACGACGGGCGGGGGAGCCGGTGGCGCCCCCGCCCGTCCACCTTCCACCAGCGCCTTCACACGAGGTGCAACTCTCCACCACAGCAACGCCGTACCAGGGAGCTGTTTTCCATGAGCGCCGAGACTCCTGCCGCACCCGGCCAGTTCGCCCGCCGGAGGCTGCAGTTTCGTGCCTGGCGTGGCACGAGGCCGTTCTGGGCCGGTCTGTTCGTCATGCTCGGCGGACTCCCGATCGCCTACTTCCCGTACGCACATCTCCAGGTGGGCCATCTGACGCTGGCGATGGCCACCACCGCGGGCGCCGGGTCCCTGATCATCGGCGTACTGCTGGTCGTCCTGGGCTTCAGCCTCTGGTTCCAGAAGCACGTGCGCACCTTCGCGGGTGTCGCGGCGATCCTGCTGGCGCTGGTGTCCATCCCCGTGTCCAACCTCGGCGGCTTCCTGATCGGCTTCCTCCTCGCCATGGTGGGCGGGGCGCTGGCCGTGTCGTGGGCGCCGGGCGCACCGCCGGAGCCGCAGGCGCTGCAGGACGTCGCACAGGGAGAGGGCGGCGCGCCCGCCGAGGCCGCACCGTACGAGGCGGCGCCGCACGACTCCGCGTCGTACTACGCCAAGCCCCAGGAGCCCGCGCCGTACGAGTCCGCCGACGGTACGGACGAGCCGAACGATCTGTCAGGAACGAGCCCGGTGAACAACGGGGCGAACGGGAGGCACAGTGCCGGCTGACGAGGTGACCCACGGGACTGATGTGGACGAGTCCCGTGTGAGAACCGGGCCGCGGCATGCGGCACCCAAGAAGCCGCTGTTCACCAGGCTCCACATGCCCGCCGGCAAGGCGATAGCCACGGTGGCGATGCCGACCGCCGTGATCATGGGGATGGGCTTCACGTCCTCCCTCGCCCTCGCCGACAACGGATCGACGACCTCGCCGTCGTCGAAGAGCCTGACGGCCGACGAGTACAAGGACTGTGTCGCCGCCCTCGCCGGCACGACGGCGAGCCCCTCGGCGACGCCGTCCACGTCCGCGAGCGAGTCCGCCGACTCGTCCAAGGACGACGCGACGCCCTCGGCCACGGCCACCGGCGACGCGGACTCCGGCACGAAGGACTCGGGCAAGGCGTCTTCGGGTTCGTCGGATTCAGGTTCCGACGACACGGCCACGCCCACGCCGTCCGCGAGCAAGTCGGCGGATTCGAGCGGTTCGTCGAGCGGTACCGCCACCGCGACGCCCTCGGCGTCCGCGAGCAGCGGCGGCCTGCTGGACAGCATCGGCGACGCCATCACCGGGATCCTCACCGGCGGTTCGTCGAGCTCCGACTCCACGGCGAGCGCCACCCCGACGCCGACCGCGTCCGCCTCGGCGAGCGCCACGAAGGACGCGTCCTCGGACGACTCCTCCAGCGTGTCCGACACCGTCAAGGACACGACGAAGAAGGTCACCGACACGGTGAACGGCACCGTGAAGGACACGACCGACACGGCGTCCAAGGCGGCCGAGGACACCACCAAGGCGGCCGAGGACGCGGCTTCGGCCACGGCCACCCCGAGCCCGTCCGCGAGCGAGAGCGCCGACACCTCGGACTGCCCGGTCGCCACGGACGACACCAGCGGCGTCGACAACAAGGTGCTGCTGCCGGACGACCCGTGGTACCTGAGCGCCAGCTCGCTGCTGCTCAAGGGTGCCGACTACCAGGGTGTCGTCGAGGTGAAGACCGCCAGCGGCAAGGTCAAGAAGGTCCTGAAGTACGTCATCTCCAGCGGGACCGACATCGGCGACCTGCATCAGACGGTGAACGACAAGCAGTCCGGCAAGACCTACCACGTGCAGGCGGCCGCCGGCTCGACGTCCACCATCCGCGACGGCGACACCGTGATGTACACGGAGTCCATCTCGGGCAACCTGTTCGGTCTGATCCCGATCACGTTCGACCCGGACAACCCGCCGCCGCTGAACATCCCGTTGATCTACTTCACCAACGTGAAGGTGGTCCAGGCGGGCCAGTTCGGCGGCACGCTGACCGTCCCCGGTCTGCACAGCTACCAGAACTGAGCCGCCCCACAAGCCCGTTCGGGAGCCGCGCACAAAACTGAGGGCGCCCCCTGTCACAGGGGGCGCCCTCAGCGCCGTACAAGTGCCTTCAGCGGTGCGTCAGTCGCGCTCGCCGCCGCCGAGGTGGTGGACGCGGAGCATGTTGGTCGTGCCGGGGACGCCGGGGGGCGAGCCGGCGGTGATGATGAGGGTGTCGCCCGGGTTGAAGCGGTTGATCTTGGCGATCTCCGCGTCGACCATGTCGACCATCTCGTCCGTGCTGTTCACGAACGGCACCACGTGCGACTCCACGCCCCAGCTCAGCGTCAGCTGGTTGCGGGTGCCCTCGTCCATGGTGAAGGCCACGATCGGCTGCGAGGCGCGGTAGCGGGACAGGCGGCGGGCGGTGTCACCGGACTGCGTGAAGGCCACCAGGGCCCGGCCGCCGAGGAAGTCGGCGATCTCGCACGCGGCACGCGCGATCGAACCACCCTGCGTCCGCGGCTTCTTGCCCGGCACGAGCGGCTGCAGGCCCTTGCTGAGCAGCTCCTCCTCGGCCGCGACGACGATCTTCGACATCGTCTGCACGGTCTCGATCGGGTAGGCGCCGACCGAGGACTCGGCGGACAGCATGACCGCGTCCGCGCCGTCCAGGATCGCGTTGGCCACGTCGGAGGCCTCGGCGCGCGTGGGGCGGGAGTTGGTGATCATCGACTCCATCATCTGGGTCGCCACGATCACCGGCTTGGCGTTGCGCCGGCACAGCTCCACGAGGCGCTTCTGCACCATCGGGACCTTCTCCAGCGGATACTCGACGGCGAGGTCGCCGCGGGCCACCATCACCGCGTCGAACGCCGCGACCACGGCCTCCATGTTGGCGACCGCCTGCGGCTTCTCCACCTTGGCGATGACGGGGACCCGGCGGCCCTCCTCGTCCATCACCTTGTGGACGTCGTACACGTCGCTCGCGTCGCGCACGAAGGACAGGGCGACCATGTCGCAGCCCATCCGCAGCGCGAAGCGCAGGTCCTCGACGTCCTTCTCGGACAGCGCGGGCACGTTGACCGCCGCGCCGGGCAGGTTGATGCCCTTGTGGTCGGAGATGACGCCGCCCTCGATGACGATCGTCTTCACGCGGGGGCCCTCGACGCTCAGGACCTTCAGCTCGACGTTGCCGTCGTTGATGAGGATCTGGTCGCCGCGGGAGACGTCACCGGGCAGGCCCTTGTACGTCGTACCGCAGATGGTCTTGTCGCCCTGGACGTCCTCGGTGGTGATGGTGAACTCGTCACCGCGCACCAGCTCGACGGGACCCTCCGCGAAGGTCTCCAGGCGGATCTTCGGGCCCTGCAGGTCGGCGAGGACGCCGATGGCACGGCCGGTCTCCTTGGCCGCGGCACGGACGCGGTCGTACCGCCCCTGGTGCTCGGCGTGGGTGCCATGGCTGAAATTGAAGCGGGCCACATTCATGCCGGCCTCGATCAGCGACACGAGTTGTTCGTGGGAGTCGACCGCGGGGCCGAGAGTACAGACGATTTTCGAACGGCGCATGGGACGATCCTATCGGTTTGTTTCGCTACGGAATATTCCGTCTGGCGGAAGATACAAATGGGCGGGCATGCGCTCAGGCGTTGTAATTTCCGACCAGTGCATAGGTCTGTGTGGCGATCTCCAATTCCTCGTCCGTCGGCACCACCGCGACCGCGACCCGCCCGGACGCGGGCGAGATCAGCCGCGGCTCATCACTCCGTACGGCGTTCAGCGCCCCGTCGACCTGGAGCCCCAGCAGTTCCAGGCCGGCGACGGCGGCCTCCCGCACGGCGCCCGCGTTCTCCCCGACCCCCGCGGTGAAGGCGACCGCGTCCACCTTGCCGAGTACCGCGCAGTAGGCACCGATGTACTTCTTCAATCGGTGAATGTAGATGTCGAAGGCCAGTTCCGCCTGTTCGTCACCCTCGTCGATCCGGCGCCGGATCTCGCGCATGTCGTTGTCCCCGCACAACCCGATCAGACCGCTCTTCTTGTTGAGAAGAGTGTCGATCTCATCAGTGGACATTTCGCCAACACGCATCAAATGGAAGATGACGGCCGGATCCAGGTCTCCCGACCGCGTCCCCATCACCAGCCCCTCCAACGGCGTCAGCCCCATGGAGGTGTCCACACACCGCCCGCCCCGCACGGCCGAGGCGGACGCCCCGTTCCCGAGGTGCAGCACGATCACGTTGACGTCCTCGGGCGCCTTCCCCAGCAGCTTCGCCGTCGCCCGCGACACATACGCGTGCGAGGTCCCGTGGAACCCGTACCGCCGGATCCGGTACGCGTCCGCGGTCGCCACGTCGATCGCGTACCGCGCGGCCGACTCCGGCATCGTCGTGTGGAACGCCGTGTCGAACACGGCCACCTGCGGCAGATCCGGCCGCAACGCCATCGCGGTACGGATCCCGACGAGGTTCGCCGGATTGTGCAACGGCGCGACAGGGATGAGCCGTTCGATCTCGGCGAGCACGGCGTCGTCGATGACGGTCGGCTCGGTGAAGGTCTGCCCACCGTGCACGACCCGATGCCCGATGGCCGCCAACTCCGGTGAATCCAGCCCGAGTCCGTCCTTGGAGAGTTCCTCCGCCACGGCCTTCAGAGCGCCCTCGTGATCGGGGATCGGCCCGGAGGACTCCCGTACGGCACCGGTCGTGACGCAGGTGTGCTTGAACCGGGAGGTCTCCTCGCCGATCCGCTCGACGAGTCCTACGGCGAGACGGGTGCCGGCCGCCATGTCGAGCAGCTGGTACTTCACCGACGAGGAGCCGGAGTTGAGGACGAGGACACGGGTCGCGGTCACTGCTGGGAAGCCTTCTCGATCGGGTTCTGTGCCTGGATCGCCGTGATGGCGACGGTGTTGACGATGTCGGAGACGAGCGCGCCCCGGGACAGGTCGTTGACCGGCTTGCGCAGCCCCTGCAGCACCGGCCCGACCGCGATCGCGCCGGCCGAACGCTGCACGGCCTTGTACGTGTTGTTGCCGGTGTTCAGGTCGGGGAAGATCAACACGCTTGCCTGACCGGCGACTTCGGACTCCGGCATCTTCGTGGCGGCGACACTCGGCTCGACGGCGGCGTCGTACTGGATCGGCCCCTCGATGCGCAGGTCGGCCCGCCGCAGCCGGACCAGTTCGGTCGCCTCGCGCACCTTGTCGACGTCGGCGCCCGAGCCGGACGTACCGGTGGAGTACGACAGCATCGCGATCCGGGCCGGGACGCCGAACTGCTCGGCGGTGGCGGCCGATTGGATGGCGATGTCGGCCAACTGCTCCGCGTTCGGGTCGGGGTTGACCGCGCAGTCGCCGTACACCAGCACCTTGTCGGCGAGGCACATGAAGAAGACGGACGAGACGATGTCGGCGTCCGGCTTGGTCTTGATGATCTCGAAGGCGGGGCGGATGGTCGCGGCCGTGGAGTGCACGGCGCCGGAGACCATGCCGTCGGCGAGCCCCTCCTGCACCATCAGGGTGCCGAAGTAGTTCACGTCGGCGACGACGTCGTAGGCGAGTTCCACGGTGACGCCCTTGTGGGCGCGCAGGGCGGCGTACTTCTCGGCGAAGCGGTCGCGGAGTCCGGAGGTGTGCGGGTCGATCAACTGGGCCGCGGTGAGGTCGATGCCGAGGTCGGCGGCCTTCTTGCGGATCTGGTCCTCGGGACCGAGGAGGGTCAACTCGCAGACACCGCGCCGCAACAGCACCTCGGCGGCGTGCAGGACGCGGGCCTCGGTGCCCTCGGGGAGGACGATCCGGCGCTTGTCGGAGCGGGCCCGCTCCAGGAGCGTGTGCTCGAACATCATCGGGGTGAGCCGGTCGCTGCTCGGCGCCGAGACCCGCTTCAACAGGTCGCTCGTGTCGACGTACCGCTCGAAGAGGCCGAGCGCGGTCTCCGCCTTGCGCGGGGTGGCCGCGTTCAACTTCCCTTCCAGGGCGAAGAGTTCACCGGCGGTGGGGAAGGAGTTCCCGGCCACCGAGACCACCGGGGTGCCCGGTGCGAGACGTGCGGCGAGAGTGAGGATCCCCTGGCTCGGCACCTCGTTCAGGGTGAGCAGGACGCCGGCTATCGGCGGGGTGCCGGCGCTGTGCGCGGCGAGGGCGCCGATGACGAGGTCGGCGCGGTCGCCGGGGGTGACGACGAGACAGCCCGGGGTCAGCGCGTTGAGGAAGTTGGGCAGCATCGCGCCGCCGAAGACGAAGTCGAGGGCGTCCCGGGCGAGCCCGGAGTCGTCCCCGAGGAGGACCTTGCCGCCGAGGGCGTGGGTGATCTGGGCGACGGTCGGCGCGGAGAGGGCGGGCTCGTCCGGGACGACGTAGCAGGGCACCGGCAGCCGGGTGTCGAGCCGGCCGGCGATCGCGTCGCGGTCCTCGCGGGCGACCCGGTTGGTGACCATGGCGAGGACGTCGCAGCCGAGGCCGTCGTAGGCGCGATAGGCGTTGCGCGTCTCCGCGAGCACGGACTCGGGGGTCTGCTTGCGGCCGCCGACGACGGGGATCACGGACGCGCCGAACTCGTTCGCGAGGCGGGCGTTGAGCGACAGCTCGTCCGGGAACTGGGTGTCCGCGAAGTCGGTGCCCAGGACGAGGACGACGTCGTAGTCACGCGCGACGAGATGGAACCGGTCGACGAGCGTGGACACCAGCTCATCGGCGCCCTGCTCGGCCTGGAGGGCGGAGGCCTCGTGGTAGTCCATGCCGTAGACGGTGGCCGGGTCCTGGGAGAGCCGGTAGCGCGCACGCAGCAATTCGAACAGGCGATCGGGGCCGTCGTGGACGAGGGGCCGGAACACCCCCACCCGGTCGACCTGCCGGGTCAGGAGCTCCATGACCCCCAGCTCGACGACCTGACGGCCGTCGCCGCGGTCGATCCCGGTCACGTACACGCTGCGGGTCACGCGTGGTCTCCCCTTCTGGCGGTTTCTGGCAGTGCGTTTCGGCTTCTGGTGAGTGCGTTTCGGCGGTCATAAAAATCGCCCGCCCGATGTGAGCGGAACCCTCTTGACAGTACCTCCGGGGGTGGATAGGGCGCCCGTCAGTCCGAGGGAAGCGGCGATGCCCTGGGGGACGTGAAACAATCGGGTTCGGCTCACCGGTGTCAACAGCGAGCAGGAGACACAGCACGATGCGTATCGGAGTTCTCACCGCAGGCGGCGACTGCCCCGGCCTGAACGCCGTGATCCGGTCGGTCGTGCACCGAGCGGTCGACAACTACGGCGATGAGGTCATCGGCTTCGAGGACGGCTATGCCGGACTGCTCGACGGCCGTTACCGCACCCTCGACCTCGACGCGGTCAGCGGTATCCTCGCCCGCGGCGGCACGATCCTCGGCTCGTCACGACTGGAGCGGGACCGCCTCCGCGAGGCCTGCGAGAACGCGCTGGACATCGCGCGGGACTTCGGGATCGACGCGCTGATCCCGATCGGCGGCGAGGGCACGCTGACGGCGGCGCGCATGCTGAGCGACGCGGGCCTGCCGGTCGTAGGAGTCCCCAAGACGATCGACAACGACATCTCGTCGACGGACCGGACGTTCGGCTTCGACACGGCGGTCGGGGTCGCGACGGAGGCGATGGACCGCCTGAAGACGACGGCGGAGTCGCACCAGCGGGTGATGGTCGTCGAGGTCATGGGCCGGCACGCGGGCTGGATCGCGCTGGAGTCCGGGATGGCGGCGGGCGCGCACGGCATCTGCCTGCCCGAGCGCCCCTTCGACCCGGCCGACCTGGTCAAGATGGTCGAGGAACGCTTCGCCCGCGGCAAGAAGTTCGCCGTCGTGTGCGTGGCCGAGGGCGCGCACCCCGCCGAGGGTTCCATGGACTACAACAAGGGCGAGATCGACCAGTTCGGCCACGAGCGCTTCCAGGGCATCGGCACGGCGCTGGCCTACGAGTTGGAGCGCCGCCTCGGCAAGGAGGCCAAGCCGGTCATCCTCGGCCACATCCAGCGCGGCGGCGTACCGACCGCGTACGACCGGGTGCTGGCGACCCGCTTCGGCTGGCACGCGGTGGAGGCCGCGCACCAGGGGGAGTTCGGGCGGATGACCGCGCTGCGGGGGACGGACGTGGTGATGGTGCCGCTGGCCGAGGCGGTCACCGAGCTGAAGACGGTGCCGAAGGACCGGATGGATGAGGCGGAGTCCGTTTTTTAGTCGTTTTTGTTGGTACGGCGCTCAGTAGGTACTCCTCTCGACCATGGACCAGAAACGGCTGATGATCTGGTCGAGGAAGTCACGGCCGGCCTCGCCCGCCTCGACGGCGGAGTTGCCGCCGCCCCAGCTCAGGGTGGCCACCATCTGCGCCTGGTAGTCCTCGTGCAACTCCTGGAGGGAGTCCTCCAGGAGCCGCCGGTCCAGGGGCACCATCTTGCCGATCGGGCGGACGTACGCCTGCCACCGCGTCGTCATCGCGCTGCGCAGCAACTCGGCGAGTCTGCTGTCGCGCCCGGTGACGCTGATGAAGTCCGGCAGCGAGAGGCCGAGCAGATCGGCGAGCGCGGAGGACTGGCGCTCGGTGCCGCGCCACTGGTCGTGCTCCTCCATCCGCAGATACGCGAGGAGTTCGAGCCCGACGGCCCGCGCGACGTCCTCCGGGGCGAGGCCGCGCGCGAGGCGATGCTCACGCAGCGTGCGTGGCTTGCCGATGAGTTCGGCCGGGGAGCACCACAACACCCCCGAGAGCGCGGTGAGTTCGGGACCGGAGGGCGCGGTGAGCCCACGCTCCCAGGCGATGACCAGGTCAGGCGTGACGTAAGACAGCCCGTACGAGGCACGCATGCCGTACGCGACGTGTTCCGGGCCCATGTTGAGCGCGGTACGGAGCCGGTGGGCGGCGGGCGCGTTGAACGGCGGAGTGGGCGGTGTCGGCGGCGTGGACTGGCTGGGCTGAGCAGGGGGTCGGCGCACGGGCCACAAGCTAGGGGTGCCTGAGTGCGGTGACTACGGTCTGTTCGGCCAGGATTACGGATTGTAGGAACGTACGGATTCGGTCGGACCGGGGAGATCCATCGCGGGTGGGGTGGGGGTGATCGGTGACGGTGAGTGGTGGCCCGGGGGCGGCTGGGGGGTGTCTGGTGGCGACTGCCGGGCGGTGAATATGCCGCTCTACCTTGCCATTCGGCTGGCGCGGCGGGAGTCGGGGGCCGGCGGGGGGTACTCGATCGGCGTCGGGAGTGTGGGCGGGGTTCGAAGGGGAGTGCGTTTGTGGTGGGGGTGGTGATCGGGTGTGGGGGGAAGTGGGGGGTGGCGCAAAGTCGTCGGTCGCTCTGTGTGGGGGCTCGGCGGTTGGCCGTTCAGGTGCGGTTCGTAGGCCTTGTATCGGCTGCGGCATCGAGCACCAGTGCCCAGGGGAACTCGTTCGGTTTGCCCTGCCCCGGCTGGTTCGGCACGAAGCCACCCTCGCCGTACAGGAGTTGCACACCCATCGCGCGCAACTCCGCGACGCTGCGCTCGAACTGCCGGTGCTGTACGTAGGCCGAGTTGACGCAGGGCATCGCGACGATCGGGATGCCCTTGCCGATGCTTTCGGCGACGACACCGACCACGAAGTCGTGAGTGAGGCCCAGCGCCCACGAGTTGACCGTGTTGAAGGTCGCCGGAGCGACCGCGATGACGTCCGCCTTCGGCCACACGTCCGGCTCGCCCGGCATCTTGTACTCGCTGCGCACGGGGTGGCCTGTCAGCCGTGCCAGTTCGCCGAGTTGGGGTTCGAGCCAGCGGGCGGTGGTGGGGGTGAGGCCTAGGCATACGTCGAAGTTGCGTGACTGGGCTTGCTTGATGACCTTGGCGAGGTCGAAGACGGGGGTGCGGCGGAGGCGAAGAGATAGAGGACGCGGGAGGTGGTCGTCATGGGGGGCATCCGATCACACACAATCGTCCCTGCTCCGGAGGGAGTCGAGGCGGAAGGGCACGGGCGAGTGGCCTGGCCTGGGTACTGTTCCAATGGCTACTCAGAACGGAGAGCCGGTATGCCGACACCGGACGAGAACCACACGGGCGCCCGTATCAGGGAACAGCGCAGGCTGGCCCGACTTACCCAGCGCCAGCTCGCCGCTCGGCTGCCCTATTCCTACAGTCTGCTGAACCAGGTGGAATGCCGCGCCCGAGCGGCCACGGCGGACTTCGTCGCCGCCGTCGCCCGCGTACTTCAGATCGATGTCACCGTTCTCACCGGGCAGCCGTACGTGACCGAGTTGCAGCGCGACAGGCTCGCCGAACTGGTTCGGCCGATCCGGGAGTCCCTCGACCTCTACGACCTTGGCCCGAACCCGGATCTGACGGTCAGGCCGGCGGATCAGCTCATGGCTGGGGCCGACCACCTGTGCGCGGAGGTCCGGGCCACGCACCTGCGCAACGCGGCCCGCGAATTACCGGGCCTGATCGCCGAACTCACCCACAGCGCCTGGTCGACGCCCTCGACCGAGCTGTGGCAGGCGCTGGCCTCGACCTATCGCACGGCACACGACATCAGCGTGAAGCTCGGCTACTACGACCTCTCCTCGGTCGCTCTGGACCGTATGGCTTGGGCGGCGGAGCGCGCTTCCGACGCCTGCCTGGGCGCGGTGCGTCAGTACATGCGGGCGCTGGTCTACTTCCGTGAGGGGGAGTACGGGATCGGGCAGCGGCTGATCGCCTCGGGACACATGGTGATCGGCCAGGCCGACAAGACGCGTGAGGCCTTGGCGGTCACCGGGCAGCTCCATCTCGGAGGTTCCGTCATGGCCGCGCGCGCCGAGGACGAGGCGGGCGTCGGCCGGCACATCGCCGAGGCCAACGGGATCGCGAAGCGCATCGGAGACGCCTCCGAAGTGCACTGGCTCAGCTTCGGCCCGGCCAACGTCGCCCTGCACAAGATGTCCGCCGCCGTCGAGATGCGACGTTACGACGATGCGCTCAAGCAGGCCCGGAAGATCAGGCTGCCTTCGCAACTGGCCACATCCCGCCGTGCCCATTTCCTGATCGACCAGGCACGCACCGAAATGGAGACCGGGCACACCGAGGCGGCCCTGAAGTCGCTGGTCGAGGCGCGCCGTCTGGCTCCCGAACAGACCCGCTACCACCCAGGGCCCGGGACACGATCACAGGTCTGGTGCACCTGTCCCGGCGGACCCCGGACACGCTCAGCCACCTGGCGGCCTGGGTCGGTCTCTAGCGCACGGCGCTCACAACGCTCACGGATCTGTGAGCGTTCCGCTCTTCCCGCAGCGTCACGCTGTACTCACACCTGGTCAACATCCTTGCTGTCGGGCCCCGTTCGACGCAAGGTGCGCCCCGGCGCGCGTGCCGGTGTGGCGTACCCGCTTCTCGATGTCCGTCAGACGGGCGCGTACTGCGGTGTATTCGAGCGGCTGTGCGGTCAGGACTGCGACCGTGGGCGGTGTGTCGGGCACTTCTTCACGGTACTGGCAAGTGGGCTGGCCAGAGCGGGTGTTGGGTGGGGGCCGTAGGCGTACCGTGTTGGCACGCGATTCGGGGGCAGCGGCACGGGGACGGCACGATGGGCGAGCAGTACGGCGGGGATCACCAGGATTTCCGGGGCGGAGAGTTCAACGGGGACTTCACCGCGAAGAAGGTGGAGTACCACCAGCACGGGCCGGCGCCCACCGCGCTGGACGCCCTGCCTCCGAAGGCCGCCGGTTTCACTGGTCGCGGTGATCAACTCGCGGAGCTGCTCTGCGCGTTCGACCCGGATGGGGGAGAAGCGCCGGGAGCCGTGTTGGTTGCCGCGGTCTCCGGGCTCGGCGGTATCGGCAAGACCGCGCTCGCGGTGGAGGCGGTGCATGAGGCCTGCGAACAGGGGTGGTTCCCGGGTGGGGTGCTCTTCGTCAATTTGCATGGGTACGACGATGATCGCGTTACGCCGGAGCAGGCGCTGGAGACTCTGCTGAGGGCTCTTGGGACGCCTCCGGAGCACATTCCCAGCGGGGTTGATGCGCGGGCCGCGTTGTATCGCTCGGTGCTTGCGGCGCGGGAGCGGGAGTTGGGGGCAGTGCTCGTCCTGGCCGACAACGCGTCCTCGGCTGAGCAGGTGCGCCCGTTGCATCCGGGGGGTGTGCGGCACCGGCTGCTTGCCACCTCGCGGAGCAAGCTGCCCCAACTCGGGGCGCGCCTACTGCCGTTGGGGGAGCTGAGCCCGGAGGAGGCGTGCGACCTCCTGGACCGTGCGTTGCGGATCGCCGCTGCGGATGATGCGCGGGTCGCGAATGAGAGTGAGGCGGCTGCCGAACTGGCCTTGCTCTGTGGGCATTTACCCCTGGCTCTTCAGATCGCCGCAGCCTTGCTCGTCCTCGACCGGGACAAGCTCGTGGCCGAACTCGTGGTGGAACTCGCCGAGTCCGGTGACCGACTCCTGCACCTTGACGATGGTGAGCGCAGCGTGCGGGCCGCCTTTGACCTGTCGTACCGGCGTCTGCCGGCTGAACAGGCCCGGTTGCTACGGCTGTTGGCTCTGGCTCCGGGGCCCGAGGTGACGGCCGAGGTCGTCGCCTCGCTGGACGGGGCGGACACTGCGCCGGTGCGTGTGCTTGATGCGTTGTGCCGCGCCCACCTTGTTGAGAGGGGGAGTGGGCGTGGGCGGTGGCGATTGCATGACTTGGTGCGGGCGTTTGGGCTGAGGGTGGTCAAGGATGAGGAGGAGTTGTGGGAGGAGGGGGAGGCTGCGCGGGAGCGGGTGTTGGAGTTCTACTGCCGGTGGGCATACGAGGCTGATGACCGGTTGCGGTGGTTGCCAGGTGCGGAGGAACCGGAGCGGTTCGGGAATCGGGCGGAAGCGTTGGCGTGGTTCGACGGAGAAAGGGCCGGGCTGGTGGCGGCCGTGCAGTGGGCGCGGGAGGAGCGGTTCGCGATCACGGCGGTGCGGCTGTCCGAGGCCCTGGCGGAGTATCTGGACTGGCGGCGCTCTTTCGACGACTTGATCACGGTGTGCGGTGTCGTCGGGGAGGCAGCCCATCGCGCCGGTAACCGGGTGAGCGAAGGTATCGCGTGGAGCAACCTCGGCAACGCTCTGCGGGAGACGGGCCAGGTGGAAGAGGCGGTCGATGCGCACGTACGCGCCCGTCACTTGTTTCAGGTTTCCGGGGATCGTCGCCACGAGGCCAACGCGTGGAACAACCTTGGCGTCGTCCTGCCGAAGATCGACCGGGTGGAGGAGGCGATCGAGGCGCACACCCGTGCTCGTGAGCTGTACCGGGGCGTTGGTGATCGTCATGGCGAGGCCATGGCATGGAACAACCTCGGCCTCGCCCTACAGGAGGCAGGCCCGGCGGGGGAGGCGATCGAGGCGCACACCCGTGCCCTTGAGCTGTACCAGGGCATGGAGGACCGACACTTCGAGGCCACGGCGTGGAACAACCTTGGCCTTGCCCTTCAGCTTGCGGACCGGACGGGGGAGGCAATCGATGCGCACAAGAAGGCTCTGATGATCTATCGGGAGTTCAAGGACGAGTACCGGGCGGGCACAGCCCTCCAAAATCTCGCCCTCGCCCACGAGAGCGAAGACCGCCCCGCCGAGGCCCGCACCTGCTACTTGCAAGCCGCCGACGCCTACACCCGCGCCAACTCCCCCACCGAATCCGCCCAAGCCCGCACCCGAGCCGAAGAACTCACCCCTTAATAGCCCCACCCAAAGCAAACCCCCCTCCCAACCGCCTCGCCACCAGCACATACAACAAAATCACCGGCGTCGAATAAACAACCGAGAACGCGGCCAACTGCCCATACGCCACCATCCCCCGGTTCCCGAAGAACTCATTGATGCTCACGCTCGCCGGCATCTGGTCCGGCGTGAGCAGCAGCATGAATGGGACGAAGAAGTTCCCCCACATCATCACGAACGAGAAGACGGTCACCACCGCCACCCCCGGCCCCATCAGCGGAAGAACGATCCGTACGAGCGACTGAAGGGACGACGCGCCGTCGGTCCACGCTGCCTCCTCCAGTTCCTTCGGTACGCCGTCCATGAAGTTCTTCATCAGCCAGATGGCGAAGGGGAGTTGGGACGCCGCGAAGAAGAAGATCGTGCCCTGCATGGTGTCGATGAGATTCACCTGCACGAACAACGCGTACACCGGCACCATGATCGCGGTGATCGGCAGGCTGGTCGCGAAGAGGATCGTCAGGAGGAAGGGGCGGTTCAGGCGCGACCGGAAACGCGACAGCGGATACGCCGCCAGCGCCGCGAACACCACTGTCAGCAGCGTTCCGAAGCCACACAGGATCAGGCTGTTGAGCAGGGGCGTGAAGGTGATGTCCGAGTTCAGGATCGCGTGGAAATTGTCCAGGGTCAGGCCGTCGGGGGCCTTCACCTTGAGGTCCGCGTGGGCGTCGAGGGACGACAGGACCACCCAGAGCAGCGGCAGCGCGAACGTCGCCGCGACCACCAGCAGCCCCGCGTCCGCAGCCAGGCGTCGGCTCTTGCGGCGGGAGGAGAGGGTGAGTGCCATGGGTCAGACCTCCGTTCGCAGCAGGCGCATGTAGATCACCGAGAAGAGCGAGCCGACCAGGAGCAGGAGCAGCGCGACCGCCGTGGCGTAGCCGATCATGCTGTTCTGGAAGGCCTGTTCGTACATGTAGAGGGGGAGGGTCTGGCTCTTGTTTCCCGGGCCGCCTCGCGTCATCACCCAGATCAGGCCGAAGACGGACAGGGTCTGCAGCGTGTTCAGCATCAGGTTCGTGCCGATCGAGCGGCGGATCATCGGCAGCGTGATGTGCCACATCCGGCGCCAGCCGCTCGCGCCGTCGACCTCCGCCGCTTCCGTGATCTCCTTGGGGATCTCGTTCAGGGCTGCTGAGTACACCAGCATCGAGAACGCCGTTCCCCGCCACACGTTCGCGAACGACACCGCCAGGATCGGAAGCGTGAAGAGCCAGTTCTGGGAGGGGAGATGGAGCCAGTCCAGGATGGCGTTCAGGGTGCCTTCTCGGCGGAAGAAGGCGTAGAGGAGGAAGCCTGCCACCACCTCCGGCAGTACCCACGCCGTGATCACGATCCCGCCCGTGAGCGTGCGCACCGGCTTCGACGCGCGTTGCATCAGCGCGGCCAGGGCCAGGCCGATCGTGTTCTGGCCGACCAGGGACGACAGGACCGTGAACACCAGCGTCAGCCATACGGCGTTGAGGAATTCCGAGTCCTTGAAGGCCGTGCGGAAATTCGCGAAGCCCACGAAGGATGAGTGGGCCTGGCCCGTCAGTTGGAGGTCGGTGAAGGCGATGTAGGCGCAGTACGCGATCGGGCCGGCCAGGAAGAGGAGCAGGAGGATCAGGGCGGGGGAGAGGGGGAGGAGGCGTGTGAGGGTTTGGGTGAACGGGCGTTTCGCGGTGGCGAGTTGGGGTGCCGGGGCCGTCGGGCCCGGGGGGACTTTCGTCACGCCCGGGCCCGCGTGCTGCGGTGTCGTGGTCATCGGCGGTCGCCGCCGCTCATTTCTCGGTGACCTGGTTGTCCGTGGCCGACTTGAGCTCGTCGTCGTACGAACTCGCCGCCTTGTCCACCGACATGTCGCCCGTCGTCACGCCCTCCATCGCCTCCTGGATGGCGGTGGAGACCTTCGGGTACGCCGGATACGCGGGGCGGTAGTGCGTGCTCGCGACCAGGTCCGTGAAGAACTTGATGCCGGGCTGGGCGGTCGCGTAGGCGGGGTCGGCGGCGACGTCCTTCCGCACGGAGATACCGGAGTTGGCGATGTACCACTTCTCCGCGTTCGCCTTCGTCTGCATCGTCTTGATGAAGTCGAAGGCCAGGTCCGGGTTGCCGGCCTTGGAGGGGATCGCCCAGGTCCAGCCGCCGGACATGCTCACCTTGCCGGGAGCCTGGCCCTGCTGGGTGGGCATGTACGCGAGCCCCAACTCCTTTGACCAGTCCGGCCATTCGTGCCCGCTGCCCTTCAACCAGGCCTGGGGCAACCAGGATCCGTCGAGGGCGATGCCGAGTTTGCCCTTGGGGAGCAGTTCACCGGCCACGTAGGTCTGGATGTTGGGGTCGAGGGCGTCCGACACGTCCGGGCCGAGCTTCTCCTTGTAGACCGTGTGGACGAAGGAGAGCGCGTCCTTGAAGCCCTGGCTGCCGGCGATCCACTTCTTCGACGACTTGTCGTAAAGGGGGTCCGCGGAGCCGTCGTTGGTGCCGTAGAGCAGCATCTCGAAGCCCTGCATGGTCGCCGCCTCGCCGGCCGGCTTCCCGGTGTAGACGTTGAGGGGGGTGACGTTCGGGACCTTCTGCTTGATCGTGCGGGCCGCGGCGAGGACGTCGTCCCACGTCTTCGGCTGCCAATTCGCGGGCAGACCCGCCTTCTTGAAGATCCCCTTGTCGAACCAGAGGCCTCGGGTGTCGGTTCCGTCCGGCACGCCGTACGTCTTCCCGTCCTCGGCCTTGGCCGCGGACTTCGCCGTGTCGATGAACTGGTTCCAGTCCGGCCACTTGGTGAGGTACGAGTCGAGGGGCTTCAAGTACCCGGACGTGATGTCGCTGTTGATGAGGAACGTGTCCTCGTAGACCAGGTCCGGGGCGGTCTTCGGCGAGCGGAGCATCTGCTGGAGCTTGGTGTAGTACTCCGAGTCCGGGGCCTTGATGGGGACGAGCTCGACCTTCTTGCCGGGGTACTGCTTCTCGAACTGCTTCTTCATGTCGGCGAGATAGGTGTCCATCACCTTGATGGAGTTGTCCGTCGACTGCTTGAAGGAGATCTTGACGGTGTCGGGGCTGCTGCCGGAACCGCTGCCGCAGGCGGTGAGGGTGGTTGCGGCGAGGGAGAGAGCGGCGAGAGCAACTAGGGGCGTGAGTACGGCAGTTCGGTGGGGGCGGGCGGCGGTGGGGCGCACGGGCATGACCTCCTACGGGCTCACTACGTTGTGGCCTGGGCGGATGGCTGCCCGGTGAAGGTAAGTGGAGTGGTCTAGTCAGGTCAATGCGTCTGCGTGGGATTGGGCGAGAGCGGCTTCGGTGGGGGCGTTGGCGCGGGTGTAAGCGTCGGCGGACTGGAGGAAGCAGGTGCGGGCCTCGGCGGTGCGGGCGGCGTGATGGTGGGCGAGGGCCAGGTTGGAGAGGGTGTGGCCTGTCCTGTACCAGTCGTCGAACTCCCGGTAGCGCTCCAGGGCCTTCTCGTACGCCTCCTCCGCCTCCTCCGCCTGGCCCGTCTCCCGCAGGGCGTTGCCGAGGTTGTTCCACGCGGTGGCTTCGCGGTGGCGGTCTCCGACGGTCTGGTACAGGTTGCGGGCGCGTGTGTGGGCGTCGATGGCCTCCTCCGCCCGGCCCGTCTCCTTTAAGGCGTTGCCGAGGCTATCCCACGCCATGGCCTCGCGGTGGCAGTCCTCGGCGGCTTGGAACAGGTTGCGGGCCCGGGTGTAGGCGTCGATGGCCTCCGCCGCCCGGCCCGCCTGCCGCAGGGCGTTGCCGAGATTGCCCCACGCGAAAGCCTCGCGGTGGCGGTCCCCGACGGTCTGGTACAGGTCGCGGGCGCGTGTGTGGGCGTCGATGGCCTCCGCCGCCCGGCCCGTCTCCTTTAAGGCGTTGCCGAGGCTGTTCCACGCCATGGCCTCCCTCAGCTGGTTGCCGAAGCGGTGGGCAACTTCCCGTGCGACACCGCAGACCGTGATCCAGTCGTCGAAAGAGCGCCGCCAGTCCAGATACTCCGCCAGACACTGCGACAGCAGCACCGCTGTGTCCGCGTACCGCTCCTCCAGTGCCCACTGCACCGCCGCCACCAGCGCCGCTCTCTCGGAGTCCAGCCACGCCAACGCTCCCGCTCGATCCCCGAACCGCGCCGGCTCCGGCATCCCCGGCAGCCACCGGAGCCGGCTATTCGCCGCATTCGCCCACCGGTAGTAGAACTCCAGCACCCGCTCCCGCGCCGCTTCCCCCTCCTCCCACAACACCGCATTCCCCTTGACCACACCCACCCCGAACGCCCTTACCAAGTCATGCATCCGCCACTGCACGTACGCTCCTCCCGGAAGGGGCGTAACAAGATGGGCTGCCGCGAGCTCTTCGAGCAGGGTGAACGTCCGGTCGACGCTGAGGGCTGCCAGTGCAGCGGCCGTTTCACTGCCGAATTCGGCCGCAGGGGCCAGGGCGAGCAGACGTAGCAACCTCGCCTGCTCAGGCGGCAGTTGCCGGTACGCCGCTTCCAAGACCGGGCGGAGTCCGACAGCCGCAGTCACGTCCTCGACGCCTCGCAACTCGTTCACGAGGGATGCGACGGAGCGATGGCGGCGCTTGCGCAGCATGCCAGCGGTGATCCTCAGCGCGAGCGGATGGCGGCCGCAGAGCGTGGCGAGCTCCGACACGGCCTCCGGTTCACGCGTCGCCCGATCGTCACCGCGGTCGCTGAGCCGCAAGGACCTGTCGATGAGGTCGGCGGCATCCTCCGCGTTGAGCACATCGAGGTCGATCAACTGAGCGTCCAACTCAGTCAATCGATCCCGAGACGTGACCAACACCCGGTGATGATCCGTCCCTGGCACAAGCGGCATCACCTGCCCGGGATCCGAGGCGTTGTCGAGCAGCAACAAAATGGGCCGCTGCTCCCCGGCCAACAGCTGCCGATACAGCCCGTACTGCCCAGCCACCGTCTGCGGAAGATCCGCCCCCCGCACCCCCATCCCGTCCAACAACGCGACCACCGCCTGATCCGCCGTAACCGGATCCGCGTCGTACCCCCGAAAGTCGACGAACAACGTCCCGCCCGGAAACCACCCGTCCCGCACGGCCCGGTGCGCGGCACACAACGCCAGCGACGTCTTCCCGATCCCGCCCAGCCCGGACACCGCGCAGATCACCACCGGCAGCTCGGACTCCGCGGCCGGGTCCAGTACGGGATACAGCCGCGCCAAGTCCTCGTCCCGCCCGGTGAACCCCGCAGGCACCGCAGGCAATGCGGCCCTGGCAACCGGCACCGGCCCATGCACAGAACCGCGCCCTGAACTACCGTTCCCCGTCCCGCCGTCCCACTTGCTTGGCGACGAACGGCCCGTTGAAGGTGCTCCCCCGAAAGTCGAGGTGATCCCCTCCGTACGTGGTCCCCGTGGCCCCCATCGCCCCCGTAGCCCCCCGATGGGGCCCCTCCTCGGAGTCCTCGACCTCCCTGTCGGACCCCCCGACCCGCCTACCACGGAACGGCCGCAGCTCCCGCAACACCGCCACCGCCGCAGCCGCCGCGTTCTCGGCGGCCCGTGGCTGCCAACCCTCCCCGTCCGCAAGGGACTTGTCCGCGTCGGCCCGGTCGCTGATGCCCCGGATGACCAGGGCGTCACCGCCGGCGAGATCCACGGCGCTGACGACTCCCGAGCCCTCCATCTCGATGGCCGCCGCGTCGTTGTAGTGCCGCCGCAGGTGTTCCGCGAGCGCGGACTCGGGTGCGGCCAGGACGACATCGCCCGCGGCGATCGGCTTCAGGTGGGCATGGGGGTCGTCCCGCAACGCCTCCCGGGCGGCCGCGGTCAGCCGGTGCGACGCGCGCCACGCCTCCGGCCGTACGAGAAAGCCCTCCAGTGTCTCCTTGCCGCCGTGGATGCCGTACACCTTCGTCGCCACCACTACGTCGCCCAGGTCGATGTCGCTCTTCAGGCCCCCGGCGACCCCTACGAACAGCACCGCCTGTGGCTCCAGCCACGTCATCACCCGCTCGGTGAGCGCGGCGGCCGTCAGGTTTCCCTCGCCCATCTCGACCAGGGCGACGGACCAGGGTGTGCCGGGGAGTCGGCCGACCGCGGCCCGGGTGCCTCGCGGATGCTCCCGCTTCCGTACGGCCGTGAGATGGGCCTGTACGGCCTTGTACTCCAGCGGCAGCGCGGTCAGCACCGCGACAGTGGGTGGCAACTCAGGCATCTCAGACACTCCCTTAAGGTACTTCCAAGTCGCCTGCGCAGATGCTGTGTTGGCACCACTCGGGGGAGAGGCGAGGGCAATGCCGGAACGTGACGTCAGCGTGGGCCAGTTGCTCCTCGCCGAGTACCAGACCGTCAAGGACGAGCAGAAGACCCGTATCGGGTTCCGCGACAACCTCCTCTACGTCACCCTCACCGTCGTGGCCGCCGTCATCGCCGCCGCGGCCCAGGCCAAGCAGTCCGAGATGCTGCTCGCGCTGCCGCCGGTGTGTGTCGTGCTCGGCTGGACCTACCTCGTGAACGACGAGAAGATCTCCGCGATCGGGACGTATGTGCGGGACGACCTGGGGCCCCGGCTCGCCGAACTCACCGGCGGCGAGGCGCTGTTCGCGTGGGAGACCGCCCACCGTTCCGACAGCCGGCGCCGTTCCCGCAAGGTCATCCAGTGTGTGATCGACCTGCTGGCGTTCTGCGTCGTTCCGCTCGGCGGGCTCGTCGTCTACTGGTTCGCGGGGCAGACGTCCTCCGGCCTGCTCGCCCTGTCCGTGGCCGAGGCGCTCATCGTCGTCGGCCTCGGCCACCAGGTCCTCGGTTACGCGCGGCCCTTCAACTCGCCCCGCCCGCCTACCCCTTGACCCACCGGTACTGCAACTCCGGCCGCCCCACGGTCCCGTACTGCGGACTCCGCGCCGCCCGCCCCGCCTCCACCAGATGCTCCAGATACCGCCGAGCCGTGATCCGGGAAATCCCCACCGCCTCCGCAACCCCAGCCGCGGTGAGCCCTTCCCCGCAGTCCCGCAGTGCGACCGTCACCTTCTCCAACGTCGGCGCACTCAACCCTTTGGGCAGCGCCGCAGGCGAAGGCGCCCGCAGAGCTGCCAACGCCCGGTCTACCTCGTCCTGACCGCTCGCCTCACCCGCCGCCGCATGGAACTCGGCGTACCGCACCAGGCGATCCCGGAGCGTGGCGAACGTGAACGGCTTCAGCACGTACTGCACGACCCCCAGCGACACCCCCTCCCGCACCACCGCCAGATCCCGCGCCGAGGTCACCGCGATGACGTCGGCGTGATAGCCGGCCGCCCGCAACGACCGTGCGAGCTGCAGCCCGTGCGCGTCCGGAAGGTGGAGGTCCAGCAGCAACAGGTCCACCTGCGTCCGCTCCAGTGCCCGGCGCGCCTCCGCCCCCGTGTGCGCCTTGCCCACCGCCACGAACCCCGGTACCCGGCCGACGTACATGACGTGCGCGTCGGCGGCGACGGGGTCGTCCTCGACGATCAGGACGCGGATCGGTTCGCCGGTCATGCGTCACCACCTCCGGACACAGCAGCACGAGAAGCCTCACCGGTACCAGAGGCCTCACCGACACCAAAAGTCTCACCGGCACCAGAAGCCTCACCGGGACCGGTACTCGAACCCTCGCTCCCCGCCCCCCACAAAGGCAACCGCACCTCGAACACCGCCCCGCCCCCCTCCGCCTCAGCCACCGTCAACGTCCCCTCGTGCCGGTTCACCGCCTGCCGCACCAACGCCAGCCCCAAGCCCCGACCACCGGGCCCGGCCGGCTTCGTCGAGAAGCCCCGCTGGAACACCGCCTCCGCGTGCGCCGGATCCACCCCCGCCCCCGTGTCCGCGACCCGCAGCACCAACGCGGAGCCGTCCGACCCCGCCTCCGTGCACGCCGTCACCGTGACCCGCGCCCGCAGGCTCCCCTGCGCCGCGTCCACCGCGTTGTCGATCAGGTTCCCGAGGATGGTCACCAGGTCCCGCGCGGGCAGTGAATCCGGCAGCAGGCCGTCGTCCAGGCCGCTGTCCTCCGATACGACCAACTCCACGCCCCGCTCGTTCGACTGAGCCGTCTTGCCCAGCAACAGGGCGGCCAGCACAGGCTCGTTGACCGCCGAGACGACCTGGTCGGTCAGCGTCTGGGCCAACTCCAGTTCGGCCGTGGCGAAGTCCACCGCCTCCTCCGCCCGCCCCAACTCGATCAGCGAGACGACCGTGTGCAGGCGGTTCGCCGCCTCGTGGGCCTGCGAGCGCAGCGCCTGTGTGAAGCCCCGCTCGGAGTCCAACTCGCCCATCAGGGACTGGAGTTCGGTGACGTCCCGGAGTGTCACCACCGTTCCGCGACGCTCACCGCCCGACACCGGCGAGGTGTTCACCACGAGCACCCGGGACGCCGTCAGATGCACCTCGTCCACACGCGGCTCCGACGACAGCAGCGCGCCCGTCAACGGCGCGGGCAGACCGAGGCTCGCCACTGACCGGCCCACCACGTCCACCTCGGGCCCGACCCCCAGCAACTCCCGCCCGCCGTCGTTCATCAGCGCCACCCGGTATTGACCGTCGAGCATCAGCAGCCCTTCGCGCACCGCGTGCAGCGCGGCCTGGTGGTAGTCGTGCATGTGGCTCAGCTCGCTCGCGTTCATGCCGTGGGTGTGGCGGCGCAGGCGCGCGTTGACGACGTACGTTCCCACGGCACCCAGTGCCAGGGCCCCGGCCGCCACCCCGATCAGCGCCGTGACCTGGTCCTGCACCCGCTGCGTGATCGCCTCCACCTTGATGCCGGCGCTGACCAGGCCGATGATCCGGATGCCGTCGGTGCCGTAGACGGGAGTGACCGCGCGGACGGACGCGCCGAGGGTGCCGGTGTAGGTCTCGGTGAAGGAGTCGCCCTCCAGAGCGGGTCCGATGTGGCCGAGGAACTTCTTGCCGATCTGCTTCCGGTCCGGGTGCGTCCAGCGAATGCCCTGCGGATTCATGATCGTGACGAAGTCGACCTGGGTGTCGCGCTGGACCTTCAGGGAGTACGACTCCAGGTGCGCGGTGGGGTTCGACGTACCGATCGCCGCGATCACCGACGGCGAGTCCGCGACCGACCGCGCCACCGCCATGGCCTGGCGGCCGGCCGCGTCCTCGGCCTGGCTGCGGTCGCTGACGTAGGTGAACAGCGCGTACCCGGCGACGACGACCGCTATCAGCACGGCCTGCATACCGAAGAGCTGGCCGGCGAGGCTGCGGGGGCGGGGGACGTGCGGGAGGCGCATGTCGTCAGTGTGCCTCGCAGGTTAAGCATGAACTAAATGAACGGAAGGGTGACCGCCCTCACAAGCCGGGAGATAGTCACCGCAACCCCCGGAAGCAGCCGCCTCCCGGACCGCTTGAAATCCCCAAACCCCGGACGTGAGCCGCACTCGCCACCCGGGTTCCGCCGGTCGTGAGCCGCACGCCGGATGATGCCGACGACGTCGTCAAGGAGGGCAGCCGTGGCCAGCACCCCCGCACCCGCACCTGCCGCACCCGCAGCACCGCCCGCGAAGCGGGACCGCACCCACTACCTCTACATCGCGGTGATCGTCGCGGTCGCCCTCGGCATCGCCGTCGGGTTCGCCGCGCCGGACTTCGCCGAGGAGCTCAAGCCGCTCGGTACGGGCTTCGTCGCGCTGATCAAGATGATGATCTCGCCGATCATCTTCTGCACGATCGTGCTCGGCGTCGGCTCGGTCCGGAAGGCCGCTCAGGTCGGCAAGGTCGGCGGGCTCGCGCTCGGCTACTTCATCGCGATGTCGTTCGTGGCGCTGGCCATCGGCCTGGTCGTCGGCAACATCATCCACCCGGGCAGCGGCATGCACCTGACCGAGGCCGTCAAGGGCGTCGGACACACGCAGGCCCAGGCCGCCGCCGAAGGCCCGGTCGACTTCCTGCTCGGGATCATCCCGACCACCTTCGTGTCGGCGTTCACCGAGGGCCAGGTCCTCCAGACGCTGCTGATCGCGCTCCTCGCGGGCTTCGCGCTGCAGGCCATGGGCCGGACCGGCGAGCCGGTGCTGCGCGGGGTCGAGTACATCCAGAAGCTGGTCTTCCGCATCCTCGGCATGATCATGTGGGCCGCGCCCGTCGGTGCCTTCGGCGCGATGGCCGCGGTGATCGGCGAGACCGGTATGGACGCGCTGAAAGCGCTGGGCACGATCATGGCCGGCTTCTACATCACCTGTTTCCTGTTCATCGTGGTCGTGCTCGGCACGCTGACCAAGCTGGTCGCCAAGGTCAACCTCTTCCAGCTGCTGAAGTACCTCGGCCGCGAGTTCCTGCTGATCGTCTCCACCTCCTCGTCCGAGTCCGCGCTGCCGCGGCTCATCGCGAAGATGGAGCACCTGGGTGTCAGCCGCCCGGTCGTCGGCATCACCGTGCCGACCGGCTACTCCTTCAACCTCGACGGCACGATGATCTACCTGACCATGGCCTCGCTGTTCATCGCCGACGCCATGGACCAGCCGATGAACATCGGCCAGCAGATCGGCCTGCTGCTCTTCATGATGGTCGCCTCCAAGGGCGCGGCCGGTGTCTCCGGTTCCGGTATCGCCGTACTCGCCAGTGGTCTGCAGTCGCACAAGCCGGCCCTGGTCGATGGTGTCGGCCTGATCATCGGTATCGACCGCTTCATGAGCGAGGCCCGCGCGGTCACCAACTTCGCCGGCAACGCCGTCGCCACGCTGCTCATCGGCACCTGGACCGGCGAGGTCGACAAGGAGCGGGTGAACCGGGTCCTCGCCGGTGAACTCCCCTTCGACGAGAAGACGTTGCTCGACGAGAAGGACGGCGACGACCACCTCGACGCCGTACCCGAGCAGGGCGGCGAGAAGGAACTCGCCAAGGCCTGAGCCTTCGTCGACGCTCCCCGAATCCGGGGCGCCCGGACCCGCCTGAACACGGCCCGGACGCCCCACGGACTCCGGGCGGCTGGGTGTCCCCCCGTCGCTCAGCCGCCCGGTCCTTACAGGGATGTACTAGCGTGCCGTGCCGTGCCGGAAACCTCCGGCGCGCACGGCACGTTCGCGTTCGGTGGGAGTCACGGGGGCCATGGGCATGAAGATCGACTGGGACCGGCGGCACTGCGCACGGCACGGGCACGCCACGTACGCGCCCGAGGAGACGGCACTGCGGGAACGGCTGCGCGCCGAGACCCGGTTCGGGGAGGCCTGGCGGTGTCTGCGCTGCGGGGACTTCGTCCTCGGCGAACCGCACGGTTCGGGGCCCGCCGAGCACGCTCCCCTGGTGCCGCGCGGGAAGGTGCTGCGGGACCTGTTCATCCTGCGGTTCCTCGCCATCGAGCGGGCCGTGCGCGGGGTGTTCATCGTGCTGGTCGCCGCCGCCGTATGGAAGTTCAGCAACAGCCAGGACTCGGTGCGCCGGCTCTTCGACGACTACCTCGACGTCTTCCGTCCGGTCTTCAAGCACTTCCACTACGACCTCGACCACTCGCCGATCGTCGGCACCATCCAGAAGACCTTCGGCTACAAGCACTCCACGCTGGTCCTGGTCGCCGTGCTGCTGCTGGCGTACGCGCTCATCGAACTCGTCGAGGCCGGCGGGCTCTGGTACGCCAAGCGCTGGGCGGAGTACCTGACGGTGGTCGCGACCGCGGCGTTCCTGCCGCTGGAGATCTACGAACTCACCGAACACATCAGCTGGTTGAAGATCGCCACCCTCGTCCTCAACGTACTCGCCGTCCTCTACATCGCCCTGGCCAAGCGGCTGTTCGGGCTGCGCGGCGGGCGGAAGGCCTTCGACGAGGAGCGGGAGAGCGCGTCCCTGCTGGAGGTGGAGACCTCCGCCGGGGTGATGGTCTGACACCCCGGTCCACGAGTTCCTCACCTACGACCGGTTCACGATCGGCACGGTCGTCGTGTCCAGGCGGGCCAGCTCGGTCGACTGGCTCCCGGGATGGGGATCACGCTCGGCGACTTCGCCAACAGCCAGGCCAGACACACCTGTTGTGGGCTGACCTCGCGCTCGCGCGCCACGGAGTGGAACGTGCCGAAGCCTGGACCGCGGTCCAGGCTCGACGGGCCGTCCAGGGAGCTGCGGGAGATGCCACCCAGCGGGCTCCACGGCAGGAAGGCCAGCCCCAGTTCGGCGCACAGCCGTAGCTCGGCCACGCTGTCCCGCACGGCGGGCGAGAACTGGTTCTGCACCGAGACCAAGCGGTCGCCGAGGATCGCGTGGGCCCGCCGGATCTTTCCCTCGTCGAGCAGCTCACGCAGGGCGCCCACTGATTCCTCGTACGGCACTGCCGGGTCGGGCTTGTGGAGTTGGTAGAGGCCGATCGCGTCGACGCCGAGCCGCTTCAGGGAGGCCTCGGCGGCGGCCTTGAGGTGTGGGGAGCCGGTCACCGTCCAACTGCCGTCGGCCGGTCTGCCCCGGCCGCCTTTGGTGGTGACCAGGACGTCGGACGTGTCACCGCCGTGGGTCGCGAGCGCGCGGGCGATCAGCCGTTCGCCGTGGCCGGGTTCGGCGCCCGGAAGGTGGTAGGAGTCCGCCGTGTCCAGCAGGGTCACGCCCGCGTCCAGCGCGGCGTGCACGGGGGCGAGGGCGCGTTGTTCGTGCGGGCGGCCCTCCAGGGACAGCGGCATCGCGCCGAGTTCCACGGCGCTCACGCGTAGGTCGCCAAGTGCGCGGTACCGCTCGTCAGTTGTCCTTTCCCAGGGTCTCGGCGACCGCCCGCGGAAGCCACCGCCGTGCGTCGCCGAAAGCGAAACCGAGCTTCTCCGCCCGGGAGTTGTCCATGCCGTAGGAACGGGCGAAGGAGAACGGGGAGGTCTCGCCCACCTCCACCGTCCGGAAGGCCGTCCTGCCCGACGGCAGGTGTGCGGCGAGCGCCGCGCACAGGTCCGCCGTGGTCAGCGGGTCGTGGGAGGCCGCGTTGACCGGGCCGGTGAAGTCCTGGCCGGCCGTCCAGAAGAGGAAGTCGGCGATCTCGTCGACGTGGATGTACGTCGCCGGGTGGTTGGTGGCGGGGACCGCGATCGGCTCGCCGGTGCGGATGCGGTCGGCGTAGTGGGCCAGGCGGCCGGTGAAGTCGTCGGCGCCGCCCAGGACATGGGCCACACGGACCGCCGTGTACGGGAACTCCGGTCCGGCCGCCGCGAACACCGCCTCCGCCTGCCGCTTGCCCTCGCCGTAGTGCGTGTCGAGGAACTCCGGGTCGCCCCAGGGGAGTTCGAGGTCGACGACCACCGCGAGCGGATCCACGGCCGTCTCGCTCACGAGCGTCGGCGAGTCCTCGTGCTCGTACGCCTCGACCGTCGACGTCATCACATAGCGGCGGGTGCGGCCGGTGAAGACGCGGCGGGCGATCACCGCCTGGCGCGGGGTGTAGCAGACCTGGTCGACGACGACGTCGAAGGTGCGCGGGCCGAGAGCGGCGCGCAGCGCGTCCTCGTCGTCGCGGTCGGCGGTCAGGTGAACGACTCCGGCGGGCGGCGCCGACGAACCCCGGTTGAGGACCGTGACCCGGTCCCCGGCGGCCAGCAGCCGCGCGATGAGCCGCTTGCCGAAGTAGCGGCTGCCGCCGATGACCAGGACGTCCCGTGCCTTTTCCATGGCCATAATTCTTCGGGCGTATCCGCGGGATCTGAAGGGGAAGACATGGGAGTTCCGGCCGCCGTACCGAAAGAACCACGGCATTCGCGAGCCACCGCCGCCGAAACACCGGTTGCCTTCGACGCGGTGGACCGGCAGATCCTCCACCTCCTCCAGACCGACGGCCGGATCAAGCTCAGCGAGCTCGGCCGACGGGTCCGGCTGAGCCCGGCGGCGGTCACCGAACGCGTGCGCCGACTGGAGACCGCGGGCGTGATCAGCGGCTACGGCGCCCATGTCGTCCCGGGCCGGCTCGGCTACGGCATCCAGGCGTTCATCCGGGTCGACCCGCACGGCGGCTACACCCTGAAGCACCCCAGGACCCTGGAGCTGATCGAGCGGCCCGAGATCACCGAGGTGCACCATGTCGTCGGCGAGGACTGCTGGATCCTCAAGACCGCCGTCCGGGACACCGTCCACCCGGAGGAGGTCCTCGAAGCGGTCTCCGCGCTCGGGCGCACCACGACGTCGATCGTGCTGACCTCCCCGGTGGAGCGCAAACCGCTGTTGCCCTGACGCCGACGTCAAGGATTACCGTCGTAGGCATGCGAATCGGCGAGCTGGCCGCGCGGGCCGGGACCACGACGCGGGCCCTGCGGTACTACGAGGCGCGGGGGCTGCTGCCCGCGCGGCGGGGCGGCAACGGGTACCGGACGTACGACGAGGCTGATCTGAAGCTGCTGCGGCAGATCAGGACGCTGCAGGACTTCGGGTTCGACCTGGAGGAGACGCGGCCCTTCGTGGAGTGTCTGCGGGCCGGGCACCCGGAGGGCGACTCGTGCCCGGCCTCGCTCGCGGTCTACCGGCGCAAGCTGGCCGAACTGGACTCCCTGATCGGGGAGTTGCAGGCGGTGCGGGCGGAGATCGGGGTGCGGCTCGCGACGGTTGAGGAGCCACCACCGTTGTGCGAACTGGGAGGGCATGAACTGTGATCGACGTGACCCACGTCATGGACGTGACGGACGAGGATTTCGCGGCGGAGGTGATCGGGGCCGAGCTGCCGGTGCTGGTGGAGTTCACGGCGGACTGGTGTCCCCCGTGCCGGCAGATGGCGCCGGTGCTGCGGGCCCTGGCCACCGAGGAGGCCGAGCGACTCAAGGTGGTGCAGTTGAACGTGGACCAGAATCCGGAGACCACGAACGCCTACAAGGTCCTCTCGATGCCCACGTTCATGGTCTTCCGGGGCGGTGAGCCGGTGAAGGCCATGGTGGGGGCCCGGCCCAAGCGACGGCTGCTGGAGGAGCTCTCCGACGTGCTCTGATCCCGCCCGATACGCAAAGAAATCCCCCGAGCAATTGCGCTCGGGGGATTTCTTTGCGTATATTCAATGGTTCGCGACTTCACGGGAATTGAGTCGCGAAGAGGCTTAGTGAGCACAGTATATATGTCCGGGAGTGGAATTGTCAAACAGCGATGAAATTCACGGTGAGCAGGAATTCATCGACGGTCTGTACGCGCGCGTGGACGCGCTGCGCGACGCCACCGAGGACTCCGTCACGGACGCGCTCGGGCAGAGCAACACGCCCAGGCAGGCCCGGCTGGAGCGGGACATCCTCGTCGCCGAGCGCTCAGGGATGCTCGCCGCGCTGAACGCCGTGGAAGGCTCGCTCTGCTTCGGCCGGATCGATCTGACCTCCGGCACCACCCACCACATCGGCCGCATCGGCATCCGCTCCGACGACGCCGACCTCACACCGATCCTGATCGACTGGCGGGCCGACGTCGCCCGCCCCTTCTACCTGGCCACCGGCCACACCCCGATGGACCTGCGCCGCCGCCGGCACCTCACCACCGACGGGCGCCGCGTCACCGCCCTGCACGACGAGATCCTCGACCTCGGCGACGCCACCCGCACCGGCCACGAGGACCCGAGCGGCGACGCCGTCCTGCTCGCCGCGCTCAACTCCGCGCGCACCGGCCGGATGAGCGACATCGTGCAGACCATCCAGGCCGAACAGGACGAGATCATCCGCGCGCCCTACCGCGGGGTGCTCGTCGTCGAGGGCGGCCCCGGCACCGGCAAGACCGCCGTCGCGCTGCACCGGGCCGCGTATCTCCTCTACGAATACCGGGAGTTGCTCGCCAGGCGCGCGGTCCTGATCGTCGGCCCGAACCCCGCGTTCCTCGGCTACATCGGCGAGGTGCTGCCCTCCCTCGGCGAGACCGGCGTACTCCTCGCCACCGTCGGCGAGCTGTTCCCCGGCGTGAAGGCCACGGCCACCGACAGCCGGGCCGCCGCCGCGGTCAAGGGCCGCGCCGACATGGCCGACGTCCTCGCCGCCGTCGTACGCGACTGGCAGTCGCTGCCCGACCCGGTGATCGCGATCGAGCACGACCGCGAGATCCTGATGCTCGACGACGGCCTCGTCCGCGTGGCCCGTGACCGCACCCGCGAGGCCGGGCTCCCGCACAACGCGGCCCGCGAGCACTTCGAGGGCCACATCCTCAACACGCTCACCGAACTCTTCGCCGAACGCATCGGCACCGACCCCTTCGACGGCGGCAACCTCCTCGACCCCAGCGACATCACCCAGATCCGCGACGAACTCGCCGAGAATCCCGAAGTCTGGGCCGCCATCGACCAGTTGTGGCCGCGCCTGACCCCGCAGTACCTCGTCGCGGACTTCCTCGCCGACCCCGTGGGCTACGTCTCCGACGACGACGCGGCCGCCATCCGCCGCCCGGTGACCCGCGAGTGGACCGTGGCGGACGTACCGCTGCTCGACGAGGCCGCGGAGCTCCTCGGGCGGGACGACCGGGTGCGGCAGGCCCGGGCCCAGCGCGAGCGTGAGGAGCAAGTGTCGTTCGCACAGGGCGTGTTGGACGTGTCCTTCGCGTCCCGGACGTTCGAGTTCGAGGACAAGGAGGAGGGCGACCCCGAGGGCTCCGAGGTGCTGTCCGCGCACGACATCATCGACGCGGAACGCTTCGCGGAGCGGCACGAGGAGGAGGACCACCGCAGCGCCGCCGAGCGCGCGGCGGCCGACCGTACCTGGGCGTTCGGGCACATCATCGTCGACGAGGCGCAGGAACTCTCCCCGATGGCCTGGCGGTTGCTGATGCGGCGGAGTCCCACGCGGTCGATGACCCTGGTCGGCGATCCCGCCCAGACGGCGGAAGCGGCAGGCGTCGGCTCCTGGTCGGAGATCCTCGCCCCGTACGTCGAGGACCGCTACGACCACACCCGGCTCGGCGTCAACTACCGCACCCCCGCCGAGATCATGGACCTCGCGGCGGCGGTCGTCCGCGCGGAGAATCCGGGCTTCGAGCCGCCGAGTTCCGTGCGGGCCACGGGGGTACGGCCCTGGGTGCGGGCCACTGACGACTTGCCGGGTGCGGTGGCCAAGGCCGTGGATGAACTCACCCCTGCGGAGGGGCGCTTGGCGGTCATCGCGCCTCGTGATCTGCACCGGAGGCTGGCCGCGCGGCTGGACGGGGTGACGGCCGGCGCGGAGCCGGATCTGACGCGGAGTGTCGTTCTGCTTGATCCTCGGCAGGCGAAGGGGCTGGAGTTCGACTCGGTGTTGGTTGTCGAGCCGGGGCGGTACGGGACGAGTGATCTGTACGTGGCGCTTACTCGGGCTACTCAGCGGTTGGGGGTGCTGCATACGGGTTCGCTGCCGCTGAGCTTGGCGGAAGCGGGGGCGGTGTGACGGCGTGATGGTGGGCAGCGTTGGTGTGGGCGTCCTGGGGGCTGCGCCCCCAGACCCCCATCGGCCCTGAAGGGGCCTCGTCCTCAAACGCCGGACGGGCTGAGTAATGCCGGCCTGCGTCAGTAAGTGCCGGACGGGCCGGGTTTTGCCGGCCGGGGTTGAAGAAGTCCCGGTTGGCGTTGCGAAGTTGGGGCTGCTACGCCGGGCGCAGCCAGACCGTTGCCAACGGCGGCAAGGTCACTCGGATGCTCGCCGGGCGGCCGTGCCACGGTTGGGGTTCGGGCTTGATGGGGTCCGGGTTGGTGATGTCGCTGCCGCCGTAGAGGGCCGTGTCGGTGTTGAGGGTCTCGTGCCAGGCGGGGATGTCGTCGGGGGTGCCCAGGCGGTAGTCGTGGCGGACCACGGGGGAGAGGTTGCTGACGGCCAGGAGGGGGGAGCCGTCGGTGTCGTAGCGGAGGAAGGCGAAGACGTTGTCCTCGGCCGCGTCGCCGGTGATCCACTGGAAGCCGGACGGGTCCGTGTCCAGTTGCCAGAGGGCGGGGGTGTGGCGGTAGACCGTGTTGAGGTCGCGGACGAGGTCGCGTACGCCTCGGTGGTCGGCTTCGGCGCCGTAGGAGGGGTCCAGGAGCCACCAGTCGGGGCCGTTTGTCTCCGACCACTCGGCGCCTTGGGCGAACTCCTGGCCCATGAAGAGGAGTTGCTTGCCGGGGTGGGCCCACATGAAGGCGAGGTAGGCGCGGAGGTTGGCGCGTTGCTGCCACCAGTCGCCGGGCATCTTCGACACCAACGAGCGCTTGCCGTGGACTACTTCGTCGTGGGAGATCGGCAGGACGTAGTTCTCGCTGTACGCGTACACCATCGAGAACGTCATCTCGCCGTGGTGGTGCTTGCGGTGGACCGGCTCGTGCGACATGTAGTCGAGCGAGTCGTGCATCCAGCCCATGTTCCACTTCAACCCGAAGCCCAGGCCGCCGAATCCGCCGGGTCCGATGTGGTGCGTGGCGCGCGTGACCCCGTCCCAGGCGGTGGATTCCTCGGCGATCGTCACGACACCGGGCACCCGCCGATAGACGGTCGCGTTCATCTCCTGGAGGAAGGCAACGGCGTCGAGGTTCTCCCGGCCGCCGTGCTCGTTCGGGGTCCACTGGCCCGGTTCGCGTGAGTAGTCGAGGTAGAGCATCGAGGCGACCGCGTCCACGCGCAGGCCGTCGATGTGGAACTCCTCGCACCAGTAGACGGCGTTCGCCACAAGGAAGTTGCGCACCTCACGGCGGCCGAAGTCGAACTCCAGGGTGCCCCAGTCGGGGTGCGCGGCCCGGAGCGGGTCCTCGTGCTCGTACAGGGGGCGGCCGTCGAACTCGGCCAACGCCCAGTCGTCGCGCGGGAAGTGGGCCGGGACCCAGTCCATCAGGACGCCGATACCGGCCTGGTGCAGCGCGTCGACCAGGAACTTGAAGTCGTCGGGAGTGCCGAGGCGGGCGGTCGGGGCGTAGAAGCCGGTGACCTGGTAGCCCCACGAGCCGCCGTACGGATGCTCGGCGACCGGCATCATCTCGACGTGGGTGAAGCCCAAGTCCTTGACGTAGGCGGGGAGTTGCTCGGCAAGCTGACGGTAGGTCAGACCCGGGCGCCAGGAGGCGAGATGGAGCTCGTAGATGGAGAAGGGGGCCTTGTGGGCGGGGAGTTCGGCGCGCTGGGCGAGCCATTCCGCGTCGTTCCACTCGTAGTGCGAGGCGTGGACGATCGAGGACGTGGCGGGCGGTACCTCGGTGCGGCGGGCCATCGGGTCGGCGCGCATCGTCTTCGACCCGTCGGGCCGGGTGATCTCGAACTTGTACAGCTCGCCCTCGCCGATGCCCGGCATGAACAGTTCCCAGACACCGGTGCCGCCGAGTGAGCGCAGCGGGGCGCCCGTCCCGTCCCAGAAGTTGAAGGTACCGGCGAGGCGTACACCCTGCGCGTCCGGCGCCCACACGGTGAACCGGGTGCCGGCGACCCCCTGATGCGTCATCGTCCGCGCCCCGAGCGCCTGCCACAACTCCTCGTGCCGGCCCTCACCGATCAGGTGGAGATCCAGATCACCGAGCGCGGGGAGGAACCGGTACGCGTCCTCGACCTCCTGCACGGTGCCCTCGTAGGCCACGGCGAGCCGATACTCCGGCACACCCTGCAACGGCAGCAACCCCGAGAAGAACCCGTCCCCGTCATCATGCAGCTCGGCCTTCAACTGACCTGCCACGACCGTGACTCCGAGGGCGAAGGGCCGGAACACGCGGAAGGCTACTCCGCCGGGGACCGAGTGGGCGCCGAGTACGGAGTGGGGGGCGTGGTGGGTTCCGTGGAGGAGGCGATCGCGGTCTGTGGCGTCCAGGGCGGGGGAGATGGTGAGGGTTGGGGGAGGGGTGGGCGAGGCCGATGGAGTGGGCTGGGTGGCCGGCTCTGGGGTGTCGGTGGGGGCTGTCAGCGGCACCGGCGTCGCGGCTGGAGCGGCGGGCGGGGCCGGTTCGGTGAGCGGGGTCGGCGGCGCCTGCGGTTCGGTCGGCTCCGGTGCGTCGGCCGAGGCCGGTGGCGTGGCCGAGGCCGGTGCGGTGGTCGGGGGTGCCGTCGACTCCGAGATGTTGGCCGGGGCCGGAGGCTGGGGCTGAGCCGGAGCGCTTACCGGGGCCGGGGGTATGGCCGGCTCTGGGGCGTCGGCCGGAGTCTGGTCCGGAGCGGATGCGGTTGGCGGCGATGTCGGTGTGGCCGACTCGTGTGCGTCGGTCGGGGCCATCAGCGGGGCCGGGGCCGGTTCGGTGATCGGCGGTGTGGCCGGCTTCGGTGCGTCGGCCGAGGCCGGTGCGGTGGGCGGTGGTGTGGTCGATTCCGAGGCAGTGGCCGGGATCGGAGGCTGGGTCCGAGTCGGGGGCGTGACTGACTCTGAGGTATCGGCCGATACCGGCAGTGTGGCCGGAGCCGGAGCGGTGGATGAGGTCGGTGTGGCTGACGGGGGCGCTGGTGTGGCCGTCTGCGCCTTCGGGGCATCGGCAGGAGTCGGCAGTGTGGCCGACCCCGAACCCGAGGTGTCGTCCGGAGCTGGCGGCGCCGCCGGAGCGGGTGCGGTGGACGGCGTCGAGGACGTGGCCGGCTCTGCGGCCTCGGCCGCCGCCGGCGGCGAGGCCGGTTCCGAGGTGGGGCCCGGTTCCGAGGTGGGGCCCGGTTCCGAGGTGGGGCCCGGTTCCGAGGTGGGGCCCGGTTCCGAGGTGGGGCCCGGCTCCGACGTGGCGCCCGGCTCCGACGTGGACGCGATGCCAGAGGCGTCAGCCTCCTGACCCGGTGTGGAAGCCGCCTGCTCTGCTGCGGAAGCCTCCTGCGCCGGGGGAGCCCCCTGCTCAGGTGCGGAATCCGCCCCCTCCGATATGGGAGCCGCGCTTTCCTGCGTGGGAGGAGCCGCCTCCGAATCCACCCCCGTGTCGGCGGTAACCGTCCTCCGCGTGGACTTCTCGTCAGCCGCGATGGTCTTCCTGGCCAGGCCCTTCTTCGCCGAGTTCTTCTTCCCGGCACCCTTCTTGGCGGCGACCTTCTTGGTCGCGCCCTTCTTCGCTGCGGTCCTCTTCGTCACGGTCTTCCTCGTGCTGCCCGTCTCCGCCACGACGTCTTCTGCCGAGCCCGTCTCCGCCGGGACCTTCGCCGTCACGTTCGTCCTCTTCGCCGTACCCGTCTTCGCGGCGCCCGTCTTCGTCATGGCCTTCTCCGTCGCAGCTTCTGTCGCCGAGGTGTCTTCCGCCGAACCAGTCTTCGCCACGGCGTTCTTCTTCTTGAGCACGGCGCTCTTCGCCGCAGCCTTCGTTGCCGCTGCCTTCTTCGTACCGGCGTTCTTCGTCGTCGCCCTCTTGGCCCCGGCCTTCCCAGGCTCGGTCGTCTCGGCCGGTGTGTACCTCTTCGCCGTTTTGACTCCGGCTGCCGCGGCCTTCCCGGGCTCAGACGTCTCGGCCGGCGCGTTCTTCTTCGTTGTCTTGGCTCCGGCCGCTTTTCCAGACTTAGCCGTCTCAGCCCGCGCGTCCTTCGCCACCGCCCTCGTGGCCCCGGCCTTCCCGGCCTTCCCGGGCGCAGCCGTCTCCGCCGCCCCCTTCGACCCGGCCTTCTTCGCAACGGCGTTACCCGTCCCGCCCCTCTTTTCCATCGCCTTCTCCGCCGCCGCCCCCTTGCCCGCAGCCCCCTTGACCCTGCCTCCCTCGCCCACCGCCTTCTCGCCCGCAGCCCCTTTAAGCGCGCCCCCCTTGCCCGCCGTACCCTTCCCCACAACCTCGGCGCCCTTCTTACCCCCGCCGCCGTCACCGCCCCCCTTCTCCGCAGGAGCCGTCGGCTGTACTTCCGCACCGCTCTTCTCCTCGGCCGTTTTCTTCCTCGGCTGTGGATCCGAACCGTTGGACGGGGGACGCGGGGTCACGGGTAGAGCCTCCTGAGCGGGGTGAGTTCGAGGCGGGCGGGATGTGGTCGAGGTCGAGGTGGGTCGGGTCAAGTCGTGGGGTTCGCCAGCCGCCGTACCGCTGACATGGGGACCGGGAGCCAGTCCGGGCGGTGGCGGGCCTCGTAGAGGACTTCGTAGATCGCCTTGTCCGTCTCGTACGCGCGGAGCAGGACCGGGTCCGTACGCGGATCCACCCCCGTCACCTCCGCGTACCCCGAGCAGTACGCCGCCCGGCACATGTCCGCCCAGCCCGGCGCGGCCGGTGTCGTCGAGTGGGCCGCGTAGTCGAAGGAACGGAGCATCCCCGCGATGTCCCGTACCGGCGGCTGGGGCATACGGCGTTCCGCGAGGGGCCTGGAGGGCTCGCCCTCGAAGTCGATCAGGGACCATTCCCCGGACGGTGAGTGCAGGCACTGGCCCAGGTGCAGGTCGCCGTGGATGCGTTGGGCGGTCCAGGTGTGGCCCTCCGCCGCCAGATCCGCCAGTGCCGAGAACGCCGAGTGCAGGCCGGGGGCGTACGGGCGGAGCGCCGGTACCGCCTGTGCCGCCGCGTCCAGGCGCTCCGTCATGCCGCTCACCAGCAGTTCCAGCTGTGCGTGGCCCAACGTCATCGTCGGCAGCGCCCGCGCCAGGGCGACATGTACTTCCGCCGTCGCCCGGCCCAGCGACCTCGCCTCCGTGCCGAAGTCCTCGCCCTTGGACAGTTCGCCCAGCGCCAGTTCCCAGCCGTCCGCCGCGCCCCGCACGAAGGGCTGGAGGACTCCCAGGACGTACGGTTCGTCCGCGAACTCCGCCCGTAGCCACGCCGTCGGTGCCGGTACCCGCGTGCAGCCCTCCAGCGCCAGGGCCAGCGGGAGTTCCAGGTCGGGGTTGGTGCCGGGCACGATCCTGCGCAGCAGTTTCAGGATGTACGTGTCGCCGTAGACCACCGATGAATTGGACTGCTCGGCCGTCATCAGGCGCGGGGTCAGGCCGGGGCCGATGTCCGGGGCGTCCGGGGCCCGTTCGAAGCGCAGCCCGCCGATGCGGGCCCGGGTGCGCAGCGCCTCCAGGAGCACCTCGGCGGGCCGGGGGTCGTACAGGGCCTCGTACACCGTGTGACCGGCGAGCGGGCCCTCCTCCACATGTCCGATGAGCGCGGGCGCGAGCCGGGGTGGCAGCGCCTCGCGCACGCCTATGAGGAGTTGGTAGCAGTCGCCCGGGGCGGGGGACTGATGGGCGCGGACCAGGAGGTGGTACAGGCCCGGCTTGGTGCCGTCCACCGGGAGGAGCTCGGTCGCCGCCACCAGCGAGAAACCGGTGACGGGACGGCCTTTGCCCGCGAACCACCGTTGCCTGGGCAGCCACTCCCGCAGGAGGGGGTCCAGTGACGCGAGGAGGTCCGGACCGGGACCGGGACTGGTCCGGCCGGAGAGTGTGACAGTTTCCGCCATGGAGTCACGTTCCTTTCCCCGGGGGTGGTCGGGGTGTCACTGTTGCGTGCCCCGGGCGGGGCGGGGGAAACCGAAACCGCCCCGCCCCACCGGGATCCAGCCCGGATCCAGCAGCGATCTAGGCGGCTTCCTTGCGGAGCCGGAACCAGTAGAAGCCGTGCCCCGCCAGCGTCAGCAAGTACGGCAGCTCTCCTACGGCCGGAAAACGCACCCCGCCGAACAGTTCGACCGGATGCCTCCCATTGAACGCCCGCAGGTCCAGTTCCGTCGGCTGCGCGAACCGGGAGAAGTTGTTCACGCACAGGACGAGGTCGTCCTCGTACTCGCGCAGGAACGCGATCACCGCCGGATTGGACGACGGCAGTTCCCGGTACGAGCCGAGGCCGAACGCCAGGTTCTGCTTACGGATCTCGATCATGCGGCGCGTCCAGTGCAGCAGCGAGGAGGGCGACGACATCGACGCCTCGACGTTGGTGACCTGGTAGCCGTAGACGGGGTCCATGATGGTCGGCAGCGACAGCCGGCCGGGGTCACAGGACGAAAAACCTGCGTTGCGATCCGGTGTCCACTGCATCGGCGTGCGGACGGCGTCGCGGTCGCCGAGCCAGATGTTGTCGCCCATGCCGATCTCGTCGCCGTAGTAGAGAATCGGCGAGCCGGGGAGCGACAGGAGCAGGGCCGTGAACAGCTCGATCTGGTTGCGGTCGTTGTCCAGGAGAGGGGCCAGGCGCCTGCGGATGCCGATGTTGGCGCGCATACGCGGGTCCTTCGCGTACTCCGCCCACATGTAGTCGCGTTCCTCGTCGGTGACCATCTCCAGGGTCAGCTCGTCGTGGTTGCGCAGGAAGATGCCCCACTGGCAGCCGGACGGGATCGCCGGGGTCTTGGCCAGGATCTCCGAGACCGGATACCTCGACTCCCGCCGGACCGCCATGAAGATCCTCGGCATCACCGGGAAGTGGAACGCCATGTGGCACTCGTCGCCGCCGCTCGGGAAGTCGCCGAAGTAGTCGACGACGTCCTCGGGCCACTGGTTCGCCTCCGCCAGCACCACCGTGTCGGGGTACTGCGCGTCGATCTCCTTCCGTACCCGGCGCAGGAACTCGTGGGTTGCCGGAAGGTTTTCGCAGTTGGTGCCCTCGGCCGCGAACAGGTACGGGACCGCGTCCAGGCGGAAACCGTCGATGCCCAGGTCCAGCCAGAACTTCAGCGCCGAGATGATCTCTTCCTGGACGGCCGGGTTCTCGTAGTTGAGGTCCGGCTGGTGGGAGAAGAAGCGGTGCCAGAAGTACTGCTTGCGGACGGGGTCGAAGG